>CAJTUC010000017.1 GCA_910579395.1 uncultured Lachnospiraceae bacterium | reverse complement strand
ACATTTTTATCAATAAGCATGGACGCGGAATATTTGAGAAGAATTCCCTGCTTTGATCCTTTTTCTGCTAAGGTCAATTTTTTTGTATATTCTTTTGCCCATTCAATGGGATCCATATCACCACATCTGGCTTTGAGTTCTTCAATGCTGCCAAGACGTTCAACAGTTTTGGTAGTTGTTTTGGTTCCAATACGGACAGATTTCTGAACATAATAAGTAGGCGATTTTTTAGATCCGGCACAAGTTAGTTTCATAAGGCATATCCTCCATGCCTCTATTATAGCACAAATACGTACAAATAGCCACATAAAATAAAAGAAAATTTGACAAAAAAATACAGGCTTTATCAGGCCTGCAAGAATTTTTCTTTTATTCAACTGTCAAACTACCGTGTTTCAATACGGCATCCCAAAATTCCTGTATGTTCATCCACTTTTCTCCTGTCTCAATATTTTTAAAACTTGCATCCCCCGGAATAAAATGCTAAAATAGCAAAAATGTTTTCATTGGAAGCCGCTTCTGTAAGACGGCTCCCACAGGATCCATTTCCCCAACAAAAAACTTCAGTCAAAAACCCCGCTGCAAGCACGGCTGCTTGACTCAATGCCCGCGGGAATAAACGGAGGATATCTCGATGTTACCATCGCAAATCGAAGCCGCAGAGCTTCTGAAAGAAGCAGAACAGTGCAATCCCGGTCCATGGGGCCGTCACAGTCTTGTGACTGCACAGTGCGCGGAGAAAATTGCGCTTGCCTGTCACGATATGGATTCCGAAAAAGCTTATATATTGGGTCTGTTACACGATATCGGCCGGAAATTCGGCGTGCGCCATCTCGGTCACGTCTATGACGGCTGGAAATATATGCTCCGCCTCGGATACGATGAAGCGGCACGGATCTGCCTGACTCATTCCTTCTGCGAAGGAACACTCGAATGCTATATCGGCAAGTTCGATATCACCGAAGCGGAAACGAAAGAACTCCGACAGGCATTGGCGCAGACCACCTTCGACGATTATGACAGATTGATTCAGTTGTGCGACGCGCTGGCCGCTGCAGAAGGCGTCGTCGATATGGAAGACCGCATGAACGACGTCCGCAGGCGCTACGGCTCCTATCCGCAGTCGAAATGGGATAAGAACATGGAGCTGAAACATTATTTTGAGAAAAAGGCCGGAAAAGATATCTACGAAATTGTCAGGTCGCAGCTTCCATAGCGGCTGTTTCCGGTGATTCCGCCCGCCTCAGCCGCCGTTTCACAGTGATTCCGCCCGCACTTACCCACAGCAGCCGTTTCACAGCGATTCCAGCCACGCCTCGACAGCCTGTATCAGCATATACTGTTGGCGCAGCACTGCCATACCCGCTGCCGGAATCGTCGGAACATGCTCTTTCTGCCGGATATTTTCTTCCAGTTCGCCTTTCATATCCATGACGTTCTTTCTAATTTTTTCAAGACACAATCTTTGCTGTTCCTCGGGCAGACTCTGCAGATTGACGATGACCGCATTGAAGTCCAGAAAAATATGAATCGGTTCCTCCGCAATCGCGAGCATCAGCCGTTCAAATTCCTGCGCTCCTTTGGCCGTGATAGAGTAGATCGTCTTTTCAGGCATCTTCCCTTCTTTTTTTGTATGACTCTCTACCAGCCCTTTCTCTTCAAGTTGAATCACCTTTTTATAAATGGATGGTGTACTGATTTTTACCCAGCGGGAAACATTCCTGTACTCTACCTGCTTCTGCATATCATATGCGCTTAAAGGCTCCTGCTTTAACATTCCCAATACAATAAGATCGATTGCCGACATACTTTTCTCCTTTTTCATTTCACTCCGGCACAAACTGTCTAAAAAATCTTGGAAGAATCGCCAGGGCATTCTTCCGTGTGAGAAAGGTTCGCTCCGCGAACCGTAGAAGTTCTTGACGAAGCGTCCTCTGACACCACACCGTCAGGCGTGTTGGTCTTTTAGAACTTCTTCTCACACTTGACTATTACTATAAATTATAGTATTATATTCTATGCTTTTCAATTACTATAAATTATAGTATTATAAATTATATTAAAAGGAGGATTATTATGAAAACCAAAAACAGGATCTCACAAACAGAAAAAACGGAACTCTTAGGAAATGCTCCCATTCCCAAAGCGCTGCTCGCCATGGGAATACCCACAATGGCTGGAATGCTGGTAAACGCATTCTACAACCTTGTGGATGCCTATTTTGTAAGCGGTCTGGGAGAAAGTCAGATGGGCGCGATCTCCGTCGTCTTTCCGCTTGGACAGGTCATCGTCGGTCTGGGACTGCTCTTTGGCAACGGAGCAGCCTCGTACATATCGCGGCTGCTCGGAAACGGAGACCGGCAGAAAGCCGGGCAAACGGCCAGCACCGCCATTTATGGCAGTTTACTGCTTGGCGCTTTGTTCATCTTTCTGTCCATTCTCTTTCTGAAACCCGTTTTACTGCTGCTCGGCGCTACGGCGAGCATTCTTCCCTATGCGCTCCGGTACGCCCGCATTTATATCATCTCCTGCATCTTCAATATCTTTAACGTTGCAATGAACAATATCGCAGCGAGCGAAGGCGCAGCCAAAACGACCATGTGCGCCCTGATAGCAGGCGCTGTTCTGAACACGGCACTGGACCCGCTGTTCATTTACGGACTGCATCTTGATGTTACGGGGGCTGCCATAGCGACTGCCATCTCCCAACTGGTATCCACCCTGGTCTATCTGCACTTTATCATGACGCGCAGAAGCATATTTCGTTTTCAATGGAAAGATTGTTGTTTTTCCGGGGAAATCTTATCAGAGATATGTAAGATAGGTATTCCGACCCTCGTTTTTCAGATTTTAACGAGCGTGTCCATTTCCTGCATCAATACGCAGGCCAGAACATATGGTGACTCCGTCATCGCCGCGATGGGCGTCGTTACAAGATTTGTTTCCATGGGAAGTCTGAGCGTTTTCGGTTTTCTCAAGGGATTCCAGCCGATTGCCGGATACAGCTTCGGTGCCCGAAAATATGACCGCCTGCGTCAGGCAATTAAAATATCCGTTCTCTGGTCAACCGCATTCTGTGTCGTTTACGGCCTGATTCTCGCCGTTTTTCCGACCGCCTTCCTTTCACAGTTTACCGAAAACGATACGGAAATGATAAGAACAGGCACCGCTTCACTCAGAGCCGGCGGCCTGTCCTTTATGCTGTTCGGTTTTCACACGGTATACGCTTCCCTTTTTCTCGCATTGGGAAAAGGGCGTGCAGGATTCTTTCTTGGCACATGCAGGCAGGGAATCTGTTTTATCCCCATCATCCTGCTCTTACCCACGGTCTGGGGGCTGCCGGGTATCCTGTACGCTCAGCCCGTCGCCGATGTCCTCGCCGCCGCTGTTACCGTGCCCATGGCATTAAAACTTCATAAGGAGCTCGCTGTATCCACACCGAAATAGAAAATACGGCCTGCCGGAGGCGCGGCGGGATGGCCGCGGTTTCATCCGTCACGATCACGGACTATCTGCAGAATACCTCCGCGCATTCCGTCAGACACCGGATAACTGGAATCTGCTGCGGACACGCCCTCTCACACTGGCCGCAGGCAATGCAGTCAGAGGCCGCTCCGGCATGAGCAGTCACCGACTCATAATCGGCCGCTCCCTTTTCAAGCTGTCCTCTGACCAGCTGTTCGTTTCTCGCCGCAAATATTTCGGGAATCGGAATCTGCTTCGGACATCCGGCCGTACAGTAGTGACAGCCCGTACACGGAATCATCTGTACCGCATTCATCGCTTCCTGCGCCCTTTGTATCGTCAGCAGCTCCTCCCGGCCAAGCGGCTTAAAATCCTTCATATAGGAAAGGTTATCCATCATCTGTTCCACATTGGACATGCCGGACAGCACCGTCAGAATGCCGTCCAAAGATGCCGCATACCGGATTGCCCAGGATGCCATGGATGCCTTTTCATCCGCGCTTCGGAAAATATTCTGTACGGCTTCCGGCGGAGATGCCAGCGTTCCACCCTTGACGGGCTCCATCACCACGATTGATTTTCCATGCTTTCTCGCCACCTCATAATTGGCTCTCGCCGTAACATCCGGGTTTTCCCAGTCCGCATAATTTATCTGAAGCTGAACGAATTCCACATCCGGATGCGCCGTCAGAAGTTCCTCCAAAAGTTCCGGCCCCGCATGGAAAGAGAACCCCCAATGCCTGATCAATCCCTTTTCTTTCTGCTCCTTTACAAAATCCCAGATGCCGAACCGCTCATATTTTTCATAATTTTTTGCCTGAAGAGCATGGAGCAGATAATAATCGAAATATCCGGCACCGGTTCTCTCCAGACTCGTATAGAACTGCTGTTTTGCCGATTGTTCATCACAGCCTTCCACATTGGTATTCAGTTTCGTCGCCAGCGTAAAGCTTTCCCGCGGATATCTGTCCACGAGCGCCGCTTTGGCTGCCCGCTCCGAATCACCGCCATCATACACATAAGCCGTGTCGAAATAAGTCTGCCCCGCCTCCAGAAACAAGTCCACCATCTTTTTCGTCTGCTCCAGATCGATCTTCCCTGACTCCTCCTTGGGCAGGCGCATCAAACCAAACCCCAGTTTCGGAGTACTTTCTCCAAAATACCTTTCCATCTCAATAACCATACCTTTCTTCAATCCTATATAATCAGCCTAAAAATATCATATATCTGCTTTTTCGTCAATGCCTGCTTGCAATTCGTCTTCCCTGTATTTATAATAAAAGCATGAAAAAACCAAAAAAACCTCTTCCAAAAACATTACTCAGAACAATTTGGATTCTTTATGCGCTGATCAGCACGCTGATCTGGCTGCCCCAGGTAGACAGACTGCTCGTAAAGGATCTTTCCGTCATGTCACAATATATCTCATTGGACGATTCCTGGATGATCAGCATAGATGATGATATTTATTACGACGTCTCTCTGAATGACTTTCGCTTCGATACCCTCAAAAAAGGCAGCGAGATCATCATGCAGCGGGAACTCCCCGATGATCTTGGCGCTTCTGACGGTGCACTCCGCTTACATATCAGACAATCCGCTATCCAAATCTATATCGATGATGAGCTGTTCTATGAATACGGTCTTGACAGAGTCGAACAGGGTAAAACAGTCGGCAGCGGTTACCAGTTCATCAACTTTCCGAACGAAAACTGCGGAAAAACATTGAGGATTCATCTCTATCAGACAGAAGAAAAAGTATTTTCCAAATTGGATTCTCTTCGTATCTATCCCTGGGAAAATGCCTTCCGGCTCCTGATGACGGAAAACCGGATTCCGCTGTTTACAGGCTGTTTTCTGCTCATATTCGGCCTTGTTGCCATGATAATTACCGTATTTGCCCTTGCCTTTTCCCTGAAATATATCAGACTGTTCTGCGTTTCGATTTTTTCTCTCCTGATCGGTCTGTGGACGCTGTGCTATTATAATGTAGTCCTGATCTTCTCCATCCCACTGTATTCCGTATCGCTATTAGAATATCTTTCTTTCTATCTCGCCCCGATTCCGCTGCTCATTTATATGCGGGAAGATGTGTGGAAACTGAAACAAAGATTTCTACAATACTGTTACCGGACGCTTTTCATCATACAGACTGCTGTCACCGCCTGTATGATCATCCTTCATGCCATGGACATTGTCCATCTCGCAGCAACACTGCCCTATATGCAGGTATTCATCGTCTGCGATCTGGTCTATTTTCTCTTTATAGAAATTTTGAATCTGAAATCCAGTCAGCTCATAGACCGGCTCCTCCTCATCGGCATGCTGATCATCGGTGTATGTGTCTCCTATGACCTGATCAGCTACTGCAGCAGCCGCTTTCATGGTTCCACACCGCTCACACTGCGCGGCGTGGCATCCGTCGGAGTCGTCATCTTCATTGCAATCCTGATCTGCTCCTTCTATATCAGTCTGACACAGAAGATGATGCACGAAACGGAACGGAATTTTCTTTTGAAAAGCGCCTATACCGATGAACTGACACAAATCCATAACCGCCGGTACTGCATGGAATATATCAATAAGATCAGAGAAACGGAAGATTTGAACTATACGATCATCTGTTTCGACTTAAACGATCTGAAAAAGACCAATGATACTTACGGACATACAAGAGGCGATATCCTGATCAAAAGCGCCGCGGAGGCCATTCAGGAAACCTTTGAGGCACATGGCATGGTTGCGCGGATTGGCGGCGATGAATTCATTTCCATTCTCCATACCACCGTAAATGAAGAAATCACAAGACTGCTTGCGCAGTTTCAGGCCGCTGTGGAGCGGAAAAACCGGGAGATCACAAATCTGAATATGTCTATCGCCTATGGCTATGCTTCCTGCAGTATGCAGGAACACAATATCGATAAAGTATACCAGATGGCCGATGACCGTATGTATGAGAAAAAGAAACAAATGAAAAGCGCAGGAAGAGCCGGAAGCCAGGCGTAACCCTTTGCACCGCGACGGCATAAAATAGGCATATAACCATCTATGCGAGGTCCTGCCATGTTTTCTCCTTCGATTGCCATCATCGGCCGCTCACAGGATACCGTCAATTATGAAAAGGCGCTGCGGCTCATCGGTGCTTCCCCCTTTACCTCTTTAGACCCCGAACAATGTGCAGACTGCAACGGATTGCTGCTTCCCGGCGGCGGAGACATTACCCCGGCCTTTTTCGGACAGCACAATCATGGTTCCCGGCAGATTGATACAGAACTGGATATCATTCAGCTTCAGGCCCTTGATTTTTTCATCAAGCGGCACAAACCCGTACTCGGTATCTGTAAGGGCATGCAGGTCATCAACGTTCATTTTGGCGGTTCGATTTGTCAGCATATTAAAAATGCGACTTCCCATCAGTGGAATGGAAAAGACCAGTTCCACTATGTATATCACATCGGATGCAGCCGCACAGATTTCTTTTATCAGCTGTACGGAAGCAGCGCTTTCGTCAACTCCGCCCATCATCAGGCTGTCGATACCCTCGGAAAAGGGCTTCTCCCCATTTGTCAGGCTTCCGACGGCACGATTGAAGCCCTCGCACACGCCGTACACCCTGTCCTCGCAGTCCAGTGGCATCCTGAGCGGATTCCCGATAAAGGCGGCATGGAACTGCTCTCCTATTTTCTGGAGTTATGCACCGGATGGCGATGCCGGCCATGTTTCTTCTTTCCCTGAAGCTCCTCTTTCGTATGCTGGGAAAGCATCTCGAACAATGCCTTCATAATATCATTCATGGTTTTGGTCGTATCGGCGTCAACATTTTTAATTGCTGACATAATTCCCTGAATGCTCCGTTTCCAGTTGGCGGTAAAATCAATCAGATTATCCGCCTCTGAAGCTTTTACGACATCATACAGCGTATCCACAAAGATGCGCATCTGCTCCTGATTCAAAGACAATATCCAGTCATTAATCGTCGTATCCACAAACATTCTGCCGGAATAAATCTGCTTTACAATCTGAAAATTGTCTTTCTCAATCAACCAGGAATAAGGGTCGTGCTGTGCCAGACCAAAATTCCTGCTTTCCACGACCCGGTAATTCCTTTCGGAAGAAAGCAGCATGCCTACCATTGACGAATGGGGCACCGTCTGACGAATCCTGTTCTCTATTTTGTCGAATTGTCCTTTCTCCCTGACTTCCGGGCGAAATCCAGGACCGTCGTGATTAAAAATAATGACAATATTATCCTGAATATCCTGCCTGCAGTTCATTGCCGCATATACCGCGAAATTACCGCCTTTGGAATGTCCCCCCATATAAAAAGGCTTTCCAATCTTCCCGGCGCTCTTTTCCAGGTATTCGACACTCATGAGCTGGCCCGGCACCGGCTCGGAAAAGGCCAGATTCAAATCTTCCTTCCATCCCACGATCGTCTCGTCCGTACCGCGGTAAGCAATATAGTAAAGCTCTTCATCCGGTTGGAACGTAACTGCAGAAAATTGTGTCTCTTTTTCCAATTCTATCTGATTTACATAATAGTTTATTTTTAAACTTCCGAACCGACGACTGTGTACCATCGCAAGAAACAGTTCGGTATTTTTTTCCCGATACCGCTCATCCCCATACAGATTATCATAATCCCTGTTCTCAAACACCTGACGAATGGATACCGGCGGCGCATCGTCATCCACTCCCGGCACCAGACCGTCGAACTTCAGATAAGCGAACTGACACAGAATCAGACTGTCCACCTCGCCAAACGGTTTTTCCGAAAAAGTATAATCACCATACTCCTCGATATAATTGATTATCGTACCCATAGATACCTCTCCTTATGCTTTTTACAGCTTTGCTTCCAAATGCTCTATGTTCTTGATCAGTACCGATACCGTTCCATTCGGATTGGTAATGAATTCCACACTCTTCGGATTCTTATACTGTTCCATCGGAATCTTAATCTCAATTCCTGTGTCCGTGTATAAATGCTGACTCTGATATTTTCTGACCGTATTTTCGCTCTGTGGCTGAATTTCCTCTTTTACCATGTCGTACTTTTCCATTTTATCCTGAAAAGCAACTTTTAATTCCGGCTTTTCCACGAAAATCTTCTCTGCAATCTCCTCCACGGTAAAACCGCCGTTCTCCGCGATTTCCTCCTGTATGATACTCTTAGCCTCCATCTGTTTTACAAATCGCTCCGACTCATCATATGCTTCCTTTTGCACGCTCTCGACCGCCCTGCTGACAATGGAGAGTTTTGACTTATGGGAAAGATGGCTGCTGCATTTCAGGAAAAGGAAAGAAAAATAATTCGTTTTCTCCCCGTTCACCTCATATTTCTTCTCAATGGCCCAGACCGCGAGGTCATCCAGCCGGATAATGGCCGCTTCCGTCAGCCGCTGGCTCTCCGAAGGCAGTATCGACTTATGACGGATAATCTCATTGCTGTTCCCCTCCTCGAGCGTCATCGTCCGATGGGTGTAAAAAGGTTTATAATTCATCTTTAACAGGGCAAGATATTCCTCATCCTCATATTGAAAGCGCACAACGATCAAATCGGCGGCCGGGATATCAATATTGCTTTTCATGATCTCATATAAAAGCGCCGCGATATCCTGGCTGATATCTACAAAGGAATCGTCCGCATACTGCTCCAGGATATGATATACTTCCGACTCTTCCTGATAGAATCGGCTTTCCTTCGTATCGTCGCCGGAACTGATCTTCGCAATATGCTCCTTCATAAAATCAGCAAATTCCGAACCGTATTCCAACTCCGTGTCAGACAGCACCGGCATCCCGATCGTCGGATCCATAATATGTACAATTGCCTTCCTGATTCTGATATTTTCCTTTATCATTCGTAATCCTCCACATTCTCTCCTAACTCTCCATTTCTACAGGAAGAACGCCCCTTTCCCGGTATTCTTCCCAGCGAAAAAGGCTCGCATCGCAAATCGTAGAACTTCATTCTTGGGAAGAACGCCCCTTTTGGGCGTTCTTTCGGGCGAGAAAGGTTCGCATCGCGAACCGTAGAAGTTCATTCTTGGGAAGAACGCCCCTTTTGGGCGTTCTTTCGGGCGAGAAAGGTTCGCATCGCAAACCGTAGAAGTTCTTGGCGAAATACCCTTTGGTATGAGCCTTAGAACTTCTTCTCGCCCTAGTATTTTTTCCACACCCTTGGCGAGAACAACAACAACATCGGCAATAATTCCAGACGGCCGGTCAGCATATCGAACATCAGCACAAATTTGGAAAATACCGTATAGCCGCCATAATTACAGGTAGGCCCCACACTGTGAAAACCTGGACCTACATTATTCAGATTCGCAAGTACCGCCGACAAATTGGTCGTCATATCATATTTATCTAGCGACAAGAGCAGAAAAGACACCAGAAAGACCACCAGATAGATGATCAGATAAGAATGAATCGATTCCACCGTCTCATCCTCCACTACCCGTCCTTCCAAATGCGGCTTTTTCACGATCTGCGGGTGCACAACCCGGAGCAGTTCTCTCCTCATATCCTGTACAAGGAGCAGAATACGGGATACCTTAAACCCGCCGCCCGTACTGCCCGCACAGGCGCCGATTGCCATAATAACGAACAGGACTGCCTTGGAAAACTCCGGCCATGTATCGAAATTCGCCGTAGAAAAGCCCGTGGTACTCCCAAGAGAAGCGACCTGAAAGAGCGCATGATGAAAGGCCTCTCCAATGTTTCCGTAATAGCCTCTGATATTCCATGCGATCAGGGCAGCCGCCCCGAAGAACAAAAGCAGATAGTACCGCGCTTCCTCATGTTTTATCGCTTCTTTCGGCTTTTTGGCGACCAAAAGCAGATAATAGACATTGAAATTCATGCCGCCCAGTATCATAAAAATCGTAAAAATAATCTGTATCGACATCTTATAGCTTCCGATACTCGTATTCAGAACACCGAATCCCCCCGTTCCAAGCGTCGAGAAAGTCAGAACAGTCGAATCATACAGGCTCATGCCGGCTATCTTCAGACAGACAATCTGCAATAGGGTAATGCCGATATAAATGCCATATAGAATCTTCGCTGTCGCCTGCACACGCGGCACCAGCTTGCCTACCGACGGTCCCGGACTCTCCGCGCGCATCAGGTGCATGTTATAACCGCCGGAAAGCGGCAGCACGGCAAGAATCAGCACCAGAACGCCCATACCGCCGATCCAGTGCGTAAAAAGCCGCCAAAACTGTACGCTCCTGGACAGACACTCCACATCCGGCAAAATGCTGCCGCCGGTCGTCGTCAGTCCGGAAATCGTTTCGAAAAGCGCGTCTGCAAAGTTCGGAATTTCCCGACTGAAATAAAACGGCAGCGCACCAACGATACTAAGTACAATCCAGGTCAGTGAAACGGTAATAAAGCCCTCTCTCGCATAAAAGACATTGCTCTTAGGCTTCCATCTTCTGCCGATTTCCGCCACGAGCAGGCAGCCGGCCATCACGACTGCAAAAGAATATCCTGCTTTTTCCTGATAAATAATGGCGATCAGACAGGGAAGTGACAGAAAAAGCGCAGCAAACTCCAATACACGGAATAAAATATATCTGATAATCGAAAAATTCATGGCCAAGCGCTCCCTTTTATTTCAAAATATCCTTGATATCGTTCAATCGCGTGTTCGTCGTCACAACGATGACCATATCCCCTGACCTGATCACGCTCTGGCCGCCCGGAATGCTGACCGAACCTTTGTGATTAATCGAACAGAGCAGAATATCCGGCTTGATTTTCATGTTCTGAAGCGGGATTCCTATGACCGGAGAATCCTCTTTTACACAAAATTCCAATGCCTCTACCCGATTATCATTCAGCCGGTACAATGTTTCAATATTGCTGCCGAGAGAATTGTCCATCGCCCGGACATATTTAATTATATTTTCCGCCGTCAGATTTTCGGATAAATTACGCTTCCGATATCCAGACTGTCAATGATCTCGTCATAAGAAATCCGATGTACATGTGTGATCAGTTTCGCCTTTGATACGCTTTTGGCAAACAGAGACAGCATAATATTCTCTTCATCAACACTTGTCATGGCAACAAAAGCCTCTGTCTGCATCAGTCCTTCCTGCATCAGCAGGTCTCTGTCCGTACCGTCTCCCTGTATAATGGTCGCTTTCGGAAGCAGCTCACTCAATTCCTCACACCGCGATTTATTCAGCTCGATGATCTTAATCTGGATTCCCATATCCATCAGCTGTTTTGCCAGATAATAAGACGTTTTTCCGCCGCCTATGATCATCACATTTTTGGCACGGGTAACGGCTGCTCCAAGTTTTTTAAAGAAAGCGAGGTTTTTCTGCGGGGTTCCGATAATGGATATTTCGTCCCTGGCCCGGATAATAAAATTACCGCCCGGAATATAGACATCTTCTCCGCGTTCCACCGTACAAATCAGAATATCCGATTTCAATCTGCTCTTAATCTGCTGTAAAGACTGGTCGCACAGAACAGAATTCTCCCCTACACGATATTTTACGACCTCCACTCTTCCTTTTGTGAAAGTATCAACCGTAATCGCCGACGGAAGCTTTAATAGTCTCGACATTTCCGCTGCGGCCGCAAGCTCCGGGTTGATGACCATGGACAATCCCAATTCCTCTTTGATATAATTGATCTCCATATTATAAAGAGGATTCCTGACTCTTGCGATCGTATGACAGCCGCCCGTCTTTTTGGCGATCAGACAGCATAACAGATTTACCTCGTCGGAACCTGTCACAGCAATCAGCAAATGCGCATGTTCCACTCCCGCCTCTTTCTGTACCTCAAAACTAACGCCGTTTCCGATAACACCCATGACATCATAGCTGTTCACCAGATTCTGTAATCTCTGGTTATCCATATCGATAACCGAAATATTATGTCCTTCCGAGCTCAACTGCTCCGCTAATGTCGCTCCTACATTTCCACAACCAACGATAATGATCTGCATTGCTTTGTACCCTTTCCATTTATCTATAACTTACGCAAATTTTCCGGGATAATCCGTACCGGTCTCCGACTGCATCAGAAATACATATCTCTCCGGTTCTTTTTCCATTTTGAGCATCGTGTCGAATGCCATTAAAAGCATTTTATCGCCGTTTTGCTTCATATCGTCATGTCCTCTGTCCATTTCTGCCTTGAAATGGTCCATCTGCCAGACCATGATATCGACGACCGTATACCCTGAAATCCGGTATTCGCACAAAAAATTCCGGTTCTCCAAATAGTAGACAAATTCCCGGTAAACCTGCTCCGATTCCTGTAAAGCGCTCCAGAACTGTTCGAGGAAGTTTTTATCCTCTCCCGCATAGAAACACAGCGCCTCAGCCCATTCTCTGGCCGTTTCATTCAGCTTCGTATCCATTTTTTCACTCACTTTCATTAAAATAGTATACCATATTATCTATTTTTCGGAAGCTTTTCCCGGTTCTTTTTTCGGAATCTTTTCCATATAAATGAACTAACGAACCGGTGCTCCGGCAATCCGGCCGGAGGAACTGCCAAAAAGGATGTATCATGCTGCAGATCATAAAGGAAGCAAACGACTTTATCTGGGGACTTCCCCTTCTTATCGTGCTCATGGGCACACACCTTTATTTTACCTGTAAGCTGCATATGCCGCAGCGCAGGATTTTCTATGCCATCAGGCTTTCTCTCGGCATGGAAGATACCGGAGACAATAATCTGTCCCCTTTCTCCGCGCTCGCCACCACGCTTGCCGCCACTCTCGGTACCGGCAATATCATCGGCGTTTCGACCGCTGTCGCGCTCGGCGGCGCCGGTGCAGTCTTCTGGTGCTGGGTCACAGGCATTCTCGGTATGGCGACCGCATATGCCGAATGCTATCTGAGCGTTTTATTCCGCAGCCGCAGAAAAGACGGCACCTATGTCGGAGGTCCGATGTACGTTCTCCGAAATGGCTTACATAACAAAACTCTTGGTTCCTTTTATGCATTTTGCACCTTAATCGCCGCTTTTGGCGCAGGCTGTGCAACACAGGCCAATTCCGCCACACAGGCAGCCACCCAGTCCTTTCATCTGTCACCGCATTTCATCGGAATCCTGCTCGCCGTCGTGACAGGTACCGTCATTTTAGGCGGTGTCAAGGCCATTGGAAATCTCTGTGAGCGTATCGTGCCGGCAATCGGTTTTATCTATTTATTCGGCTGCTTTCTGCTGCTCTGCCTTTATCATAAACAGCTTCCAGCAGCTTGCCTTTTGATCGTAAAGGATGCTTTTTCCTTTTCTTCCATCGCGGGCGGCTTTGCCGGCTCCGCCATACAGATGTCTCTTCGCTACGGCATTGCCAGAGGGCTTTTTACCAACGAGGCCGGCATCGGCACTTCCGCCATTGCCGCCGCTGCTTCCGGCGTCAATGACCCGAGACATCAAGCCTATGTTTCCATGACTGCCGTTTTCTGGGATACTGTCGTCATGTGCCTCGTTACGGGAATCGTTATCGTCGCCAATATGCTGTATGACCCCGCTTCTGTACAGGGTATTCCCGCCACCGGACTGACCTCTGCGGCATTTTCCCATCTGCCCTATGTGGGAGACGCTTTCCTGACGTCCTCTCTGATCGCCTTCGCCGTTACGACCCTGATCGGCTGGTCCTATTTTGGAGAAAAGGCAACGGAATACCTTGTCGGAAACAAAGGTATCCCGTATTATAAACTGCTTTATATTCTGATGATCTACCTCGGCGCCATCATCCCGATGAACCTCGTCTGGGAATGCACCGACCTGATCAACGGCTTCATGGCCATTCCTAACATTCTGGCGCTCTTTTTTCTGCGCCGCTGCGTTAAACCTTAAAACCATCCACGATTGCCCGGAGAGAACGGCTGCTGCGCTCTAATATTGCCATCTGCCGTAAAATCTCTTCGGAGCTGACATTCGTATTCTGCATGGCGGATGCCACATCGCCGATATCGTGTACCATGACCTCATTCATGTCCGTAACGGTCTGCAAAGATGCCAGCATTTCTTCAATGGATGCTCCCATCTGCTGTGCCGAAGCGCCCAGGTCACTTGCAATGCCGTCATAAAAGACTGCATCTTCTTTATACTGTTTCGCCGTATCCAGCATTGTATGATAATCATGGATAACATGCTCCTGCATAAAATCCAGCAAAGTTCCGGAGCTTTCTTTCAATGCCATGACCGACTCGACCACTTCATTGATGACCGACTGGATATTATCAACCGCCCTTCTGGAATCCTCTGCCAGCTTTCTGACTTCCTCTGCCACAACCGCAAAGCCTCTCCCGGCCTCCCCTGCTCTGGCTGCTTCTATGGAAGCGTTGAGTGCGATCAGGTTTGTCTGCGATGCGATACTCAGAATCTCCAGCGAGAGCGTCTTAATGACTTCTATCTTCTCCACCTTCACAAGCGCCGCTTCCAATTCCTTTTCCACTTTACGGTAAATCAGGCTGGCCCGGCTCTTTGCTTCGGTCGTCGTCTGCAGCAGGCCTTCCGCACGAACATTGATCTGACCGGAAGCATCGGCCGCCTCCGCCGCCTTCGTCGATACGCTGTCCACGACAATGCCGATCTCAGAACTCGCCTGACTGATGGTCGATGTCACATCCGCCACCTCATTCACTTTCTGTGTAACGGCTACGACAATCTGGTCCATCTCGTCCAGCCCATTATTCAAATCCGCCATGTTACTGTATGCTTCCGACGCAATATTTTCAATTCCCGCCGCTTCGTCTTTTATGCCGAGAATTGATTCCCGAATCTGCTTCCTGACAGATTTCGTCGCATGTTCGATTTCTTCCAGCTCATCCTTAAATCCTTCACCTACCACATGCCTTTTCCTGCCCTGCTCTTCTGCTTCCTCTCTAAAGTCGCCGCTCGCAAACTGTTTTAAGTCGGCAATGGGAGAAAGCAGTCTGTGTGCGGCAAGAGTCACGCTTCCGATGATCAAAAACATCCCCATAACACAAATAAATACTGACGTAAGCACCAAAAGATGCAGTTCACCGGCGACAACCATTCTTGGTATGACGACTCCTACCGCCCAGTCACAATTTCGCATCGAAGCGATGGCAAAATATTTCTCTTCCCCGTCATAATCTTTACATAAAACGATGCCCTTTCCCTCAGAGAGCAAAGCCGCAACATCGGATAATACGCCGCCTGCCGCGTCGGAAATCGCAACGGGCACATCGCCTTTGGGCAGAAATTCCTCGTTCCGGTGCGCCACAAAACAACCGGCACTGTCCACAATAAAACCGTACCCACCCTGCTCTTCTTCCAAAGAGTCCAGTACACCGACCAACTCTTCAATCATAATATCCGCACCGCACACACCGACTATCCCGCCGGCCTCATTATGTATGGGGGCCGCTATCGTTACAACGATTCTTCCCGTAAAAGCATCCATATACGGATCTGTTACCACAACTTTCCCGTTTTCCTTCGCCTGCCTGTACCAGCCGCGCTCACAGCAGTCATAATCGCTTCCTACTTCCGAATTGATGATCAGCATCGTATGGTCTTCAAAACCGTAATAAGCATCCATTATGACATCACCCGATGCCGCAAGCCTTTTCGCAAGATACTCTTTTATCTCTTCATAAGATTCCTGCTGCATTTTCAGTTCATAGGTATTGGCATTCTCCTGCACCCACGCAATCTGCCCGGACAGCCAGCCGCTCATTTCTTCCGCCGTCTCCCGCGCCTTCTCGGACTGCAGTTCCTTTACCTTTTTGTTCACAACGCTGTTCGCGATCAGATAGCTTCCAATGGAACCGGCCAGCAGAATAATGACCGCCGCCATCGATATCGTCGCAATCAGCTTCCCCTTTATCGTTCTCATGTACCTTCTCCCCCATATGTACGCATTTACCGTATTCTATTATACACTTTTTCCAAATCCCCGTCTACATTTTCATTGCATCTGAAAGTTCGGCGTGATAAAATCGGAATATCAGAAAAGGAGGCATTCCATGACAAACTATTACCTGAGCTGTTCTTCAACAGCCGATTTATCCAAAGAACGTTTTGAACAGAGAGATATCCATTATATCTGTTTTCATTTTGAACTGGCCGGAAAAGAGTATCTCGACGACATGGGCGAGTCCGTTCCGCCCGAAACATTGTACCGCAGAATGTCCGAAGGCGCCGATACGAAAACATCCCAGATCACGATTGGTGAATATGAAGAATATTTTGAGACGATGCTGCAAAGCGGCAAAGATATTTTACACCTTACCCTTTCCAGCGGTATTTCCGGAACCTACAATTCCGCCTGCGTTGCAAGGGACATCCTCGCCGAAAAATATCCCGACCGCAAAATTTATGTGGTCGATTCTCTCGCTGCTTCCAGCGGATACGGATTACTGATGGAAACGCTTGCGGACATGCGGGATTCCGGTATGGAACTGGATGCGCTGCACGACTGGGCTGAAGAAAATAAACTCCGCCTGCAGCACTGGTTCTTCTCCACCGACCTGACCTTTTATATCAAAGGCGGCAGGATTTCCAAAGCGAGCGGCTTTATCGGAACGGTACTCAGCATTTGTCCTCTTTTGAACGTGAATTTTGAAGGCCGCCTGATTCCGAGAGAAAAGATCAGGACCAAAAAGAAGGTCATCGAACGGATTGTAGAACAAATGGAAGAGAATGCACAGGATGGCACGGACTACGCCGGCAAATGTTTTATCAGCCAGTCCGCCTGCATGGAAGATGCACAGGCAGTCACCGCACGCATTGAGGAACGTTTTCCCAAGCTGCGCGGAAAAGTGGAGATTAATCCGATTGGAGCCACCATCGGCAGCCATACGGGCCCCGGCACCGTCGCATTATTTTTCTGGGGAAAAAAAAGAGAAAATTAAAAAGAACATACCAAAATCATGAAATGCAGAATGGGGCGTCAGGCGCCCCATTTTTTTGCCAGTTTACGGCGCACGACGATAAAGCAGCCTACATGCGCCAGAAAAGTCAGAAGCCAGCTCGCCGGATAGGTCAGATACAGCGATGTCACCGTATGGAACTGCTCCATACGGAAAAACGTAAATATCCAGAAAAGCCGCAGGCCGCAGGCGCCGATCAGCGATACGATCATCGGCATAACCGCATAGCCCAGGCCCCGCAGAGCGCCTACCATAACATCCATCATGCCGCAGAACGCATAGAACCTGCATATGATCTCCATTCGCTGCATACCCGCTTCCATGACCGCCGGGCTCGTCGTATACATACGAAGCAGCGGATAACCGAAGAACACCGCCAGATTCCCGAATACCACACCCGCCACGATGACGCAGAGCTCCGCCGTATAAAGAATCCTATTGACCCGTTCATATTTCGCCGCTCCCACATTCTGGCTCGTAAAAGAAATCGCCGCCTGATGGAATGCGTTCATGGAAACATAAACAAAACCTTCAATATTGGCTCCCGCCGAATTACCCGCGACGGTCACGGCACCGAAAGAATTGACCGACGATTGAATGATAACGTTGGAGAAGGAAAACAGGATTCCCTGAAAACTGGCCGGAAGCCCAATCTGCAGAATCCTTTTGAACTTATCACCATTCACGCGCAGCGCGGACAATTCAAGATGGATGCTTCCCTGCTCTTTCATCATACAGCGGATGATCAGTACCGCGGAAATGCACTGAGAGATTGCCGTTGCCGCCGCAACGCCCGCCACGTCCATTTGAAACACGACAACGAACAGCAGATTCAGCAATACATTGATAACGCCCGCGATCGTCAGATAATATAACGGCCGCTTCGTATCCCCGATGGCGCGCAGGATCGCACTTCCGAAGTTATAAAGCATCATTGCCGTCATTCCCAGAAAATAAATCCGCAGATAGAGCGTCGCAAGCGGAAGTACATCTGCCGGCGTATTCATCCAGATCAGAATCTGTTTTGCCCCCACCAGACCGATAAGCGTTAAAAGAATACCGCTGTACAGGCTGAGGGTCATCGCCGTATGGACCGTTTCTGTCAGCTCCTTCTGGTTCCTGGCGCCAAAGAAACGCGCAACGAGCACATTGGCGCCGACCGACAGGCCCATGAAGAAATTCGTCAGCAGATTGATCAGCGACGAAGTCGAACCGACCGCGGCAAGCGAATTATCGCCCGCAAACCTTCCAACAACAATGATATCCGCAGCATTGAAAAGTAACTGCAGCAGACTGGAGCACATAAGAGGCAGCGCAAATAAAAGAATCTTTCCCAAGATAGAACCGCTGCACATATCCATTTCATAAGTCGCATTCTTTGTTCCTGTTTTCATCTTCATAAATTAAACCCACGATTTCCGCAGGCTTCCTTTCCATCTCTCTTTCTGTTCTTCATATTGTTCATTCAGCCAGTCTGCCGCCTGCCCAACACCTTCCTCATTGAGCGGCACCTCGATCGACTGTTTCTCCTCTTCCGGTGTCTTATTGACTCCGTAAGGTTCCGGCCAGATCGTTACTTTGATCAGATCGCTCTCTTCACCTTTTACCCGCTTCAGCATATACCGCATCCCTTCCATGCTCCCGGAATACTCTTCTTTCTTGATATAATTGAGCGGATGGAATGTTTTCTTATCGATCACAAACTTCTCTCCTTCTCAAAAAACTTTTATTTTTAAAGTTTGACTTGCTTTTTTCTTTCAAATCAGATATAATGATAAATGCTTTCGGGATGTGGCTCAGGTGGTAGAGCGCTACTTTAGGGAAGTAGAGGCCGCAGGTTCAAGTCCTGTCATTCCGATTCGCATAAAAAGCAGCCTTACAAAATGGCTGCTTTTTATTTATTCATTTTTTGTCTTTTTAAAAAACTTTTTCATCTTTTCATAAAACAGCCAGAGACATTATGCTATCACCAAATCTCCCACCGGACAGCCCTGGTCTATAAATATCTCAAAGTCGGACTCCGGAATCGGTCTTGAAAAATAATATCCCTGCTGAAGCTCACAGCCTATCTGTGAAAGATAATCGCTCTGCTCCGGCGTTTCCACGCCTTCGCATAATGATGTAATGCTCAGCTTCCTCGCCATGTCGATAATACAAGAAATAATAATTTTATCATTTTCTTTCAAACGATTCTCTGCTTCCTCATCCTGCAGAAAGACCTTGTCCAATTTGATAATATCAATCGGCAGCCTGCTCAGCAGATTCAGAGAAGAATAACCGGAACCAAAATCATCCATCGATACTTTCGTTCCCATCTCATGAAGTCCCTCTATCAACTGCAGAGCTTTCTCGGTATTCTCAATATAAATACTCTCCGTCAGTTCAAATTCTATCAGATTCGGCTGAATCCGATATTCCTCAAACAAAGAGCGTACATACGGCAAAATCTCCATTTTGCTCAAATGTTCTCTGGAAACATTGACCGAAATCGGCACGATTGGTTTATTTTCCCGCATACGTCCGGCAATGAACTTGAAGACCTCCCGGTATACGAAATAATCCAATTCCACAATTTGCCCACTCCGTTCAATGAACGGAATAAATTCATCCGGATAAATAAAACGTCCATCCGGCTTCTGCCAGCGAATCAGAGCCTCTGCGCCTTCCATCCGAAGAGAACCGGTTTCCATTTTGGGCTGATAATAAACTTTTAATTCTCCGTTCGCAATCGCTTTGGACAAAGAAGAAGTTATCTCTACCTCTTTTTTAATTCCCTCGACCATTCTACGGTCAAATACCACACAACAGTCATCCTTCATTTCCTTTGCCATTTTCCTTGCCAGATTGGCGTTAGAAACCGCTGTTGCCGGGTCCAGGCTCCTGTCATTCTTTTCAATAAAACTGATACCCGTACAGAATTTCAGCCTTGCAGCCAAATATTCCTCCCGAAACTTGTCTTCCATCTCTCTATTGCTTTGATGAATAAACTCGCGAAAATTGTCATTAGAAATGTTGTTTTCCAGTCGGACTGCCAGAACGATATTATCCGATACCACTCTCGCCGCACATAACATATGGGAATTATCTTTCGTTACCTGAGTGACAAATTCCTTTAGCAGCATATCGCCGCGCTGGTATCCAAGCGTATCATTAATATACTTGAAATGCTTAATGTCCGTATAGATGATTGCTATCCGATAATCATCCAGTTTCTTAATTTCCAAATCCAGCTTCTTTAAAAATTCCTCATACCGGTCCAATCCTGTTAAGATGTCTTTTGTTTCTTTCATACCTATACCCCTGCCGCATCATAATCATGCTCTTAATTCCCTCACAAAAGCCTCATCATAATCCGGATATTCCTTTTTTAAAGAGACCAAACGTCCGCCTCTGTCCATAAAACAGTGCTCGCTGTTTCCAGTCATCCTTAACTCCCCGCTTTCCTTATCCGTAACCCTATAAGATAAAGAAAGTTTTACACCATTGTACTTCTCAATCTTTAATGCGACCAATACGGTGTCACCGAAATGCACCATTGACTTATACTGACAGGAAACGCCTACCACCGGGCTGATGATACCGGCCTCTTCCATCTTCCCATAATCGATGCCTGCCTGCTGCATCCACCAGATTCTGGCAGATTCCATCCATCTGATATAATTGGAATGATGAATGATTCCCATTTGGTCGGTCTCATAATACTGTGCCTGATGCTCATAGGCCGTCATTTACAAACATTTCCTTTCCTGTCATATTAACCCTAGTTATTAGTCTACCCTTCCTGAGTAAAAACGTCAAGTGCCTTTATTTTAATATTTCAAGAAGATACTCCCACACCCTCCTGACAGAGGATATACTCAAAACCTCTTCCGTTGTGTGGATTCCCTTCATGTCCGGACCATAGGAAATGCAGTCAAGGCCCGGTAATTTTCCGGCGAACAGGCCGCATTCAAGGCCGGCGTGAATTGCCTGCACCTTTGGCTTTTTACCATACAGCTTCTCGTAAAGCCTTATCATTTTATCGCGCAGCGGAGAATCTTTCCGATAAGCCCAGCCCGGATACTCCCCATGCACTTCCATCTCTGCACCCGCCAGTTCGGAAATTGCGGACATTTTACCGCGCACCGCCGCTTTCCCGCTCTCCAGAGAACTTCTGACGGCATAGGTCAGACGGAGATGTTCTTTCGTGAGTTTCATCATGCCAAGATTCAAAGAAGTCTCTACCAGCCCTTCCACATCGGCGCTCATCGCCTGGATACCGTTCGGCATTGCCAGCAGATAAGATACTGCCTTTTTCATGCTCTCCGCCTGTAAACAGTCCGCCGTCTGCTCTCCTTCTTCCTCTGCCGCGACTCGGACACCGGGGTCCTTGACTGCCAGTTCCTGCCTGAACGCCTCTTCCATACTGCGGAGAATCTCCAGACTCTTTTCTTTCTCTTCTTCTCTTATCATAATGCGGGCATCAGTCTGCCTCGGGATGGCATTGTCCGCAAGTCCGCCTTCCATGCTGAGCAAAGAGGATGAAGTTTCCCGAACGAGTGCATCCAGCACACGTCCCATCAGACAATTGGAATTACCGCCTTCTTTGATGATCTCCGCACCGGAATGGCCGCCCTGTAATCCCATTACCTGTATATGCAGCACACTTCCGCTTCTTTTTTCCCATGCTATCGGAAGCTTGCAGTCTGCCCTCAGTCCGCCCGCACAGCTCGTAAGCAGAACGCCCTCTTCTTCGTTATCCAGATTCAGCATTCGGCGTCCCTTCAACATGGACAGATCGATTTCTCTTGCACCGTCCATGCCGACCTCTTCCCCTACGGTCAGAACGGCCTCCAGCCGCGGATGAGGAATCTCTTTGGAATCCAGCAACGCCAGTATATAAGCGACCGCAATTCCATCATCACCGCCGAGGCTTGTTCCCTCCGCAAAAATGAAATCACCGTCCACGTTAAGGCGCAGCGGTTCTTTTTGCATATCGATAGCGCAGTCCGGCGCCTTAACGGCTACCATGTCCATATGTCCCTGCAATATGAGCGTCTCTTCCGCTTCCTTTCCGGGAACTGCCTCTTTGACAATGATAATATTCTTCCATTCATCCTGTATACAAAAAAGTCCCCTCTCATCGGCAAACTTTTTCAGGTAATCGCTGATTGCCGCTTCGTTACCGGAACCGTGCGGTATTTTACAGATTTCTTCAAAAAAGTGAAATACCGGTACCGGTTCCAATCCTTCTAATACACCCATTTTCCCATCTCCTTTTCTGCCAAAATCATGTCCAGATTATTTTCAAAAAATGGAGAACAGCATCCTGCCATTCTCCATTTGTATTTTTCAATCTATTTAAGATTTGCTTTTGCAAGTTCTGCCAATGTCTTAAAACCGTCCGCATCATTGACTGCCATTTCGGACAGCATCTTTCTGTTGATTTCTACACCGGCATTTTTCAGTCCATACATGAATTTGCTGTAAGAAAGACCGTTCATTCTTGCAGCCGCGTTAATACGCGCAATCCACAATCTTCTGAACTGACGCTTTCTTTCTTTTCTTCCCGCATAAGAAGACGTCAATGCTCTCATTACGGACTGCTTTGCAACTCTGTACTGTTTTGATCTTGCACCTCTATAACCTTTTGCGAGTTTTAAAACTCTGTTATGCTTTTTTCTAGCGTTCATACCGCCTTTAATTCTTGCCATGTCTTTTTTCCTCCTTCAAAAACATATCTATAAACCGAAATTTATAAATACGGTAAAATTTTTTTCATATTCTTAACATTGGTTGTATCTGTCATAGCAGGCTTTCTAAGATTCCTCTTGTTCTTCGTGGTCTTCTTAGTCAAGATATGGCGTTTATAAGCTTTGTTTCTTTTTAATTTACCCGTTCCGGTCACTTTAAAACGTTTTGCAGCTGACTTGCTTGTCTTCATTTTTGGCATTTCAAAATTCCTCCTGTATTTATCATTCATTGGATATCATAATACGGATATCGTTTATTTTAAACTGAATAGCTTATCGCTTCTCAGCTAAAAACATGGTCATGCTTCTGCCTTCTACCTTTGGAGCCTTCTCCATAACAGCAATATCGGAAAGTGCCTCAGCAAAATCATCCAGTATGTGCTTACTGTTGTTCATATGTGTCATTTCACGTCCGCGGAAACGAAGGGTTACTTTCACTCTGTCTCCTTTTGTGATGAACTTTCTTGCAGCACTTACCTTTGTATTCAGATCATTGGTATCAATATTCGGCGATAACCGGATTTCTTTGATCTCAATAACCTTCTGTTTCTTCTTCGCTTCCTTTTCTTTTCTGGTCTGTTCGTACTTGAACTTTCCGTAATCCACAATTTTACAGACCGGCGGTTTCGCTGTCGGTGCGATTTTCACCAAATCAACGCCTGCCTCCTCCGCAAGCCTCATTGCTTCTTTAGAAGACATGATTCCGAGCTGTTCTCCGTCTTCCCCAATCACCCTGACTTCTTTGTCCCTAATCTGTTCGTTAATGAATAAATCGCTAATAGCCTTTCCCTCCTAAAAAATACATTTTCCCATATTGTGCGCTCCGTCAGAATATTCCCTGACATACAAAAAAGCGGATAGCACAGCTATCCACCATATCATACATCACAATATCCCCCTCAAATCCGGGAGAAATCAGCTTCTGACTTATGAACGCCTGCCAGCCCTATCGCCGCAGGGTGAGAGTGGATACTCTGCTTTGCTCTTATGTGCCTTTGCACACTTTGATATTATATCATATGAGGCAGGGAATGTCAACGGGGGATTTAGAAAAAATGTTTCAAAAAATGTTTCGTTCAGGGGCTGCGATTGTGAGGTGTCCGGACAGCGTATCGTTCCTTTGGAGGCACGCTTGCGCTCCGCGAAAAACCGTAGCGGTACTAAGTTCAAAAGCCGCAGAGCGTCTTTTTCACTAAGTACCGACGTTTTTCCAGGGCCTCCGCAGGAACGATACGCTGTCCGGACACCTCACAATCGCAGCCTCCTCTTTAATTCTCCAACTCCAGCTCTATCGTCGCCGCGCTGGCCTCAAATTCATCCATTCTATAGTATTCTTCTGTCTGGGAATATGTAACAACATAACTTTTATCGGCATTGATTACATACGCTAACTGTGTGATTTCTATACCGTCCACCGTATAGCTGCACAGAATCCGGAACGCCGGATGCCCGCTTATTTTAATTTTTTCAAAACTCTGTAAGTTGACATCGATATCCATATCGTAATGATTTTTAAAGTTACTCTCCATCTGCGCCACATAGGTCTCTTCCGTCATCAGCTGCATGGAGATATCTTTATCCATCTCCGCATAATAAATCGTAGAAGCATCAATGGGGTAACGTTTCGTCACATACATGCCCGGTATGTCCTCTACTGCCATAAAATCTTCCGGCAGAGCGAAAGTGCACCTGTCCGTTGTCCCGTCTTCTTCGATAATGGAAGTATCCAATTCATTTTCCAAAAGCAGCTGTGTTGTCAACTCCGCCTTCGTCGCCTCGTCTATTTCGAGCGGCTCCGACTGTTCACTGCTCCCGCCGCCCGCACCATCCGTTCCATTTTCGTTTTCCGCATCGGCACCGCTTTCGTCAGCATCCGCGTTTTCCCGGCCCGCATCGCCTGAATCCGCATCTTCACTGTCCTGAACAGTTTCTTCAGCATCCTCCTGCTCCGTGCTTTCCGCTGCGGCATCTCCCTGCGCGAGCGTCTCCTGTGTATCCGAATCCGCTCCGCAGCCGCCAAGCAGCATAAACACAAGCATACAGGACATCAATCCCCCGATTATTTTTTTCTTCATAAAGAATTCCTTTCTCTCAGCCTGCGATATTGGAATCTACGACCCAATATTCACAAAACGAATAAATTCATCTATACTTAGCCTCCCCTGAGTCCGGTCTATGCTTCCCTGAAGGTCGCGCATTCCGTCCCTTTGCAATCCGCAGCCCCGCAGCCCTTGATATCCACATGGTCCGCATGGCATCTGTAATTATCATTATACACACATTTTGTTGCCTCGCAATCAATACCGATCGTCTTGCTCGGATGGCTCAATGAGCTCGTATAAGCACCGCCTCTGTTCGGCGCAAAACTCTCACAGCAGGTACCTCTGCTGGTATCCGCATGCTGTCCGCCTACCATGATATCGCCTTTGCAGCAGCAGCATTCCTGATTATAGCAACAATTTTCCACACCACATTTTAACTCCGCCATAATAACCTCCTGATTCTTTTCTGAATTTTCCAGTGCCGTCTCTCAACGCACCTGAGATTATTATTGCCTTCCTATGATAAATTATGCTCATTCCCTGAAAACGGAATAGATATTGAACCAGTACCGCTCCAGCATACAACTTCCGGTCTCTTCGGTCAAAATACCGTCCTTTTCCCACGCAACCCGAATATCTTCCCTGCTGTTAAAGCTTCCGAAGAACCAAATCGTTCTGCCTTCATCGAGCCACTCCCGTATCTGCTCCGTACATTCGATGCTGCCTTTATTTCCAAAAATTTCCAAAATGAGCGGCTCCGGCGTCCCGCTCCAGAGATAATTCTCCTGCTCCAGATAGTATCCCATGACCGCCTGCAGCTGGTCAAAATTATACAGGATAATGTCCTCTTTCGCAATATCAGAAATTGCCAGCCGGGTTTCCTTCATCAAAACCGCCTTATACTCTTCTTCTCCCAGAAAAGCGCGGTAATCCCGGATTCCAGTCACCGCAAAGACGACTATGACCAGATAAAAAAGGCATACAAGACACAAAGGACGATGCGGCGTTTTCTCTTCCATCGCCTGCCTCTCCGATTCCGTCAGTTTTTCAGGCTCCCCCGGCTCATATTCAGAAAACAGCAGTCCGTCCAGACACAAAATCGGACAAAACCAGAAGCATCCCATCGCCGGAAGCATATAACGGTAAACGAAAATCGGCCGGACCAGAATCGAAGCGACAAATCCAAAGGCTGTCAGCCCGCATAAGACCATACAGCCGGCCAGCGCATAGAAAAATCTGGCAGACTGCCGCCCGCCTGCATCCCCGGCCCTATCTTCACTCTTCTCATTTCCTTTCAAAGCGCCGCATTCCGTTCTTTCCTTCCAAATCCGAAAACCATATCCGGCAGGCAGTGCGATGTAAACGCTAAATAAAACCACCGCAAGAAGCACGTTAAGCCATTCATGCGAAAAAGCGGGTTTCATAAGAAATTTCACGCAACCGCCCAGACTCCGCCATGTGAGCGGCAGAATCCAGTAATTTTCCCGCACCGCCGTGACCTGCGATATCAATACAAAAAGCCATGGCAGATACGCCAAAACAGAAACAGCAGCACAAATGACCAGATTTCTGAGAGCCCTTCCGGCTCCCTTCTCCTGCCCGCATAAACGCTTACGGCGCACCAGAAACCACAGGAAAAGATATCCGTACACCATCATTACCGCCACACAGGCGAAATACTGCGTATAAGCTGCCGCCAGCCCATAAAAGGCCAATGCGGCAAAGTGTCCGTTCCAGCAAAAGGTAAAGAAACATTCCGTTTTCCGCACATGAAATCTCCATATGATATGGCGCCCTCTGCCATTCTCACATACAATGCCGTAAGCATGGAAAAAGGCCGCTGTCACAAAGAAAAGCGCCCAGCTGTACATACGCATCTCTACCGTATAAGCGCTCAACTGCGGCATAGACAGCACACAGAAAAGGAAAAGTCCCATCACAAACGTTCCGAATTTTTTCCGCAAAAAGAAAAGTCCGTATGCCAGCAGAAAAAAATATGGCAGAACCGATACCAGTTTGATCACGATAACACTGTCGGCGGACGGTATCATAAATTTACATAAATCAAGGATCAGCTTTACAATGCAATAGTAAAGCGGTGGATGCACATCTTTTGCCGTAAAATGAATTAATTCACCATAGGAATGTTCCGCCATTCCTACGGTGAATAGTTCATCATACCAGATATCGCCGCAAAAGCACAGCCGGATGCTGTTTGCAAGCATCACGAGCGCGATACCGAAAAAGAGCCATCCGACCGACTCTTTACCGGATATTTTCCGTATTTGCAAATTCTTTTTCATCTGAATAAAATACCTATTTCTGCTCCTGCACAGCTTCTTCCTTACGGATTGCCTTTGTTCTGATTTCTTTACAAATCTGTTCGATAAACCGTTCCATCGGCATGACGCCTTCGTCTCCCGCAAAACGGCTTCTGACGGAAACCGTACCGTCTTCCGACTCGTCTTTTCCTACAACAAGCATATACGGAAGCTTTGCCAGCCTTGCCTCACGGATTTTGAAACCAATCTTTTCGGAACGGTTATCCACCGTAACATCCACGCCGTTCCTCGCCAGTTCTCTTCTGACCAGTTCCGCATATTCTTCATATTTCTCGGAAATCGGAAGGATGCGCACCTGTTCGGGACATAACCATGTCGGGAATTTGCCGGCATACTTCTCGATCAGCCATGCCAGCGTCCTTTCATAGCATCCGATCGAAGTCCTGTGAATGATATAAGGGCGAATCTTATCGCCGTTCTGGTCAATATAGTACATATCGAAGTTTTCAGCGATGGCGCAGTCGAGCTGGATGGTAATCATCGTATCCTCTTTGCCATAAACATTCTTCGCCTGAATGTCAATCTTTGGGCCATAGAATGCCGCTTCGCCGTCCGCTTCCGTAAAAGCAACGCCTTTTTCCTTCAGGACTTCACGAATCTTGCTCTGGGTAGACTCCCAATATTCCTCATCCCCCAGATATTTTTCCTTATTATTCGGGTCCCATTTGGACAGGCGATAAGTCACCTCATCCTGTAATCCCAAAGTGCTAAGGCAGTAATGTGCCAAATCCAGACATCCCTTCAGTTCTTCTTCCGCCTGGTCGGGACGGATGACCAGATGGCCCTCCGAAATCGTGAACTGACGGACTCTTGTCAGGCCGTGCATTTCTCCGGAATCTTCATTTCGAAACAGAGTCGAAGTCTCGCCGTAACGAATCGGCAGGTCACGATAAGAATGCTGCGTATTTTTATAACAATAATACTGGAAAGGACAGGTCATCGGCCGAAGCGCGAACACTTCCTTGTCCTTCTCTTCATCGCCGAGTACGAACATCCCTTCTTTATAATGGTCCCAATGTCCTGAAATCTTATACAGATCGCTTTTTGCCATCAAAGGAGTCTTTGTACGGACATACCCCCACTCTTTATCCTCCAAGTCTTCAATCCAGCGCTGCAGCTTCATGATCATTTTGGTTCCCTTAGGAAGCAGCAGAGGAAGACCCTGTCCGATCACATCGACCGTTGCGAACAGTTCCATCTCTCGTCCGAGCTTATTGTGGTCGCGTTTCTTGATATCTTCCAAATGCTCCAGATAAGCCGCGAGTTCTTCCTTTTTCTGGAAGGCGGTTCCATAAATACGCTGTAACTGAGCTTTGTCGGAATCGCCCCGCCAATATGCCATCGAAGAAGAGATCAGCTTGAACGCCTTGATTGATTTGGTGCTCATCAAATGCGGTCCGGCGCACAAATCGACAAAACCGCCCTGATCATAGAAAGAAATCTCCGCATCCTCCGGCAGGTCCTGAATCAATTCCACCTTATAAGGCTCACCTTTTTCCTCCATAAAGCGGATGGCTTCTTCCCGCGGCATCGTGAACCGCTCTATCTTATGCCCCTCTTTGATGATCTTCTTCATCTCCGCTTCCAGTTTGTCCAAATCTTCTCTGGAAAAAGGCTCCGCATCAAAATCATAATAAAAACCCTCGTCAATCGCAGGGCCTATCGTCACCTTTGCGTTCGGGAACAGTCTTTTGACCGCTTCCGCCATCACATGAGATGCCGTATGCCTGATGACACGGAGTCCCGCTTCATCATTTGCCGTCAGGATATTCAGGCAGCAGTCTTTGTCTATGACCGTCCTTAAATCTTCTACCTTCCCGTCTACTTCACCAGCACAGGCCGCTCTCGCAAGTCCTTCCGAAATATCGGCTGCGATTTCATAAATGCTTATCGGCTGTGCATATTCTTTATTGGAACCGTCTTTTAACGTGATTTTCATCGCTTGCCATGCCCCTTTCTGCATCTCTTTCCGCATTTTTTCTTTTCTTCTCTTTTCGCCGCTATCGGTTTACATAATTCTCCCGCCGCATTTTCTGCCATGTCGCTTGTACCGCATCCGTCATTGCCGTTCGCGCTGTTATTTCCATTATTGTTGCCGTTATTGCTTCCGATCGCAATGCTGACGCCATGCGTGAGCGGTGCCTTCAGCAAGCCGATGGTAATACCGGAAAGCACCAGTACGAGACCGATCAGCCAGCACTCTTTCTTACTGATCGTAATCTCTCCCTGAAACAGTTTCTCGGAAGATGTTTTCACTTCCGACAAAGTCTTTTTTAAAATTGCAATCGTTGCTGCCATCATCTATTCTCCCGCCTTTCCAAAAGAACCTCTTCTATGATTTCCGCGGCCTCCGCGATCAGCCGTGCACACGGCCTTGCTGCATAAAATTCAGCCGTGCGTATAGACGGCTTCGCACTCTCTTCCATCTTTTCTATACCAAGTAGTTCCCGGCAGATGATCGTGCCTTCCTTCTCTCTGAACTGTCCGCTCATCCTGCGCACCAGCGCATAAATATGGGCTTTTGCCGCTTCATTCTCCGGATCGTCATTACCTTCTTTCAATCCTGCAAGCATGGCCATTGCCGAAACCACACCGCAGACTTCCCGCATACGTCCGACTCCGCCGCCCATCGCGCTCGACATCCTGAGTGCCGTCCGAAAATCCATGCCGAACAGATCGGCATAGGCTGCAAAAACCGACTGCGCACAATTATATCCGCTTTTAAAAAGGTCAGCAGCATAGCCGACCCTTGATTCTCCTTCTTCCGGCCTTTTCAAATCCATGTTCCCACCTCAATGAAAGCCCCTCTGCAGGTAACAGAGTATCAACGCTGTAACACAACAGAACAACGGCTCAGTAACCGAACTCCTGCGCCCAATACCATTTTCCGTCCACATTATAGACCGCGACTCCGATTGTCTGAAAACCGGAATACAAAATGTTATCCTTATGATCGGAAGACTCCATCCACGCCGTCACAACACTGTCTGCGGACTGATAACCTCTCGCAATATTTTCTCCATATATGATATCGCTATTCACGGTCCACCAGGGACTTCCATCAGGCCTTGTATGAGAAAAAGACTGATGAATCTCCTGTGCTCTGACTTCTGCCGCTGCCGCCAGTTCATCGCTCCAGGCAAGCTCCGGCAGACCGATTTCCGCCCTTGCCTGATTGACCTGCGTGAACACTTCACCGGCTTCCGTCGATAAACCGCCGAGCGTATTCCCGGAAACCGTTTCCATTTCCGACACAGGTACTTCTTCCGATGCGGAAACAACGTAAATCGCTTCTTCTTCCGTACCGACGATGAACCTGCGCATAACGGAAGAGATCCTTGTCTCCGTGCTATCCGACATCAGAATAGCTCCCGTAAACACACAAATCGTCAAAAGAGCCGGCAGGTCTATGATCTTTTTCATTTTTTTTATGCGTTTCTTCCACAACATTTTTTATACTTTTTACCACTTCCACACGGACAGGGATCGTTCGGATATACTTTGGGTGCCTTGTGGATTGTAGTAGACTCCTTCTGTTCCTTGTATAAACTTTTTCTCGTATCCTCGTCGAAAATATCGTTCCACTCTTCCAATTCATACAGCCAGTCAGCGCCTGCTGCCACCATATTTTTATAAAGAAGCGATTTTTCGAAACCAAGATTGACCTTTGTGTCCTCTTCCATCTCTTCAATCGGATTGGCTTCTTTCAGACTGTCGTTGATTCCATCCAGAAATCCCACCATCGTCATGATATCAATATGATACTTATCGGCCAGTTCTTTGACAGTTCCTTCTACCACTTCGTCAGGATTTTTCAGAAGTTCTGCATAAATCTCTTTTTCTTTCTGAAAATAAGCTGCCCACAGCCTTTGCAGTTCTCCTTTGTCCGCCGTTTCGGAATAAGCCATATTACGCCATTGTTCTAATAATGCCATGTCAATCTTCCCACCTTTATCCTCTATATTTATATCCTTCATACCGCAACATCTTGTTGCTCCCACAATAGTATATAACAACTTATAGAAAATGTAAATTTATAAATTCATATTTTACAGAATTTTACAGAAATTTCACAGAATTTTTCATGTTTATCCAGAGACAGGAGCCGGCCGGACAGGCAGCGTATGGTTCCTTTGGAGGCACGCTCTCGCTCCGCGAAAACCCGTAGCGGTACTAAGTTCAAAAGCCGCAAGCGCCTTTTTCACTAAGTACCGACGGTTTTCAAGGGCCTCCGCAGGAACCATACGCTGCCTGTCCGGCCGGCTCCTGTCTCTGGATAAACATTATTTATATAAATGCGCTATCGAAGCAGCTCCATAAGTTCTTCCTTCGTAAAACTGGCGCTTCCCATGCTTTCGCCGCCAAGTACCTGTTCGGCCAGTTCTTTCTTTTTTTCCTGAAGCTTCATGATATTATCTTCTATCGTGCCTTTTACGACCAGTTTATATACATTGACGACGTTCCTCTGGCCGATTCTGTGGGCGCGGTCCGTGGCCTGGTTCTGTACTGCCAGATTCCACCACGGGTCGTAATGGATGACGATATCCGCCGCGGTCAGATTCAGGCCGGTTCCGCCCGCTTTTAAAGAAATGCAGAATACCGGCGTATCATCCTGATTGAACTGTTCTACCAGCTGCACCCGCTTTTCTTTCGGCGTGCTTCCCGTCAAAAGATAATAGCCGATTCCCTCTTTTTCGAGCGCCGCCCTGATTAAATCCAGCATAGACGTGAATTGTGAAAATAGCAGCAGCTTATGACCGCCGTTCATCGCATTCCGCACCAAATCCAGGCACATCTCCATCTTGGCTGAGTTTTCCTGATAACCCTCAAAGACCAGCGACGGGTCACAACATAGCTGACGAAGTTTTGTCAGTTCCGCAAGAATCTGTATTTTGGAATTCCGGAACTCCTCCTCGCTCGTCTTATCGAGCATCATCCGCATCCGCTGTACATGGGCATCGTACAGTTTCCGCTGCTCGCCTTCCAGTTTCGCGTATACGTTTTCTTCCAACTTATCGGGCAGGTCTGTCAGCACATCCTGTTTCAGGCGTCGGAGTACAAACGGTCCTATCATTTTCTGCAGTTTCCGCATGGCATTTTCATCCTGGCTCTGTACGACAGGAAGCTCTATTTCTTCCCGGAAGCGTTGATAGGCATACAAAAATCCCGGCATCAGATAATCAAAAATGCTCCACAGCTCGCTCAGACGATTCTCAACCGGCGTTCCGGTAAGCGCCAGTTTAAATGCGGCCTCTATCTCCTTTACCGCTCTCGCCGCCTGCGTATTGTGATTTTTGATATACTGTGCCTCGTCGATGACCTGACAATAGAATCGGAGTCCCGCATAATTATCGATATCCCGCCGCAGCAGATCATAAGAAGTCAGAAGAATATCCCGTTCTCCTGATTCCTGTATGATACGCTTCCGCTCTTCGGCTGTTCCCGTTACCGTTTTCGTACAAAGAGCAGGCGCAAAGCGCTCTATCTCGCTGCTCCAGTTAAAAACAAGCGAGGCCGGTGCCACGATGAGACAACGCTTGTTGTCAAACGGTCCAGCATCAACGAACTCGGACAGCAGGAAAGCGATGACCTGCAGTGTCTTTCCCAGTCCCATATCATCCGCAAGAATACCGCCAAATCCATTGTTTTTTAACGTTTTTATCCAGAGAAATCCCTTTTTCTGGTATTCCCGCATAATGCCTTCCAGACTGGCAGGAACTTCAAAGTCGCTGTCTTCGACCGTTTTCATATTCCGCACCAGTTCTTTGAAATTCTTGTCCCGCACCGCGCCTGACATCTGCTGTGCCTTTAATTCACCGTCCAGATACAATGCTCGGTATTTGGGCAATGCGACCTGCTCCTGCCTGAGCTGCCTGTCCGTAATGCCGAGTTCATTTTTCAGACGCGCCAGCGTTTCCAGTTCTCCGCCCGACATATCCACAAAACTGCCACATTTCAACCGGTAATACTTTTTCCTTCTGTCATAACGGGACAAAATTTCAATGAGCTGATCCATCGGCATATCTTGCGTGCTCATAGAGAGTTCCAGCATATCCCCCGCCAGAGAAACGCCCATAGATACCTTCGGTGCAGGCGATACACGGATTTTTTTCAGGGCATCCGAAATAAAGACCTCTCCCATTTCCTGTATCCGCAGGATACCCTCTGTCAACAGTTCATACAGCTTATCTTCATCTCCTGAAAGCGCCATCATTCCGCCGCTTTCATCATAAGCATTGAAATAGGAAGCAACTGCCTGACCGACTTCCATTTCCCTGAAAATATCGCGCGCCGCCTGCGCCTCATCCGTTTTTTCTCCATAAAGACTATATTTCTCATTTCCATAGACAGCGAACAGCTTACAGGTGATCAAATCCCGCTGCGGAGCATCCAGATAAATTTCAAAAGAAGCAGGGGACTGCAGATAATCCGCCGCGTCAAAATCCACCTTTTCGCATTCGAAAAACTGCTCAAGTACAGGCAGAAGCTGGCTGCAGAAAATGGCTGCATCTTCTTTCTGAATGAATGCCGTTTTATCCGGCTCCCGCGCCATGCAGAACAGAAAATCCCGAACGGGAGCGATCTTTGATAATTCTTCCCGGTAAATCACACCGTCAATTGGATAATAGCAATACTTCTCCCCCACAAATCCGCCGCATCCGTCGATTTTCAATTCAAAGCCATGATTTCTGCCGGTCAGCGTCATACGCCTCTCCGGCGCCGCCTCGGAAAGATGCCACTCCCGCTCGCCCTCTCCGAAAAAATTGGCCTGAAATCCCTGCTCTCCGACCGCATTCAGAAATTCTTCTAGTTCTCTTCTGTCAAGATTCATTTTTCTTACACGTTGACAGGAAACCCCATAAGAATATCCATAATAGGAATATGTCCGGTACTGCGCTTCATTGCTCCCCGTCCAGTACAGAATAAACTCCAAAAATCCCAGAGATTCCTCTGCAAAGGCTTCCCTCATATGCGGAAAACTCAGACTTTTCCCATAAGAATATTCTGCCATGCTCATCATATGCTTTTGAAACGTAAAAACATCCTTTAATATATACATTTTGGAAATGCCGATGCGAAATTCCACCGAGGCCTCATTTTCCCGCCATTCCAGATAGGGTTCCAGGCGGACCCTGCCGCAGATTTCCTGATAGTTCACCGGAAAACTCCGCTCCATGAACTTTTTCATTAAGATGCCTTTCAGGGCGGGCGTCGTTTCCGGCTGCCTTAAAGAAACGGGCAGCTTTCGTCCCTTTTCCGGCGCATTATCCATGAAAAAAATGGGATTCCGCATTTCATAATCCACAAAATGCAGCAATACCGCCGCACAATGCTTGCATAAATTATCATAATTATAATAAGCCGGGCATTCACAGTAACTGTCTATGAGTTCATCCATTTCACGATCATAAGTAAGCTCAACAGCATAAATGTGCCGGCCGCTTCCCCTGACCTGCGCCGTAATGGACCATATGCCATTCTCTATTTCTTCCACATGGAAATTTTTGACTTTACCCCCATTGTAAATTTCAACACCCCGCGCATAAAATGTATTTCCCGTCATAAACCGGATATCTTCTTTTGTCAGCATTATTTCTCCCCTTTTTCTATGTCTTGTATTTTATTTCCTTACAATTTACCCAAAATAAAAAATTTTTTAAAATAAATGAATAATCTTTTCTTTTGGGGTAATAATGTTATTAGTCAAAAGATAAGGAAATACTTATCCTCCCCTAAACGAAAGCCTCTAAAATTGCTGAAAATGCGGTTTTAGGGGCTTTCTTCTTTATCCGGTCAATCCGCTGAATCTTTCAGACACCCTCCCCGTCAAATGCCGGAATGAAACTCTCCTTTGCCGTATCGCCTTCCTGAATAAAAGCGTTCCGAATGCCAAGCCCTATCGCATAGTCTGTCACGGCATCGTATTCCCGTTTTGTGACCTTCCTGCTGATTCCTTCGTAATCCGGATTTTCTTTCAATCCGGCCGGCGGTGTATACTGATTCATAAGACTCAGATAAACGCTGTCCCCATAGGTTTCATAAACATACCTGATCACATCCCTGGCATTCTTCTTATGCCCGGGCAGCAGCAGATGCCTCACAATGACCCCTTTTTTCATCATACCGCTTTCATCAAAAACAGGTGCCCCCACCGAGCTGACCATCTCCGCCAGCGCCGCCTTCGCCACCGCCGGATAATCCGGCGCGGCAGAATACTTTGCAGCCAGCTCGGAATCCATATATTTGAAATCCGTCAGGTAAATATCCACGATTCCTGACAGATTTCTGATTGCTTCCCGTTTCTCATAACCGCTTCCGTTATATATGATTGGGAGAAAAAGCCCCATCTTTCTTGCGGTCATAACCGCTTCTGCCGCACCGGTCACATAATGGTCCGGTGTGACCAGATTGATATTGGCCGCTCCCTTTTCCTGCAGTTCCAGAAAAATTTCAGCCAGCCGGCTGACCGAGACATGCTTTCCTCTTTTTCCCATCGCAATCTCATTGTTCTGGCAATAGATGCAGCGCAGACTGCATCCAGAAAAAAACACCGTTCCCGAACCGCTCCTGCCGGATATACACGGCTCTTCCCACATATGCAGCGCCGCCCTTGCCACAACGATTTCGTCATCCATCAGGCAAAAACCGGTCCAGCCGTCTTTTCTTTCGGCCTGACATTCTCTGGGACAAAGATTACAGGGACTGATTCTCAACTCATTCCATTGCATAAATGCCCGCTTCTCCCTACTCTGCCTTTTATCTGTAATCGCAGAAAGCTCTGATTCTGCGATAGTGCAGTTCCAGAGCTCTCTGCCATATTTAAATACTTAAAATTCCTATTCCACACAGTCTCCCCTTACATCAGCTTACGGAACAAATCTTTCAAATCTTCCACACTCGTGTCTTTCGGATTGCCCGGGCAGCACGCATCTGCAAATGCGGATTCTGCAAGGAAATCCAAATCTTCTTCTTTCAGAGCTTCCAGCTTGGACGGAATGCCCACATCCTCGGACAACTGACGGACCGCCGCAACTGCTGCCTTACGATATTCTTCCTGAGACATTCCGGTCGTATCCACGCCCATTGCCTCTGCAATATCCTTAAATTTCTCCCCTGTTGTCTCCGCATTATATTCCATAACGATCGGAAGCATCATTGCACAAGCCACACCATGCGGCGTATCATAGACAGCACCAAGCGTATGTGCCATGGAATGTGCGATGCCAAGGCCTACGTTGGAAAATGCCATACCGGTCACGAACTGTCCAAGAGCCATGCCTTCACGGCCTTCCGTTGTATTTTCAACCGCGCCTCTTAAATTCTCCGCGATCAGCTTAATGGCTTCCAGATTCAGGCAATCAGCCAGTCTCCATGCCGCCTTCGTAGTATACCCCTCAATCGCATGCGTCAGCGCATCCATACCTGTTGCCGCAGTCAGGCTCTTCGGCATACTGGACATCATATCCGGGTCTACGATCGCGATATCCGGAATATCATTTACGTCAACGCATACGAATTTTCTTTTCTTCTCAACATCCGTAATAACATAGTTGATGGTCGCTTCTGCCGCCGTACCCGCTGTTGTCGGAACCGCTATGGTAAACACCGTCTTATTCTTCGTCGGCGCTACCCCTTCCAGAGAACGCACATCTTCAAACTCAGGGTTATTGATGATAATACCGATTGCCTTTCCGGTATCCATAGAGGAACCGCCGCCAATCGTGATCATATAGTCGGCACCGGATGCCTTGTAAGCCGCCACACCCGATTTCACATTCTCAATCGTCGGATTCGGCTTGATATCGGAGTAGATTTCATACGCCATGCCTTCCGCATCCAACAGTTTTGTAACCTTCGCCGTAACACCGAATTTCACCAAATCGGGATCTGATGCCACAAACGCTTTTTTCAACCCCTTGCTCTTAATAATCCCCGGAATCTCCTGAATTGCCCCCGCACCATGATAAGAAATTCCATTCAATACAAAACGATTCACCATAATGATACCCTCTCTTTCTTTTCTAATCGTTTTTTGACGATATCTCATTATAGCATTTCCCGCTCACATTCTTCAATCCTTCTTTTCCAAAATATAACCATAAACGTTCGGCGGCCGGAGCGGGGCAGCGCATCGCATCGTTCCTTTGGAGACACGCTCCCGCTCCGCGAAAACTCGTAGCGGTACTAAGTTCAAAAGCCGCCAGGCGTCTTTTTCACTAAGTACCGACGGTTTTCAAGGATCTCCGCAGGAACAATGCGATGCGCTGCCCCGCTCCGGCCGCCGAACTGCTGTTTTCACTTACAGACAACGGATATTCTCAAGCGTGATTCCCTCGCAGTTTTTCAGGGAAAACTGCTGCTCGATGTTCTTCCCCCGTCCAACGATCGTAATATTGCGGAATACTACGTTCTTTGCGGCATAACCCGGCTCCTCAAAGCCGTGCAGAATGACCGCCGTATCGTGCGACCACGTTCTGTCCACTTCCAGGATTTCTCCGCCAATCTCAATATTTTCAAAGGTACAGTTTTCGAAAACAGGCGGTGTCTTGGCAGGAATCCCATCGTCATTATAGCCTACGGAATGGAACATAATTTTGGCCGCCTTGCAGTCCCTGATATGAACGTTCCGCACATAGCCGCCGCGCTTCTTCGTTCCTTTAATCTCGATACCGCACAAAGCGCTTTTTACATCGCAGTCCCAAATCCGGACGTCCTCGATGCCGCCAGATATCTCGCTGCCGATGATAATGCCGTGTCCAAAGGAGCTGATGCAGTCAAAAATACGGATTCCTCTGCTCGGTCTGTTAATGATATTTCCCTCCGGGTTCTTACCGGATTTGATCGCGACACAATCATCTTCCGTAAAAAAGGTACATCCGAAAATCGTACAATTCGTAGAAGAATCCGGGTCCCAGCCGTCGCCGTTCCAGACACCTTCCGAATAAAAAGTGCAGTCGTTCGTCACCACATGGTCGGAATAAATCATATGTACATTCCAGCTCGCACCGTTTTTCAGCGTAACACCGGAAATGATAACATTCTGGGAATTACTGATATTAATCAGCCTCGGCCGCACTCTGCCGGGTATGGTATCCTTTGATTCACATTCTTTGATCTTATCGCCAAGAGACGCCAGATATTCCTTTAACCGCTCCCGCTCCGATACAATGACGCGCTTGGCAAGCGTCACACCGCCGCTCGCAATTGTCCCTTTTCCCCGGATAACGACATTATGACAGTTATAGCCGCTCTCATGATCGAGTTCCCCCATGTTCAGCAGACTGCTGTAGCACTCCATCTCTGTTCCTTCAAAACGGCTCCTGATTCTTGGCAGATAATCCTCCGGCCTGTCCGTCCCCTGCAGAACGGCATCTTTTTCGAGATACAGTTCCATATCGCTGTGCAGCCGGAGCGCACCCGTCATGAATATACCTGCCGGGAAATAGACCGCATCCGTTTCCGTACAGTCATCGATTGCCTGCTGAATCGCCTCAGTGTTCATGGTCTGCCCGTCTCCGACGGCGGAATAAGGCGCTTTCGTAATATCAATCCGTTTTTTTGCCCGGCCCGTTTTTATGACAAGCGTTTCCGAGGCTGCGCAGGCACGCTCCTCTTTTACCGCTCCGGTCAAAAGTCTGACTTCCATCGTATATTCCGTTTCCGCCAAAAGGCCGTCTATCGTAAAGTGTGTCTTATCCGTCGTGCCCGTCTCTTTTCCGTTACAGACGATCTGATAGACCGCGCCTTCCGGCAGATTCTCCGGCTTGTCCCAATACAATGTAACGGAATCGCTCGTTACGATCTTCTGCATCATGCTCAATTCTTTTATTTGTCCATTCATGTGTTGTACCCCTGTTCCTTTCCGCTTTTTCCTGTTCTTTCTTCCTGTAAGAGATTCGGATGTCAAAAGGTGTTTTCCTTTTGACACCCGAATCTATAAGATAAATAAAGGCGTAAGCTATCTACCATAGACCTACGCCCTGTTTACCGTCTGCTGTTTCATTATTCTTTTATTTCATCAATATCTGTAAGATTTACGCCTGCTGCGCTCAGAAAACTTTTCAGATATAAATATTCTTTTTTTAATTTTGCATACGTTTTAGTGGAATTCTCTTCTTTTGCCAACAGCATATACTCTTGAATTTTTCTAAAATCTTCCATAGCTTTTTGTGTAATTTCTAAATTGGTATTTGGCATAATATCACCTTCACGAAAAATCAGCTGTCCAGATGTATTAAGTATACCATGTTCAGAATCCAAAGTCTATTATAATTTAGCGGATATAAGAAGCCGGTCTACTGTCTCCGCCGCAGCGTTTCATAGGAATACCGCTCTGCTTCCTCTTCCCATTCTGCTTCCGTGCGGAGCACGCCATCCTGCGTGCTCAACAGCAGCCCGCATGTTTCCATATAGGCTCCCAGATTTTCCGTCCATTCCCGTAACAACGCATCGTCATACGGAATACTCCTGTTGTCAAAGGTAAAGGAAGATCCCGCAAGCTGGCGTATCTCTCCGTCTTCTGACAGACAAAATACATAATAGTCGTATCCTCCGTAATCCACCTTGTCTTCGATATGAATCGTCATGATAAATCCTCTCCCGTCCCGGCTTCCAAAATTTCCCATATAAATATTGTTCCAGCCCGCGCGGGAAATATGCGCCGATACAGTACATAACGTTTCACCTGCCGCATTTTGAACGCGTACGATACCGCTTTCTCCATCCCCGATATTACCGGTATACACCTGAACATGCTCAAAACCCTCTCCGTCACCGATATCCGCCCATATATCCGTTTCCTGCGTATAATAAGCCGCAAGCACTTCCTCTGCAGAAAGTCCCGTTATCTCCTGAATATGCTCATACCATATATCTGGCGGCACGGACGCATAGGAAATGCCGCTCCCATAATAATTCTCCAAAATCGCTTCCGCCACCAGACCATTTTCAAACGTCAAAAGAAACGGCGGGTTCAAATAAGAAAATGCTTCCTCCGCCAAATCGGCGAGTTCTTCAAAAGAAACACTCTCGTAGCGCAGGCTGTCCATTTTTCGATTTACATAAAACTTGCATCCTTCCGAAAAAGCAAGAAGCGGCTGTTCCGCGCCGTCTTCCATGTCTTCCACCATGTAGCGGTCGATGCCCTGCGCACTGCGGGATAAAGAACGGACATACACGCGATATGTGCCGTCCGCAATGTTTCCGCCCGAAAGCTGCGTTACAGACAACTCTGCAATCTGCCCGTCCGCCGCCTCCTGCTCCTCTGTTTCCTGCCCTCCCGCCAGTCCGCCGGCTATCTCTTCCAAATTCTCTGCTTCCCCTTCTTTTCCTGCGATCTCACAGGCAATGTCCCGCCCGAATCCTGCCAGAAAAGTATTGACCTCATCCGCAGATAATTCTACCCACACATCATAGTTGTCGGCATCCACGGACAAGACCGGTGCCGAGGCTACAAGCTCCCTCTCCTGTCCATTCTCCGCGACATCGTAATAATCATAATGGTCATAACGATAGATTTCCAGCATGTCCCCCTCTTCTGCTTCCTGCACGAGCCCCCAGGGAATGGTGAACCGGTATCTTCCGGCATCCGCAGGCTGAAGCAAAAATCCCTGCCCCATCACAACTATACTCTTCGCAGGACCGGAAAAAGCTGCTGGATATGTTTCCTGAAGAGAGATTTCCTCTTCCTTCGGGAAAGAAATTTCTATCAGGTCGCCCGCTTCCGGTCCGTTGAATTCTTCTATTTCAATATAAGGGTAGACTTCTTCCGCTTCCGGTATCCCCACATCACCAAGCCCCGGAATCGTAACAATTTTCTGCGACCCGTTTTCCATATCGGAAACGATGCCATAATAGATATCCATCGCTTCATTTCCGGCCAAAGTTCCCTCCCCGGCTTCCTGCCCATCCTGCACTCCGGCATTCTGAACTTCTGACTGTTCTCCGGCTCTCGGATTCGCCGCCAGAACAATGATCGCAATGACACAAACAACAAATGCTGCACCAATCGCTATCTGGGCAGGCTTTTTATATCGAAGCACATTTTTGATCCTGCTGCCGGTCTCTCCCTCCCCGAAAGCGAGCGGAATATCGAGCACGATACGCCTGCCGGATGCCAGCGCCAGCAAAGAAGCGGAATATTCCTTCTTTACATCGCTTCCCAGTTTTCGTATCACCGCTTCATCACAGGACATTTCCATATCCCGTCCGCTCAGGAAAAAAGCAAGCCAGACCAAAGGATTGAACCAATGAATGACAAGCGCAAGAAAACTGATAAACCTCCAGAAATAATCCCGCCGTTTGATATGAATCTGTTCATGCAGTAAAATATACTGCTTCTCCCGTTCTCCCAGAGCAGATGAACCGCCCGCCAGCTTTTCCGGAAGATAGATGCGGGGAGAAAAAAGACCGCAGACAAAAGGTGTCGTTATATTGGAAGTATAATAAACATTGTCCTTCTCTTTAACCGCTGTCCTTAATTTCCGATGCAGTTTTAAGTACGCGATCACGGCATATATTGTCATGATCAGAATACCTGACATCCAAATACACGTTCCGATGAACAGAATGACCTGCATCGGATTGGCAGAATTCTCCACAACCGCTGGGGGCAGGACCGCATTTACGGCATCTTCTGCTGCTGGAACCGGCAGAACCACCGTCGGCTGCTCCATCATTCCGATATTTTCGGGAATATAATCTATCTGCCCCTGTTCCGTGGACGGCATTTTCAAAACGCCGAGCAAAGAAACCGCCGAAGAGAAAGAAATCGGACAGAGCAATCTGAAAAGCACGACCGCCCATAAAAGACAGGAAAAAACTTTCGGCAGTCTCTTCAAAAAAAGTCGGAGAAAAATGACCTGCAGGATCACGATTCCCGCGGTAAGGCTCATATTCAGTATCCGGATAAAAATCTGTTCCATTTGTATCACAACTCCTTTCCTTCCTCATATTCTTCTATCATTTTCTTTAACTGTGCCACTTCTTTTTCGCTCAGCTTCTTTCTTCTGGAAAAGGCGAGCAGAAACTGCGGCAGCGAACCGTCAAAATTTTCGTTGATGAACTGTTCTCCCTGCACGGCCTGAAACTCTTCTCTCTGCATTACCACAGTGACAACGCCTTTTGTATTGGAAAAGATGCCTCTGTCACAAAGCCGCTTTAGCATCGTATAGGTAGTTGTCCGCTTCCACTCGAAAGCCATTTCACATAATTTGGCCAGCTGCCCCGATGCAACCGGTGCATTCTCCCATATCAGGTCCGCAAAACGCTGTTCCATTTCCCCTAATTTATATGGATTCACTCTCTATTTCTCCCATTTCCGCACTGTAATATGTCTTGTTTTTAATTATGAGATATGTTGTCTAATTTCATTAGACATTTTTAGTCTAACACCATTAGACAATCATGTCAATCATAAAATAGATACCGGCGCCTCTGAAAATCCACTCTGCGGCGTCATCCTTTTGGGAATCGCCTGCAATCTGATTGGAAATGCGATGGGTCTCTGGCGCAAAAAGCCAGACATTCAAATCGCATATGTCGGTAAGAGCGAGCTTCCGCAAGATACCGTATCCGCTCTGGAGCAGGCATTTACCACGATTGCCGACGATTATAACCATGACGGTGAAATCCTTGTCAAAATCCATCAGTACATAGACGGCATTCAGAGTTCCGATATAGAAACGGCTTATTATGAATATGCTTCGGAAATCTCCCTGATCGGCGATATTTCAGACTGCGAAAGCTATTTTTTCCTGCTGGACGAGCCCGACAATTTCCAACGGGAGTTCCAACTGCTCGCTGCCCCGGACGGAAGCTGTCCCGATACAAGGGATTACGCCACCACCGATAAAGTTATCGCATGGCCGGACTGTACCACCCTCTCCAAAATGGAACTCGGCTCCTATACGACGATCATTCTTGGTGAAACGCAGACCGGGAGCAGCCAGGAACTGCTGTCAACGCTTTATCTCGGAAGACGCTGCCTGACCGTAGACAATACCGACAGCCGTCTGACGCTCCTTAGCAATATGGATGCGCTTTCGGCCGACGGACTCTATTATGCCGCATGGACAATGGGCGGTTCCGAGCCTTATGAAAACAGCGACGGAGATACGGTCGATTTATATGACGCACAGCTTTATTTTCTGCTGGGAGAATTTAAAGATGCGGAGACCGCCCAGAACAATCTGAATACATGGCTCTCCGCCGGAAGAACAAATTATGAAATTCTAAGTGAGGAAAATGTGACCTGCAACGGGCAGGACTATCTGCTGATCACTTATCAGTTTATCCACGAGGATAACCCCTATGTCCGCGGCATATCAGCTTTCGGCGTCTTTGGTAATCATGCCGCCTGTATCGAGCTGACCTGCCGCGAGGGTTTTGATGAAGATTTGAAAACAATATTGATCGATTTCCTGAATGGGTGCACCTATGATGCCGGTTAAGTCTGCCGAATATCACCCCAGATATTCCAGCTCTTCCATACATCCTCATTATCATGATAAGCCTTTCCATCATAGCCGATGGAGAGAAAACCGCTTTCCCTGCGCTCCGCCATTCCTCTTATCTCCAAATCCGCCCAGATAAGAGCCTCTTCCCAGCTATCTATCAGATTGGGATATTTAGAAAGATAACTGTCCGCCAGCGCTTCATACTGCCGCCTGTCCTCCTCATTCTGCAAAAGGACTTTGCCGCCGCGCCATTCCTCGCCATCCCTGAGCAGATATTGGATTCCCGTACCGGCATGTGTTTTCAGCGTATAGCCGCTCAATTTTTCCGTATCCAGTTCTGCAACGCCCATGACGCTCTGCAAATCCTCTTTCAGTTCATCATCCAGAGCCAGCGCATCATAGCTCATCGTTCCATGCTCCGAGATCAGGAACCGGCCGCCAGTCTTTTCATCCTGTCTGATCTTGATATCGGAATACAGAAATGCTCCGAGCCGTTCACCCTGTTTATTGTAAATATCAAAGCATCCCGCCTCATTGTCCGGTACAATTCTATAATTTTCAGACTCGTATGTTTCATAAGCAGGCTTCTCCTCGCAGACAGCCGATGTCGCTGTTCCCAGCGTTGACGCCGGGTATGTTTGCGGAACAGCCGATGCCAGATACGCCTCCATAGCAGCATTTGACCCTGCTGCCCGCGCACCGTTCTCACCATACGGCCCAAAACGGGCTATCCCATCTGTCGTCCTGTCCGCACCGGCCATTTTCTCCGCAAAACCCGTTCCCGGTGTATTCTTATAACTTCCCGTCGTCCTGCGCCACGTCGGATAGCCTGTTATGCCGATTCCGTTAACGTCCATTTTGTTCTCCCCTCGATACCCAGTCTCCATTTTTCAGTCTGTCCGGCCTGACATCTTCCGTTGCCAGCATATCCGGGCTTTCGCCTTCACTCGCCAGCGTATCCTGCCTTGCCGAATCCCGGGCGAACAGGGAAGGTTCCGAAATCTTGATATTCATGACCGTCTGCATATCTCCGACCTGCGTCGTGATCATCAGCGTTCTGGAACCGTCCGGTTCGGTAATAATCTGCGAATCGCTTTGAGCCTCCTGTGCTCCGGCAGACTTCTTTTCTACGCTCTGTGCCTGCTTCTGCCAATGTGTAAAGGGACTGTTCCCATCCGTCGAAACCGGACCATTTTTTCCTTTTTCCCTCATGAAATCCCAGTACGTCTGCAGACTGTATCTGTAATAATCTGCCAGCTTCCCTTGTCCCAGCGTATTCATATCCCGAACCGAATTCTGGAACATATCGATAAAATCCGCTCTGTCATTTAGTCCCATATTTCCCCGGAGGGGGTCATGCGGGAGCGAAGAAAGTCCGCCATTCTTATCGACGCCCAGATACGATTCCAACGCGTGCATCTCCACGACAGTCGCGCAACGGGGATTGATATCGTTGATATGGATGGTCTGCTCAAATTCTTTTCCGTTCTCGTCAACGCCCTTCGCAATGACTGTCGGGTTATCCCGCGTAGACTCCTCCGCATATTTGATATAAAAAGACAGCCCGGAGCCGTTTCCGCCCGAATAGAGCATATCGTCCGTTTTCATATAGACCTTATATCCTTTGGGCTTCGCACTCGCTGCGCTGCCCATCTGTTGTGCGAACTGATTTGATGAGCCTTTCGCCTTTTGCGCCGTCTGCTGCGCCCACATGCCTCCTGTATATTGGTTCTGCGATATTCCGTCGATTCCCATTTTAATCACCACGCCTTTCCCTGAGCCTGCAATATTTACTATGCTGTTTTATCATGCACTCTCCTGCAGCCTTTTGATAAATTCCAGATAAAAAGTCTTCTCTTTTGCCATGTTCCGCCGTTTCTCCGGCGATACGGCACCGCCCGGCTCCCGCGGATGCTCAAGTGCATACAATGCTTTATCTGCCGCCCTGATCGCCGACTGCACAGAACTTCCAAGCATATCGCCTGCATTTTCCCCGCGCTGCAGCAGGATGCACCTCTGCACCATCATCTGTGAAATGTGTGTGAGCTTTCCCTGTTTGGAGACACCCAGACCATCCACGCCCGCAATCTCCGCCGCGTCCAGCCAAGCCTGTCTGACGATTTCCGGCGCATGAATCCCGATTCCGTTAAATGACTGTTCCCAACGTTCCCTTGCCGTCTGATTCATGTTAACGGGCGCCCTGTCCTCGAACAAAAGCGCTATCTGCTCTTTTGAAACAGTCCTTTCTTCTGCAGCCGTCTTCTCTCTTGAAGCAGACACTGCTCCTGATACCGGCATTTCCTTTTCTCCACTCAGGGAAGCCGCCGAACGTTTCTCCATTTCCTCCAAAAATTCATAATAAGAATACGTCTTTTCTTCTCCGGCAAATTTAAATTTTCCGGTGCTCCACCCGGGGCAGGAATCTTTTATCATATCGGCCATCGTCTTTTTCAGTTCCTGGTTCCGACTGATCTCACCGTCAATCCACTCCTGCAGTTCGTCCGCGATCATCACGGTGCCAAACGCGGGGTCTTTGGATGTATTTTCTGCAATCGCTTCTCTGTCAAAACGCTGTGAGCCGTCCAGGGCCGTATAAACAAGTGTGTCACGAAAGCCTCCGCCTGTCATCTTCGTATTATAAATGCTCATCTTGTTTCTCCTTGTTTCATAATTTTTTGATACGGAACATATTTTGTATGATATTTGCCTTAAATCTGGAAAAAATCTGCATCGCCAGCGCGTCACATTCCGTCGGCGGTATCCTATCGGCCTCGGGCGGCTGTGCGGCCAGTTCCGCATAATACTCGGAAACTGCCATTCGTTTAGACAATGCTTTCTTTTCCGCCAGTTCTTCATACATCGCAAGCAGCGCCTTCCTGCGTTTCCTTCTGCGCTCCCAGAAGCTGTTCTTTGCCTTTTTACGGAACAGTCTTTCCCGTTCTTCATCCCGACAGCTCGGCCGCCAGCTTTCCACGCGGCATTCTTCTTTCGTCGCCCCGAAATGGAATATCACACATTTTCCACCGTTTCTGGCGCCCCACGGGTCATATGCCTGAAAATTCGTCCGCAGGCAGTCCAGTACCCACTTCTCGTATTCCGGGTCGTCCTTCATCGCCCTGAAACCTTCCTCGGAAATATTGACCGCAACAAAATCCTGCATATTAAACGGATGCACGGGAAGGGATGAGATTTTCTCATAGAGATACAATTTATATTCCGCCATGGACATCACCGCCCTTTCGGCCGCCGATAATTCTGCGGCCGCCGACGCGCTTCCGTTTTCCGGTATGTTCTCCGTTCCCGGCATGCCTTCGGCTCCTCCGCTCTTTTCTGCCAGCCTATTCATAAAACCGGTCTCTGCCGCAGGTGCATTCTGTGTCTGTCCCTGCGTTTTCTGTGTCTGTGTATTTGCTCTGTCCTGACCGATTCCTGTCATGTAATTAAAATTCATCGCATTATTGATGCCAATCCCACCCTTCTGCATGTGCGTCTTTATAGATAATACGAATAAGAGGGCCGGAAAGTTTCAAGGGTAAAGCGGATTTTTAATTCAACAGCAAAATATTATGCAAAAAGTTTTGTCCATGGTATAATAGACGCAGGCCTGCCAGCCAGTGTCACGCAGGCCTGTTGGCTGGCGTCACGCAGAACAAAAGAAACGAGGTATCCCAATGGGATTATTTACAAAGAAAATCGGCACCGTCTTCTTAAAAGAAAACAGCGATGTAAAGGAGTACATTGAAAAAATGGAACGGCTTAAAGAGGACGCGTCCGATGAGATCAGAAAGAAAATCGAAAAGCAGATAAGTTACGCCCGATACGGAGAAGCAGGCGAGAAGAACATCGCCTTCCAACTCAAAAGCAGCGGCATCGATATGTATGTCCTTCATGATATTTTTCTCACGATTGACGACATCCCTGCCCAAATCGATTATCTCGTCATAACAAGAAAGCATATTTATGTCATTGAGTGCAAGAACTTATACGGTAATATAGAAATCGACAACAAAGGTACCTTTATCCGCAATTTTCAGATCAACGGAAAATGGGTAAGAGAAGGCATGGAGTCCCCGATCACCCAAAATGAACGCCATCTCCTTGTATTGAAGGAACTGCGCAGAAAAAGCGAGGGCAATTCTCTGCTCAAAAAGCTTTTCGTATCAGATTACAGCAATTGCTACAAATCCATCGTCGTGCTCGCAAATCCCAAAACAATCTTGAACGACCGCTATGCCAAAAAGGAAGTCAAAGAAAAGGTCATTCGCGCAGACCAGTTGACCGCATACATAAAAAGCACGGATGAAGCAGAAAAGAATTATAAGATGAGCGAATCAGCAATGTATGACCTGGCACGTTTCTATCTTAACAATGACCAGCCGAAAACGACAGATTATACTTCAAAATATGCGGAAATGATTCAGAAGATCGAAGAAGAAAGAAAAAGCCACGAGACATGCAAAGACAATGCCGCACAGGAAACCGCTCCGGAAACGCCTTCGGAACCAGTGCCGGAAACCGTTCCGAAAACATATCCGCAAGACCAGACAGGCGAACCCCCGGCACCGAAACAAGATAAGGACGACCTGATCAAACGCTTAAAATCCTTTCGGCTGGCACAAAGCAGAAGTGAAAATAAGAAACCCTATATGATCTTTAACGACGCACAGATGATGGATTTAATCCAAAAAAATCCCAAAAACAAAGATGAACTGCAGCAAGTGTCAGGCTTTGGCCCCGTAAAAGCCGAAAAATACGGCGATGCCGTCATCGAAATACTGAATCAAAACTAAGAAACGGGGGCATGCCCCCCCGTTCTTTTATCCTCTTCCAATCTGATATGCCGAGCGAAGCACAAACTGCTTTGCACTGCCTTCCAGTATTTCCACCCGCTTTTCTCCCGCATTCATATCAAAAAAATTATCCGAAAGCTTTACATCGCCGTCTACGCCCTGTATTTCCACGCTTTTTGCATAAGCGTCCGCGGATATCACAAGCGCATTACCGTCTTTGCGATAAGACAGATTCGGCGCACAAAACGCAAAATGCTTGGGTGCCGTAAACAGACAGAAATTCTCGGATACCGTCCTGCCCTCCACCGAAAAAGCACAATGCAGATAAATCCGAAGCTCGTCATATTCCGAAAAATCCAGTTTTTCAAGCCAGACACCGCTTAGCGGTTCCACCGAAATTTCTTTTTCTCCGGATATCAGGATGCTGCTGTCCGGCGTGCGCAGTTCCCATGTAACGATGCCGTTCACTCGTTCCATCGTTTCATTCGCCACATGGAGCCTTGCCGCCTTTTCAATCGGTGCCGGCTCATCGATGCAGTAAGGCCGTTCGCTCAGTTCTCCCGTTTCCTCGCAGGAAATCATAAGCGGGGCAAAAGCTCTTTTTTCCGCATAATGAAGCGCCTTCCATCTTCCGTAATAGTCGATGCCCGCCCAGGATGCCACCGGCCAGATATCATTTAACTGCCAGACGACAGTTCCCATGCACCGGCCTCTGTACCGCCTGAAATGTTCGATTCCATAACGTATCGCATCCGCCTGCAGAAGCTGGGAAGCATAAATCAACTCATCAAATCCCGCCGGATAGAGATAAGTCGCCGAAAGATAATTCAGAATCTTGCCGTTTGCCGCCTTGTTGCGCTGATGCATCTCCATGACCCTTGAAAAGATATTCCGGTCTTCGGGTTTTGTAAAGGTTTCCACCGTTTTCAGACATGGAAATGACTGAAAACCGAACTCCGACAGATAACGGAAATAAAATTTCCGGTACTCTGTGAACGGCTTGCTGCCATGCCAGACATCCCAATAATGGGTATCTCCCCTGTTCTCATCCCACGGATTGTCATAATTACCGCCGGAAGAAGGGGAAGAAGGCCAGTAAAAGGCCGCCGGGTCCTCCTCTTTCAGGACTTGAGGAATAATGTACTCAAAAAGTTTGATATAATCGCACTTCTGCTTCTCGGAAGGCTGCCACGCACCGTCCAGCGTCTGTGTTTCCATCTCGTTATTGCCACACCACAGGCCAAGGCAGGCATGATGCCGGAGTCTCCTGACATTATCGCGTATTTCCGCACGAATGTTCCTTTCAAATGTCTCATCCAGTTCATAAGAAGCGCAGGCAAACATAAAATCCTGCCACACAACAAGCCCCAGTTCATCGCAGGCATCATAGAACCAATCGTCGGGATAATATCCGCCGCCCCATACTCTGACGCAGTTATGATTGGCCAGAACAGCATCTTCTAAAAGCTTCCCTGTCCGCTCCTTCGTCACTCTGGAAAGAAGATTGTCCTCAGGAATATAATCCGCACCCATCGCAAAAATCTTAACGCCGTTCACTTCATGTGCAAAGCACTCTCCCCATTCATCCTGATCGGTATTCACAGTCATCGTGCGCAGACCAATCCGCTTACAAAAACGGTCAAGAACCTGTCCGTTCTCATCCTCCAATACGACCTCTGCCGTATACAGGGGCTGGCTTCCGTAGCCGTTCGGCCACCATTTCTGCGGATTTTCAACAGTAATCCGGTCCCAGTCGTTCCCGTCTGCCGCAGAAGATTTCTCCGCAATCAGCACCTCTTCCGGGTCATACAGAGCTGTCTTTAACACAAGACGTTCCGAAGTATCTGCAAAGGATTCGATTGTCACATCAAAGGCCAGCGTTACCTGTTCTTCCGCGTTTTCCGTCCACATTCCCGAATCTGTCCCGTTTTCAAACTCCGTATGTTTATTAATTTCATTCTTTTCCCAATTTTGTGTTATGTAAACTTGTTCCAATCGCGCCTTTTCCACTTCCAATACGGAAACTTCCCTGAAAATACCGGCATCGGGAAGTCTCGGCCCCCAGTCCCAGCCGAACATGCAATGCGCTTTCCGCAGATGCGGAAACCCTTTCATACATTCGGACGAACCGCCTGTATAAACTTTTTCATTCTCTTCGGCAATGTATCTTGTCGGCGAATACAACTGCACCCGAAGTTCGTTCTCCCCTTCCCTGGCTGCCTCCAGAATATCATACTCCCAAACGCGGTGCATATTGTCCGTATGTCCGAGAAAAATGTCATTCAAATAAATATCTGACAATGTATCAACACCGTCAAATCGTAACAAAAGACCATCCGCCGCAAGCTGCTCTTTCGCCAAAAGAAAAGTTGTCCGAAAACTGAAGTCATTCTCCATCAGTTTCAACGCATCCAACTCGTTCATCCGGTCATACGGGTCCGGCATCAATCCTTTTTTCAACAGATTCCCATATACGGAACCGGGAACTTCCGCCTCCATCCAGTCGTTCGAAATCCCGAATACATTCTCACCGAAGATTTTCATCTGCCAGTTTCGGTCTATTCTTGTTTTTTTCATCCTTGCTAATGACCATTCCTTTCCCAGAAAATTTTACTTTGTTACTCTCCAGCCAGGAACATTATACCATACCAACCGGTGTAATTCACCCAAATCTTTAGAAAACGGCAAATCCTTCCACAAGTTTACATTCTTGAAATTTATGCCGGATAAGAATATAATGAGAAATATCGTATCGGCTCTAAAAAACAAGAAATTGAAAGGTAAGATCAGCATGAAAAACAATAAAAAAAGAACGCCAAAACAATTTGCCGCTCTTCTTTGTGTCATTATTTTAGTATTACTGTATCTCGTTACGCTGATTGTCGCCTGTCTGGATTTTCCGGGTGCAGGCAAGATGTTCGCGGCATGTCTGCTGACGACGATCGCCCTGCCGATTCTGCTCTGGCTCTGTATCTGGTTCTATGGACTGATGAAAGACAGACAGGCTGCCGCAGCGGAAGGACTTTCGGACAGGGATGAGAAGATGCCGTAATTCTATTATGAAAACACTGTTATTTATGTAAAGTTCATTAAGCCGGCAGCCCTTTAACCGCCTTACTCCTTATCAAAACGGCAAACGAGGTAACTACCGGATACAGGATAGTCAAAATCACAAAAAACCCTATATCCGCATCCAAAAATACATAGATGATATTAAAGCCAAAATGCAGCAGCACCGAGTAAATCAAATTGTTCTGCCGTTCCAGAAAAATATTCATCAAAACGGTCATACAGGTTATGACGACAATATTGGAAATAACATAGGGAACTGCCCGCCAATCAGTATATTCCGAATCCACCACCCATAAAAGCGCATGCCAGAAACACCACACCAGGCCCTGACAGACAGCGGATTTGAGGAAACCGTATTTCTTGTTAAATTCTTCCCTCATAAAACCCCGCCATCCCAGTTCTTCTCCTGTCGGCCCTGAAGTAAAGGAGAGAAAAATACTAAGCGGTAATGCCGACGAGCCAAGACTGACGTAGGACAACATCGGCTTTCCCGTAATAACGGAAAAGATGAGCAGCGACAGGACGCTTATTCCAAAAGTAAGTGCAAAGGAGCACAGCAGCGGGAACAGTTTCACCTTACCCGAAAAACACCTTTTTATAAAAGCTTTTCTCGTTTCATCCGGTCTGAAATGTTTCCAACCGAGCAAAAGCAGATACGTCGGCGACCATGCGATCAGATTACGGACAATCCACATGATCACGGGCGGCGCGTGAAAGACCAGGCTTGCCGTACCCGCCACAAAAATAATGAGCGCCCAAACCAAAATATAGGAACTGATGATATATTTTTTCAGATAATTTGTTTTCATTACATCAAACCTCCTTTTACTGTCGTAAAATATTTCTTTTTTGTATAGACCGACTGCTTGTCTGTTTATGGTGGAAAAACAAAGGAACATTTTGTTCCTTGTATTTACTCTTCAACTTACATTATTCAGCATACCTTTGAAAAACAGGCATAATGGCTTCTTTCATACTGTCCTGCTCCATATTTAAGAGCCGTTCCAAATTATAAATAAATGCCGCTATCTTTCTCTGCTTTTCTTCTTCGCTATGTTCCATAAGATCGTCAAATACCGTATTAGCATACAAAAATGTCATTTCCGCAACTTCTTCCGGGTAATCTGTCCGACAAATCCCTTGTGTGATTCCCTCTTCTATCAAATCAGTAATGATTGGATTGATACCGGACAACAGGCACTTCTCCATTTTCTGATGCATAAGGGCATTCTGCGGCTTGTGTGCCTGCTCCAAAAGTTCCTGCTCCAAATGCCCGTCACTTACGTTGAGGGAGAACACCATCATTGTAAGACGCTGCAATACAGGTATCTCTTTCCGGACTGCGATTGTTTTCGCTTTCTCAATCATTCGATTCATCATGCGGCTGATGATAGCATCTAAAATTTCCTCTTTCGATTTAAAATGATAATAAAGCGTACCTCTGGCAATACCGATTTCATTCAGAATATCACCGGTGCTGGTACTGTCAAAACCTTTTGTCCCGAATAATCTTTCTGCCACATCCAATATTTCATTTTTTCTTTCTTCCGCCTCTTTTACCACACGCATTGAATCCGTACACTCCTCCACAATATCGACCGGCTGTCGGTTTAATACTATCATAAAAAAGAGCACTCTGTCAATCTTTCTTTTTATCCCAGCCCGCACCGCCGATAAGCCAGCACAAAACACCCAAACGCCGCCGCGATATTGAGCAGAATGATGATTACATTCTCCAACCCGGCTCCGCTCTGCCCAAGTCCGCCGATCAAAACACTGATCTGCTCCGAATATGTTATCTTCGCGATCCGGGCAATCGTCTCGTTGAACATGGACAGCATGGGCAGAAATGCAAAGACCAGCATGACAGGAACCCCGAGTGACGTTGCCATCATCTGATTCCTGCTCCATGTACCGATGGCCGCCCCGACCAGCAGAGAAGCTGCCGCGCCGGCGGCCATGATCAGGAGAAAAGAAAGAAAAGCCTTTCCTTCATATTTCCCAACAATACCGAAGACACAGGCCCCGGCCATGCACGCGAGCCAAACGCAGCTTCCCGTTCCGAGCAGGTATTCCGCCGGCTTTACATCGGACATCAGCAGCATCTTCAAAGTACATTCCTCTTTTTCCTCCGCAAGAATGGCCGCCATGCTGATAAGCGGCGCCATGCCGATATACATGAATGAAAACATCCTGACAAAAAAATGTTCCGGCATGCCTTCTATAACGACTACGTTTTCCATGATGATGACCAGCATCGGAAACATAACAAACTGAACCAAAATCGTCTTGTTTTTAAAAATATCCTTTACCTGTTTTAAAAAAACTGCTTTTATATTTCGCATTTTCATAACCATACCTTTCTCACTGCATCCGGTTTTCAGCCTCAATTCTTCTCACACCAGTTCTTTTCCCGTCAGTTCCATAAAGACCGTTTCCAGATTGGGCTCCGTGGAATGAATCGTCTCGAGAAGCTCCTGTTTCAAATATTCTCCTACCGCTTCCGCAGCGTCCTTATCATTGCCAAGTTCCAGACATCTTCCGTCATACAGGCGTATCTTCAGTTTCCTTTTGTGATCATATCTACGGCATATCTCTTTTGGCTCGCCGTACTCCACGACATTTCCGTCATACAGCAAAGCAATATGCCGGCACAGTTTCTCCGCCTCCGTCATATTGTGGGTCGTCAGGAAAACGGTCGTGCCCTTTGCCTGTTCTTCCAGAATCAGTTCATGAATCCGGCGCGTCGCGGCCGGATCAAGTCCGCTCGTCGGTTCATCCAGAAAAAGGAGCGTCGGTTCGTTCATGACCGCCCTTGCAAGCGCAAGCCTTCCTTTCATGCCTTTGGACAGCTTTTCAACCGGACACCTTCTGGCGTCCGACAGACCGACCTTTTCCAATACTTCGTAAATCCTTTTTTCCGGTATTTCATAGAGTCTGGCATATAATTTCAGATTATCATAACAGCTCAGTCTGCCATAGAGGCCGGGAATATCCATCATCATCCCAATCCGGCGGTACATGGCACCCGTCATCTCTGCTGCCGGTATCCCGTTTGTCAATACACTTCCCTTCGTTGGTCGAAGCTGCCCTGTTACGATTTTGATCAGCGTCGTTTTGCCGGCGCCGGACGGTCCGAGCAATCCGAAGATTTCACCGGCTTTAATCTGTAACGTAATGCCTTTCAATACCTCTTTATCGCCAAACCGCTGCACAATATCCGTCAGTTCTATCATATTATCCGCTTTCATCATGGCTCCTCCTTCTCCATACTGTCCGCCTTCATCGCATTTCCTCCTTCTCCATACTGTCCGCTTTCATCGCGTTTCCTCCTTCTCCAGATTGTTCGCTTTCATCGCGTTTCCTCCTTCTCCAGATTGTCCGCTTTCATCGTGCTTTCTTTCTCCCTCAACCGCTCAAGCGCCTCTTCCATTCTTTTATTTTCCAGTCTTTCCCGGAAAACGGTCACAGCCACACTGATTGCAAAGCAGACTGCAAAGGAAACAAAGAACATGACCCAGGGAAGCCATTCGTCTGCCGGAAACCATCCGAAAATTAATATCAGGACAATAATGACAAGCACTTCCGAAAGCACCATGCAGACCGCCCGCAGAATGACCCTCATATTTTTAATCAGCGCATCCGTAAAAAAAAGCCATCGCAGCGTCACCGTAAACACGGATGCCAGCAGAAACTGCAGCATTGTTTCGACGCCGATGCCTTCTTTTCCAAAAGAAAACATCGTAGAATATCCTTTCGCATGTTCCCCGAACAACAGGCAGAATACCACAAGAATCAGCATCGTAAAGCCGAATATCATAAAGACCTGACCAATCTGATCAAATATTGTTTTCCTCTCTTCCATCTTATAACCGCGCCTCCTTCGCCCATACGCTTATAACGCCCATCCGGCCATTTCCTGTTTTCTTCGAATCTTCAAACCGGGCCGCCATACTTTTCTTTTCACACTTTCAATCCTAGCCTTCTTTTCAGTTCCTCCGCGTACTGTCTGGAAACGATAAGCTGTTCGCCGCTTTCCAGCGTCACTTTAATTCTTCTATTGATATCCGCCCGTAAGGATTTGATATATTTCAGCTGAATCAGGCTGGACTTGCTCGCCCGGAAAAACCCGCAGGGCTCCAGCTGCTGCTCCAGTTCATACAGCTTAAAATCGGACTCATACACCTCTTTTAATGTATAAATGAAAGATTTTCTATCTACCGATTCAATATAGACAACCTCAGAGACATCCAGAAAACAGGTCTCTTCTCCTTTCTGCACCGCCAGCTGCTTCTCAAGGATATGCAGCATGGCGAGCAGCTTTTCCATCTCCGGCGTCAGCTTCTTACAGGAAATGACGATGTGCGTATCCTCTATATTCTCATCCACGTTGATCTCTATTTTCAATTCTGACCTCCCTGATGCCCACGGTCCTATGCCCGTACACCTTTCTGCAGTCTGCGGCATCTGCGCCGCCTGCCTCTGACAGCATTGCACGTTCTGAACATAGCATACATTTTTCCCACTGGCAAGCGAACAAAACGCAACCTGCCACATCCGAAACATAAAATGACAGAAAAGCACACTTCTGTGCCTTTCTGTCATCAAAAATTCTTCATTCCCCTCTCACGCTTTCTGTCTGACCGGAATCCAGATTTCGCTCCGATAATCCATTGCGTTCACATCCCCTGCTTCATACCATTCGATATTGGCTCCCATTGCCATCTCGTAGTCAGGATTTCCGGGCAGCCATTCCTTGAATATTTTCGTGTTCACATCCTGCAAAGCCACCGGCATCTTCCCATAACAGCGGAACTTCGCCCATTCCATATCCGGGAAGGTGTATACGCTCATTCCCTCCGGAACATCTCCACCGGCATAGTAGGCGCCGGCGATCATATAGCATAACTTCCCTTCCTGATTCTTTTTCAGGTCATCGATACAGATGCCGTATTCGCCGATGTTATAATCACAGATTGCCTGTTCAAACGCTCCCTGCGGCTTTCTTCTCCTGCACATGACATCTCCGTACTTTGCTTTAAATTCATCCCAGTATTTCGGAAGATCTTCATAAGAACTGTCAAACGGGAACTCCCGTCCCAGACCGATCACCTGAAAACTGCTCTTTTTCTCTACGACATAATCCATTTCCTTTCCTCCCTGAATCGTCACAATAATTTTCAGAGGCAGGAAAGTGCGTATAGCGGAAGCGTTCTTTCGCACCTGAACGGGTGATATGCCATGAAAACGGGTAAATGCTTTCGTAAAGCTTTCCGGCGTGTCATACCCGTATCGATAGGCAATCTCAATCACCTTTCCTCTTCCGGTCAGCACATCCAGGGCAGCCAGATAGAGCCTGCGGCATCGCATATATTCGCCGATGGAATAACCCGTCACGAGTTTAAAACCCTTTTGCAGATAAAAAGAGGAAATATGCACTTCTTCCGCGATATCTGCAGCATTGACATCCTCCATAAGATGAGCCTCCATATAATTGACTGCCTGTCGTAATGCTGTAACCCATTCCATATTCATTCTCCTTTTTCTGATAACCGCTTTTTTCTGACAACTGCCCTTCCCTGACAGCCGCCCTTTTCTGACAATCTGCCATTGCCACTCCTGACGTTTTTCCTGTCTCTGTATCCATACTAGCATTTCCGCCATTTTTTATCCTGTCATTTTGGGCATGAATTTGTCCGATACCGCCAGACCAGCACCGCTCCCAGAAACAAATCCGCCCCGAGCCACGCCATGATCTCACCCCAGAATACGCCCGCATTCCCAACGTACCTCGTCAACACCGCCGCACAGAAAATCCGCATGGCAACCTGTATCAGGCTGGACAGCATCGGCATCGTGGAATTGCCCATCCCCTGTATGCAGGAACGCAGAATATAAAGCGCATACAAAAGTGGGAAAAAGGCCGCAAGAATACACAGGAACCGATAACCGACCCGGAGTGCTGCTTCCGCTTCTACCTGGCTGTCCGCGATAAAAATCCCCAGAATCGGCTTTCCCCAAACCACCATGATAAAAGACATCAGATATGCGGTCGCCGCACCGAGCAGGAGCGCCGCCAGGATACCGGAACGCACCCGCTCTTTTTTCCCCGCGCCAATGTTCTGCGCCGTATAGGTGGAAATCGCATATCCATAGGAAGAAGCGGCCGTTTCCAACAGTCCGTACAGCCTGTTTGCCGCCGTATACCCGGCGAGGAACAGCATGCCGAAGCCGTTCACGACCGACTGTACTGCCAGTCCGCCCACCGCCGTAATGATATTCTGAAATCCCATCGGCACACCCAGTTTCATCTGCTCCGCAAACATCCGTACGCTTATTTTCCGGTTGCCGGGTTCTACTCTTGCCTGCTCTATCCGGCTAAGGGCTGCAATACAGCACAAAACGGAGCAAAGCTGTGAGAGCAGCGTTCCGTAAGCTGCTCCCCGGATGCCCATTCCCAGCCCCATGACCAGAGCGATATCAAAGAGAATATTGGCAAAAGATGCGGTCAACACTGCGATGAGCGGTGCCCGGCTGTTCCCGAGTGCCCGCAGAATGGCCGCCAGCATATTATAGGCAAACGAAATCGGAATACCAAAATACAGGATTTCCAGATATAAATGAGCCATTCCAAAAAGCTCCTCCGGCGTCCGCAGCAGCTTTAAGACCGGCACGAGTATTCCCTGCCCAATGACCGTAACGATGACCGCCGCACCTGCGGAGGCACAAAACGCCTGAAAGATTCCCTGCTGTACCAGATGCTTCTTTCCTTCTCCAAAGCTTTGGGATATGCCGATGGAAAACCCCTGCGTCAGCCCCTGAATGAATCCGAACATCATAAAACTCAGCCACTCTGTCGCCCCAAGCGCGGCAAGCGCCGGAACGCCCAGTTTCTGCCCCACAATGACCGTATCCACGAAAGTGTAGAGCTGTTGGAACAAATTCCCGAAAATGAGCGGCATGGAAAACCGAAACAGCAGTGCAGCCGGCCTTCCGGCAGTCATATCCATTGTTTTTCCGTTCATTGTAATGACCAGTCTCCTTTTTGTTTTAAATACATTCACGCAAATTTTCATTTTTATGACCAGTCTCCTTCTTCCGAATATCCGTACAACAGTTCCAGCCCCATCCTTTTCAGCCCGTGAAGATAGTCTGCCCTGTAATCCCTGTCGAATACGAACCGGGGATGTGCATATTCCGGCAGATACCGCTCACAATACTGCATAAGTTCCTGTGCCGCTCCGGCATACTCCTGTTCCAGATAACAGATGACCTGCTCCGGGTTCAGCACCGTGCAGATACAGGCCGCCATTTTCCCAAGGCATTCCCCCGGCGATACCTGGCGAAAGCCCTCCAGCGCAATCTCCTGTACCGTCCGGTTCCCGTATAACGGCATGAAACCGACTTCACCCTGAAAACCGCTGAATCCCTGCAAAGGTTTTCCGTCCACGACCGCGCCCATCCCCGGCCCCGTATCCGCAAGATGAATGCAGACGAGCGTTTCCCTTTCTTTGTGCTTTCCTGCCCCGAAATGCCCTCTTTCGCCTTCTTTTCCAAGGTGCTCCGCCATACCCATTGCAACGAGACTCATGTTGTTGCTGGCCCGGACGGGCACCTTCGCGGCCTCCGAAAGCTCCGCCTCGACATTTCTTCCCTCCAGTTCCCGATAGCCGTCAATACAGCAGACCGTACCGTTATGCACGCTCCCGGGAATGCCCGCCGCCACTGCACTGACTTTCTTATCCGCCGCCATGGCTGCCGCAATGCTTTCCTGCAGCAAAGAAAAAGGTAACTGGCCCGGCCTTCCCTCTTTCCGCCCTTCCTCCTTCTCTTCTCCCAGCGCGTCGCAAAGCTGCCAGCAGACCGTCTCTCCCTGCAGGAACAAAAGCAGGATATGCGCAAAATCCGGGTTCAACTGATAGATCTCCGCTTTCCGTCCGCCCGGACTCTCCGTATTCGTACCCAGCCGGATGAACATCTCCTGCCCGGCAAATTCTTCTACAATTTTCCCGACGGTCGGAAAACTTAATCCCGTAAGACGGGCAAGTTCCTGCTTTGTATGTGCCTTTCCGTCCCGCATACAGGCTATGATGCTTTTTTCGTTGATTTTTTTTACCAGATTTGTAAAAGCCATGTATTTTTCCTCTTTTCATATATTAAATTATATTTTAAAACTATTTTAATAACATGTCAACAGAAAAGAGGGAGCAGCTGCTCCCCCCTCTCGATTCATATTTATTCCGGAAGTGCCGTCGTATCGCCAAAGGTAGCTTTCCATTTCTCCGCACGTTCATCCATGATTGCCTGACCGCCGGAACTCAGATAATCTGCGATACCGTCATCCCATACCTGGTCAAAGCTTTCAACCGGTGCCGAAACTGCCGTATCATAGATAACATCTCTCTTGCTGGAAAGGGTAGGTCCTTGCCCCTCTTCCGAATCAATTGCACCGACATTTACGTTTTTCGCCGGTCTTATATCGGTGTTACATACCTTGTGAGCCGTCTCTACCAGTGCCGGATCGATACCGCTGTAAGAATGCGCCGTCGATTTCAGCGTCATCTCTTCGTCTGTCAGATGCAGACCGTTACAGGTAATCGTATAGTCAATGTTGAAACCGGAGTTCTGAATCGCATCGCCTGTAGCCGCAATGATTTCTACGGAACCGTCGTCCAGTTTATTATGAGTAACACCCTCGTCGCCAATCTGCAGATATTCAATCACTTCCGGCGTACTGATAAAATCCAGATACATCATAGAAGCGAGCGGTTCTGTATTGGTAGACGGGAAAAAGATCTTACGATCTCCTGCCGTACCGCTGACAAACTTGTTATGTCCGCCCTTGCTGTCCTCAAAACAGTCAACTACAACATATTTTGCATCCGGTCCTACCAGTCTTTCCAGATTCGTCTGAATGCTGTCCTCACCGTTTCTGTAAGGATAATCCCAGTTGTGCATGAATGCGCCTACATAGCCGGCTTTCATCATATCGTCTTCTGTCGTGTCACCGCTTCCGTACAAAGCGAAATCATCCCAGAGAAGGCCTTCATTATACCATTTATTCAAAAGGCGGATTGCTTCTTTCGTGCCGTTCTGTGTCAATTTTCTATCGTCAAACCCATTGACATAAAATTCATAGTCGGAAACATCCGGGTCGATGAAGGATTCAATCAGCAGAGCTGCTCTCCAGCCCACATCAAAACTTACGGAATAAGGAATCATCTTATCAGCATCCGCACCGAGCAGTGTGTCGGCATTATCTCTAAATGCGATCAGCATATCTTCAAATTCCTGCCGGGTCGTAGGTTCTTTCAGACCGAGTTTATCCAGCCAGTCCTTCCGAACGAAAGTATTGATACGGTTGGATACTGCCAGCTTCCCTTCGATCGCCCACAGCGTTCCATTAACGGGATCTTTGTCCCAGTAAATATTCGTTTCGCCAAGCCAGTTCCACATATTCGGAAGCATATCCTTATAATCATCCACATAAGAACTTAAATCGAGCACACCGCCCATATTTGCATAAGTCTGAACGGTAGGATAGTCGTAAGTCAGACAGATATCCGGCGCATCGCCTGCCGCCAGAAGGTTGTTGATCTGCTCAACCTCTGTCCAACGCGGAACCGCTACAAATTCTACCTCTACATTGTGCAGTTCCATCATCTGATCTTTAATATACTGCGTATACTTGTTGTTGGTTGGATCGGAACCGCCGTCGTTACCACGGTCATATACTTCTACCGTAATCTTTCTCGTATCTACGAATTTTCCGTCAACTACTTCTCCATTCGTCGGATCTGCGGAAGCATCACCAGCATCCGTCGTACCCCCCCCCCGATGAATTTTGGGCCGCATTCGTGTCCGTCGTCTGGGTCTGACCGGAATCCTGCGTTGCAGAACCGGAATCCCCTGAGCCTGAACCACAGCCTGCTAATGACAATACCATACAGCCTGCTAATAATACAGATAATAATTTTTTCTTCACTCTTTTTACCTCCCTTTTCTTTTTTCTTTTCATGAATAATAATGTATGAATGAGCGGATCATTTGCGCTTTGGGAAATTTCCCGGCAGCCATAATCCGATTATTCCTTGACTGCTCCCATCGTTACGCCATGGATGAAATACTTCTGCAGCCACGGGTAGATACACAGAATCGGTATGGTCGAAAACATAACGATCGCCGCTTTTAACGATTCGGTAAGGCCCGGTGACGAAAAACCTTCCTGGGTTGCCACTTCCACGCTGTTGATATTGTTCAGAATGTTATACAGGAACAACTGCAGCGGATAGAAAATATCTTTGTTAACATACATCAGCGCATCCGAATATCCATTCCATCGCCCTACCGCATAGAACAGCGCCAGCGTTGCGAATACCGGTTTTGACAGCGGCAGATAGATACTGATCAGTATCCTGAAAAAACTTGCCCCGTCTATTTCCGCAGACTCCCGCAGACTGTCCGGAATGCCATAGAAAAAGCTTCGCATAATGATCATGTTATACACGCTCATACAACTCGGAATGATCAGTACAAGCGGATTGTTTAAAAGGTTCAGGCTCTTCATCAACAGATAGTTCGGAATCGTTCCTGCGTTGAAGAACATTGTGATCGTAATAAAAATATTGATAATGGAACGCCCTTTCAGGTTTTCAAAAATCAGCGGATACGCACAGAGCGTCGTCATCGTCAGAGAAACGAATGTACATACCACCGTCAAAAATACCGTCCAGAAAAATGCCCTGATATATTTCATATCGCTGAGTACCGTTGCGTAAGCGTCCAGATTCCACCCTTTCGGCCATAAATAGACTTCATGCTTGATCAGCGCTTCTGTAGAGCTGAACGACCTTGCCAGCAAGTTTAGCATCGGCACGATACAGATCAGGCTGACGAGTACACAGACAAGAATGAATACCCCGTCGCCTACTTTTGCGGATTTTGATTTGATCATCTCTTTTCCCCCTTTCTTCTACCAGATTCCACGCTCGCCGAGCTTACGGGAAATCCAGTTCGCCAGCAGCAGGAAGATAACACAGACAATGGACTGGAAGAAGCCTACCGCAGTTGTCAATGAGAACTGCAGACCTTTGATACCGTTCTTGTATACGAAGGTAGAAAGTACTTCCGCAACATCCATGACCAGATTGTTCTGCAATGCGAAAGGTCTGTCGAAACCGCTCCCCAGAATATTACCGAGATTCATAACGAGCAGCACGACAATGGTCGGTTTAATGCCCGGCAGGGTAATATGCCACATCTTTTTGAAACGGCCTGCGCCGTCCACCGAAGCTGCCTCATACAGTTCCGAATTGATACCGGCGATTGCAGCCAGATAAACGATGGAATTCCAGCCGAAGCTCTGCCACACGCCCAGGAATATGTAAGTACCGACCCAGTGCGCAGAATCGTTCAGAAAAGGAACGGACTCGAAACCAAGGCCTGTCAGGATCATATTGAGAAATCCTGTTGTCGGCGCAAAAATCTGCAATGCCAGACCATAAATGATGACCCATGAAAGAAAGTGCGGCATGTAAGCAATCGTCTGTACCACACGTTTGAACTTTTTAAATACAAGTTCATTCAAAATCAAAGCAAAAATAATAGGCGCCGGAAAACCGATGACCAAATCCAGCAGATTCAGCGTCAGCGTGTTCCTGAGTGCGTTGATAAAATCCCTGTTCTTAAATGCTTTGATAAAATATTCAAAGCCGTGATTGGCCGCAAGCGGCATTTCCCATACGCTCTGTACAATACTGTACTTCTTAAATGCGATCTGGATATAGATCATCGGCACATACTTGAATATGAGCAGATAAAGAAGCGGCAGGGCAAGCAGCGCATATAACTGCCAGTACCGTTTCATGTAGACCCCGAAGCTCTGCTTCTTCTGTACAGCAGGAGCCTTCTTTTTCGTTCCCTTCATCCTCACACCTCCATAAGATTTTAATTGAAATACCTGTTATTATTATAGAATCATACCGTCTGTTTTACTGGTCATATATTGCTATTCCAACCGCATATTTTGCTTATTTTTTGTGCACATTCATGAACAAATCAATAAATTTTCCTTTTTCTTTCGTCTGATATGCCAGATTTTCGATAAAAATAAGCATTTATTTGGTCACACCATTCACGCGCATGTTCTTTTTGATGGACAAAACGTTCCATCATCCGTTCATAGGCCTTCTGCGGAAGCTTTCCTCGTAATTTACGAAAGCGCTCCACCATCTCATCCACCATCTCTACCCCCTCGAAATGCGAATCATAAATATGCTGAATGACCGTCTTGCCGGAACGAAGCTTCCATAGATAAGGAATGTGATGAAAGAAAAGCAAAAGCTCGTCCGGACACTTTTCCTTATCGTCATAAACGACTGCGTTCGGCTCTCTGTACAAAAGCGCATACCCCGTTCCGTCATGGCTCCTGTCCACACCGATTCCCTGACAGTCCGCACGGTGATAGGTGCCCCACCTGCTGTACTCATAGCCGTCCACGCTGGGGCCGTAATGATTATTCGGACTGACCATCCAGCCGATGCCAAGAGGCGACGTATAACTTTCATAAGCCGGCCAGGACTGCATCAATAGATACTGAAGCGTTTCCATGACCTGTTCGTCCTGTCCGTATGTCATACCAATCCACTCTCCGGCAATTTCTTCTGCAGTCAGGTCTGTATCAAAGGCGAGCCTGCCAAAACCATAGAAATTCGCGGCGGCCATATCATGCCCTGTCCAGTTATCATCATTTCCCGTGTTCGCCACCGCGGCAATGCCACAGTTCGTTTGTCCGAAAGCCTTACCGGAAACAATGTCTCTGACGGTATCCTCTTTTGACTTCACATGCGTTCTAAATCTCAGAATCTCTTTGAACATCGGAATCAGATAACAAAGATGTCTCTGCTGCCCTGTATATTCCTGCGCGATCTGCACCTCAAGCATCTGATTCGTTCCGGTCAGTCCGCCAAAGAGCGGATGCACCGGCTCCCTCACCTGAAAATCCATCGGACCGTTCTTAATCTGTAAGACGACGTTATCCAGAAACATTCCGTCCAGCCCGATAAAATTATCATAACCGGACCTCGCCCGGTCGGTCTTATAGTCCCGCCAGTCCTGCTGACAATTGTAGACGAAACACCGCCAGATAATGAGCCCGCCATAGGGCGCCGCGGCCTCCGCCAGCATATTCGCGCCGTCAGCATGTGTCCTGCCGTAAGTAAAAGGCCCTGGTCTTCCTTCCGAATCCGCCTTGATCAGAAAACCGCCGAACCCCGGTACTTCCCGGAACACGAGTTCCATCCTCTTTTTCCACCAGCCTCTTACCCGTTCATCCAGAGGATCCGCGCTTTCCAGTTCGCCAAGTTCCACGGGCGCCGCATAATTCAGGCTCAGGAAGAGCCTGATACCGTATCCGGACAGGATTTCATTCAGTTCTCTCACTTTTCCAAGATACCGCTCCGTGATCAGCCAGGTAGCGGCATCCTTCACATTGACATTGTTGATCACCACAGCATTAATGCCGACGCTGGCTGCAAGCCGCGCATATGTGACGGTCCTGTCATTTATCAGAATTTCATCATCTGCAAAGAAAAAGGATTCCCCTGAATATCCCCGTTCGATACTGCCATCCATATTATCCCAGTGATTCAGCATTCTAAGCGGCATATCCGGCGTTTTGGAAAACTCCATTCCCCGGAGCGTTTTCCCAATCCGTATCTGACGGAGCAATGCAAAGATACCATATAAAATTCCTCTGGAATCGGATGCCGCAATCTTCACGCTGCCGTCCTTCTCTGAAAGACGATACCCTTCCGCCGGAATTCCCTTCTGAAAAAGCAGATGAATGCCCTTTCCCGCACCTTCGTCCGGCTGTTCCCGGGAAACAGGCCGGCAGCCCGTCATCCCTTCCAACGCATTCTGCAGTTCCCTGACACCGTTTTCAATCAGTTCATCCGCACCAAATTCTGTCAGACCGGTCTTCGCCGGCCGAAAATCCTCTTCGATATCTACACAGATATATTGAAGTTCATCCGCACCCTCGCAGGATGTTCTCTCCGTATAATTAAGCCATGCCTGTTCAAAACCCATATTGTTCCCCCATTCCCTGTCATACTGTTTACCGCAAAGCCTATCCGAAAACAATCTCCTCTTCCGCTGTTACCGGAAGTACCGCAACCTTTTTCCCGGTCAGCTTTTCGCTCCGGCTCTCCGGCTGTGTTCCGCCGATTGATACAAGATATTTTCCCCGGCCGACTCTGCTGACCGCCTGCTCGTCATATAATGCAAAAGCGCTGAGCGGAAGCTTTATCACAATCTCTCTGCTTTCTCCCGCCTGTAAAGCCACTTTTCGGATTCCCTTCAGCTGGGCATTCGGCGTGCCTTCCCTTTCCGCTTTGACATAGACCTGTACCGTTTCCGTTCCTTCCCGGTCCCCCGTATTCGTCACAACGGCCTTCACCTCGATGCCGTCACTGTTCAGCGTATCGGCGGATAAGGCCGCATCCGTATAGGTGAAATCCGTATAAGACAATCCGTAGCCGAAAGGATATAACGCTTCCTGTTCCATATAGCGGTATGTCCTTCCTTTCATGGAATAATCAATAAATTCCGGCAGTTCTTCCGTCGTCCGGTAGAACGTAACGGGCAGCCTGCCCTCCGGGTTCTTCTCTCCAAAAAGCACCCTCGCAATCGCTTTTCCGCCCTGTGCACCAGGATACCAGCCCTGCACGATGGCCTGAATATGTTCGTCCGCCCAATTCACCGCCAGCGCGCTCCCCGATAAAAGCACGAGTACGACAGGCTTTCCGCTCGCATGGGCGATTTCCAGAATTTCCTGCTGTCTGCCCGGAAGATTCAGATTCGGTTTATCGCCGCTGGCATACTGATTGCCCTTATCGCCGTCCTCCCCTTCCAGCCCGGAATCCAGTCCAAGACACATGATCACAACGTCGCTCGCATCACAGACTGCCTTTACTTCCGAATCCCTGTCCTGTCCCTGGCTCAGATTGCTGATCTTTTCTTTACACAAATGACAGCCCTCGGATACCAGCACCCGGATATCTTCTCCCACATATTCCTGAATGCCTTCCGCAATCGTATAATAGCGCGACGCCGTACCCTCATAATTACCGACCAGCGCTTTTCTGTTATTGGCATTCGGGCCAATCACACCGATTGTTTTCACGGATGACTGATCGAGAGGCAGAAGATGATTGTCATTTTTCAAAAGGACGACGCATTTTTCAGCCGCCTTCAAATTCAGCGCCTGCATTTTGGCGGAATCGACGACCGTATAAGGAATGTCATCATAGGGAGTCTTTGTCTTTTCGTCGAACATCCCCAGTTTCATTCTTGCCGTAAAAAGATGAACCAGCGCTTCGTCCACTCTTTCCTCCGGTATCATCCCTTTCTCCACAGCATCCCTGACATAAACGAAAAGATTGCCGCAGTTCAAGTCACAGCCGTTTGTAACCGCAAGCGCCACCGACTCCTCGGCTCCCGCCGTTATGCCATGACCGTTATGAAAATCCCGGATGGCCCAGCAGTCGGAAACAACATGCCCCTTAAAGCCCCATTCATTTCGCAGAATATCCTGTAAAAGTGTCTTACTGCCGCAGCACGGTTCTCCATTCGTACGGTTATAAGCGCCCATGACCGCTTCCACCTTCGCTTCCTGCACACAGGCCTTAAAGGCCGGCAGATAGGTCTCATACAAATCCTGTCTGCTCACTTCCGCATTGAACTCATGACGCAGATCCTCCGGCCCGCTATGTACCGCAAAATGCTTGGCGCAGGCCGCTGCCTTCATATAGTTCTCATCGTGTCCCTGCAGCCCTTCTACAAACCGCACGCCGAGTCTGGACGTCAAATAGGGGTCTTCTCCAAACGTCTCATGCCCCCTGCCCCATCTCGGGTCTCTGAAAATATTCACATTAGGCGACCAGAAAGTCAGCCCTTTATAAATATCAAAATCCTCAAATTTCTGCTGTGCATTGAACTTCGCCCTGCCCTCTGTGGAAATGGCATCCGCCACTTCTTCAAGAAAATCCTCGTCAAACGTAGCCGCAAGCGAAATTGCCTGCGGAAAAACGGTAGCCGTTCCCGCTCTCGCCACGCCGTGAAGCGCCTCATTCCACCAGTTATAAGCTTTGATTCCCAGTCTTTCTATGGCAGGCGCGCCATGTACCATTTGAAACGCTTTCTCCTCCAATGTCATCTGTGCGACCAGACTACGGGCACGTTCTTCAAATTCTGCATTCTTGACCTCATTTCTTACAAGCTCCATTCCTGCTCCTCCCATAGGTTCTTTTCTATTTTTTATAAAATAATGGCGAATTTTCGCACGATTATTAATCAGAGTATACAACAGTCTGACAGTACGAACTCTTCATATCCTGCTTTAGTATGACCAAATATTGCTAATTCTTCTCCTGAAAAATTTTGAGATATGCTTTTTTCTAATCATTTTTTATATTTTTTCTGCATTCTTCTTTTATTTTTAAAGCATTTTGCTCACCTTTTGCCAAATCAGGCAATCTGTGTATAGCAAAAATTGATTTGACACATTAATTAATTTGTGCTAGATTGAGGCTGAACACACCACTGACAGGAGCTTTCGCTATGATAAAAATTTTGAACGGTATTCACGAAACGGTAGCATACGATTATTTTCCGAGCATCAAACTGTACCACAATATGGAAGCGGAAGATTATCCGCTTCACTGGCACACCGCAATGGAGATCATCATGCCCGTGCGGAAAAAATATACGGTCGTCATCGACGAAAGCCCGCATACTTTCCATGAAGGAGATATTTTCATCACGCCGCCCGGCACGCTGCATCGCCTGATCGCTCCGCCGCCGGGTCCGGATGGCGATGAAGGTGAGCGGCTCATCATCCTGCTGGATTACGGCCTGATCTGCAACGTAAAAGGAATGGATTCTCTGATCCATTCCCTGCATCCATATGCACTCGTCAGCCGGAAAGAATACCCGGAACTGAATGCACAGCTCTGTTCTTATCTGGATGAGATCAGCCGCGAATATGATAACAGGATCCCGTTCACGGAAGCCTATATCTATTCGCTAATCATTCACTTTTTCGTCGCCATCGGCCGCACGAACTTCAATGCAAGCGAAAAGTTCCCCGGCATCACATCGAGCAAGCAGCACGAATATATCGAAAAATTTATGGATGTCTGCAACTATATCACAGATCACTGCACCGAAAATATCAACGTGGATGACCTTGCCGATCTGGCGGGCTTTTCCAAGTTCCATTTTTCCAGACTGTTCAAGCAGTTCTCAGGAGTCTCCTGTTACGAATATCTGACACAGAAAAGAATCAACCACGCGGAAACGCTGCTGATCGAGCCGAATATTTCCATTACCGAGGTCGCAATGCGTTCGGGCTTTGGCAGTCTATCAACGTTCAACCGCATTTTTAAAGCCGCGAAGCACTGCACCCCTTCCGAATACAAAAGCCTGAACCGAACGAAAAAAAACACAATTTCAGGCGGCAGCGCCGGCCCCGGCGAGAAATGAGCGGGCGATCATGAATAGAACCGGAAGGAATTAAAGTCAAAACAGCTCCCCGGAAGGAAAACGAAAGTCACATCCCATTTTCCGCAGACGGATTCCAGTGCAAATTCCACCTCGGCATAATCCGTGCATTCCGGAAATTCCACGATCTGCTTGATTTCTTCCGTCACGTTTGCAAAACGCACATGAATCGTATTCGCACCGTTTCCGGTCCTGCCTTTTATCGCGATTCCCTTTACGGCATTTTCGCCAAAATCCATCTCTCGGAAAACAAGAGAAACATTATTTCCAATCTGCTCGATCGCATTTCCCACTCTGCGGAAACTGTCCCCATAGACCGCATCCGCCTCTCCCGCCGCCAGACGCTGCCATGCTTTTGCATATTGCGTAAAAGTAAAACCTTTGATATGCACTTTGGCATAAAGATGGAAGCTTATCGTCGTAATTCCTTTCAGGCGCCTTTTTAACCGCCAGGTCTCGGACTGATATACGTTCCAGATGGAAGGTTTTTGATAAATGACATCCGCGAGCATTTCGCTTCCCTCTTCTTCCGGAACGCCCTCCCAAATCTGCATGGCATAAGGGTCATCGTTCAAGGCAAAAATCGGCATCGTGATTTCATCGCTCCCGAACTGACCGAAGTCGATATCGCTGTATGAAAGAATCGTTTCGCCGTCCCTTCCCGTCGCAACACCTCTCTCGTTCCCATTTCCGACTTCGCCTTTTACAGCATCATAAAGGCTTGCCGAAATAAATTCATAGGGATTCTTATGTGCCTGTCCAAGGCCCTCTATCCGAAATTCCAGCTGGGACATCACCCTGATTCCATCGCTTCCGCTCTTCGACATGGCAAAAAGCCGAAATGTTCCGTCCCCCTTCGCCGTCATTTTGACTTGAGCGCCGTGCTGCTCCAGTGTAACAAACGATACCGGTACGCCGGTGTCATTCACCGCCTTGAAGAACAGTTCCCGATCGTCAGCCTGCGGCGGCTCGATAAATGCCTGTGCCGTCAATACATTCTTATCTTTCGTAAATATCCGGCCATCCGGTGAACGCAGAACAATCCTGCGGACAGGAATCTCCCCCTCTTTTCCGAGACGGACGAGGGCGGGTTTATTTTCTTCCCTGTATTCGGATGTTTCCTCTTCTTTACCGCATGGAATGTCATTTTTTTGCAATATGACATTCTTATCTGCCACCGTCATACAGGTAAAACAGGCAGTCTGAATCCCTCTGCCCGATGCCTCGACCCGGATTTCCCCCGGCCTTTTATCCGCCTGCACGATTGCGAGAAGCTTTCCGCTAAACAGCCGCCGGCTCGTTCCCTTATAACTGTCAAAATCTGTACTGTCGCCGTTATCCAGCCCGACCAGTCTGCCCGCACCCGTCACGCGCAAATCGATTCTGTCACAGGCATTTTCCACCGGATTTCCTTCCTCGTCCACGGTGCTGACCGTCAAAAAGAGCAGGTCTCTGCCATCCGCCGTAATCGGCGGCACTTCCGATTTCTTCTGCGTCTCTTCCGACTTATCGGACGCGTCCGGCTTACATGACATATCCGACTTATATGATATATCCGGCGTTATGACAATCCTGACGGAATTGCCAAAGGAGCGTCTTTCCGTCTCTGCAATCTTTCTGCCGTTCTCATCATAGGCGGCCGCCGCCAGCACACCTTTCTCGTATGGAACCTGATAGTCTGCCAGAATATGGCCGCCGCTTCCCGGCTCATGCGCAAGCGCCTGCCTGCCAAGGCTTATACCGTTCAGAAACAGCTCCACAAAGGGCGCGTTGGAACAAATCCGCACATCGATCAGCTGTCCTTCATTAAAATCCCAATAAGGAAAAAGATGTATCATCGGCGCTTTCCGGTAATCCGTCCACGCAGACTTCCACACATAATAGGAATCCTTCGGGAAACCGGCGGTATCGACCTGCCCGAAATAAGAATTCTTCGTATGATAGGGCGTCGGCTCGCCGATATAGTCAAATCCCGACCAGAGGAACTGTCCGAGGGAAAATGCCGTATCCCGGTCAAGTGTCACACACTGTTCCAGTGATTTCGCTCCCCAGCTCGTCGGGCTGTTGCCGAGTGCCGAACACTGTTCGTCATCCTCCGCCAGAATGCCCGCCCGCAGGGGAAAATGATAGATTCCCCGGCTCTGCACGATAGAAGCGGTTTCGCTTCCGTATATCACCCAGTCAGGATGCTCGGCATGGTGCTTTTCATAATACTTCTCCGAGTAATTATAACCCGCAAGCTTTACAATATCCGCACATTTCTGCGCATTTTCCCAGGGCATATAGTTAGAGGCAAGCGTCACCGGCGCATTCTGCAGGGCATCATGACTTTCTACCAGTTCCTTCAGGTAACGGGTGATTTCCTGCCCGCGCTCTCCCGCATGGGTGTCATAAATTTCATTCCCGATACTCCACATCAATACACAGGGATGGTTTCTGTCCTGTCTGACCCAGCTTTCCACATCCCTTGCCGACCATTCCCGGAAAAACCTGCCATAGTCATAGGTTGTTTTAGAGCGTTCCCACATATCAAAAGCTTCCGAGATTACCAGGATTCCCATTTCATCCGCCAGTTCCAGGAAACCGGGAGCCATCATGTTATGAGCCCCCCGCACCGCATTAACGCCCATTTCTTTTAATATCCGGAATTTCCTTCTCATGGCCGGCTTATGAAAAGCCGCTCCAAGAGCCCCCAAGTCATGATGCTCACAGACCCCATGCAGTTTCAAATGCCGCCCGTTCAGGAAAAATCCTTTGTCCGGATCGAAACGGAAAAAGCGGAAACCGAATCTCTCTTCCATATGCTGAATGACTTTTCCGTCCAGCACAAGCTCCGTATGCAGCGTATAAAGCGCCGGGTTTTCGGTATCCCACAATTTCACATTGCCAACCAGATATTTCCTGTCAGAACTTTCCACAGGGTTTTCTTTGTCTTTCCCGCACGATTCCTCTTTCCCGGCATTTTTTCCGCACGCTTCTACCGCTTCCGCCGCTTTCAGCGCCACCTCGTTTCCATCCTCATCATAGAGTCTGTACAGCAGAACCGCTTCCTTTCTCCGTTCTCCCGCTATCTCGCCTTCCAGAGAAAGAAGAAACGTATTTTCTTCCATTCTTTTCGTACTGATATACACGGCATTTTCGGGCAGCCATGTTCTATCCGTCACCTTGAACCAGACATTACGGTAGATGCCGGCTCCCGAATACCAGCGGCTATTGGGATTATGAAAGCTGGCGCTGATCAGGATCTCGTTCTCTCCCTGCCTGAGATACTCCGTAATATCCAGTGTAAATGCTGAATAGCCATACTTCCACTCCCCGGCCGTTGTTCCGTTTATATAAACAGTGCTGTCCATATAAATGCCCTCAAAAATAATAAAAGCCTTTTTTTCTTCTTTTTCCTGCCAGAAAAAGCGCTTCCAATACCATCCAACACTGTCCTGATATAAATTCAAGACGTCATAGATCAGCCAGTCATGAGGAATATTCACCGCCGTGAATTCTTTCTTCCGCGCCGCTGCTTCCGCATAGGAAGTCCCGACAGATGTTTTCAAAAATGACCATCCATCATTCCAGCTATATTTTCCGTTCATCCAAATCCTCCATTCCTGCCAACGCTAATATCTCCTGTCGCTCGAGCCGAAACGGGCTCATCGGGAACCCGTCTTTGTTATAGAGCAATGCGCCCTGGTTCGTGTTACGATAACAATATCTGATTTCCTGTATCCTGGCCGTTGCCTCTTTCCCTGTGAACAGGTTTTCCTCTTTCCATATGGTTGTTTTTTTCTCTTTCCATGTGAGTATAACGTCATTTTCTGCGATAACAGCTTTTACGGGAAAAAGCCGGCCTTCTCCGTCCATGATCTCAAAATCTTTTATCTCCATTCCCTTATTTTCCGAATGGGCATACATTCCGGCCGCATTTCGAAAGTGAAGCCGCACCTGCCGGCCGCCGCACGCCGGCTCGGTACCACATATCCGTGGACCTTCGCAGCCCATCTCAATACCGCATATCTGCGGACCGCTGCATTCTTTTCCGGCTCCGTATAAGACTGCAGCCGCCTGCATGGCCAGCCGGTAACCGACTCCTTCTTTATTCAGAGGATGCAGATCGTTATCTTCCCCAAGATCGATTGCGACCGCCATTCCCGTTCCGGGAATCTTCAAAGCCTTCCTCTGTGCTTCCCGAATACCGGGCCAGTCGCTGTACAGTTCATGCCGGTCCTTTTCATAGACTTCTGCAGAAAAATTAGGAAGCTGCACATAGAAAAACGGCAGTTCTTCCTTCCATTTCTCTCTGTATCCCGCGATCATCCTTTCCATAAGGTCCAGATAGCAGGATGCGGCAGCATGCGTATTGGACTCCCCCTGATACCAGAGGAGTCCGGCAATCGTATAGCGGTGACAGGGCGCCATCATCGCATGATACAGCCCCGTAGGTTTCCAGTTTACAAAGTCTGTCTCTCCGACCATCTCACAGGAAGCTCCCACCCGGTATTTCCAGATACCGGATAAATCAATTCTTTCCTCTCCCCGAAAAAGCGCATATGTCTTGCCGTCGGTAAATCTGCCCTGCCCAATCTCACTTTTCACACGGATGACGATGGTGTTCTGTCCTTCTCTTAAAAGGCCGGCCGGCACAACATATTTTCTGGGCGGATACTGATAATCCGTATGGCCCACGCATACGCCGTTGACATAGACGGTATCGCTGTCCACAATGGTTCCGAGCCACAGTTTCATCTCTTTACCGGCGAGTTCTTTCCCGACGGTAAATTTCCTGCGAAACCACACGCTCCCGATAAAGCCCTTTAATGCCGTATCCCGAAAAAAGAAAGGAATCTCCACATCCTGCCACGCGGAACCTTCCGCCGTCTCTTCATCCGCCGCACATTCCGATGCTCTTTCCGCCACGCTGTCCGGCGCATCTTCCGGCATCTTCTCCTGCGCCCAATCCTCCCGGAGCCCCAGGTCCATCTCATCCAGCCGGCTGTGCCACGCGGCCGACTGCCGGGCATTCCGTTCCAGCCTTTCTGCCACAAAAGCATCATCGCAATACTTGTCTGTCAGCGTCAGAAAATCATCATATCCCGCCAGCATATCTCTGCCCATCCAGGATTCAATCCTGGAACCGCCGAGACTTGCATTGATCAGTCCCACCGGTACGCCCGAAATATGATACAGATGCTTGGCAAAAAAATAGGCCGTCGCCGAGAAATCAAGCAGCGTATCCTTCGTAAGCGCCGTCCACTCCCCGCTCTCATGGTCCTTCAAGGGCCCGTGAAAATCACTTTTTTCGGTTATCTTAAAAGTACGGACAGGGAGTGCACTCCTTGCCGTTCTACACTGTTCCAATTCCTGCGGATAACGGTCAACGACCCTGCGCATGGGAAGTTCCATATTGGACTGACCGGAGCACATCCACACATCGCCGACCAAAATATCCTTCACATTTCTTTCTTCTCCGGCATCGTCCTGAATCCGCATTGCATAGGGCCCGCCCGGCTCCATCTCCTGCAGAAAGATCTCCCATACACCGTCACTGCCAGCCACGCCGCTGTATTCATTATCGAGAAAAAGAAGCGTGACCTTCCGCCCCGGTTCGTCTTCCCCCCATATGCGCACTTTCTTTTTCTGCTGTAATACCATACCGTCACCGATAAGCCTCGGCAATGTCAATGCTTTCATGCTCTTTCCCCATCCTTCCCGGCGGCAAAAATCTGTTTGGCTTATTATATAATTATCCCGACGCCCCGTCTCTGCAATTTACAGGAAACATTCCTCAAATTTTGCTATCCGCTGCTTACGCCCCTATTTTCCGCCCACAATCTCTTCCGTTCAAAAAAGGCTCAGCTTACGCCGAGCCTTTGAAGTTCTTCCTTTGCCTGCTCCTGGTTTTTGAACAGAATCGTATGTATCCCAAATGCTTCCGCTCCGGTCAGATTCTTCTGCGTATCATCCAGAAAAACACATTCTTCCGGAACAAGCTGATACCGGTCGATCAACAACTGATAAATTTCCGGCATCGGTTTAATGACTTTTTCCTGCCAGGATAAGATACCGCCATCCATATAGGGCAGGAAATCCAATGCCTTAGCGCATTCTTTCGCCGCCTTTTCCGAAAAATTGGACAGATACAGCGTCTGATATCCTTTCTGCTTTAACTCCTGAATCCAGGGAATCGCATAGTCGTTCCGCACGACCATTCCTTCCACATTGGCAAGGCATTTACGGATATCCGCTTCCATCTCCGGGTCACTGTCGATAAATCTCTGCAGAACTTCTTCATCGCTCAGCGTCCCCCTGTCGTATTCATTCCAGGCATCGTTTTTCACAGTAGCCCGTGTCAGACGTTCTAACTGAATACCCGTATAACCAAACCGCCTGTAATGCGCTTCCCATGTAAAATCCGCAAGCACGTTTCCGATATCAAAAATAATGGTTCTAATCATTGTACTATCTCCGCCTTTCTTTATATTTCAAGCAATTGCGAAACAATGTTTTTAAAAGCTCCCGTTGTACAAAATAGACAATCACCGCAGAGCACGCTTTCGCTGCGCTGTCACTCGCAACGGTGCATAAGACGCCATAATACGGCGTCTAAACACCGGCGGTGACATAGCACCCTGCTTGCGATTTGTCTATTTTGTACAACAGGGGCCTTCGAAAACCTAGTTTCGCAATTGCTTATTTATATTTCTGCCTGCTGCGCACGGAACAGCCGCAATAGATTTCCGGTTGCCGCGGACATCGGATTATGTCCATCTGTTACGACACAGAAATGTCTTTTCGGAATCATGTTATTAAAACGTAGTTCAAATAACTGTCCGGTTTCCAGATATTCCTCTGCAAAGTCTCTGACGACACAGCCGATACCGAGATTGCGCAGCGCGAACTGTACGATCATCTCGCTTGTAGCCAGTTCAAATTCCGGATGGACCTCCACATGGTTCTCTCTAAGAAACAATTCCATATTGCGTCGTGTGCTCGTAATGCCTTCCAGAAAAATAAGCGGCATTTCCTCTAATTCCTGTAAATCCAACATTTTATTTTTGTACTGGATGAACTTCCTGCCCGCTACGAAAATATCCTCTATTTCCCGCACAACTTCTGAATGCAAAGAGGCCGTTTCCTCAAAAGGTGTACTGACGACCCCGAAATCGAGTCTGCCCTCCTGCAAATTGCACAATGTTTCCGGTGTTGGCGCATTCGTTACCACGACCCGAATGCCGGGATATTTCTCATGAAACTGCTCCAGATACGGAAGCAGATAAAACTGCAGCGTCATATCGCTGGCGCCGATATGGATTTCTCCCAGTTCCAGATTCAACATCTGTTTCAGCTTCTTCTCTCCCAGTGCGAACTGCTCATATCCTTTGGCAACATAATTATAGAGCAGTTCCCCTTCTTTCGTCAATCTCACACCACGCGGCGCTCTGATAAAAAGCTTCGTTCCAAGGGCAGTTTCAAGCTGCTTCACGGACTGGCTGACCGCCGGCTGAGAAATCGCGAGTTCATCCGCCGCCGCTGTCAAACTTCCACTTTCCGCAATATGATAAAAAACTTTATAGTATTCCAAATTATTCATCGTAAGTCCCGGCCCTCTCCTGCTTCACTGCTTTTCCCGTATCTGAACGAACATCCCCGGAAATGCCTTCCCGGGGATGTATTCAGATCATGCCATTATATTTTTCCGTTTGAAGAAATCCCGGTTCTTCCTAATTTTTCGCCGGAATGACCGCTCCGTTGAAATTGTCCGTAATGAACTGTTTGATCTCATCGGACTGCAGGATTTCTACCAGCTTCTTGATCGCTTCATTGTCTTTGTTCGCTTCCGTTACGGTAATGATGTTCGCATATTCGGAATCTTCGCCTTCTCTCATCAGATAGGAAGTCGTATCAATATTCGCTTCCAATGCTCTGTTGACATTGACAAAATAAGCGTCAAAATCCGCTGCGGAAGGAATGATATTAGCCTGGTCCATCTCGATGATCTCAATCGGAATCAAATATTCATCGATTTTCTGGATTGACGCATCGATTGCCGTCATATCCGGATTCAGCTTGATAAATCCTTCTGTTTCCAATACCTTCAAAGCTCTGTACTCATTGGAGGAATCGTTCGGAATCGCAATTACTGCGTTCTCCGGCAATTCTTCCTTCGCCGCATACTTATCAGAGAAGCACGCATAAGGTTCTACATGAATACCGCCCATGCTGTATAAAGTTGCGCCCATCTCTTCCTCAATGCTCTCCATCGCCGGAACATGCATGAAATATGCAAAATCAATTTCACCGTCAATCAGCATATCGTTCCATGTCGCATCCCATGTTGTGGATACGATATCCAGTTCAATGCCCTCTGCTGCAAGTAAATCTGCTGCCGCATTCAGGATTTCGCTGTGGGGTGTCAGATCGCAGACCGCTTTTAAAACAACGGTTTCTCCCGCCGAATCCTTATCGGCATCCGCGTCGCTGCCGGCATCTGCTGCTTCCGTATTATCCGCAGCTGTCGCATCTCCCGCTGTATCCGCCCCCTCTGTTGCGGTGTCCGCCGCATCTGCGGCATTGTCCGTTCCGTTTGCTGCTGTGTCCCCTTGACCGCCGCATCCTGTAAGCAGGGCAGACGCCGTCACAGCGGTCATCAGCATGACTGCAAGTTTCCTTTTCATAATTTTTCTCCTCTTTTCTAAATATATTCATTTAATCGGCTCTCGCCGTCTTAAATGTCAGATTTTCTGCCGTTATCCGTCAACGGCCCATCTGTCAATTTTATATTAAATGACGTTTTTTCAAAATCAATTTGGAAATCGTATCTCCCACAAGCTGCACAGCCTGTACGATCACAATGAGCACGATGATCGTCGCGAATAACAAATCATGCTGAAACCTCGTATAACCGTATGTTACCGCAATATAACCGATACCGCCCGCACCGAAGCTTCCGGCAAGCGCCGTCATGGAAATAACAATAACGACCGCATTCGTGAACGCTCTGATTAAAGACGGCAGCGTTTCCGGAACCATGATCGTAAATAAAATGCGGAAATTCCCGCTTCCCATCGCTTTCGCCGCTTCAATCTTACCCTTGTCAAGCTCTAACAGACTGCTTTCCACAAGCCGCGCAAAAAGCGGCACACAACTTGCCACGAGCGAAATGATACAGGCATTGGAACCATACGATTTACCGACTAACGCCCTTGCCACCGGCAGCATGACAATGATGATGATGACCTGCGGCAGGGAACGGAAACAGTTAATGACGGCACCCAGAATCGTATGTATAATCTTACAGGGCATCAGCCCCTCTTTGCTCGTCATGACCAGGATCAGACCGAGCAGGATACCGAATACAAGCACAAAAACGGAAGAAACACCGACCATGTACATCGTCTCGCTGATGGCCGGAATCACCTGCTCCCATACTTCTGCGCTGAAGGAATGACGCAATACTTCCCAAAAAGAATATTTATATAAACTCATTCCGCATCCTCCTGCCAGTAATCACTTCTGAATTTATTATAAACGCCGATAAAATTTCTGGCAGTAGCGCACTCAGGATTCTGAAAAATATCCCTGACCGGCCCCTTCTCCAGAATTTTTCCATCCTCCATGACCGCCATTCTATGACAGGTATATTTAATAACTTCCAACTCATGTGTGATCAGAATGATCGTCAGTCCCAGCTTTTTATTGATCTCCTTGAGCAGGTCCAATACGGAAAGGGTCGTCTGCGGGTCAAGCGCGCTCGTCGCCTCATCCGATAAAAGCACATCCGGCTGATTTGCCAAAGCTCTCGCGATACCGACCCTCTGCTTCTGACCGCCGGAAAGTTCACCCGGATAAGCATTCTTTTTTTCCGTCAGCCCTACTAACGAAAGCATTTCATCTACCCTCGCATCGACTTCTCTGGAAGAAGTTCCGGTCAGTTTCAACGGATAGGCGATATTCTGCGCTACCGTCATGGAATCAAAAAGATTAAACTGCTGAAAGATCATGCCAATCTTCCTTCTCTGTGCATTCAGCTGCGCTTTTCCAAGCGCGGTTATCTCTTTATCTCCGATTTTGACGCTCCCGCTGTCCGGCTCCTCCAGTCGGTTGATACACCGGACCAACGTAGATTTCCCGGCGCCGCTGAAACCCACAATGCCGTAAATCTCTCCTTTTTCCACCGAAAGGTCAATCCCCTTCAATACCTCGATGTCCTTTTTCTTCGTATGAAATGTTTTATACAACTGCTTTACTTCGATGAATTTTTCTTCCATGTAAATCCTCATTCCCGTTCAGCCCAACGCACCGGATGCTTTCTAAGAAAGCTGATACGCCACGCAGTCCAAATCCGCTATCAAATCCGCAGCCCTGCTCCGGTCCGCCTCATTAATATGCACCGTAAAAACACTTTCTCCCTGAAAATCCTTATTTCTCAAACGTTCCCACAACCTGTCCTTCTGCCATTTCATGCAGAAAGAAATCCCGTTTTTCAAAAAAAGTTTCTCAATCTTTTCTTTCTCGTCCACACCATATACTTTACAAAAAGGTATCTCGTGGTTAAAGAACACGCTGTTAAATGCCATTGCCGCCATCATGCCACCCCCATATAAATCCGCAGCCGGAATCGTAATGAGCCTTATGTCAACCTCGCACCTATTATATACTATATAATGTGTGCTTGGCAAGGAAATTTCTACATTCTGTGTCATGATATTAATTTTAATATTTCTCTGAGTCCTTCTGCGACACCGTCCTCATCATGATGCCCGGTAATAAAATCCGCAGCCTGTTTACAGCTTTCAGAGGCATTGGCCATCGCGATGCCGCAGCCGGCATAGCGTATCATATCGATATCGTTATCCGCATCTCCAAAAGCTGCTGCCTCTTCCCTTTTCAGGCCGAGCAGTTCCGTAAAAAAAGCAAGGCCCGCTTTCTTTCCGGCATTTTTATTGGCAACCTCTACGAGATTCTTAATAGATGATGTTATGTAGACTTCATCCGTTGCTTCTGCTACCTTCTCCCAGATTTTTTTCTGGTGCCCTTCATCCCGAACGATCATGTCCATACTGTCCAGGTGATGTTTATTTTCATAAATAAACCGAACGATATCGTCCACACCGCGTCTGGTCGTCCGCACATAGGAAACGGCCTGGGGCGTAACGCCGAATGCCTCCGGGTCTTTTAGAAAATCATTTCCCGCATAAGCGCGGCCATCGATAAAAGCCTCATAGGTCACGTTTTCCTCTTCCGTCGCCTTCATGATCATCTCTGCCGCCTTCTCCGAAAGACGATATCGTTTCAGGCATTTTCCGGTGGGTATATGATACATGGCGGCACCATTTAACGTGATCGCATATTCAACACCGGGCAGTTCCGCCACATCTTTCGGCAGCGTATCAAAAGCGCGGCCGCTGGCGATGATTACATGAACGCCTGCCGCAATGATCTCCTCAAGCGCTTTCCTGTTTCCTGCAGAAAGGCGGCCTTCGCTGTTCAGGGTGGTCCGGTCCATATCCAGCGCGACACACCGCACAGCAGTGCTTTGCAATTCTTTTCCCTTTCCTGCGGTCTCTTTCTCTGTCATTGTGGTGACTATGCCTTTCATCTATTCCGATTCTCCCGATATGTCATTTTATTAATATCCAAATACTTCTGCAGCCTTCTTCATCTTCTCGATGATGCCTACCGCAAACGGACAGTTCCGCTCACAGCTGCCGCAGGCGATACATTCCGAAGCGTGATGCTCCAATGCCTTGTAATGGTCCGCGACCGTTTCAGGAACCTCTCCCTGCGCCAGCGCCAGATTCAAATATTTGTTCACATCCGCTACATTGATACCGACAGAGCACGGCGCACAATGCCCGCAGTACATACAATTACCCTTTAACTGAAACTTCTCTATTTTGGACAGAACAGTGGAATAATCCCGTTCTTCTCTGGAAACCTCATAATAACGCAGCAATTTTTCCATTTCTTCTATCGAGCGGCATCCCGCCATGACCGCCACGACACCCGGCCTCGTCAGGCAGTAATCAATACACTGGTATTCATTGAAAGCTGCCCCGAACGGAGAATACTCCTCATGGAGCATATCGCCGCCGCCAAATGCCTTCATGACATCGATCGCAACGCCTTCCCGCTCGCACAGCTCATACAACGCCTTCCGCTCCGGGTCGATGCCTTTGCTGCCATTTTTATAATTCTCAGGGTTCCAAAGCTGTTCACAGTCCTCCGTCGGCGGCTGCATATCATACGCCGCATTGACCGAGAACATCAGGACATCGAGCAGTCCCGTCTCCACGGCTTTCCTTGCGATCACCGGATTATGAGAGCTCATGCCGAGACAATGAATCTTCCCTTCCGCCTTTAATTTCTTACAATATTCGATAAATTCACTGCTGAATACCTTTTCATAATCATCCGCACCATCCACATAATGTATCATGCCGATATCCAGATAATCCGTCCCCAGCCTTTGCAGCTGGTCTTCAAAAGCGGTCTGCGTTTTCTTCACATCTCTGGTACGAAGGTACTGTCCGTTTTCCCACGCGGAACCGATATGTCCCTGCAAAACGAATGACTTCCGCCGTCCGGTCCGCGCACAGTTCCCGCGAAGGCCCTTGAAAAGCGCCAGTTACTGAAAGTAACTGTGTGCTTTAGCGAGGTTCCTCACGAGCTTAGCGTCTGCTGCTGCTTTTCGCGGAGCGAAAGCGTACCGCCAAGGGAACTGTGCGCGGACCGGCCGCGGCGGAATTGTCTGTATACGTTCTTATTATACTCTATCCATCCGTTTCCGCAATAGAAATGTTTCACCGAAACCGCTTCCGGAACCGCTCCGTTTCCGGTTCCACATATGCTATCTTCTTTTCCGTCATATCGACCCTGACCACGGCTCCGTACATCAGCGCGCACCGGGGCGTGGCATGGCCGAAATTCACGTTGTATACAACGGGCAGCCTTTTATCGTCTATGACCCGCCGATATACTTCTTTGTATTCCTCATAATATGCCTCATCCTGCGGTTTTCCCACAAGAACGCCGTTTACCGCCTCAAATACCCCCCGCTCTTTCAAAACCGCCAGCGCCTTTTCCACCAGAGCGGGCTCCGGCTTTTCCTCACTGGTCTCCACAAACAGGACTTTACCCTCCCATTCCTCTTTTCCCGGAAAAATACCGTACTTTTCGCAGACATCTTTTTCATCGGCATACCGCGTGCTTGTCAAAATATCATAAAGACTTTCCAGACAGCCGCCAAGCAGTGCTCCGGAAAAGACTTGCGGACCCTGCAAAAGCTCATATCCCCGATCTTCTCTGTGTTCTATGCGGTCCGTTCCGACTGCCGCTCTCGAAAAATCGGTTCTTTCCTCATACCACACCTGGCTGGAAACTATCCGGTCATACGGGTTTCCTTCCAGATACCCTTCAAACGCCGTCCGGCTGTAAGGCAGCATATGCTCCGCGATCTCTCCCAGATCACAGATAAAATTCGGCCCGTAAAGAGTACACAGTCCAAGCCGGTACAACATCAAATGGTTGACCGTTGTGTCGGAAAATCCCGTAAACAGCTTCGGATGTTTTTTTACTGCATTGATAAATTCCTCATCTTCCATGAGATACGGCAACAACCGGTAAGTGTCGTCCCCACCGATGGCGCAGATGATTCCGGCGATGGAATCATCCGTAAACGCCTGTTTCAAATCGGCCGCCCTCGCCTCCGGGTGCTCTTTTA
>CAJTUC010000016.1 GCA_910579395.1 uncultured Lachnospiraceae bacterium | reverse complement strand
CGACACAGCGTCCTGCTTGCGATTTGTCTATTTTGCACAACTGCTGTCTTGAAATAATGCGTTTCGCAATTACCTAACAAGTATAATAAGAGAAAGGAAAGCAGAGAGATGGCGAATTATGTGTTTGGTGTGGATGTAGGCGGTACTACGGTGAAAATGGGGCTGTTCGATGCGAACGGCAATGTAATTGATAAATGGGAAATACCGACCAGAACAGAGGATGGCGGGAAGAAGATTTTACCTGATATTGCGGAGAGTATTCAGGCGAAGATGGGCGAGAAAAAAATTGTCACAGAAGAGGTGGCGGGTGTAGGAGTAGGCGTGCCGGGGCCGGTGGACGGAAACGGTATCGTGCACAAGGCTGTTAACCTCGGATGGGGACAATTCGATTTGAAGAAAGAACTGACCGGACTGCTTCATGGAATGCGTGTAGAAGGCGGCAATGATGCCAATGTGGCGGCGCTTGGGGAAATGTGGAAAGGCGGCGGACAGGGATATCAAAATCTGGTCGCTGTTACTTTGGGGACCGGCGTTGGCGGAGGAATCATCATCAATGGAGAGATTATGACCGGTTCGACCGGAGCAGGCGGAGAAATCGGGCATATCCATGTGGAGGATCATGAAACGGAAAGCTGCGGCTGCGGTAATTTCGGCTGTCTGGAAGAATATGCTTCCGCGACCGGTATTACAAGGCTGGCAAACAGAGCCCTGCAGGCAAGCGATAAGGACAGTGTTTTGAGAAACGGTGAAGTTTCGGCCAAAACGGTTTTCGATGCGGTAAAAGCAGGGGATGAACTGGCAATTGAAGTCGCCCGGAAATTCGGTGAATATTTGGGCAAAGGGCTTGGCATTATTGCGGGCATTATCAATCCGGAAATCTTTGTGATCGGCGGAGGCGTTTCAAAGGCAGGGGAGGTGCTGTTTGATTATATTAAGCCGCCTTTTGAAAAAACAGTATTCCAGGGATGTAAGGATACGGTTTTTGCACTGGCAACACTGGGAAATGACGCAGGAATATATGGTGCTGCGAAAATGGTATTAGATTGAAAAAACGGCATATAATGAAACAGACATCATATATTTAAGAAATGAGACGGTGCGAAAATTGAGTTTGAATACAGGTATGTATGGTTATATTGAAAATATCATTCCAAAAGAGAGGATGCTTTTTGACGAGCCCATGAGCAGGCATACGACCTTCAGAGTGGGTGGAGCGGCGGAATGTATGGTCCTGATAGAGCGGGAAGAAGAGTTATTAAAACTCGTTCCCTATCTGAACCAGATAGAGCAGGATTATTTTATTCTCGGAAACGGAAGCAATCTACTGGTCGGCGATAAGGGCTACCGGGGCATTGTTATTAAGCTCGGCGAGGGAATGAACCGCATTACGGTAGAGGGAGACCATATTTATGTGCAGGCGGGAGCTCTTTTATCCAGGACTGCTGCTGTTGCGAGAGATGCAGAACTTTCCGGCATGGAGTTCGCTGCAGGGATTCCCGGAAGCATCGGCGGCGGTGTTGTTATGAATGCTGGTGCATATGATGGCGAGATGAAGCAGATTACGGAGTCGGTCAAAGTGATGGATCAGGAAGGCAGGATTCTGGTATTGGATAACGATACAATGGAATTCGGCTATCGCACCAGCATTATTAAGAACAGGCCTTTTATTGTATTGGAAGTGGTGCTGCGGATGCAGGCGGGCCGGAAGGATGAGATTCAGACGAAGATGGACGAACTGATGGCCCGGCGGCAGAGTAAGCAGCCTTTAAATTATCCGAGTGCGGGAAGTACGTTTAAACGGCCGGAGGGATATTTTGCGGGAAAACTGATCATGGATGCCGGGATGCGGGGGTACCGCATCGGCGATGCACAGGTCTCGGATAAGCACTGTGGATTTGTAGTCAATATCGGCAATGCGAGTGCTGCAGATGTGAAGGAAGTTATCGAAGAAGTACAGGAGAGAGTCAAGGAACGTTTTCATGTAAATCTGGAGCCGGAAGTCATTTTCCTGGGAGATTTTTAAAGTACGACAGCATAAGAAAGAGATGTAGAAGATATGAGATTTGTAATTGTGACCGGTATGAGCGGCGGCGGTAAAAGAACGGCGCTCAAGATGTTGGAGGATGTAGGTTTTTATTGCGTAGACAATCTTCCGGTGCCTTTGATTGAAAAATTTGTGGAGCTGATCATCAGGCCGGGCGGTGAGATCGGCAAGGTGGCGCTGGGACTTGATGTACGCGCTGACCAGCCTTTTAATGATGCACAGAAGGTATTGGACCAGCTGCGGGAGAACGGTTATCTGTTTGAAATTCTGTTCATGGACGCTAATGATACTACGCTGATCAAAAGATACAAAGAAACGAGAAGGATGCACCCGCTCTCACCGGAAGGAAGGATTGCGGAAGGAGTAGAGAAGGAGCGAAAAGTTCTCGAAAGCGTTAAGAAAAAGGCGGACTATGTCATTGACACTTCCAATCTGCTGACAAGGGAACTGAAAGAAGAACTGGACCGTATTTTTGTGTTGAATGAGGAATATAATTCCCTGATGGTAACGATTCTTTCATTTGGGTTTAAGAATGGGATACCGGCGGATGCGGACCTGGTATTTGATGTAAGATTTCTGCCGAATCCGTTTTATATAGATGAATTAAAACAGAAGACCGGTAACGACAAAGAAGTGCAGGATTATGTCATGGCATTTCCGGAAGCATCGGAATTTCTGGACAAGCTGACGGATATGCTGGATTTTCTGATTCCCAATTATATCGGAGAGGGAAAATATCAGCTGGTGATCGGTATTGGCTGTACAGGAGGCAGGCATCGGAGTGTTACGCTTGCCAACGAATTATACGGGCATATGAAAGACCGCGGAAACTATGGACTGAAACTGTATCACAGGGACTGCGGTGAAAAATAGAGGTGATGGCGATGTCTTTTTCCGGCACGGTAAAAGAAGAACTGGCGGCATATATCAGTCCGGCAAGACACTGTCAGTTAGCGGAACTGGCGGCACTTTTTCACTTTGGCGGGCGGCTGACAGAGGACGGTTGTCATTTGAATCTGGAAATGGAAAATGATGCGATTGCCAGAAAATGCTTTACATTATTGAAAAAAACATATAATATAATTAATGTTATGCGGGAAGCGGATGAAGAGAAAGTTCTTCAGGCACTGCATTTGTATGATGACGCGCATCATATTGTCCCGCTGGATACTCCGGTCAATGCGCTTTTAGTTAAGAACAGCTGCTGCGCGAGAGCCTATCTGAGAGGTGCGTTTCTATGTGCCGGCTCCATGAGTGACCCGGAGAAGAGCTATCATCTGGAATTTGTCTGCGGTACACCGGAACAGGCCGGACAGCTGAAAGATATGATTCAGGAATTTCAGATAGAAGCGAAGATCATCAAGCGCAAAAAGTATTATGTTGTGTATTTAAAAGAAGGTTCCGGCATTGTAGATCTGCTCAATGTGATCGGAGCACATGTATCATTAATGAATCTGGAGAATCTCCGTATTGTTAAGGAAATGCGCAATTCTATTAACAGGCGTGTCAATTGTGAGGCGGCGAATATCACAAAGACTGTAAATGCGGCGTCCAAACAGATAGAAGATATTTTGTTGATTCAGAAGCAGTATGGATTTGAGAATCTGCCGGACAACCTGCGGCAGATGGCTGAAATCCGTTTGGAACATCCGGACGCGCCTCTGAAAGAATTGGGAGAATATCTGGAGCCGACCGTCGGAAAATCCGGTGTGAACCACCGGCTGCGAAAGTTAAGTGAGATTGCCGAACATATGAGGTGATAAAAGGAGGAGAAGTTATGATTCAAAAATCTGTCCAAATCAAATTGGAGGGCGGCTTGGAGGCAAGACCCGTTGCAATGCTCGTGCAGGTGGCAAGCCAGTATGACAGCAGCGTGTATATCGAGTCGGCAAACAAGAAAGTAAATGCGAAAAGCATTATGGGCATGATGGGCCTCGGGCTCAACCGTGACGAGGCTGTGACCGTTATTGCGGATGGCAGTGATGAAGAGGCAGCAGTTGCGGGAATTGAAAAATTTTTAGGCGGCAGTCAGTAAGGCAGAATATAAAAGAGATTCCCGATTGTGGGAGTCTTTTTTTCATTCGGCGGGAATTGCTGTAATCGGTAGGAGAATCGGTTGAAAGAAAAGCATTTTCAACTATTGATTTGAGTGTCTGCCGAAGCAGACAGATGGGAGTAAACATGGACAAAAATATGCTTTTCATTTATAATCCAAAAGCAGGTAAGGCGCAGATTAAGAGTAATCTGCTCGATATCATTGATATTTTCGTGAAGGCAGGATATGAAGTGACGGCCTATCCGACACAGGGTCCGGGAGATGCGGTCAGGAAAGTGAAGCAGCGCAGGGACGGCTATGATATCATTGTGTGCAGCGGAGGAGACGGTACGCTGGACGAGGTGGTCACAGGAATGATGCAGTGTGAGGAAAAGCTGCCAATCGGTTATGTGCCTGCAGGAAGCACAAATGACTTTGCAAACAGCCTGGGTATTCCGAGAAGTATGGTCAAGGCAGCCGATGCGGTAGTCAATGGACAGAACTTTGCCTGTGATATAGGCGCTTTTAACGATGATACCTTCATTTATGTAGCGGCCTTTGGACTTTTTACGGATGTATCCTATGAAACGAGACAGGATATCAAAAACATGCTTGGGCATACGGCTTATCTGTTGGAGGGCGTAAAGCGGCTTTCTTCTATTAAATCATATTGGATGAAAATCAGTTATGACGATGTCTGCCTGGAAGGTGACTACATATACGGAATGGTCACCAATTCCAATTCAGTTGGCGGTTTTAAGGGAATTACCGGAAAAAATGTGGAATTGAACGATGGATTGTTTGAAGTGACGCTTGTTAAAAAACCGGCAAATCTTCTGGAGATGAACAATATCATAAAGGCACTCGTGGACAAGAGGGTGCATTCGGATGCCTTTCGGAGTTTTAAGACTTCCAGGATCACGATAGAATCCGATCAGGAGGTGTCGTGGACATTGGACGGAGAGTTCGGGGGCAATCATTACAGGGCCGTCATTGAGAATAAGAACGGGGCGTTGGAAATCCGAATCCCGCAATAATTTCCAGAAAATTCTATTTGAAAGGTTTTCTTTTTTCGGGGAATGCTGTATAATGACATCAGACATTAGGTGGACAGCCTGAGTGAGAAAATAGAAGATGGAGGTAATATAAAATGTTAGTTTCAGCAACAGAAATGCTTCAAAAAGCAGTAGCTGGCCATTATGCAGTAGGTCAGTTCAATATCAACAATCTTGAGTGGACCAAAGCCATTCTTGCTACCGCACAGGAGTGCAATTCTCCGGTCATCCTCGGTGTATCCGAAGGCGCTGGCAAGTATATGGGCGGCTATGATGTCGTTATGGGTATGGTAAACGGCCTGATCAAAGACCAGAATATTACCGTTCCGGTAGCAGTACATTTGGATCACGGTTCCTATGATCACTGCTATAAATGTATGGAAGCTGGTTTCCCTTCCGTTATGTTCGATGGTTCCAAGTATTCTATAGAAGAGAATATTGAGAAGACAAAAGAACTGGTTGCGGCAGCTCATGCTAAGGGAATTTCCATCGAAGCAGAAGTTGGTTCCATCGGCGGTGAAGAAGACGGCGTTGTAGGTATGGGCGAATGTGCAGACCCTGCAGAGTGCAAGCAGATTGCTGATCTTGGCGTAGATTTCCTGGCAGCAGGCATCGGCAATATCCATGGAAAATATCCTGAGAACTGGCAGGGATTACAGTTCGATGTACTCGCTTCCGTTCAGGAGAAAACAGGAACACTTCCGTTAGTTCTTCATGGCGGTACAGGTATTCCGGATGATATGATCAAGAAAGCAATTTCTCTCGGTGTTGCAAAGATCAATGTTAATACGGAGTGCCAGCTTGTATTTGCAGAAGCTACCCGTAAGTATATCGAAGCAGGTAAGGATCAGGAAGGCAAGGGATTTGATCCTCGTAAGCTTCTTGCTCCGGGAACAGAAGCAATCAAAGCAAAAGTAAAAGAGAAAATGGAACTGTTCGGTTCTGTTGGCAAGGCTTGAGAAATAGAAGCGCAGACGTTTTGATAGGAAGAGCTGTCCATAGCGGCAGCTCTTTTTTATAGGTAATAAGAAATTGCAACAGAGAATTGATATGGTAAAATAGCATAATGATAAAAAATGAGAGGGAAAATCATGGGGAAAACATGGAATGTTATGGTTGATGGCATTGGATATTATGTGGAGCTTAAAAATAATAAACAGGCTGTCGTCAACGGAGCAGTATACAACTTAAAAGAACACAGAAAAAAGACCGGAATGCTTCAGACGGAATATGAAATTCCGGTTGGATATAGAAATGCGCTTCTGATTATCAGGAGTATGGCTCAGCCGTGCCTCGTCATCGATAACAGGGATTGTGAAACGGGTGAGGAATATGTTCCGCTCAAAATGCCTGCGTGGGCCTGGCTCTTTATTGTACTGCATTTTATTAATTTCAGAAATGGTGCGATAGGCGGTGCAATGGGGGCTATGGGTATGATCGCGACGGCTTCGGTTTCTGCGAATCGGAAGATGAACATTGTGGTAAGGATACTGATTGACATAGGAATCCTGATCGGTACCTATGCGGTCGTAATTGGTGTTGCGACTATTTTGTATCTACTGTTGTACTGAGAAAACAGTCCCAGAAAAGGGAGGATGCCAGGTAAACTAGCTTTACCTGGCATTTATTATGAAAAAGTATTAATTAATCTGTCTACTTCGTATCTGCTTTGTTGTTATCTTATGATATTAGTATATGCAGAAGAAATGTCTAAAGAATGATAAGCAAGTGAAGTTTCTTTAAATTAAATATGAATAAATTATGAACGTCTGGGAACCAGTAAAGGCAGGCGGATTGTAAAGGTTGTTCCGTATCCTTCTTTGGAAGCTGCTTCTATCTGGCCTGCGTGCTCCAAAATAATGGAACGGGTAATGGCAAGTCCCAACCCCTGCCCGCCTTTGTCGCTGCGGGTGGTGTAGGAGCGGTGAAAAATATTTGGGAGGTCTTTTTCCGGTATGCCGCAGCCGGTATCTGAAACAGAGATATAGGCAAAGGATTCATCCGTTGTAAGAGAAAGCGTTATCTTACCGTCCGGAGGCGTAAAATCGGCGGCATTATATAAGAGATTTTCCAATGCGCGAAAAAGCTGTTCTTGATTTGCCATAATATGACATGGGCGCGAAGTAATATTTTCAAGAAAATTGGGTCCGTATAGTTCTATGATAGGGCGGCAGCTATGATAAAAATCCGAAAGAAACGTATTTAGCAACATAGGCTCCATTTTGGCAGGAGAGTTTGTTTGGGCGGCTATTTCCTGAATGGATTTCAGGCGCTCGGATAAAATATTGCACTGTTCTTCTATGTGGCTCATTCTTCGACGAGTGTCCTCATCCAGCATGATGTCATTCAGCCGTATAATTTGTGCCATGTTTGAGAGGGATGTCAGGGGCGATTTCATATCGTGTCCCAATTCTGTGATTAATTGACCTCTCTCCATGAGAAGTTTGTGAAGATGCTCTGTTTTTTCTTCGACTTCCTCTTGCAGGTGAAGATTCAGTTTTATGTTTTCTTTTACCATTTCTCTATCGCGCTTCACCATCAGGACAGCGAAAGCAATGACCATGCAAAATGTGCCATACTCTTCAGGATAAGCGCCGGCAAACGGTTCATAAGCTCCGATTGTCAGAACGCTGTAAAACAGGCAGATGCTATTTGCGGCAGCAGCAATAAGAATGGTTCCTGCGTGAAGCAGCCCCATAAAACCGCCATAAACTGTCAGACTGAGAAGAAAGAACGCCATCACCACCTTATACCATGAAATAAACAGCCCATACCACAGTACAAGACTGGGAATGGCAGGAAATATAAATAAAGGAACAAGGATAACAAAACCACAGATTCCGAAAGAAAGTATGCGGAGTGTTTTCTTCAGGTGTTTAAAACCGTCCGGTAAAAATAACAGGAGGGCAATCTGTATGGAAAAATAGATGCCGGATATAGCTGCAGCATCTTCTACTGCATAAAGCGTGCGTACGAGCGGTATGCCGAACAGCCGTAAAAAGGGGTAGCATATTCGCAAAGTAAAAGACATGCTTAACATGCCAAAATAGAATGTAACAGTCCTGCGGTTGTCTTTTCTGTGCGCCCAAAGTACGATACAAAAGAGGGAGAGCGTGAGTGATGAGAAAAACAGCAGTCCATAGATGAGCATGCGGGCGGCAATTAGATGACTAATACTGTCCGCATCGCCGATTATGGGTGCATACCAGATACCGCCATAATAGTGTGAATAATTGGCAGTCTGGATAATTAGTTCTGCATTGCCGTCAAGAAAAAAGGAATAAGCGGTGTCTTTGATAAGAGGGGCATAATTATCAGGAGACACATTGCCGGTCTCGCCTAAACAAAGTCCATTTACATAAACTCTGGCAGCACAGAGAGGCTCCTGAAGATAAAGCATAACATTGCCGCTGCCCTGCAGATGCAGACGCCATGTAGAGGTCCCGTATGGATTTTTATCTTCATGGAATAAGGAGAGGTTTGGATATTCACCTGCCCATGTATTGTAATAAGACTGTGTCCCGGAAGAAAAATCGTCCGGAGAGAGCAGAACATCCGGATAAAGTTCCCATCCGTCTATAAGGGAGCAATATCCTTTTTCTGGAATTATACAAAGATTCTCTTGTGTCAGTTTCGCCTTTGTTATATATTTATTATCGTAGTTGATAACGGCCGATAAACCAAGCAGGCTGAAAAAAATTGCGACTGCGATTATTAAAACTGTTTGAAACGCAGATTTGGTAAGTATGGTCTGTTTCATGATAAACCTCCCGATAAAAATAAAGGAATCGTTGTATGAAAAATAAATGTAAATTTTTATTTGCGCTGATGTTTGCGACTGTATTTTTATTGTATAGAGTCGATTCAGCTGCCGCAATGGCCAATGTACAGCTTGACACATCTGACGTGAAAACTGATACAGATGTGGAAGCGGAACAAGGTGTTGAACCTGATGCCGGGTCAGAATCGGAACAGCCAGAGGAGACCGTCTCAGAACCGGAACAGCCAGAGGAGACTGTTTCGGAACCGGATTTTGTGGACACCGGCACAGCACTGATAGAATGGCTGGAATTACATAAGAATATCGGTGGTACAGTAAGGCTGACGGATAACGTAGTTTTAGAAGGATATTACAGTTTTTGTCCATATGGTATCAATATGCCTCCTGTTTTTGTTGATACCGACAAATATACAATCACTGTAACCGGAGAGATTGAACTTCTGAGCGATGATCATCTCACCTTTTTAGGGAAACCTGATGGGAAAGGTATCTTTTATGTGGCAGAAAAAGGTATGCTTTCCATGCAGGGCGTTGTAGTGGAGAGCGGACAATGTGCATTATGGCAGGAAGAAGGTGCCGGGTTGGTAGTTAGCGGCGGCCATATAACAGGAAGCATTCATTATGCAGATACTCCCTTTGTGATGTACGAGAATCATATCTGCGTCATTGCGGAAAAAGGACAACTGGCAAACGATGTACTCCCATCGCAGATTAGTTGTACGGTCAATCGCCAGGGAGGGGTCAGTCATAATGAGTTGGTTCCGCTCTCATGGAACCTTGAAGGAACTGAAAAGCAGCAGGAGGAAAGGATGCGTTTTCAGGTGCAGGGGTCTTTTTTATATGCGTCATCCGGAGAACCGGCGTTGTGCACGGTAGCTTATAATGATCATCCGCTGACATTTACGGATGTGAGGGCGTCGGTAAGTGGCAGCTTGTATATATTTCAGGGCTGGTATACGAAACCGGAAGAACGTCTGCCGATTACGGTAATGACAGAGTATTCTTTCGATGGGGAAAGGTGGTTCTTGTTCGAAGAAGGAACCGTAACGGATACCAACGATACTTTCTTTATTGCCTTTAAACCTGAACAGCATGATACGACGGCATATCCGAATATATACATTCGCTTGCAGTGGAATGATAATGGAACCAGTTATTTTTCCAATGTGCTTTGTTACGCGGCTGACAACCTGGAGTATGTAGCTGACATAGGCGGGAGCCGGGGTGGTGGAACTTCCATTACAAATCCGCCTGTTAAGCCGCAGGAAAACACCAATGATGCGTCTTTGGAAGACGAAGGAGCGGTTCCCGATGCAGACGGTAATATCAATTTGGACAAAGCCGAATCAGAGGTTCCATCGGATATGAGTCCGACGGAAAACGGAGACAACGATATTGGCTCAGACGCAGCTGGTGATGGGCAATCATCAAATACAGAGGCCGCAAATGCAAATGAGGGCGGGTCATTTCATTCAGAGCCCACAAATATCAATGAGGGCGGGTCATTTTATTCAGAGCCCACAAATATCAATGAAGGCGGAGCATTTTATTCAGAGCCTCAATATACCAATGAGGACCAGTCGCTTTATGCAGAATCAAAAGCTGTTAATGCAGAGCAGTCATCTTATTTAGAGGCAGAAAACGATGTCGAAAATACGAATGACGCTGCCAATAAAAAAGACATTGACTCTGGTAATTCCGGTACCCCTGAGAAAGAACAAATAAGAGAGCAGACGCCGCGCTCTGACGTCAATAAAAATTACATTATTCCTGTAGCAGGATTTGTGCTGTTGTCAGCCAGTGCCGGAATAGCGGGTTTTTGTGTTCACTCCCGGTCAGGGACAAACAGATAGCCTTTGTAACGCTTGGTTTGTATGTAGTCATGGTTTGGGCAGATATCATAGAGTTTTTTGCGGATGCGCCCCATAATGACCTGCAGGGATTTTTGTCCCTTGTTGACCGGAGCTTTCCAGACAGAATCATAAATCTGCTCCGGGGTATAAATTTCATTGGGATGCCTTGCAAGAAAATACAACACATCAAATTCATAGGAAGAAAAATCTACAGAGCATGCTTCATAACTTACGCTGCAGGATGCAGGGCAGATGGAAAGCGGCCCGTAAGTAAGCGTTTTGGGTGGTTCGGCGGCTCTGCCGGAACGAATGCGTGCCAGTACCCGAAGTTCCAGTTCCCTTAGACTATAAGGTTTGCATACATAGTCATCTCCACCGACGGATAATCCGCGGATACGGTTTTCTTCTTCGGTATAGCCGGAGAGGAAAACAATGGGAAGACCTGTCTTTGCGCGTATTTTTTCGCATAGAGCAAAACCGCTCATATCGGGCAGGTCCACGTCCAGAATGATGCAGTCGAGTGCATTAGATAAAATGATTTTTTCAGCTTCTTCAGCTGTTCCTGCACAGACGACTTCATATCCCATTGCACTAAAATATGTCTTATTATCTTCTAATATCAATGAGTCATCATCTACCATTAAAATCTTGTACATACGAATAATCATGCCTTTCTCTCAACCTGCGAATACTGGTGTCAGCACAGATTATAAATCTCTGATTTTTTATCTAGTATAGCATAAAAGTGCCTGCCAAATAGTTTTTTTTATAGCGAAAATAAACGCGAAGATAAACGTCAGGTAACAATTGCTGCAGAATGCTTTTTTAAATTGAGAAATATTATAGAATAATGTTATGAATAGAGTGGCATACAAAAGGGAGAGATAATTCGTATGTTAGGCGGTCCTATATATATAGCATTTATTCGGTTTGCGATAAGCCTTGCCGGAGTGATCTTATTGTTTTCCGAAATGAGTGAATCACGGTTTGACAGAAAAAAGACAGTCGTCTGTTATGGGGGATTCAGTGCAGCTGCGCTTATTTTGGCGTCTGTCTGGTATGTGGTAGACTGGGAAAGCTGCGTGAGGATTGTGGCATTCGCGATGTATATATGTTTTGCGGTATTTGCCATGATCATAAGCAGGGATTCCATTTATCTGTCTATCTATAAGCTGGCGCTGACTTTTTATCTGCTGGCAGTTTTTCTGATTGGTGGATTGGAGACTGCCATTATTTTTTTTAACAGGAATATATGGGCAGATATTATCACTCGCGTCATATTGATTTTGATTATGACTTTTTTTATAGAAAAAAAACTGAAAAGTTCCATCAAGGGATTTGGTAATTATGTGGAGACGGAGGTGGATAAGTTCAGCGTTGCTGTTATGATCATCAGCATTCTTTTTGGAATTGGGTTTATCTTAAATCCGATGATTAAGGAAGCGACGCCATACCGCATTTATCAGATTGTTGTGAATTTTGTTCTGACAGGCACTCTGCAGCTTCTCGTGTATCGTTTCTATTTACATATCGGTATAGAGAAAGAATACGAGAAAGAAAATCAACTGATACAGATGAATCACAGACTTTTAGAACGTCAGATGGAGATTCTGGAGGAATCTGTGGAATCGGGAAGACGGTTACGTCATGATATAAGACATCATAATGCGGTCATAGCGGAGTATGTACGCCGCGGACAGAAGGAGGAACTGTTGCAATACCTCAGGGAGTACGATAAGGAAACGGAGCGGGGCATGGTGGAGATGATATGTGCCAATACCGCAGTCAATAATGTCCTTTCAGCGTATACCAGAAAGGCGAGGAATGCGCAGATCAAGGTCAGGCTTGATATTGAAATCGGTAGAAATCTGGCGATACCAAATATCGATCTGGTAGCAATCATTGCCAATGCTTATGAGAATGCGATTTATGCATGCATGGAAGTAAAGAAGCATTCTAATGAGAGGGAATGTTTTATTTATTTTATGATCAGAAAACGAAAAAATAAACTGATCATCTTTTGCAGCAATACCTGCAGAATGGAAACCGAATTAAAGAACGGACAGCCGAAAGCAGAATTTACAGGTGGTATTGGAGTCTCAAGCATTATCAAAACAGCGGAAAAGTATGACGGGGAATACGATTTTAAAAATGATAACGGAGTGTTTGTCTTCAGGCTGATCATGAACATTCCGTTAGATCTGCAGCCAGACAGAAGGGAGAAAAACGATGTATCTGATAGCACTCTGTGATGATGAACCGGCGGAGTTAGAGAAAACAGAAAAACTATTGAACGACTATGAGAAAAAATATCCCGGTCCGGAGTTTATGATTCGGTGTTTCGACAATGCAGATGAACTGCTCTATCTGGTCAGAGAGGAAAGCTATATGCCGGATCTGATATTTATGGATATTTATATGCAGGACAGAGAATGCAATTCCTATCCTTTGGGCATTGAAGCGGTGAGGGAGCTTCGTGATATGGAATTCAAGGGAAAAGTCATATTTCTCACTACTTCCAAAGAGTACGCATTGGAGGCTTTCGATGTGAATGCATTGCAATATATGGTAAAGCCGGTAACGGAAGAAAAATTGTTTTCGGTACTTAACCGCCTGTTTCAAGATATGGAGGAAGAGCGGAGAAGATACATATTATTGCGAATTGGTGGAAGGTTCGTCAGGGTGTCGTTAAATGATATTGTATACTGCGAAGCGCAGGGAAAAATGCAATGCCTGTATCTCGCGGATGGTACGCAGTGTATTCTGAGGATGACTATGACAGAGATATACGAGCAGCTCTCACAATATCAGGAGTTTGTAAGACTTGGGGTTGCCTTTATTGTCAATCTGGGATATATTGGCAGCCTGAACGCAAAAGAAATCTGTATGGATAACGGAATGAAGATTTATCTGCCAAGGGGCACTTATAAAGGCTTAAGAGAACAGTATTTCAGTTATTATTGCAGAGAAAGTGAATAGTTTAGTGTAAAGTGTGCCGCGAAAAGTGCGTATGGTTCCTATGCTGTTGAAAAATAATGAAGGATTATGAAATAATGAAATAAAAGGCAAATAAAAGACAAGGAGAGTTGAGAGATGGAAAAACCGATTTTTACAGGATTATCGCATGTATGTATTTTTGTGGATGATGTGGAGGAGGCATTCAAGTATTATGAGAGGATTTTGGGCGCAGTTCCGAATCAGTATATTCCCCATTGGAAAAACAAAGGTTTTTTTCAGGCGGGAGGGTTTATCAAGGAGGCAGATGAGGGAGACGTTTCCATCGGGTTCATGGATGTGCCGGGAACAAAGCTTACGATTGAGCTAATGTGCTACCATTATCCCGAGGGAAGAAAAGAGCCGGTCTTTTTCAAAGCGAATGATATCAGCGGTGCAAGGCATGTTGCACTGAAGATAGTTAATATTGAAGGAGCGTTTGAATATATTAAAGCGCAGCCTGACGTGACGCTGATTAATACAACGGAAGAATACAAGGTGTATCAGATCAGCAAAACAGAGCCTTCAGATTTTTATTACTTTGATCAGATGAAGGAAAGTGATCCCGGAACAAAGCAGAAAGCCGCAGATATTTTGGGAAATACAAAATATTTTTACTTTATTGATAGATATGGGCTTCAGTGGGAATTTGAGCAGGGACATACGGATATAGGAGATTAGGAAGTATGATGAAATCCGGATGGACAGGACGGATGAGGCGGAGTAAAATGTGACAGAAAAAACGCCGCTTTGCGGACAATGACGTTTTTGGTGCTTGTTTCAGAAACCCATTATCATCCCTCATTTCATTTGCTGCCAAGGTGATTCAGGAGATAATGGGTCTGCAAATACAAATTTTATAAAGACCGTACTAAACAGTACCAAATAAAATTTTTTGAGAAATTATTAAAGTTTCTCAGGTTCCGGATATTCCATGCCAAAAGTTTCAACGGTAACAGTCTCCATCACCTGGTCTTCCAGCGGTCTGTCGTTATAATCGGTGGCCGTCTCGGCAATCCTGTTCACAACATCCATACCTTCGGTTACTTTTCCAAATGCCGCATAAGCGCCGTCCAGATGGGGACTTGTCTTGTGCATGAGGAAGAACTGACTTCCGGCCGAATCGGGATGCATGCTTCTTGCCATGGAAAGCACGCCTTCGGTATGCTTCAAATCATTGGGGAAACCGTTCTGCGCGAACTCGCCGCGGATAGAATAGCCTGGGCCGCCCATGCCGGTTCCCTCCGGGTCTCCGCCCTGTATCATAAATCCTTTGATAACTCTGTGAAAAATCAATCCGTCGTAGAAATTTTTCTGAATCAGACTGATAAAGTTGTTGACGGATGTCGGTGCGATTTCGGGATATAATTCGGCCTTGATCACATCTCCGTCCTTCATGGTAAAAGTAACAATTGGATTTTGTGCCATTTTTTTTGATTCCTTTCTGATTTTTTAATATAATAATAGAGGATAATCGAAAGAAGGTAAAGAGGGATATTCATAAGAGATGTTAAAAAGGGTCGTATTTATTTGGGGAAAAGAAGAGATTATTAAGGACATGACGGCACTCCTGCGGGAACTGGAAGAGAAGCATGTGGAAGCATGTGTGATGGGGGCGGACAGCGATGCGAGCGTTATCCTGAATGAAGGAAGTACAGTTCAGGCGAATGAGAACGGTTCCGCGGGAACGCTGTATATTACGGATAATGCGCTGTGGCAGAAACGTCTGTGGGAGAAAAAGCTGCCGGTCATTATTTATCTGCATGAAGGAAACCGGGAAGAAAATTTTATGCTGGCGGAGTATGCCATAGAGCGGATTGCGGAAATTGAACTGGAATCGCTGGAACTGGCATATTTGCGGCTGACTGGTCAGCCATGGACAATCTTAACAACAGATAGATGTATCATAAGAGAAACTACTATTGATGATGTCGATAGTTTTTATGAAATCTATCAGGAGCCATCCATTACGGAATATATGGAAGGTCTCTATGCGGATAAGCAGGCGGAAACAGCTTATATTCAGGATTATATCAAAAATATCTACCGTTTCTACGGATATGGCATGTGGACGGTTCTGGAGAAAACCGACGGAAAAGTAATTGGCAGGGCGGGCATCAACTGGCGGGAAGGATATGATATACCGGAACTTGGCTTCGTGATCGGCGTACCCTGGCAGCGGCAGGGCTATGCCTGTGAAGTCTGTCAGGCGATTCTTGCCTATGGAAAAGAAGAGCTTGGATTTACCGATTTTCAGGCACTGATCATGACAGGTAATGAAAAGTCCCGGACGCTGTGTGAAAAGCTGGGATTTGTGTATCAGGAGACGGTTGAGGTGGATAGAAGGGAGTATATGCGGCTAATCTTGCGTTTTGAACAAAAGACGGCGGCAAAAAAATAAAAAATTTAGAGAATTTAGAAAAATTTTAGAAAGTGTATTGACATCCGAAATCCCCGGTGCTAAAATCCTTTTCATAAGAGCAAAGGTGCTGTGAAGAAATTCATGGCACTTTTTTTCTTAACAGAATATGTGTAAAAAGATGTGGAGCAAAGGCGCTTAGAAAAGAGGCGTATATTGTATCCACATTTTTTTATGTGAGGAGGAGTAACGATGAGTGAAGAAATTTTGAGTGTTGTGAACGGTGAAGTGTTCGGCGTCTGGTTTTTGATTGGCGCTGCGCTGGTGTTCTGGATGCAGGCAGGTTTTGCGATGGTGGAGACCGGCTTTACCAGAGCCAAAAATGCAGGAAACATCCTGATGAAGAATCTGATGGATTTCTGCATTGGTACGGTAGTTTTTATTCTGATCGGTTTCAGTCTGTTACTTGGTGAGGACGCGGCCGGACTGATCGGAAAACCCGGATTTGATATTTTCACGGGTTATGCAGATTTTGACTGGTCGAATTTTGTATTCAATCTTGTCTTCTGTGCAACGACCGCGACGATTGTTTCCGGTGCGATGGCAGAGCGGACGAAGTTCTTATCCTATTGTGTTTATTCGGCAGTGATTTCTGCTTTGATCTATCCGATTGAAGCGCACTGGATCTGGGGCGGCGGCTGGCTGGCACAGATGGGATTTCATGATTTTGCGGGTTCCTGTGCGATACATATGGTGGGCGGCATTTCCGCACTGATCGGCGCTAAAATATTGGGTCCGCGTATCGGTAAGTTTACGAAGGATAAAGACGGAAAGACAAAGGTCAATGCTTTTCCCGGACATAACCTTCCGATTGGATGTCTTGGTGTATTCATTCTGTGGCTTGGCTGGTACGGATTCAATGGTGCGGCATGTACGAGCGTAGAACAGCTCGGTTCCGTTTTTGTAACGACTACGGTGGCGCCGGCAATTGCGACGGTCGTTTGTATGATCTTTACCTGGATAAAATATGGAAAGCCGGATGTTTCCATGTGTCTGAATGCGTCTTTAGCGGGTCTGGTCGCAATTACGGCGCCCTGTGACGTGACGGATGTAACGGGCGCGTTGATCATCGGTGCGGTTTCCGGCCTGTTAGTAGTATTCGGTGTCTGGTTCCTGGATTATAAGCTGCATATCGACGATCCGGTAGGTGCAGTAGCGGTACACTGTCTGAACGGTATATGGGGTACGATCGCAGTCGGTCTTTTCGCAACGACATCCGCGCCCGGAAATGACAGTGTCGTGGGATTGTTCTACGGCGGCGGGGTGAATCAGCTCGGTCTGCAGTTGGTTGGATTTGCAGCGGTAGCGGCATGGACTGCAGTTACGATTACAGTTACATTTATCATTATCAAAGCTGTTTTAGGCCTTCGTGTTACCGAAGAAGAGGAAATTGTTGGTCTGGATTCCTGCGAGCACGGTCTGGCTTCCGCATATTCGGGATTCAGCATTATGGATATTTCCAATACGATGACAATGGATGTTAATGAAAATACAAGCCTTGGCACGGATGATTATGAAGAAGCTTCCAGTGTACAGAAAGATGCGGCAGTTCCGGTCATTGCGGAATATCCGGCGGCCGGAGCGGGTATGTATAAAGTTGTTGTGATCGCAAAACTGTCCAGATACGATCATTTGAAGAAGGCAATGAACGATTTGGGCGTAACCGGGATGACAGTGACACAGGTCATGGGATGCGGTGTCCAGAAAGGCGCCGGCGATGTATACCGCGGCGTCGAAATCGATGCAACCTTACTTCCGAAAGTTAAGGTTGAGGTCATTGTCAGCAAAATTCCGGTCGATACGGTCATTGCTGCAGCGAAGAAAGCGCTTTATACAGGACATATCGGAGACGGAAAGATTTTCGTTTACAATGTCATGAAGGTTGTAAAAGTGCGCACCGGCGAAGAGGATTTCGCCGCTCTGCAGGATGTAGAATAAAACAGTTATCCACTTAATCCCTTAGTATATATAACAAAGCCTCCGGCGCTTCCACCGCCGGGGGTTTTGACGTGAAAAAAATTTGTTCGTCATTGATATAGATAAAATCAGTAAAAAGATTTAGAAAGGATTGAACCTTATTTAATTCATGATACAATAATAAAAGTATAGAATCATAATAGAAATGGGAAAATATATAAAATCATTGCGGAAAATCACAGGAGGGTAAAAAATTGAGAAAAACCAAAATCGTATGTACACTGGGACCGTCAACGGATAATGAGGAAGTGCTGCGGCAGTTAATGCTGGCGGGCATGAACGTTGCGAGATGTAATTTTTCTCATGGCGTATATGAGGAACATAAAAAAAGGATGGATACGGTGAAGAAGCTTCGTAAGGAGGTCAAAAAACCGGTCGCTATCCTGCTGGATACCAAAGGCCCCGAAGTGCGGGTAAGACAGTTCAAGAATGGAAAGGTAAGTTTGCAGGAGGGGCAGCTTTTTACGCTGACGTCCGAGGAAGTAGAGGGAACGGAAGAGAAGGTTTCCGTTACCTACGGGCGGCTTTATGAAGATCTTGAAGTAGGTATGAAAGTTCTGATCGATGATGGCCTGATTGAAATGAAAGTCGAGAAGGTAGAGAAAACGAATATCATATGCCGTGTCATCAACGGCGGCGTTGTTTCCAATAATAAGGGAATCAACGTACCGGATGTGAACCTTTCCATGCCGTACCTGAGCGATAAAGACAGAGAGGATATCCTTTTCGGAATCGAGCAGGATGTGGATTTTATAGCGGCTTCTTTTGTACAGTGTAAAGACGATATCTTACAGTTAAGAAGACTGCTCGATAAGAATGGCGGAGAGGATATTAAGATTATTTCCAAGATTGAGAATTTACAGGGTGTGGAGAATATCGACGAAATTATCGAAGTCTCTGACGGCATCATGATCGCGAGGGGCGATATGGGGGTTGAGATACCTTATGAAGAAGTGCCTGTGATTCAGAAGATGATAATTAAGAAAGTGTATCAGGTAGGAAAACAGGTCATTACGGCAACGCAGATGCTGGAGTCCATGATCAAGAATCCGAGACCGACGAGGGCGGAAGCAACGGATATTGCCAATGCAGTTTACGATGGAACGAGCGCAATCATGCTTTCCGGGGAAACCGCGGCGGGTGCTTATCCGGTTGAAGCGGTTAAAACGATGGTGCGGATCGCGGAGCGCACCGAACAAGATGTGGATTATAAGAAAAGATTTTTTAATCATGACAGAAAAGGAAATCCTGATGTGACCGATGCAATCTGCCATGCGACCTGTACGACGGCGTATGACCTGAACGCGAAAGCGATCGTTACTGTTACCAAGTCCGGGCGGTCCGCGAGGATGATTGCCGGATACAGACCGGCGAGTGATATCATAGGCTGCGCGACTTCCGACAAAGTGTGCCGTCAGATTAATCTGGCCTGGGGTGTGACGCCCATATTGATTAAAGAAGAAAAGGATGTTTTTGATTTATTTGATCATGCGATTGCGGCCGCGGAGAAAATGCAGCTGCTGGAAAAAGGTGATGTGACCGTAATCACATCGGGCGTGCCGATTGGGATGTCTGGCACGACGAATATGATCAAGGTGCAGATTGTATAGTCTGTTTGAATGAATAGTATTTTGCGAAAAAGTTTCTCTTATAAGAGAAACTTTTTTGAATTATACAATTTATTCTTTTATAATAGAAATAATAAAAAATATATAGAATATTTATGTTGTATAAGAAATAATTGACATATTTTTCTAAAAGTTCTAATATAAAAGAAAAAGAAGATACAGGCTGAGAGGAAGGCATGGGTGTTGTTATGATCGTACGTCGGCAATATATGAATCAAATACGGGATTTTATTGATAAGCCTGTTGTTAAGGTTATTACGGGTATGCGCAGATGCGGAAAGAGTGTCATCTTAAAGCAGATACAGGATGAGCTGTTCGATAGAGGCGTTCCGAAAGAACGAATTTTTTATGTGAATTTTGAATCTCTCCGTTATGAGGAATGGAAGGACTACAAAGCGTTGTATGAAACTGTCACCAATGCGGCAAAGGAAGCGGATGGAAGATTATATATTTTAATCGATGAAGTCCAGGAAGTAGAAATGTGGGAGAAAGCGGTCAATTCGTTTCGGGTCGATTTTGACTGTGATATTTATGTAACAGGTTCCAATGCGAAATTGCTTTCCGGAGAACTGGCAACGCTGCTTGCAGGCAGATATGTTGAGATACGGGTATATCCGTTGTCTTTTGCGGAATATCTGGATTTTACCGAAACAAATGATGAAGAAGCAGGGGTGCCGGAGCAGGAGAATTTTATCAATTATTTGAAATATGGCGGCCTGCCGGGAATTCATCAAATGAAATGGGAAGATATTCGGATTTCGCAATATCTTCTGGATATTTATCACTCCGTTTTGTTAAGGAATGTGATTAGCAGAAATCAGGTCAGAGACACGGCTCTTCTGGAAAGTATTGCGCAATACCTGATGGATAATATCGGAAATATTTTTTCGGCAAAAACAATTTCGGATTTTCTGAAAAATCAAAGGCGGAAACTCAGTACGGAAACAGTGTATAATTATCTGAAACTCTTGGAAAGCGCATTTTTAATTTACAAAGTTCCGAGATTTGATATAAAAGGGAAAAGGTTGTTGGAAACACAGGAAAAATATTATTTGTCGGATTTGGGATTGCGGTATGCAGTGCTTGGATATCGGCACAATGATATTGGTGCCGTATTGGAAAATATTGTTTTTCTGGAACTGCTTCGCCGGGGATATCAGGTAACGGTTGGGAAACAGAATACGGCGGAAATTGATTTTGTCGCAAATAAGGCGGATGAACGCATTTATATTCAAGTCTGTTATCTTTTGACGGAGGACAATATGGAACGGGAATTCGGTCCGCTGGAACGGATTGCAGATAATTATGAGAAGATGGTGCTTTCGATGGATTCGCTGCTCAGCTTTAACAGAGGCGGTATCCGGCAGAAGAATATCGTAGAGTATTTATTAGGGAGATGATATAATAGGCATAAGCCTGTCGGCTAGTGCCTGCAGAGCAGTTATAAGTCATACAAATGGAGAATCAAGATGGCTGTTTTTAATGAAGATACCAGAGTGAAAATACCGGCAACAATACAATTTCTCAGATTGGGTTATGATTATCAATCTCTCAAGGATGCAGATATCGATTTTCAGACCAAAATTTTTATGAATCGGTTTAAGCCGGCATTAGAAAAAGTGAATGGAAGAAATTTTTCTTATGATGAAATCAAAGAAATCTTGATGGATATTAATAATGTCATTAAAAACAATGATTTAGGGAAAGCGTTTTATAACTGGCTCATTAATCCTTTAGATAAAGTAAAGTTGATTGATTTTGAAGATATCAGTAAGAATGATTTTGCAGTTGTTGACGAACTGCCATACTGTATTATGGAAGGAACAGAATCGGGTTCCTTCCGACCGGATATAAATATCCTGATCAATGGAATGCCGCTGTCATTTTTAGAGGTAAAGAAACCCAATAATGATGGCGGTATCCAGAAAGAATTTGAAAGGATGATCAACCAAAGGCTGAGGAATCCCGAATATAAAAAATTTTTTCATATGCTGCAGTTTATATCTTTCAGCAACAATATGGAATATGAGGATGCGGATGATGCCGAAGATGTGAAAGCAGGATCTTTTTATACGACACCCAATGGACAGAATACAGGCTTTTCTTTTTTTAGAGAAGATGACGAAATGTACCATTTGAATTATCCATACAAAGAGGTGTCGGATGATATGGTCAAATTTATCATGCGTGACTGCGGGTATGATCCGAAAGTGGCTGATACGCCGGAATTTCTGGAGAACCTGCAGGTGACTACAGCGTGTAACAGCTTTATTACATCCGTATTTGATAAGGAGCGCTTCTTATATTTCCTTCATTATGGAATAATGTTTCTGAATGGAAAAGTCCCGGAAAAGCATATTATGCGTTATCCGCAGTTTTTTGCAACAAGAAAGATTATAGAAAGACTCGAAAACGGTGGAAAAGGCGGAATCATCTGGCATACACAGGGTAGTGGGAAAACAGGGCTGGCGGCATTTTCCAACCGTGTTATCAGGGATTACTATGCGAAAAAGAATGTCAATGCGAGATTCTTTTTTATTGTAGACAGAATCGATTTGCTCAGGCAGACAAGCCTGGAATTTAAAAACCGTGGATTGAATGTTGTTAATTGTAAGAATAAAGAAGCATTTACAAAGGAAATAAACAAACCGTTACCGACGAATATTGATATTAAATCTATCGGGGAGATTTGTGTTGCCAATATTCAGAAATTGGAGAGCCAGTTAGAAGAAGCAAGAAATGATTATCAGGCAAATGTGCAGCGGATTTTCTTTATTGATGAGGCACATAGAAGTTATTGCTCTACTGGTGAATACCTGAAAAATCTTATGACCTGTGATGTGGATGCAATCTATATTGCGCTTACAGGAACCCCGTTATTGTCCAGAAAAGAACGTTCTAATTTGAAATTCGGAGATTATATTCATAAATATTTTTATGATAAATCTATCGCTGACGGCTATACATTGCGTATTAAAAAAGAGAATATTGATACGATTGCGAAATCAGAGATTAAGAAAAATCTGGATATCGAGGATAACCGGTTGAATGATAGAGATGTATTTGAATCGGATGCGTATGTCAATGCACTGGGCGCATTTATCGAAAAAGACTTTGTGAACTTCAGACTACAGAATTCTGATAATACGATTGGCGGAATGATTGTCTGCAGAACGAATCCGCAGGCGCGGAAGGTGCACGAATGGTTTGAACAGAATTCAAAAATTACGACAGGTCTTGTTATCACAGACCAGAATAACCCGACCCAGTATCAGATCAACAAGAATAACCAGATAGATTTCCGGGACACATTCGTGCCGGATATGCTGGTCGTAAATTTTATGCTCACGACGGGATATGATGTAAAGCGTTTAAAAAAGATGTATCTGCTCAGAGGGCCGCATGCGCAGTCGCTTCTGCAGACAATATCAAGAGTGAACAGACCCTATAAATCACCGAATGGGAAGATATATAAATATGGATATATTGTAGATTTTGTGGATATTGAAAAAGAATATGATAATACGATAGAGGCTTATATTAAAGAGCTGGAAGCGGACATGAACGAAAACGGTGAAAATGAGGGTTCTTTAGCCGGGCTGGTTATTGACAAAGAGGATATTAATAAAAAGTATCATAAATATGCGAATGAATTGGAAGATATCATTTCCACAGAGAATCCGGAGCGGTTTTCGAGACAGCTTTCATTATACAATAAAGAAACACTGCTCAAAATCCGCAGGCTGCTTAACGGTATTAAAGAATGTGAAACGGAATTTATTCTTTCAAGGGCATTAGATTATGCAAAGCAGATTGATGCAGAGAAAAATAGAAAGCTGATTCGGGCTGTTCAGGATAAAATCGATTTTATCAATCTGTCTACAAGAACATTCGATATGATGAGCGTGATCTCCAATGATGAAGTGGTGGAAATCCTATATGAATTTATTAAAACAAAGATTCTGATATTGGACTTGGGGCGGTTTACGCCGGATAATCCTGTGTATCAGAGATTTGAAAGGACAGTACGGGAAATCCAGCGCGAAATCAAAAATAATAAGAACAAAGAAGATATCAAAGTCGTCAAGTTAGATCAGCTGCTGCAGGAAATCTTCAGCAAGCTGTCAATTTCGGATTTGTCGGATTTAGATGCGATCACAGATGAATTGCTGGAAGCATTGAAGCAGGCAAGGGATATTAATGATGAAAATGACAGACTTGCACAGATTTATGGCGGAAATTATGCTTTTGTTAAGACTTATCAGGATGCAGTTGAAAAATATGCTGCTGATAAGTCGGAGATAGAAGGAATGCTGGTCTATATTTATCATGACATAAAAGATATTATGGAAGCCGATACCCTGATTGTGCAGGGGAGAAAAAACTTTATCGACTCGATCAAGCATGATGTTACAAAGCCGCTTTTGAAAGCCGGGATATATGTAAAAATCAAAACTTTTTATGACCAGATACTGAGTGAACTTTATACAAATCTGCAATTATTCAGATAAAGGAGAAAACGGCGATGCCTGATATATTTACTTTAGAAAATAAAATTAAACAGATCATAGACGAGTTAAAGGGGCTTTGTCAGACAAATGGCCTGGCCAATCAGGCAAGTGAAGAAGTCGTGATCACTTCCGTATTCTTATATAAATTTCTGAATGATAAATTTATGGCAAATTTGAAAGTTTTTGCTGATGAGATTGGCATATCCTATGAAGAGGTGCTGAAAAATGAAAATGCCGAAATGGACGCATTCTATGATACCTATTCGCAAAACGTTGCTTTTACTTATGATGAAACGATTGAATATTTGATTAATAAAGTTTCTTATAATGAATTTTATAAACTGTTCGATGATGCTTTAGAAAAAATCTCCAATCATACGAAAAATGAAGTTTTTTCGGTGGAAACGGCAGACGGAACGAGAAAACCATTATTTACGAGAATTACCGAAAATGTAGAAGTTTCCAAGCGGAATAACTTTGCGAAAAATATTTTTGGCATTATCAGTCAGGAAAAGTTTGATTTTGGCGATGCGTTTAAGGAAAATTTTGATTTTTATTCCACCATTTTTGAGTATCTGATCAAAGATTATAATGTGGCAAGCGGCGTATATGCGGAATATTTTACCCCACAGGCCATCAGTGCGATCATTGCGAAAATTCTTGTCAATATGACTCCCGTAGAAGATAAATTATACGAGATTTATGACCCGTCGGCGGGCTCCGGTTCCCTCGTATTGCATTTGGCGAATGCACTTGGAAAAGGTTCTTTTGGCGATAAGGCACAGGTCTACACGCAGGATATTTCAGGCAAATCATCAAGATTTTTGCGAATTAATATGCTGTTGAACGGACTGACAAATTCTCTGAACAATATTATTGAGGGAGACACTCTTGATATCCCGGCACATTACAATGTTCCGCATGATCCTTCCTCCGGTGTGAAGCGATTTGATTATATAACGTCAAATCCGCCGTTTAAGATGGACTTTTCCTCAACGAGAGACGGTATTGAACAGAAGTGGGCGGAATCAGAAGAGCGGGATGGCATTAGAAGATTTTTTGCCGGGATTCCGAAAATCCCCAATGCCAAAAAAGAATCTATGTCCATTTATTTATGTTTTATACAACATATTCTCTGGAGTCTGAAAGAGGATGGCAAGGCGGCAATCGTCGTACCTACGGGGTTTATTACGGCGCAGTCCGGAATTGAGAAGACGATCAGGCAGACCATCGTAGAGAAAAAGTGGTTGAAAGGCGTGATATCGATGCCTTCCAATATTTTTGCCAATACGGGAACGAATGTGTCGGTATTATTTATCGATAAGTCTAATGCCGCCGGCGATATTATGCTGATTGATGCGTCTAAACTCGGCAGGAAAGTAAAAGATGGCAAGAACCAGAAAACGGTCCTGGATGAGAAGGAAGTAAAGCTGATTGAAGATACATTTATTCATCAGGATGTTATTGATGATTTCTCGGTAAAGGTGTCTTATGAGAGCATTACAGAAAAGAATTATTCTTTCTCGGCCGGACAGTATTTTGAGGTGAAGATTGAGTATATAGAGTTATCGGAAGAGGATTTTAATAGGCGTATGGCGGCGTATGCGGAGAGGCTGGATAAGTTGTTTAAGGAAGGGGAGAAGTTGGAAGAGTCTATAAAGGAGAGGTTGGGGGAATTGAAGTATGAAGATTAAATTAGGAGAAATATGTACTATTTCTTCGGCAAAGCGTATTTTTGAAAAAGAGTATGTTAAAAATGGGATTCCTTTTATTAGAGGATTGGAAATCTCAAATGGGAGTATTTTGAATGAAAAAACATCATTTGAATGTTATATTTCTAAAAAACGTTATGAGGAACTAAAAAGGATATACGGTGTTCCTCAGAAAGGGGATATATTAATAACAGCAGTAGGAACAATAGGTAATTTATGTTACATAGATACGGAAATGGAATTTTATTTTAAAGATGGGAATGTTATTTGGTTGAAGAACTTTCAAAAAAATGTTCATCCCAAATATTTATACTATTTTATGAAAAGTCCTTTTTGGAGAAGTCAATTAAAATATGCGATGATAGGAGCTGTCCAAAAGGCATTAACGATGATTATGCTTGAAGAAATTGAAATTGAATTACCGAACTATGCAATGCAGATTTCTATAGCGACAGTTTTAGAGTGCATTGATTTAAAAATTGCAAACAATAATAAAATCAATGCGGAACTGGAATCAATGGCAAAAACGATTTACGATTATTGGTTCTTGCAATTTGATTTTCCTGATGAGAATGGAAAACCTTATAAGTCCTCTGGCGGTAAAATGGTGTGGAATGAAGAATTGAAAAGAGAAATACCTGCGGGATGGGAAAAAGGAGTTTTTTCGGATTTAATTGATATTGGGAATGGAAGAGACCATAAAGATCTGAGCGATGGAAATATACCGGTTTACGGTTCAGGCGGTGTTATGCGAACGGTAGATACTTCTATTTACAGCGGTGAATCTGTATTGATTCCAAGAAAGGGAACTTTAAATAATATTATTTACGTCAATAGTAATTTTTGGACAGTAGATACGATGTTTTATACCAAAATGAAAAAGAAGCACTCAGCAATTTATACATATTATTCAGCGAAACTATATGATTTTGAAAAACTTAATACAGGAACGGGCGTTCCTAGCATGACATCATCAATAATATATAATTTAAAAGTGGTGATACCACCTGATAAAATTTTAGGGTATTTTGATAATTATGTTCAGGCATTTTATAGGAAAATGCAGGAAAACGAGATGGAAAATAGAGAGTTAGTTTCTTTGAGGGATTTCTTGTTACCGCTTTTAATGAATGGGCAGGTTGGATTTCAGTAATAATTAAATCCAAAATGGATTGCTTTTTATGTAATTACTTATGAAAAATAGATTTACCAATAAACCTTAGGAGTAACATCTTTCGAAAAAGTACAAAAACAGAAGTTTGTTGTCTGGGTTAAGAAAAAATAGCAATGTTTTCTATCAAGAAGAAAATGACTGGATGGGATACATTTGACAATAGCCGCTTTTTAAAATGCTTTTCTATGGAGCTGCCTTTGTCTGTACTATACAAGGATTTTTATGGATGTTCCTGAATTTATCTGCCGATGATTAAATAGATGGTTCTTGATAGTTCGTGTTAAATAATGTAAATATTTTAAAAAAAACATGTATTTCAATGTTAAAATCAATAAAAAACCAATTGATTTTAACACGAACATTTACTATACTATGAGTGATTCCAGAAAGGAGGGGCGCTCATGTACCGAAAGATTATGCAGTTTTTGGAAGCATGGAAAGAAAGCGAATATCGCAAACCTTTGATTTTACAGGGGGCAAGACAGGTCGGCAAGACTTATTCTATTTTGGAGTTTGGCCGCACATATTATGAAAATGTGGCGTATTTCAACTTTGAAACCAGTCCAAAGCTTGCTGAAACCTTTGAAGAAAACATCAACCCCGATTATCTGATACCTGTTTTATCGCACATTGCGGGAAAAACGATAGTCAGAGAGAAAACGCTGATTGTCTTTGATGAGGTGCAGCTTTGTGAACGGGCGCTTACTTCATTGAAATATTTTTGCGAGGACGCTCCCGATTATCATATCATTGCAGCGGGTAGTCTGCTTGGTGTTGCGGTCAACAGGGTAAAGTTTTCTTTCCCTGTGGGTAAGGTTGATATGAAAACGCTTTATCCTATGGATATGGAGGAGTTTATGCTTGCTTTAGGGGAGGAAATTCTGGTAGAGCAAATCAAAAAGTGTTTCCAGACCGATACGCCCCTGCCTTCCGCTTTGCATGATGCGGCAATGCAGCTTAACCGCCAGTATCTTGTGGTGGGTGGTATGCCCGAGTGTGTCATGCAGTTTGCTCAGACGAAAGACTATATTCTCGTCCGTCATACGCAGGATACCATTCTGGCGAGCTATCTCAATGACATGAGCAAGTACAATAACTTAAATGAAATCAAGAAAACACGGCTTGCATATGACAGCATCACCGTGCAGCTTTCAAAGAAGAACACCCGTTTTCAATATAAACTGATTAAAAAAGGCGGGCGGGCTTCCGAATTTGAGAACGCCATTGAGTGGCTCTGCCTTTCGGGAATCGTATCGCAGGTGTACAAAGTGGAGCAGATTAAGAAGCCGTTGGAAAATTACCGTGATATTGACGCATTTAAGATTTATGTTTCCGATTTGGGCTTACTTGCCGCTAAAAAAGACTTAGCTGCAAACGATGTTCTCTATATGGTGGAGGAAATCAACGACTTCAAGGGCGGACTTGCTGAAAACTATGTGAATGTGCAGCTTGTGATAAACGGCTACCAGACCTATTATTGGGAGTCTGAGCGGGGAGCTGAAATTGATTTCGTTATTCAGAGGGAAGGGAAACTTATTCCGATAGAAGTCAAGTCCGCTGATAATACAAGAGCCAAGAGCTTAAAAGTCTATATGGACACATACAGACCGGCCTATGCCATCAAGCTTTCGGCGAAAAACTTTGGTTTTGAGGGCGGGAAAAAGACTGTTCCTCTTTATGCTGCATTTTGTATCTGACCCAATATGGCAATCGGTGTCGATGACCTGCCTGTCGTAAAAAAGTCATCACGAAATAAAAAGCGTCACCACCGGAATCGTCACCAGACTCAAAAGTGTCGTCAGAATAATCCCCTGTGAAATCGTCGATTCATTCACATGAAGCTGCTTGGAGAGCATCAGCGGCATATTGCCCGCCGGAACGGCTAACAGCAGCGCGGTCGTATTCAGAATCAACGGTTCTTTTATAAACAGGCCGAGCAGTAAGGTAAAGCTGACAGGCAGCAGAATCTGTCGGATGAGCGTGAAAATATAAAGCTTCGGATGGGAAAAAATATCCTTTGGCGCCATTTGTGCGACCGAAACGCCGAGCACCAGCATGGATAAAAAGGTGGTAGTCCGTCCGGCATAAGTCAGGGAAGAGGAAATAATCGTCGGTACATTAAAATCGCCGAGATAGAAAATGATCGTCAGGACAGCGGAAACGGTTCCGGCATTCACCAGCTTGTGCAGAATGTTCTCAGGTTCCGTTGGCGCGGCATCGGGATGCTGTGCAATGGAAGCCTTTTTCAGAGTGGAAATGCCGTAAGTATAAACGAGAACATTGTAAATCAGGTTATTGATAGATACGAAAATGAGTGAGCCGGAGCCCAATACGGCAGAAGCTAACGGGATGCCGATAAAACCTACATTGCCGAAAACAGTCAGCATCCGGTAGGAATAACGTGCATGGTTCGGAACTCTTAATACAAGCGGAATCAGATAGGCGAATAAAATTAAAATGCCATAAGAAATAACGAAAACACACAAACTAAGCCCCAATGTCTGAAGCGGTACTTTCGGAGAATCGTCGAAAGCCGAGCAGATCAGTACGGCAGGATTTGTGATGTTGACAATCAGGCCGGAAAGCTGTCTGGAGGTATCTTCGGACAGCATTTTTTGGCGGAACAGAAATGCGCCTGTGAAAATTAAGATCATAATAATGCACATTTGTTCCAATACAACCGTAATACTCATAAAGACTCTCCTTTGTCCGTTTTAACAGACGTTTATTATACATTTGTGAATACGCCGCAGGGCGATTACGCACAAGCAGTATTGTAACACATTTAAAAAAAATAGGAAGAGGCTTAACAGAAGAAAAAAAATATTATATACTAGGGAATAAGGTTTCAAAGTTATTGGAATGCTTTGTGGACAAGTATGCTCACAGAATGGGGGAATTATGCTGAAATACATTATGGCGCTGGACCAGGGAACGACAAGCTCAAGATGTATTCTTTTCGATAAAAAGGGTGAAATCTGTAGTATGGCACAGAAAGAATTCACGCAGATTTATCCGAAGCCCGGCTGGGTGGAACACAATCCGCGGGAGATATGGTCGTCACAGATAGCGGTCGTAACGGAAGCGATGGCGAATATCGGCGCGTCCGCGCAGGATATTGCAGGAATCGGTATTACGAACCAGCGGGAAACGACAATTGTATGGGATAAAGCGACGGGAATGCCTGTTTATCCTGCAATCGTATGGCAGTGCAGGCGAACGGCTGAAGTGATCGATACTCTGAAGGTACAGGGGCATGAAAAGGTGATCCGGGAGAAGACCGGACTGATTCCGGATGCTTATTTTTCCGCCAGCAAGATTGCATGGATTCTGGACAATGTAGAAGGAGCGAGAGAAAAGGCGGAAGCCGGGGAACTTTTATTTGGAACGGTTGACAGCTGGCTTATCTGGAATCTGACAAAAGGGACCGTGCATGTAACGGATTATACAAATGCGTCCCGCACGATGCTTTTTAATATTCATGAATTGTGCTGGGATGAGGAACTGCTTACCCTTTTTCGAATTCCGAAGAACATGATGCCGGAGGTAAAACCTTCCAGCTGCGTTTATGGAAAGACGGCGGCCGATGTCCTGGGCGGCGAGATTCCCATCGCGGGTGCGGCGGGAGACCAGCAGTCCGCTTTGTTCGGTCAGTGCTGCTTTGAGCCGGGACAGGTGAAAAATACATATGGCACAGGATGTTTTCTGCTGATGAACACAGGAGAAAAAGCAATCGCATCCGGCCACGGTCTGCTGACGACGATTGCGGCGAGCGTCGGCAGCAGGGTGGAATATGCGCTGGAAGGAAGCGTATTCGTGGCGGGGGCGGCGATCCAATGGCTGCGCGACAGCATGAGGATGATAAGGGAGTCTGGCCATTCGGAAAAATATGCGAAAAAGGCCGAAGATACGAACGGCGTATATGTCGTACCGGCTTTTGCGGGAATGGGGGCGCCCTACTGGAATCCTTATGCAAGAGGCACGATCGTCGGAATCACAAGGGGCTGTCAGAAGGAGCATTTTATCAGGGCAACATTGGAGTCCATTGCATACCAGACTGCAGATGTACTGAGGGCGATGGAAGAGGATGCGGGCATGCCTCTACAGGAATTAAAGGTAGACGGCGGAGCCAGCGCCAATGATTTTCTGATGCAGTTTCAGGCGGACATTATCGGGCAGACGGTGCACAGACCGAGCTGTATTGAAACAACGGCTCTGGGAGCGGCTTATCTGGCGGGGCTTGCAGTCGGGTATTGGAAAGACAGGGGAGAAATCTGCGTGAACTGGCAGTTAGACAGGCAATTTGAAGCTTCTATGAAAGAAGAGAGACGCGCAGAACTGTTAAAAGGTTGGAAAAAAGCGGTAAAATGCGCATTGATTTGGGCGGAAGGAGAGGAATTATGATCGTACAAAAATATAAAGATATGCTAAAAGGGAAATCGGTCATCAGGCAGCTGTCTGAGTTTGCGACCGCAAGGGGAGCGGAAATCGGTTATGAGAATGTTTTTGATTACAGCCTTGGCAATCCGTCCGTTCCTACACCGCAGAAATTTACGGATGTGATGATAGACCTGCTGCAGAGCCGTGATCCGATGGAGCTGCATGGATACAGCCAGAGTCTTGGCATACCGGCGGTGCGGGAGAAAGTCGCGCAGTCTTTAAATGAGCGATTTGGCATGAACTATACGGGAAATCATATTTTTATGACGACGGGAGCGGCGGGAGCCATTGCTCATGCGATTCGATGTGTGACGCAGCCCGGAGATGAAATCCTGACTTTTGCGCCGTATTTCCCGGAATATCAGCCTTATATCAATCTGAGCGGGGCTGTCCTGAAAGTCGTACCTGCCAATGTGGAAGATTTTCAGATTAATTTCGAGGTCTTTGAAGAAATGCTGACGGAGAAGGTCATGGCGGTTCTCATCAATACGCCGAATAACCCTTCCGGTATCGTTTATACGACGGATACCATTCGGAAACTGGCGGATATTCTGACGGCTAAGGAAAAAGAATACGGGCATGATATTTTCCTGATTTCCGATGAGCCATACAGGGAAATCGTGTTTGCGGGGACGGATGCGCCTTATGTATCCGGCTTTTATGACAATTCCCTGTCATGCTATTCCTATTCCAAATCGCTGTCGCTGCCCGGTGAGAGAATCGGCTATGTAGCGGTGAACCCGAAATGCACGGATGCCGAATATATTACAAATATGTGCGCGCAAATCTCGCGTGGGACCGGACATAACTGTCCGCCTTCCATTATCCAGCTCGCGGTAGCGGAAGTATTGGACCTGACGGCGGATTTATCCGTATATGAAACGAATATGAACATATTATATAAGGAGCTCACTTCTCTCGGCTTCGAATGTGTGAAGCCGGGCGGAACTTTCTATATCTTCCCGAAAGCGTTGGAAGAAGATGCGGCAGCATTCTGTGAGAAGGCGAAAAAGTATGACCTGATCCTTGTACCCGGTGATACCTTCGGTGCGCCTGGTTATTTCCGTCTGGCTTACTGCATTGATACGGAAAAGGTAGAGCGTTCGCTGGAAGCGTTCCGAAAATTTGTGCGGACAGAATACAGGTCGAAAAATTAGTGATTTTTTCGGCTGCGGGTCTGACTGGCGTTTTCAATGCAGGCCAGATATCGCAGGTTGAGTAAGAAGGAGGGGATTACGGTGTATCAGGCCGGACTTGTTTTGGAAGGCGGCGGTATGAAGGGAATCTATACGGCCGGCGTATTGGACTTTTTTCTCGATAAGGAGATAGAGTTTTCCAGTTGTTACGGGGTATCCGCAGGTGCCTGCTGTATGTGCAGTTATCTTTCGAAGCAGCGGAAAAGGGCGTATCGGACGAATGTCAATTATCTGGATCAGAAAGCATACTGCAGTGTGGAAAGTCTGTTAACGACCGGAGATTTATTTGGGGCGGATATGTGTTACGGGTTGATACCGGATTATCTGGATCCATATGATTACGAGGCATTTGAACGGTATCCGGGAAAAGCCTATGCGGTCGTTACCAATATCAGAACGGGAGAGCCGGAATATATGCAGCTTGAGGAAATGCACAGAGATATCGTTGCAGTCCGGGCGTCCAGTTCCATGCCGCTTGTTTCCAGAAATGTGAAGATTGGTGACGGGCTGTATCTGGATGGCGGCATTTCGGATTCGATTCCCGTCAGGCGTTCCATGCGGGATGGCAACCGGAAGAATGTCATTGTTATGACGAAAGAGGAAGGCTATGTCAGAGCTGCTTCAGGGGCGGCAGAGCTCGCTATGATCAAAGCGCGGTATGTACGTTATCCGAAAGTGTATGAATGTATGCGGGAGAGACATATTGCCTATAACAGCACGGTACAATATATAGAAGAATTGAAGAAGCAGGGAAAAGCATTTGTCATCCGTCCGAAGCATAAGAGTAATGTAGGGAGAGTCGAGAAGGACAGGGCAAAGCTGGAAGCTCTTTATAAAGAAGGCTATCAGGATGCCGAAAACTGTTATATGGAACTGTTGGAATATTTGGAGGAAGAGTCATGTTAGAAATTTTAAAGGCAATCTTGTTCGGTATCGTAGAGGGTATTACGGAATGGCTTCCCGTCAGCAGTACGGGACATATGATCTTGCTCAATGAGTTCGTGACGCTGGACGTATCGGAAGAATTTTGGGAAATGTTTTTGGTCGTTATACAGTTGGGGGCGATTCTGGCGGTCGTGCTGCTTTTCTGGAATAAAATTTTTCCTTTCGAATTAAAGGACCGCAGGAAGCCATTTATTAAAAAGGATATTTTTGTACTTTGGATCAAAATTGTTGTAGCCTGTATTCCGGCGGCAGTGATCGGTCTTGCGTTTGATGATGTCTTTGATGCGCTTTTCTATAATCCATGGTGTGTTGCGGCTGCGCTGATCATATTCGGTATTGCTTTTATCATTATCGAGAACCGCAATAAAAATATGCGGCCTCACATTACGAGTCTGGGGCAGATTACTTATAAAACAGCGTTGCTGATCGGAGTATTTCAGCTGATCGCCGCGATTTTTCCGGGAACATCCCGTTCGGGCGCTACAATCGTCGGAGCGCTGCTGATCGGTGTATCCAGAACGGTTGCCGCAGAATTTACTTTTTTCCTGGCAATTCCAGTCATGCTCGGTGCGAGCCTATTGAAAATTGTTAAATTCGGATTTGTTTTTACGGGAATGGAACTTACCATTCTGTTTGTCGGTATGCTTGTCGCATTTCTAGTATCCGTTATTGTGATACGTTTTCTGATGGGTTATATCAAGAAACATGATTTCAAAGTGTTTGGCTGGTACCGCATTGTTTTGGGTGTCATAGTCCTTCTGTATTTTGTTTTTTCTTGATTTTTACAGCATTTCGTATATAAAAGGGTAGAAATAATAATGGATTTGTGACAGTTTGTTAGTTGACAAGGCTGAATACTATGAGTTAAAATTGCTCTGTAATCAAGTGATAGTATATAAATATTATATAAATCAGTAGATTATAAGATATTGAACTAGATGATTGCTGCATAATAAAAGTATGAATGTGTACATGGGAGGAGAATATTCATGGCAGAAGTAAAGAAAGCGGCAGCCGAGAAGACGGCAGCAAAGTCGGCAGCAGTTCCGGCTGCAGATACCAAAGAAGAAGTTAAGGAAGTAAAAGAAGCGCCTAAGGCAGAGACGACAAAGAAGAAGCCGGGCAGAAAACCGGGAACAAAGAAAGCAGCAGAGAAGAAGACTGCTGCCAAGACGACACAGGTTAAAGAAACAGCGGTCAAAACAGCCGGCAGAAAACCGGCGGTAAAGGCAACTGTTGAAATACAGTTCGCGGGTAATACGCATACGCCGGAAGAACTGGTACAAAGTGCGAAAGATATCTGGGAATATGATCTGCACAGAGCGCCTGCGGATTTCAAAACGGTTGAGCTTTATGTAAAACCTGAAGATAACAAAGTATACTACGTTATCAACAAGGGCAGCGAGAATGAAGTGAACGGCGATTTCAACTTCTAAGCATTGATTTAAACAAAATACAGCATACTAAAAGCAATTAGTTTGAGGAAGAATTTCAACTGATTGCTTTTTTATTGATTTATATTTTTTTCATAATTTTTTTTCTCGTATGTGTTGACAATTAAATAGTGAAGTGATAACTTATCACTAGAAGATGTTAGCACTCTAACGAGTTGAGTGCTAACAATAGGAGAGAATGGTATGCAGCTGGATGAAAGAAAATATAAAATATTGCAAGCCATCATCCGGAACTATCTGGAGACGGGAGAACCGGTAGGAAGCAGAACGATTTCCAAGTATACCGATTTGAATCTGAGTTCCGCGACCATTCGAAATGAAATGGCAGATTTGGAAGAGCTGGGTTATATTCTTCAGCCGCATACCTCTGCCGGCCGTATTCCATCGGATAAAGGATACAGGCTGTATGTCGATCGGATGATGGAAGAGAAGGAGCGGGAAGTGGAAGAAATGAAGGAGATGCTTCTTGAGAAAGAAGATAAAATGGAACATCTCCTGAAACAGGCCGCAAAGCTCCTGGCGAATAATACGGAGTATGCGGCGATGATCTCGGCCCCGCAGTATCGTCGTAATAAGCTGAAATTTATCCAGCTTTCCCGTGTGGATGCCAATCAGATTCTTGCAGTTATCGTTGTGGAAGGAAATGTGATCAAGAATTCCATACTGGCTGTTTCAGAAGAACTGCATAACGATACATTATTAAAATTAAACATTTTACTGAATAGCCATTTGAACGGACTGTCTCTGGAAGAAATCAATCTTGGCATGATAGCGGCAATGAAACAGCAGGCAGGAATTCACAGTGAGATCGTTGCGGATGTAATTGATGCCGTTGCGGAAGCAATCAAAGCTGATGAGGATTTGGAAATTTATACGAGCGGCACAAAGAACTTTTTCAAGTATCCGGAGCTTTCCGATCATCAAAGAGCCAGCGAGCTGATCACGACTTTTGAAGAGAAACAGTTCCTGAGCGAACTTGTTCAGGAAAATCTTGCGGATGAGAATACGGGCATACAAGTCTATATCGGAAACGAAACACCGATTCAGGGCATGAAGGATTGCAGTGTTGTGACAGCGACCTATGAATTGGATGAGGGAATGAAGGGGACCATTGGAATCATTGGTCCGAAACGTATGGATTATGAGAAAGTAGTTCATAATCTGAAGATGCTGAAAAGCCAGTTGGATGACTTATACAGGAAATAGAAGCTGATAGTAACTATGGCGAAAGAAAGGAATGAAGACTGTGGCAGAGAGAGAATTGGAAAAGGAACTGGAAAAAGAACTGGAAAAAGAGGAACAGATGGAAGAATTGAACGCACAGGAGGAAACGGAAGCGGAAGGACTTTCTTCGGAGACTGTGGAAGAAGCGTTGGAAGAAGAGCGTGTTGATGCAAAAGAAGACTCTAAGGCGGCGAAGAAAGAGAAAAAGAAAAAAGAAAAAGTTGATAAGAAACAGGAAGCGTTGAAAACAAAAATCGACGAACTGGAAGACAGAGTAAAACGCCAGATGGCTGAATTTGATAATTTCCGTAAACGAACGGAAAAAGAAAAATCGGCGATGTTCGAGACCGGAGCAAAAAGTGTGATTGAGAAAATCCTTCCCGTCGTGGATAACTTCGAAAGAGGGCTGGCGACGGTGCCGGAGAGCGATAAAGGCGGCGCTTTTGCACAGGGAATGGAAATGATCTACAAACAGCTTTTGACGGAGTTAGAGGCAATTGATGTGAAACCGATTGAGGCGGTCGGACAGGAATTTGATCCGGAGTTCCACAATGCGGTCATGCAGGTAGAAAGTGAAGAATACGGTTCCGGCATTATCGCACAGGAATTGCAGAAGGGGTATACTTACCGCGGCAGTGTCGTGCGGCATAGTATGGTAGCGGTAGTAAGCTAAAAGAATCTCTAAGACATTAAAAGACAATATCTAAGAAATTCTAAGTTTTAGCTGAAAGAATGACTTGGCAGCCATTCTTCCTGAAGTAGTTACAGATTAACATTAATGATATATATTATATAGGAGGGCTTGGAGATGAGCAAAATAATAGGTATTGATTTAGGAACAACAAATAGCTGTGTAGCAGTTATGGAAGGTGGTAAACCGGCGGTCATCGCAAATACGGAAGGTGCGAGAACAACACCCTCAGTCGTAGCGTTTACAAAGACAGGAGAAAGACTCGTTGGTGAGCCGGCAAAACGTCAGGCAGTTACCAATGCGGACAAAACGATCGCATCCATCAAAAGAGATATGGGTACGGACAGAGGACGCACAATCGATGACAAAAAATATTCTCCGCAGCAGATTTCTGCGATGATTCTTCAGAAACTGAAAGCGGATGCCGAGAATTATCTTGGTGAAAAAGTAACGGAAGCCGTTATTACTGTACCGGCGTACTTTAATGACGCACAGAGACAGGCGACCAAAGATGCAGGTAAGATTGCAGGTCTGGATGTAAAACGTATTATCAACGAGCCTACGGCGGCGGCGCTGGCATATGGCCTTGATAATGAAAAAGAGCAGAAGATCATGGTATATGATTTGGGCGGCGGTACATTTGATGTTTCCCTCATTGAAATCGGTGACGGCGTTATCGAAGTTCTTGCGACCAACGGTGATACCCGTTTGGGCGGCGATGACTTTGACCAGAAGATTATCGACTGGATGCTGGCGGAATTCAAAGCGCAGGAGGGCGTTGATTTATCAGGAGATAAGATGGCGCTCCAGAGATTAAAGGAAGCAGCGGAGAAAGCGAAAAAAGAATTGTCTTCTGCAACGACAACAAATATTAATCTGCCTTTCATTACGGCAACGGCAGAAGGCCCGAAACATTTTGATATGAATCTGACAAGAGCAAAATTTGACGAACTGACACATGATCTGGTAGAAAGAACTGCGATTCCGGTTCAGAACGCAATGAAGGATGCCGGACTTACCAATGCAGATTTGGGCAAAGTACTGTTAGTTGGCGGTTCGACCCGTATTCCGGCTGTTCAGGAAAAGGTAAAACAGCTGACAGGACATGAACCGAACAAGAGCCTGAATCCCGACGAATGTGTTGCGCTGGGCGCTTCTATTCAGGGCGGTAAGCTGGCAGGTGATGCCGGCGCAGGTGAAATCCTGCTGCTCGATGTAACACCTCTTTCCCTTTCCATCGAAACGATGGGCGGTGTAGCTACCAGACTGATTGAAAGAAATACGACGATTCCGACGAAGAAGAGCCAGATTTTCTCTACTGCGGCAGATAATCAGACAGCAGTTGATATCAATGTCGTACAGGGTGAAAGACAGTTCGCGAAAGACAATAAGTCTCTCGGACAGTTCAGATTGGATGGTATTCCGCCGGCAATGCGCGGTGTTCCGCAGATTGAAGTTACTTTTGATATCGATGCGAACGGTATCGTAAATGTATCCGCGAAGGATTTGGGAACGGGTAAGGAACAGCATATTACAATCACTGCAGGTTCCAATATGTCCGACGATGAAATCGACAGAGCGGTAAAAGAAGCGGCAGAATATGAAGCACAGGATAAGAAGAGAAAAGAAGCGATCGATACGAGAAATGAGGCAGACTCTTTCGTATTCCAGACAGAGAAGGCTTTGGGCGAAGTAGGCGACAAGATTGACGCTTCTGAGAAAGCAGGTGTTGAAGCAGATCTGCAGGCAGTAAAGGATATTCTGGAAAAGACGAAAGATCAGGAAATGTCCGACAGTCAGATAGATGAGTTAAAGGCTGCAAAAGAAAAGCTGACAAATTCTGCACAGTCCTTGTTCACGAAGATGTATGAAAATATGCAGCAGGCACAGCAGGGCAGCCCGGATATGGGTGCAGCAGGCGCACAGGAGAGCGCGGATGCTGGTGCGGCGGATGATGTTGTAGATGGTGATTACAGAGAAATTTAAGGTCAAAAGCGAAAAGAAGTTCTAAGGAATGCTGAATGCGAAAAGAAGTTCTTAGGATGCCAAAAGCGAAAAGAAGTTCTAAGATGCCGGAATACGGCATCTAAGAACTTCTAAGTTTCGCTTGGAAGAATGTCTTGGTGGACATTCTTCCGGGTTGAGGAGGTTTGGGCAGAAGCGATTTGAACTGAGGAGTTTGGGACGAAAAGATTTATTAGTGACGATGATTGAGACGAGGAGTCTTGGAGGATTAAGGACATGGCAGAGCAAAAAAGAGACTATTATGAAGTTCTTGGCGTTGACAAGAATGCTGATGATGCAGCGCTTAAGAAAGCATACAGAGTACTTGCAAAAAAATATCATCCGGATATGAATCCGGGAGATGCGGAAGCTGAGAAGAAATTCAAAGAAGCCTCAGAAGCTTACGCTGTGTTGAGTGACCCCGAAAAGAGGCGGCAGTATGATCAGTATGGTCATGCAGCCTTTGAAGGCGGAGCAGGCGGCGGCTTTGGCGGTTTTGATTTCAACAGCATGGATTTTGGCGATATCTTCGGCGATATTTTCGGCGATTTCTTTGGCGGCGGCGGCCGTCGGGGAAGCAGAAGCAATGGCCCTATGAAGGGAGCCAATATCCGTACCAGTGTGCGCATTACTTTTGAGGAAGCGATTTTTGGAGTCGATAAAGAAATAGAACTGACATTAAAGGATGAGTGTACGACTTGCCGGGGCAGCGGTGCGAAGCCTGGAACCAGTCCGGAAACCTGTTCTAAGTGCGGCGGAAAAGGTCAGGTCGTATTTACGCAGCAGTCTTTCTTTGGAACGGTCAGAAATGTGCAGACCTGTCCGGATTGTCATGGGACCGGCAAGGTCATTAAGGAAAAATGCCCGGACTGCCGTGGAACGGGATATATAGCCAATAAGAAAAAAATTCAGGTATCCATCCCGGCCGGAATCGATAATGGCCAGAGTGTCAGAATCAGGGATAAAGGAGAGCCGGGAACGAACGGCGGGCCGAGAGGCGATCTGCTGGTAGAGGTAATCGTAGGGCGTCATCCGATTTTCCAGAGACAGGATACAAATATCTATTCTACGGTTCCCATGTCCTTTGCAGTAGCGGCGCTCGGCGGTGAGATCATGATCGATACCGTGGACGGAAAGGTTATTTATGACGTGAAGCCGGGAACACAGACAGATACGAAAGTCCGTTTGAAAGGAAAAGGCGTTCCTTCATTGCGCAATAAAGACATACGGGGAGATCACTATGTAACGCTCGTCGTGCAGGTACCCGATAAGCTGTCCCGTGAGGCGAAGGAGCTTTTGAAGCAGTTCGATGAGCAGACAGGAAATACATTAAATGCTGCGAAACAGCAGACATCTTCCGGCGAAGAACCGAAGTCGAAGAAAAGATTCAGAAAATAGGGTGAAGAACGCCGCAATGCGGCGTTCTTCTCATGTTTATAGTATTTACTTGTATTCTATAAATTCACTGTATTCATCCCAAATATTACAAATCCAGGTGCTTCCCTGATTCATAATGATCTCATCACCGTTTTCGTCATAGAAACGGGCGGGTGTAAAGTCACCATCGTTGCGCTTCCATGTTCCTTTGATGACCTTGCCGTTGGTAAAGACAATCGCTTCGCCTTCTCCATGAACGCCGAAAGCGAGGTAATCGTGGTCGTCCCGGACTTCACCGTGGCAGTATTGGAAAATAACATTTGAGACAGTCAGCTGGCCGCCGGTATATTCATCAATCTGTTTGCTGCCATCCTGATAACGGTAATACAAATGGTCATCTTCATGATATTCAAAGTAAGGATGATAAGAACCATATCCGCCGGAGTTGCTGCCCGATGCACCGCCAGGGTAAATCATGGTAGCAGATTCGTTTTCGGCATAATCCGCATAAGTGCCGTCAGCGACAAATAAAAACGGGCGGACATAAGCACTGTCGTAGTTCCAGTCATAACCGAGCCTGTCCACGGCTTTCATCAGTCCGTCGATCATCAGATATCCGGTAAATTCCAATGCGTAATTTGAACCGCGGCTTACCCGGTCGAATGCCTCATCAGCGGGGTTATGAATACCTGTTACAGCGGCACTGACGTTATAGACATCATCCCTGTTGATCAACGCTTCAACATAAGGTACGGCGAGTCCCCAGTTACAATAGATTGCCTCATAGCCCATTGCCGTATAAAGGAAATAATCCCGGCTGCTTCTGACCGGACCAATGCGGTCCAGATCGTCAAAATCTTCAAAAACGGCCATCAGTCTTGTAATACGGCCTTCCACAGGAGCTTCATAAATAATAGCGGCTTTGGAAAGTCCATATTGCGGCATGGCGGGTTTATTGTTGGGAATCATGACTGCAATAGGTCTTCTTGTAGCGATTTCTTCGTTCGTCCACTGTCCGGTCAGATAGCTCTGTATCTGTCCGTTTACGGATTCGCGTTCTTCGCTGACGACAGGATAAGCGGTCGTAAGTTCCTCCGGCGCGGCTTCCGGAGCCTCGCTTTCCGTTTCTACCGTTCCTTCCGTTTGACCTTCATCAACGATTACGATTTCCGGTTCTTTGACTTCCATTCTTGTTTCTTCGTCTCCGCAGCCGGTAAGGCAGGAAAAGGTGAGCAGAAGAGAAGTCACTGCTAGAGCAATTCTTTTTCTGTGCATAATATATCCTCCAATTTTCACAGTTTTCTTCATCCGTATGGAAATGTAAAACATTCAATCATCGAATCATTTCCCACATTATACCCTAAAATCGACATTCTGTATACTGGATAAATTGCTGAAATACTTTCCAGATGAGCGGAAGATGTGATACAATCAGAAGGTCAGGGATAATTCATTAAGATGGTAATAGCTGACAGCCCAAACTTGCGTGTTGAGAAAGGAGAATAGTTATAAAAATGTATATTGCGAATGAAAGTCGTTATGAAAAAATGATATATAACAGGTGCGGCAGGAGCGGACTAAAACTTCCGGCGTTTTCACTCGGAATGTGGCATAATTTCGGTTCTGTTAACAATCTGGAAAATATGAAAAAAATTTTGTTTACGGCATTTGATAACGGTATTACCCATTTTGACCTTGCAAATAATTACGGTCCCGTTTATGGGAGTGCAGAAAGCAGCATGGGACAGATTTTGAAATCGGACCTGATGCCCTACCGGGATGAGATGATCATTTCTACCAAAGCAGGTTATGATATGTGGAAAGGACCTTATGGCGACGGCGGTTCCAGAAAATGCCTGACTGCCAGCCTGGACCAGTCTTTGCAGAGACTCGGATTGGATTATGTGGATATTTTCTATCATCACAGGCCGGATCCGGAAACGCCGATTGAAGAAACGATGCTTGCGCTGGATCAGATCGTCCGAGCCGGTAAGGCGTTGTATGTGGGAATCTCCAATTATAAAAAAGCGCAGGCGGAGGAAGCCTGCCGTATTTTAAAAGAATTGAAGACACCCTTTATTATTCACCAGCCGTCTTATTCTATTCTGAACAGATGGATAGAAGAAGATGGGTTGAAAGACTTTTTATATGAGAACGGGCTCGGCTGTATTGCGTTCAGTCCGTTGCAGCAGGGTATTCTGACAGGAAAATATTTAAACGGAATTCCGGCGGATTCCCGTATCGGCGGCAAAAAGAGCCCTTATCTTCACGAAGATGCTCTGAAGCCGGAACTTTTGGATAAAGTCAAGAAACTGAATGAGATGGCAGGAGAAAGAGGACAGACGCTGACACAAATGGCTCTTGCATGGATTTTAAAAGACGGCAGGATTACATCCGTGTTGATCGGGGCGAGCAGACCGGAGCAGATTCTGGAAAATATCAAAGCGCTGGACAACATCACCTTCAGCGAGGAAGAACTGCGCAGAATCGATGAAATTCAGAAAGAATTTCAGGCATAGAATCTACGGGTGTAGAAGTTTTTGGGCATAATTGAGAGAAGAAAAAGGATACCAGAATATGAAATGGATAAAATTTAAAATAAAAACGTTGACGGAGGCGGAGGATATCATTATCAGCACGTTGTATGATATTGGTCTGGAAGGTGCGCAGATTGAAGATAAAGTGCCTTTGAGCGCATGGGAGAAAGAGCAGATGTTCGTAGATATTCCGCCCGTGACCGGTGCGGACGACGGAATCGCCTACCTCAGTTTTTTTGTGGAAGAAAAAGAAGATGGAAGTCTTGTATTGAATGGAGTATCTGCCGGTAGAGAAGTTATTTTAAAGCAGATAGAAGAAGAGTTGGCAGAGCTTCGGATGTTCATGGATATCGGCGAAGGGACGATCAGTGTGGATGAAACGGAGGATATTGACTGGATCAATAACTGGAAAAAATTTTTTCATCAGTTCTATATCGACGATTTACTGGTAATTCCTTCTTGGGAAGAAGTACCGGAAGATGATAAGAATAAGAAGATTCTGCATATCGATCCCGGTACGGCCTTCGGAACCGGGATGCACGATACGACACAGCTTTGTATCCGCCAGATTAAAAAATTTCTGACACCGGAGACAGTACTTCTGGATGTAGGTTCGGGAAGCGGTATTCTTTCGATTATTGCGTTGATGTACGGCGCCAAAAAAGCAGTCGGCACGGACCTGGATCCCTGCGCCATAGAGGCAGTCAGGCAGAATATGGAAACGAACGGTATCCGGAAAGAAGATTTTACGATGATGATCGGAAATATCATTACGGAGAAAGAAATACAGGACAAAGTCGGTTATCTGTGTTATGATATCGTGGTGGCAAATATTCTGGCAAATGTACTGGTGGATTTGACGCCGGTCATTATAGAACAGATGAAACCGGGCGGTATCTATATTACTTCCGGTATCATTCAGGAAAAAGAAGAGACCGTTGCGGAAGCGGTCAGGAAAGTCGGACTTGAAATTATAGAAATTACCCGTCAGGGCGAGTGGGTATCAATAACCGCCCGTAAACCATGATGGGGATGATCAGAACAGCTGCCGGAATTCTTGCGCTGTTCTGGATGTGCATAATCTTTGCTTTTTCGGCTCAGGGGGAAGAAGAGTCCATCGCGGTCAGTGAATCGTTCAGCTATCGGATGGTGCGTTCTGCGGATAGTTTTTTCGGCCTGAATTGGGAGGATGAAAAGCTGCATCAGATAGCGGCTCAAATCGAAGGGGCTGTCAGAAAAGCGGCGCATATGGCAGAATTTGCGATTTTATCGATTTTGCTGTATATCTGGTTGGGGAAATGGCAGTTTACAACGAAGAAAAAAGCGCTTCTGGCAATGATAGCCACTGCTTTATATGCCGCCAGTGACGAGATACATCAGCTGTTCGTGCCGGGGCGCGCCGGACGATTTACGGATGTTTTGATAGACAGTGCGGGGGCCATACTTGGTGTACTCGTTTTTATAGGAGTGGAAAGATGTATCAGTTTTTTGTGGAACCGTCGCAAATACAGGGAAATAGAATCGTCATAACGGGCAGTGATTTCAATCATATTAAAAATGTGCTTCGGATGAAAGCCGGTGAAGAAATTGCGGTCAGCAATGGTATAGATGGCAGGGAATACCGCTGCGGCATTGAGGACTTTTCGGAAAAAGAGGTTATCTGCACGCTGCGTTTTATCAAAGAGGATGGTGTTGAACTTCCTTCCAGGATTTATCTTTTTCAGGGGCTTCCCAAAGCGGATAAGATGGAGCTGGTCGTACAGAAGGCAGTAGAACTCGGTGCGTGTGAGATCATTCCGATGGCGACGGGAAGAGCGGTCGTCAAACTGGATGAGAAAAAAGCAAGGGCAAAGACTGTCAGATGGCAGGGCATTGCTGAAGCCGCGGCGAAGCAGAGCAAAAGGAGCATCATACCGAAGGTGACAGGGGTCATGAGCATGAAGGAAGCCGTTGCTTATGCGGAAAAAGCGGATATCAGGCTGATTCCCTATGAACTGGCAGAGGATATGGCGAAAACAAAGAAAATCATAAACGGCATCCGGCCCGGAGAATCGGTGGCTGTTTTTATCGGCCCGGAAGGCGGCTTTGAAGAAAAGGAAGTCGCGGCGGCAATGGAAGGCGGCTGCATTCCGATCACGCTCGGAATGCGTATACTCAGAACGGAGACTGCCGGATTCACGGTACTGTCCTGGCTGATGTATCACCTCGAAGGGTGAGGCGGTTGTGCTGATGTTTGCAGCGCCCGACACAAACTTCGCAGGCTGAGAAAGGAGCATGGTCATAAGAATGCCTGATATGCGGCATTTACAGGATGAAAGATTTGTGCCACTAAGCGATGGGCCTCATATACTATATTATGAGATGCTAAAGTAAAATATGATAAAATAGGAGCTGTTTATGGAAGTATATTTGGATAATTCGGCTACGACCAGATGCTTTGATGAAGCAGCGCAGCTTATGATGAAAATTATGTGTGAAGAGTATGGAAATCCTTCCAGTATGCACCATAAGGGCGTAGAAGCAGAGCATTATATACGATATGCGAGAGAAACACTTGCTAAAATACTGAAAGTGAACGAGAAAGAAATTCTTTTTACCTCTGGAGGAACCGAATCGGATAATATCGCATTGATTGGCACGGCAATGGCCAATCATCGTACCGGGAGGCATTTGATCACAACGAGGATAGAGCATCCGGCAGTTCTTCAGACGATGCGGTATCTGGAAGACCAGGGATTCCGGGTGACATATCTGCCTGTGGATGGGCAGGGGAAAATCCGCCTGGAGGATTTGGAGCAGGCAGTCTGTAAAGATACGATTCTGGTATCCATTATGCACACGAATAATGAAATCGGTACAATAGAGCCGATTGCGGAAGCGGGAGAACTGATTAAAAGAATCAATCCGCACACGGTTTTCCATGTGGATGCGGTGCAGGGGTTCGGCAAGTGCCGTATTTATCCTTCACGAATGAAGATTGACCTGCTTTCGGTCAGTGCGCATAAGATTCACGGCCCGAAAGGTATCGGCTTTTTGTATGTGAATGATAAAATTAAGATCAGCCCGATCATCTATGGCGGCGGACAGCAGAGGGGGATGCGTTCCGGTACGGAGAATGTGCCGGGCATTGCCGGGATGGCCAGAGCGGCAGAACTGATGTATGAGAATCTGGATGAAGATGTGGAAAGGCTGTATCATTTGAGAGAAATATTCCTTCAAGGCGTTTCGAAGATTGAATATGTGAAGGTCAACGGATGTGCCGGAAAGGAAGGAGCGCCTCATATCGTGAGTCTTTCTGTCAGAGGGATTCGGAGCGAGGTACTGCTTCATGCGCTGGAAGACAGAAACATTTATGTTTCGGCGGGCAGTGCATGTGCTTCCAATAAGCCGATGCCTTCCGCGACATTGAAAGCGATCGGTGCCGAGAAGGAAATGCTGGAATCGACGATACGGTTCAGTTTTTCTATTTTTACGACCGAAGAAGAAATCAGATATACGTTAAAGGCACTATACGATATCATTCCGATGTTGAGGCGGTATACACGCCGCTAGGGCGGGAAGAAGTTCTAAAGACATCGCATCATGAGGATGCGATGCCGAGAACTTCTACAGTTCACAGGGAGAAGGAGCAGGATATGTTTACATCATTTTTGATCAAATATGCGGAAATCGGAGTTAAGGGAAAGAACCGGTATCTTTTTGAAAATGCACTTGTAAAGCAGATTAAATATGCCCTGAAAAAATGTGACGGGGATTTTCAGGTGCGCAAGACCGACGGAAGAATTTATGTGGATGCCGTGTCGGAATTCGATCAGGAAGAAACCGTAGAGGTTTTGCAGAAAGTGTTTGGGATTTCCGGCATCTGTCCGGTCGTTTCCGTGGAAGATGAAGGTTTTGAGAAATTGGGGGAGCGGGTCGTTAAATATCTGGACGAGGTCTATCCGGACAAGCATAAGACATTCAAGGTGGCCGCCAGAAGAGCGCGGAAGAATTACCCGCTCGATTCGATGGAAATCAATATGGAAATGGGCGGTATTATCTTGGATGCTTATCCGGAAATGACAGTAGATGTTCATAAACCGGATATCATGCTGCATATTGAAATCCGGGATAAGATTTATATCTATTCGGAAATCATTCCGGGGCCGGGGGGTATGCCGGTCGGCACGGGCGGAAAGGCAATGCTCCTGCTGTCGGGCGGAATCGATTCGCCTGTGGCGGGATATATGATCGCGAAGCGCGGCGTAAAGATTGATGCGGTATATTTTCATGCACCGCCTTATACGAGTGAGCGGGCGAAGGAGAAGGTCGTAGATCTGGCGAGAAAAGTCGCACAGTATACGGGCCCCATTTATCTGCATGTCATCAATTTTACCGATATCCAAATGTATATTTATGATAAATGCCCGCATGACGAATTGACAATTATCATGCGGCGTTATATGATGCGGATTGCAGAACATCTTGCCAAAGAATCGGAATGCCTTGGCCTGATCACCGGCGAGAGCATCGGGCAGGTGGCTTCCCAGACGATGCACAGCCTGATGGTGACAAATGAAGTTTGTGAGCTGCCGGTTTATCGGCCGTTAATTGGTTTTGATAAAATGGAGATTGTGGATATTTCAGAAAAGATTGATACTTACGAAACGTCTATCCTGCCTTATGAAGACTGCTGTACGATATTTGTAGCAAAGCATCCTGTCACAAAACCGAATTTGAAGATCATCAAAAGGCATGAACAGAATCTGGCAGAAAAAATCGATGAACTCGTTCAGACTGCGCTGGATACCAAAGAATTAATTATCATCTAGCGTGAAAAGAAAAATGATACCAAAGGATGGGATTTCATCCGATGGTATCATCCATATGTACGGGATTTAGGACATGAGATAAGGCTTCAAAGCTTCCATGATCTCATCGGCTCCGTCTTCCGTATGGATATTCAGATCAATCGGCTTGGATAAGTCCAGGCTGAAGATACCCATAATAGATTTTGCATCAATAACATATCTGCCCGATACAAGATCAAAATCATAATCAAATTTTGTAATATCGGTCACGAAAGACTTTACTTTGTCGATTGAATTTAAAGAAATCTGAACGGTTTTCATTAAGACTACCTCCTTCATATACTTACTGTTAGTTTTAATACTAAAGGCTGGGACAATAAAAGTCAATGTCAAAACAACACAAAAATACAGGAGTTATTATGAAAAGTATAGCGCTGCATAATCTTGGCTGTAAAGTAAATGGATACGAAATGGATGTTATGCAACAAATTTTACAGGAAAAGGGTTATAAAATTGTACCATTTGATGAGAAAGCTGATATTTATATTATCAATACCTGTACCGTGACGAATATTGCAGACCAGAAAAGCAGACAGATGCTTCATCGTGCGAAGAAAAAAAATCCGGATGCGGTCGTGGTAGCCGTAGGGTGTTATGTGCAGACCGGCGGGGAGAAAATAGCGGAAGATACGGCAATTGACCTTGTAATCGGTAATAATCGGAAAAGGGATGTGGCGGAGATTCTCGAAGAATATCTGGCGGCAAAGGAAAACGGAACGCTGTCTGACCGGGATAGAATGCTGCAGAGCCAGACGGTCATTGACATCAATCATACGAAAGAATACGAAGAAATGAAGCTTACCGGTACAAGCGGGCATACGAGGGCTTATGTAAAGATTCAGGATGGATGCAATCAGTTCTGTTCTTACTGCATTATTCCTTATGCGAGAGGGCGGGTGAGGAGCCGCAGGGAAGAGGATATTCTGACAGAGGTATTGCACCTTGTTGAAACGGGGTATCAGGAAATCGTGCTGACCGGAATCCATATCAGTTCTTATGGCATCGACAGAGGAACTCCGGAATTATTGCAGTTACTTGAGAAATTGAACAGGATAGAAGGGCTGCGGCGGATAAGACTTGGCTCTCTGGAACCGGGAATTGTCACGGAAGAGTTTGCCGGAAAGCTCTCTTTATTTTCTAAGGTATGTCCGCATTTTCATCTTTCCCTGCAGAGCGGATGCGATGAAACGCTGCGCCGGATGAATAGGCGATATACGACAGGGGAATACTTGAAAAAAGTGGAAATATTGCGGCGGTATTTTGACCGGCCGGCGATTACGACGGATGTGATCGTTGGTTTTCCGGGTGAGACGGAAGACGAGTTCAAGTCTACGGAAGCTTTTCTTGAAAAAGTGCATTTTTATGAGATGCATATTTTCAAATATTCCAGGCGGCAGGGGACGAGAGCCGCCGCTATGGAAGATCAGGTCTCCGATCAGGTAAAGGCAGAGAGGAGCGGCAGACTGATGCGGCTGGAACAACGGATGTCGCAGGAATACAGGCAGTCTTTTATCGGTGAAAATGTGGAAGTACTGTATGAGGAGGCAAAAAAAATCGGTGAAACCGTTTATCAAATAGGCCATACGGTACGATATATAAAGATAGGCAGAAAAGCGCAGGGAGATTTTAGAAATCGTATTTTGTCGGAAACGCTTGTGGGCGCTTTACAGGATGATATCATGCTTGTAGAAGAACAAAAAGTGTCCCAAAACATGAAAGATTGATTAAGATTGCCCGGAATATGAAGGGAAAGATTGAATTTTACCCGAAGATAGAGTATGATAGCAACAGAAGGAATCGGACAAAAGCTTAAAAAGGGGGCAGCATTATAAAGATGCAGGATTTGGAGAATACACAATATTTCAGAGTAGAGACGGAGCCGGAAACGGGCGTGAAGATCGTTCTTGCGACGGTCTACGAGGCATTGACGGAGAAAGGTTACAATCCGGTGAATCAGATTGTGGGATACATTATGTCCGGCGACCCTACTTATATTACGAGTCATAAAAATGCAAGAAGCCTGATCATGAAGGTGGAACGCGATGAACTGGTGGAAGAAATGCTGAAGGAATATATTAAAAATTCCCTTCACAGATAGGATGAGATATCGTCCGCCCGAAGAGCGGTAAAGGATAATTATGAGGATAATGGGACTGGATTTCGGTTCTAAGACGGTAGGAGTGGCGATCAGCGATCCCCTTTTCATTACGGCACAGGGAATTGAAATTATCAGAAGAAAAGATGAAAATAAATTACGGAAGACTCTGGCGAGGATTGAAGAACTGATCATTCAATACGAGGTAGAGGAAATTGTGTTGGGATTTCCTAAAAATATGAATGATACCATCGGCGAACGGGCGCAGCTGTCTTTGGAATTTAAGGACAAGCTGGAGCGAAGGACAGGACTGCCGGTGACCATGTGGGATGAGAGACTGACGACCGTTGCGGCGGATAGAGCAATGATGGAAGCGGGAATCAGGAGAGAGGACCGGAAAGAATATGTGGACAAGATAGCTGCAGTTTTTATTTTGCAGGGATATCTGGATTACCGTGCAGTTGAGAGAAAGGTATAGTTATTGAGATGGAAAAAGTGGTTTTTAAGGCAGAAGGTGAAGAAGCGGTCGAATTTTATGTTTTAGAGCAGACGAGAATCGGCGGCATTGATTACATTCTGGTGACTGATACGGAAGAAGATGACGGGGAAGCCCTGATTTTAAAGGATATGTCACAGCCGGGTGAAGCAGAGGCGCTTTATGAGATTGTGACGGAGGATGAGGAACTTGATGCAGTTTCGGCTGTATTTGAAAGTATGCTGGAGGATATCGATTTTTCCTGAACGTATACGAAAGTTTAATAGAAAACGGAAACTAATAAAATGAAGGAACGCAGATACATATAGGGTGACATTGGGCTGTTTTTCCGAATCGGGAAAGTAATGACAGCCGGAAACAGAGCGGGGATATACCAATAGGAAAAACCGGGAGCTTTTGCGGAGTGGATGATCAGTCGATGGAACGCTATACTGGTATGCAGAGAAAGTGGAGGAAAATTTTTTGAAGAAAAGTGAACAGGGAACGGCATCCGGACTGAAGGTCATACCTTTGGGCGGTCTGGAGCAGATTGGGCTGAATATTACTGCCTTTGAATATGAAGACAGTATTATTGTAGTAGATTGTGGTCTGTCTTTTCCGGAAGATGAGATGCTTGGAATCGATTTGGTCATTCCGGACATTACTTATCTGAAAGATAACATCTCAAAGGTCAAAGGTTTTATGATCACGCATGGTCATGAAGACCATATAGGCGCACTGCCCTATGTATTAAAGGAAATCAATGTGCCAGTTTATGCAACGAAACTGACAATGGGCATCATCGAAAACAAATTGAAAGAGCATGAACTGATGAACACGACGAAACGAAAGGTAGTAAAGTTCGGACAGTCGATCAATCTTGGACGGTTCCGGATTGAATTTATCAAGACCAATCACAGTATTGTAGATGCGGCAGCGCTGGCGATTTATTCTCCGGCAGGCGTCGTGGTGCACACGGGAGATTTTAAGGTGGATTATACGCCTGTATTCGGGGATGCTATCGACTTACAGCGTTTTGCGGAAATCGGCAAAAAGGGCGTGCTCGCGCTGATGTGTGACAGTACGAATGCGGAGCGGCCCGGTTTTACACCGTCTGAAAAAACAGTGGGAAAGACTTTCGATACGCTGTTTTCGGAACACAGTGATACGAGGATTATAATTGCGACCTTTGCATCCAATGTTGACAGAGTACAGCAGATTATCAATTCGGCATACAAATTCGGCCGGAAAGTCGTTGTGGAGGGCCGCAGTATGGTCAATATCATTGAAACGGCTTCAACGCTTGGTTATTTGAATATTCCGGATCAGACATTAATCGATATCGAGCAGTTAAAAAATTATCCGAATGAAAAGACCGCTATTATTACGACGGGCAGTCAGGGCGAAAGTATGGCGGCTTTGAGTCGTATGGCGAGCAATATTCACAAGAAGATTTCCATCGTGCCGGGAGATACCGTTATATTTTCGTCCAATCCGATACCGGGGAACGAAAAAGCGGTCACAAATGTTATTAATGAGCTTTTGATGAAGGGCGCGGATGTTATTTTTCAGGATGTCCATGTTTCGGGACATGCCTGTCAGGAGGAAATCAAGCTTTTGTATACGTTGCTGCATCCCAAGTATGCGATTCCGGTGCACGGTGAATACAAGCATTTGAAGGCGCAGGCTAAGATAGCACGGGAACTCGGCATCGATAAAGAAAATATCTTCATCCTGCATTCGGGCGATGTGCTGGAAATCAGCGAGGAGCGGGCAGAAGTGACAGGAAAAGTGCCGGTTGGCGCGATTCTGGTAGACGGCCTTGGTGTCGGTGATGTTGGAAATGTGGTTTTAAGGGATAGACAGCATCTTGCAGAAGATGGTATTCTGATCGTGGTACTCGCGCTCGACTCCTACAATAGCCAGCTCGTGTCGGGACCGGATATCGTTTCCCGCGGCTTCGTATATGTCCGTGAATCGGACGAGCTGTTAGAAGAGGCAAGGCTTCTGGTGGACAGCGCAGTTACGGGATGTCTGGGAAAAGGACAGACCGATTGGGGAAAATTGAAATCTACGATCAAAGATGTTTTGAGCGAATATGTATGGAAGAAAACGAAGAGACGCCCGATGATACTTCCGATCATTATGGAAGTTTAAAAGGAGAAAGACAGCATGTTAGACAGCATTGTGAAGAAAGCAACGGAAAACTTTATAGAAGAAATCAGAAAATCGGGGATTTACAGAGAGTATGATTATCAGAAAGAAAAGTTAAAGAAACAGCCGGAGCTATTTGCAATGGTCTCTGAATATCGACAGCGTAATTTTGCATTGCAGACAGAGACACCGGGAGACGAACTGCTTGACAGGCTTGATGCTTTTGAACGGGAATATGAAGAGTTTCGTGCAAATCCATTGGTAGATGATTTCCTGAGAGCTGAACTGGCATTCTGCCGTATGATGCAGGAAGTGAATGTGTTGGTTACTGCAGAGTTGGATTTTGAATAAAACCCTGATTATGACCTGGGGTGGAGGTTTACTATGGATATAAAGCAAGTGATAGGATCGATTGTGGAGACGATCATTAAAGTGGCAGCCGTTTTTTTTCTGATTTCATTTGTTTATGATACGGCAATCAAAGCATATGATTTTGGGTACAGAGTTTTTGCGGAAGAAGCGATGACGACCGGAGAGGGCAGGATCATCAGTGTCTATGTAGAGCCGGATGATTCCGTAATGGATATCGGGAAGATGCTGGAAGAAAAAGGGCTGATCAGGGATGCGAATTTATTTTTCGTACAGGAGTTATTGTCGGAAAATCATGGAAAAATCAATCCGGGTATTTACGACCTCAGCACTTCGATGAAGAGCGATGAAATGCTGGCGATCATGGCGGCAGAGCCTGTGGAAACGGAAGAGAACAATAAGAGTAAAGGGGACAATCAGGCATCATCCGGTGAAGAGGGGGCCGAAGATACGGAGGAAGAAGGCACGGAAGGCGATGCATCTGAAGACGGTGAAGAAGCAGGTGGAGATGGAGAGAACGGAGAAGCCGGCGGAGACACTGAAGGGGCAGGCGGAAATGAATAAGATCATGCGGAGGAAGAGCGGTTATGGCAGGAGATGAACGTACGACTGCGTTTATCAATTCCCTTGACCCGGGCAATACCCCTTTTTTGGATGAGATAGAAAAGGAAGCGAAAAAAACCAATGTGCCGATCATTCGGACGGAAATGCAGAGCTTTATCAAATTGCTTCTTGCAGTGAAAAAGCCCATGTCTATTCTGGAGGTCGGCTGTGCCATTGGTTTTTCTGCATTATTGATGAGCGAGTATGCCCCGGCAGGATGTAAAATAACGACGATTGAAAAATATGAAAAACGAATCCCGATTGCCAGAGAGAATTTCAGGCGGGCAGGGAAAGAAGCATGCATTACGCTGTTAGAGGGAGATGCGTTGGATTGGCTGAAAAAGTTGGAGGGCCCTTATGATTTTATTTTTATGGATGCCGCGAAGGGACAGTATATTCATTTCCTGCCGGACATTCTGCGGCTGATGCCGGAGGGCGGCCTTCTTTTGTCCGATAATGTATTGCAGGACGGCGATATCATAGAATCCCGTTATGCGGTGACGAGAAGGAACCGCACGATACATGCAAGAATGCGGGAATATCTGTATGAGCTGAAACATCATCCTCAGCTGGAAACGGCGATACTGCCGGTAGGGGACGGAATTACGGTAAGCGTCAAAAGGGAATGAAGATTTTCTAAGGCGGTAGAAAACACCGCCTTAGAAAATCTATGTCATTCCCCGGAGAATCGCGTAGCGATTCTCCATGAGTTTATATAAGTTGTTTGTATGCCGATGGAGATATGACAGATTCTGTCGGGATATATGGAGAATTGATATGAGAAAACCTGAATTATTGATTCCGGCGAGCAGTCTGGAAGTGTTGAAAACGGCAGTCATATTTGGCGCAGATGCGGTATATATCGGCGGAGAGGCTTTTGGGCTGCGTGCAAAGGCGAAGAATTTTACGAAGAAAGAAATGGAAGAAGGAATTGCATTCGCACATGCGCATGGGGTGCGCGTGCATGTGACGGCTAATATTCTGGCGCACAATGACGATATGGAGGGTGCGGCGGCATATTTCAGGGAATTAAAGGAAATGAAGCCGGATGCACTCATCATAGCGGACCCGGGCATGTTCATGCTCGCAAAAGAAATCTGCCCGGAAATTGATATACATATTTCCACGCAGGCGAATAATACCAATTATCTGACCTATCGCTTCTGGTACGAGCAGGGAGCGAAAAGGGTCGTTTCCGCGCGAGAGCTGTCTTTGCGGGAGATTAAGGAAATCCGGGAGCGGATACCGGAAGAACTGGAAATTGAAAGCTTTATTCATGGAGCAATGTGTATCTCCTATTCTGGGAGATGCCTTCTGAGCAGTTATTTTACGGGAAGGGATGCGAATCAGGGAGCGTGTACTCATCCGTGCCGTTGGAAATATGCGGTAGTGGAAGAAAAGAGGCCGGGAGAGTATCTTCCCGTCTATGAAAACGAGCGGGGAACATATATTTTTAACTCGAAAGACCTTTGTATGATCGAACATATTCCCGAGATGATGGATGCCGGAATCGACAGTTTTAAGATTGAGGGCAGAATGAAGACCGCACTGTATGTTGCGACGGTTGCACGCACTTACCGGAAAGCGATTGACGATTATCTGGAATCGGAGGAAAAATACCGTGAGAATATGGACTGGTACCGTGCAGAAATTGCAAAGTGCACTTACCGTCAGTTTACGACCGGTTTTTATTTCGGCAGGCAGGAAACGGAGACAGCGCAGATATATGATAACAATACCTATGTGAATGAATATGTCTATCTCGGCGTCGTAGGCTCTGTTGATGCACAGAGCCGTGCCCGTATCGAACAGCGTAACAAATTCTGTGTGGGGGATGAAATCGAAATTATGAAGCCGTCGGGCATGAATGTGTCTGTCAAAGTGCTGCATATGTACAATGCTGAGGGGGAAGAAGTGGAAAGCTGTCCTCACTCTAAACAGCTGATTGATGTAGAATTGACACAGGCTCCCGAGCGGTATGATATTCTTCGGGTCAGAAATTTTGTGGAAAGTGAACAGTAATTTTCTTTTTCATGACGGAATTCTTGCAAAATATACAAAATTTGAATCCGGGTATTGCATTTTGGAGAGAAATAGCGTATTTTAGTAAAGGAAATAGCAACCAAATGTAATAATCATATAAGGTATCTTGAACGAGGATGTTCCAAAAAGCTTATTTTTGGAGCATTTTTTTGTATAACGCACCGCAGCGTATCAAAATGGGGAGGGTTCGGATAACCTGAAAAAGAAAGGAAGTAGTGATATGAGCGAAGTTTTCAACGTGGAAGAGATTTTTGGCCAGAATTTGTTTACGCTTAGCAAAATGAAGGAACGTTTGCCGAAAAACGTATACAAAGAAGTGGTGAACGTTATGAACAATGGCGGCGAGCTTTCTATGGGAGCGGCAAATGTCGTTGCGAAAGAGATGAAGGACTGGGCGGTAGAGCACGGCGCGACCCATTATACACACTGGTTCCAGCCGCTGACAGGTATTACTGCGGAAAAGCACGATGCGTTTGTAACGCATCCGGATGAGTCCGGCAGGATGCTGACAGAATTTTCGGGGAAAGAACTGATCAAAGGCGAGCCTGATGCTTCTTCCTTCCCGTCCGGTGGCCTGCGAGCTACTTTCGAGGCGAGAGGATATACGGCATGGGATATCACGTCCCCAGCGTTTTTGAAGGAATCCACCTGTGGAACGATTCTCTGTATTCCGACTGCGTTCTGTTCCTATACGGGTGAAGCGCTGGATAAAAAGACGCCGCTTCTGCGTTCCATGGAAGCGCTGAGCGAACAGGCACTCCGTATCGTCCGGCTGTTCGGTAATACCGGAGCGACCAAAATAACGGCTTCAGTAGGGCCTGAGCAGGAATATTTCCTGGTAGACGAAAAACTGTATATGGAAAGAACCGACCTGATGTTTGCCGGACGTACCCTGTTTGGAGCGCCTGCCCCGAAGGGACAGGAAATGGAAGATCATTACTTTGGCGTTATCAGAGAACGTGTCGGCGCATATATGAAAGACTTGAATGAAGAACTCTGGAAGCTGGGTGTTACGGCGAAAACGCAGCATAATGAAGTGGCTCCTGCACAGCATGAGCTGGCGCCGATTTATGAGACGGCCAACATCGCGGTAGACCATAACCAGATCGTTATGGAGACGATGAAAAAAGTCGCAACGAAACATAGCATGAGATGCCTTCTGCATGAAAAACCGTATGCCGGTGTGAACGGTTCCGGCAAACATAACAACTGGTCCATTACGACGGATAACGGCGTGAACCTTTTGGATCCGGGTGAGACACCGAATGAAAATATCCAGTTCCTGCTCGTGCTCGCCTGCATCATGAAAGCTGTAGATACCCATGCAGACCTGCTGCGTCAGTCGGCATCTGATGTCGGAAATGACCACAGATTAGGGGCGAACGAGGCGCCGCCGGCAATCATCTCTATTTTCCTCGGAGAACAGCTGGAAGATGTTGTCAGCCAGTTGATCGAGACAGGTGCGGCAACCTCTGTAAAAGAAGGCGGCAAGCTTTTGACCGGTGTTAAGACGCTGCCCGATTTCCAGAAGGATGCGACCGACAGAAACAGAACTTCACCTTTTGCCTTTACGGGAAATAAATTTGAATTCCGTATGGTAGGATCCGCAGACTCTATTGCAAGCCCGAACACCACGCTGAACGCGATTATTGCAGAAGCTTTCTGTGAGGCGGCGGACCGACTGGAAAAAGCGGATGACCTCGAAGTGGCGATTCATGATCTGATCAAAGAATACATGACCAAACACCAGAGAATCATTTTCAACGGAAACGGTTATGCCGATGAATGGGTCGAGGAAGCGGAGAAGAGAGGCCTTCCGAATATTAAGTCCATGATTGAGGCAGCAGAAACGCTGACAACGGATAAAGCGGTGCGCCTGTTCGAGAAGTTCAGAATCTTTACGAAGGTCGAGCTGGAATCCCGCGAGGAGATTATTTATGAGACCTATGCTAAAACAATCAACATCGAAGCGCTGACGATGATCGATATGGCAGGCAAGCAGATCATTCCGGCGGTCGTGAAATATACAAAGATGCTTGCAGATACTGCCAATGCGGTAAAAGAAGCGGGCGCAGACGCTTCCATGCAGGTCGAACTGCTGAAAGCGGTCAGCGAAAAACTGGCAGCAATGCAGGCAGCCCTTACGGAGCTGAAAAAGGTAGAGGCGCAGGCATCCGCGATGGATGATGTAAAGGCACAGGCATTTTTTTATAAAGATACGGTAAAGGCAGTCATGGAGAAACTCCGTACCCCGGCGGATGAACTGGAGATGATAGTCGATAAGGATATTTGGCCGATTCCGACATATGGGGAATTGATGTTTGAGATTTAAAATACAGGAGCATTATGATGGACAGGAAATGTGCAGTTTCCTGTCCATTTTATACGCATCCATGAGGTTATAATAAGCGCGTATTATCGTGGAATTTTGCAGGTTAATCTCCAATTTTTATGTCTTTCATCAAAATAATCTTCATAGGCTGTTATTACTTGTCCAGTAGAAACGTATTGTGAGGCATCCGGTATAAATTCATCTGACAGATCGCTTACATGAATTGCGCCCTTGTGTGTTCTTGATTCAAAAGTAAATTTAACAAAAGCAAAAGATTCATTTGAGCCTGTCACGGTACATTCTAACGGAACGGCTTTAATATCATATATATTTATATTATCATAAAATAATTTTTCAAGTTCCAGGCAATACCATAGACCGGGATGGACATAATATTTCCATTTTGCGCCTTTCATTAGATTGGATTCTCCTTGATGGTTCCATTTGATGGTTCCATTATCTACGTTTAGGCATCCTAAGACTCCGAATCGGTATAAGTCTGCTAATACGGCATCTATGTTACTAAATGCCTCATTTCCTTCGTAATCTTCATAGATGTGCCTTTCGTATTCTTCTTCTGAAAATTTTATTTTAAAATTTTTTAAGCTTGAAAAAAATAGATTTATTTGTTCACTTTTGTAAAAAGCGCTCATTTCTTCAACAATTTCGGTTCTGCTATCTCTGGAGTATTCTTCTAATACATTTAGTAACAAATCTTTAGAGAATTTAGTATCTTCTATTCCAGCAGCATTAACGGAAAGAAGTATAAATCTTACAATATCCCTAGGCTTTTGCCATGTTCTATTAAGAATGAAATCGATAGTATCCTCTGTTCCGATAGCTGGTGGAAACCAATTTTGCCGAATTTGCAGATAATCCGGGTTGGTATCGTCGTCCATTAATTTTGCGATTCTTTTTAACCATATTAGGAAAAGCGGATTAGAAATGTTATTGCCATGTTTATTTTTCCAATCTAACAAAATTCTATAGCTCATGGTCTTCTTATTGATTTCATCTGCATTTAAATGCTTTTCTATGCTATATAACATTTCTGAGCGTACAGATAAGACTATTTTAGTTTTTTTGTATTTAAATTTTTGTATTTTTTCGTTTATAATACTAACAACCTCTATCCAGTCATGTATCATTTGTAAATCACGCATAAAATTTGCATTTCCGTAAGAGGTTTCTAATTCGTCAATACAAATAAAGTATGTAGCTGTCATACGTTCTAATCGATCAAATAAGTAATCTGCAATTTCGAGAGCTTTATTAAAATTTATCAATTCTATCGCATCATCTTGTTGAGGAATCAGAACTTGCTCTTCTGAGGTATAGATACGTCCATTTTGTGTATCAATTTCAATAACTTTAGGAATTGAATTGGTTATTGCCAATTTTTCTGCCGTTCCAATTTGGGCAGTATTTGAAAGGCGGAGAATTAGATTTTCAAATGCCTTCCAGTTAGTATTATTTTCAAATATTTTATAATTGTTGGTTTTATTATCTATGACAATCTTAAAATAAATTGTGAGTTTCCATAAATTTGTGTAATCTGTCATAAATACACTATGACTGCTTGTTACATCTAACAGATCAACAAGTTGTCGTTCTAATGATTCTAGTCTTATACGTTCTGTCTTGTTATAATCACTTTTGAATAAAATAGTAGAACAGATTGCATCTGAATCATTCTTTACTAAATAATTACTAATATATAATAGTAATGCAGTTTTTCCGGTTCCTTTATTTCCAATAATATAATATTTATCGCCTTTTATAATATCTTCCATGTTTAAATTTGGAGGTAAAATCATATTAGTGTTTTCAAATAGGACTAAATCTTCATAACGAGCATCCAGCTTTCCGGCGTAAATTTCTTTTACTCTTAATTCCATTGTATTTTTGCATTCCTTTCTTTATAATAAAGGTATTAATTTTTATATCTTACGTAGGAGAAAAAATGAGTACCTTTATAAAATACGAGAAAAATAAAGTCTTTCTTACATTGACAATTATTTTAATTATTTGTACTTTAATTCTTATTCGCGAATGCGATTATCCTTTAAAAGTTAATAATTCCATTATGTATTTTCTTTTTGTGCATAATTATTCGGAAAAATTATTATATAATATTTCTATTAGCTATATTGCAGCATATATTTTTTATATTATACAAGTGTATATTCCTTTGACTTTAAAAAACAGAAATGCTATTAATTTACTCAGAGCTTCTATTATTAAAGAAATAAATTACCTGAAGTATGCTTTATGTATTTTAAATGCTTCTATTGATAAGAAGGACAATTCGATAGTAATAAAACAAGATTTTCAATCACCTTTATATATTGACATAGAAAAAGAAAATTTACATTATTTACGTCGTTTTTCTTATGGTAAGACATTGAGTAAATTAAAGGATTCAACTATGGGAATCCAGAAATTAATAAATAATAGCAATTGCTTGCATGAATTAGATTCATACATTGAAAGGATTTTAACGAACTTCCCTATTGAGGAGTTATTTACGATGTTAGAATATATAGAGCAAAATAAAGACTTGCCCAATGTATGTCGTTTTAAAAATATAGATATTGTTACAAACATTGAAAAACAAATACAAAAATTGGAATGTATACCACAATTGCGTTCTGTTTGTGTTTGTACCATTAATAATGATAGTAATTTGCATTCTAAATATAATAACGAATTATCTCTTTTAAAAAATTGGGATGAAGACCAATATACTATCAATTTAGATGAAATTTCATAATTTTATATAAAAATTATAACATGACATAATCTCCTTTTTTGTACTATTTTTACCTAAAATCCTGCAAATTTTGCAGAATAATATTTTTTCTAAAAGGATAAGTGAAGAAGGAAGTGGTAAAGAATGGCAAGAGCAGTCAGTATTGGGAATCAGGATTTTGAAAAAATCAGAAGAAATAACTACTTTTATATCGATAAAACAGACTTCATCAGAGAATGGTGGGAGTCTGCCGACGATGTAACGTTGATCACCAGACCGCGGCGCTTCGGGAAAACGTTAAATATGAGTATGCTGGAGAAATTCTTTTCCACAAAATATGCCGAATGCAGCGATTTATTTGAGGGGCTTTCCATATGGCAGGACGAGAAATACCGGCAGCTGCAGGGAACATGGCCGGTAGTGTTTTTAAGTTTTGCGGGAATTAAGGAAAATTCCTTTCTGGAAGCGAGAAAAAGTATTTGCCGAAGCATTGAGGAACAATATAATAAGTACGATTTTTTAGCGGAAGGAAATCTGCTGAATGCGAAAGAAAAGGCATTTTATCAGGAGATTTCCGCGAATATGTCGGACAGTGCGGCAGCAGTGTCTCTGCGCTCTTTATCAGATTTTCTAAACAGGTATTATGGCAAAAGGGTGATCATTCTTTTGGATGAATATGATACGCCGATGCAGGAGGCCTATGTCAATGGATACTGGGAAGAACTGGCTGCTTTTACCAGAAGTTTATTCAACTTTGCCTTCAAATCGAATCCTTATTTGGAACGGGCAGTTATGACAGGGATTACCAGAATTAGCAGAGAATCCATTTTTTCGGATTTAAATAATCTTGAAGTGGTGACGACAACCTCGGGGAAATATGCGAACTGTTTCGGTTTTACGGAAATGGAAGTATTTTCTGCGCTGGAAGAATATAATCTGCCAGACCAAAGGCAGCAGGTAAAAGACTGGTACGATGGTTTTTCCTTTGGCGAAAGACGGGATATCTATAATCCCTGGTCAATCATCAACTTTCTGGATAAAAGGAAAGTGGGTGCCTACTGGGCAAATACCAGTTCTAACAGTCTTGTCGGAAAGTTGATAAAAGAAGGCGATTCGGAGACGAAACAGACTTTTGAACGACTGATGCAGGGAGAGACGATCCGGGTGGAAATCGACGAGCAGATTGTTTATGACCAGCTGGCCGTAAGGAAGGATGCTATCTGGAGCCTTTTGCTCGCCAGCGGTTATCTGAAAGTAAAAAATTATGAAGCATATATGACAGAATATGGGGAATGGAAACAGGACTATGAATTGGAACTGACGAATTTTGAAGTCCGCGTTATGTTCCGAAGCATGGTACACGGTTGGTTCGATGCTGCATTATCCGATTATAATGATTTTATTAAAGCGTTGCTGCAGGATGATGTCAGGGCGATGAATCATTATATGAATAAGGTGGCGCTTGCGACATTCAGCTATTTTGATACCGGGAAGGGGCCTTTCGGAGAGGAACCGGAACGTTTCTATCATGGATTTGTGCTGGGGTTGATGGTAGAGCTGGCTGACCGGTATGTGATCACGTCGAACAGGGAGAGTGGTTTTGGTCGGTATGATGTTATGCTTGAACCGAGGAATGCTTCAGGGTCGGGAAATGATACTGGTATAAATAAAGGCATCAAAAATGATGCCATTATTATAGAGTTTAAGGTGCAGGATACGGAAGAAAAAGAATTGTTCGATACAGTGCAGGAAGCATTGCGGCAGATTGAGTCAAAGGATTATCAGGCATCTCTTATAGCAAAAGGAATTCCGGAAGAACGTATTCGGATGTACGGATTTGCTTTTTGTGGAAAAAAAGTTTTAATTGGCGGACGGAAAAATTCTACTTTGATAGGAAACGGAAAGTAGCATAATAAAATCAAATGTATACAACTGTTGGTGGCGCAGCCTGGGCTTTTTTATTATTGTTAATACATGATCAAAGAAAGGGTTACAGTTCAGAGGGCGGCCGGCCAGGGCATGGTTATCTTTGTCGACACGCTTGCGCTCCACGAAAGACAAGATAGGAATAAGATGACAAATTATCAGAATAATGGTAAAATAAAGGAAACGAGAGCCGTGTATCGTAAATACATGCCTGCATGGCGGATTATGGGAGGATTGCAGAGATGAAGAAGAAAGTAATATTATCAGCCGGTATTTTATCTGTTTTATGTATTTGCATATCCTGTTATTTGTTTGTTTATGGGCGATATGCGGGAAGTGCAGATCAGTATTTCATTGCATTGTCGGTATCTGACGAGGAAGTGAACGAGAATGACAAGATTGAAAAATATTGTGATTATCTTGGGAAATATAACGAGGAAATGTTCGTAAATGATGCGGGCATGGACTCTGCAGAGGCTGTCGTAAATTATAATGAAGAACTGGAACAGTATTCCATTGCGTTATCGTTAGAATCCGACGAAGAAGTGAGCGAAGAACAGATTGAGACTTATAAAATGATTCTGGAGAAACAGGAATTTGCGGAAATAGCATTGATGGTCAACGGGGAAGTCAGGTGATGTATGCAGCAGTTTAATGGGAACAAGAAAGATATTGAATTCAGAAAAATAACGGAATTTCCTCGCGGAACACTTGCCGCCCTTTTGAAAGACGGCTATTCCTTCGAACCGGAATTTGAGCGAAACTGGCATAAAAAATGGAAGGAGTTTGATGACTTCTTTTATGATAATCCCCATATTGCTGAGTTTAGCGGATTTATGACAGTTTTGGGAGGGACGCCGATCGGGTTTGTGTCGTGGAACCCGACAAATCTACCCGAATCAACAGAAGTCGGACACAACTGCATTTTGACAAGATATAAGGGAAACGGTTATGGAAAACGGCAGATGTGTGAGGCGGTACAACGTATGATCGCGCAGGGAGCAAAGAAGATAGTCGTCTGGACAAATGAGATTTGTGTTCCTGCGCAGCATACCTATGAATGCGCAGGCTTTCAATTTGTAAAAAAGAGCGAGGAGACATTTTCCAAATATGCAGGACAAAGAATACATTACGAAATTATAGTAAAATAATTATGGTTTTATATATGGTATTCGGCCAGTCAAAAAAAAATTTATAAAAAAGTGGAAAAATTCGGTAAAAAGATTTCGGCAAAAAAATTGGCAAAAAAAATTGAAATTAGGGCTTGCAAAATGATTCGATATGCTGTATAATTTCAAGTTGTAATGTTAATGGGCTATCGCCAAACGGTAAGGCAACGGACTCTGACTCCGTCATTTCAAGGTTCGAATCCTTGTAGCCCAGCTTAATGACCCCGATGAGAATGATTCATCGGGGTTTTTTATAGTTCGAAAACGTGGTATTTATGCAGAACTTGAGATAATCACACTATAAATCTGGAAAACTATAAATCTGGAAAAGAAAGCAGCATATTAATAGCGATGGTGCAAATAATAATGCTAATTCATTACAAATGTATTGACTTAGCATTTCTTGCTTGCTATTCTTATAGTAGAAATAGAATAGGTGTAGGAGGTGGCGTAAATGGCAAGTACGATTCAGGTAAGAGTAGACGATGATTTAAAAACAAAATCAGATGCTTTGTTTAAAGATTTAGGAACAGATACCACAACTGCAATCCGTATGTTTTTAACACAGGCGTTGGCAGTAAATGGTTTCCCGTTTGAAATAAAAAGAGCAACTGCAAATCCATATGAAGCATTAACAGAACATGAAATATTAGATAAGCTGGAAAAATCGCGTGAGCACGCAGCACAGGGGATGTATAAAGATGCGACAGAGGTTTCTCGTGATATGAGGGCAAAGTATGGATTATAAAGTAGTAGTTACAAGAGATGCAGAAGAGGACTTAGAGCATTTTGTTAAATATCTTATTATGGAGAAAGAGAGTACTCAGGCGGCAGAAAATGTACTGAATGATTACGATGCAACAATCGAAAGTCTAAAGCATGTTGCAGGAAGTTTGAAGCTGTGTGATAACCAAAGACTGCGTCAGTTAGAATATTGTCGCATTAACTTCTTAAATCATAGATATTTTATGTTATATCGCATCGTGGATAATGTAGTATTTGTGGATAATATTTTTCATGAACTGCAGGATTATGAAAATAAGATGTATTAGTTGTAATACGGAGAGACAAATTTTAGCTTGTCGGTGAGAACAGCATTAGGACAGAAAAATAGTTGTGAAAAATCTACTGGTTGACAAATCCATGATAAATTGTAAAATAATACATGGATAGGTCAACCGATAGGTCAATCGTGGATTGCGCATTTCGGAAACTACGCTAAATTGGGCTATCGCCAAACGGTAAGGCAACGGACTCTGACTCCGTCATTTCAAGGTTCGAATCCTTGTAGCCCAGCTTAATGACCCGGTGAAGATGATTCACCGGGTTTTCTGCATCATACAAATCGTGCAGTAGATGGACAGAAAGAAGGCATTCAAATGTATATATTTCAAAGCAGAATACGTTATAGTGAAGTCGGTTCGGACGGCAGGCTGACGCTGGAATCTTTGCTGGATTATTTCCAGGACGCATCTACCTTCCATTCGGAAGACATCGGGCTGGGCGTCGCCTATTTGAAAGAAAAGAACATGGCCTGGGTATTGTCTTCCTGGCAGATTGTTGTAGAACGGTATCCCGGGTTATGTGAAAATGTGGTGATCGGTACGGCGCCTTATGATTTTAAAGGGTTTATCGGTTACAGGAATTTCTGGATGGAAACGGAAGATGGAGAACGGCTCGCCTATGCGAATTCCATCTGGAGCCTGATGGATGTCGTGAAAATGGCGCCGGCGAAACCACCTGCTGAGATGATAGAAGGCTATACTTTGTCGGAAAAGATTGTGATGGATTATGCGCCGCGGAAGATTGCCATACCGGACAACGGCCGGGTGCAGGAAGAAATTCAGGTGCGGCCGCATCATCTCGATACAAACGGCCATGTCAACAACGGCCAGTATGTGCGGATGGCGATGGACTATATTCCGGGAGATTATCAAATCCGGCAGATGCGTGCGGAATATAAGAAGCAGGCGGTACTGCATGACCGTATTATTCCAACAGCAGCGGTGAATGCGGAAAAAACGCTTTATACAATCTCTTTGAACGGAGAGGATGGAAAGCCGTACAGTGTTGTTGAATTTGCGGCGGATTGTGGAAAGGATAAGGCATAGATATGATAAGACTGGGTGAAATACAGACGTTAAAAATTATAAAAAAAGTGGAATTTGGTGTATATCTGGCAGAAAACGGTCAGAAAGCTGAGAACGGAGGAAAACAGGACCGGCAGACTGAGAAAGTTCTGCTTCCGGCGAGGCAGGTACCCCGTGAAGCGGGACTTGGCGATGAAATAGAAGTATTCGTTTATCGGGATTCCAAAGACCGGCTGATCGCGACGACAAACAGACCGCTCATCACGCTCGGCGGCGTTGCCAGACTGCGGGTCGTGCAGACAGGACAGATTGGCGCTTTTTTGGATTGGGGACTGGAAAAGGACTTGCTGCTGCCTTTTAAGGAGCAGAAAAAGAAGGTAAGAGAGGGAGAGACCTGCCTTGTTGCTCTTTATATCGATAAAAGCGGGCGGCTGTGTGCTACGATGAATGTTTACCGGTATCTGAGGCAGGACAGCCCTTATAAGAAAGATGACAGGGTGACTGGGACCGTTTATGAGATCAGCGATAATTTTGGCGCTTTCGTAGCCGTAGACGATATCTATTCCGGTCTGATCGCCAGGAAAGAATTGTATGGAGATGTTCAGGTGGGCGGTACCGTTGCAGCGAGGGTCACGGAAGTAAAAGAGGATGGCAGGCTGAATCTGAGCATCCGGGAAAAGGCCTATCTGCAGATTGAGAAAGACGCGGAGAAAATATTGCAGATCATAGACAGTTATGACGGTGCACTGCCTTTTACGGATAAAGCTTCTCCGGAAACGATTAAAAGAGAAATGCAGATGAGCAAGAACGAATTTAAGCGGGCGGTAGGCCATCTTTTGAAGGAAAAGAAAATTTCTATCGGAGAAAGAGCGATTCGGAGGTTATAGAAACTTGCATCTTTCCGATAATAGAGTATAATCTATATTGGATGACAAAATGATACAAAAAGAAAGCATATGCCGCAGGGACGGTATGTGGTGAAATGTTGAAAGAAAAGCTTTTTTAACTATTGAATTTGCGTGTCTGCTAAAGCAGACAGAAGGGAGTAAAAATGAAAATTCAGAATATTGACAATGTGGAGAAATTTTTTAAGGTAGTTGACAGCTGCAAGGGAAAAGTCGAACTGGTAACGGGGGAAGGCGATAGATTGAATCTGAAGTCAAAGCTCTCCCAGTATGTATCGTTGGCAAATATTTTTTCAGACGGTACGATCGAAGAGTTGGAAGTGATCGCTTATGAGCCGGAAGATACGGCCAAGTTAGTGGAATTTATGATGGAAGGTTAAACTTTAGATGAATAGTAAAAAAGTAAACTGGGCCTTTTTGTGCATGATATTGCTGAATATGGCCATGATTGTCCTGATGCTCGTTTCTTATATACAGGGCAGTAAGTTCTTTGATATTGATATTGTATTAAATCTTTTACTCAGCCAGATGATCCTGATGCTGCCAGTGATTCTTTTTGTGTTGTTTTCCCGGGGAAAAACAGAGACCGGTCGTTTTAATGAGATGTTGGGATTTCATAAAATAAAGATTTCTTCTTTTTTTATGATCATTCTTTTTACTTATTTGATGATGCCGCTGACGACGGTGCTGAATGCAATTTCTATGCTTTTTGTGGATAATGCGGTAAATTCCATTAGTGGCGATGTGTTGATGATGCCGTTCCCGGTCATGTTGTTCATGATAGGGATGTTCGGGCCTTTTTGCGAGGAGTTTGCTTTCAGGGGCGTGATTTTCAGAGGATATAAGAATTCTGGTTCGGTATTCTGGTCCATTTTCTGGTCGGCGTTACTGTTTGGTCTGATGCATCTGAATTTTAATCAGGCAGCATATGCGATTGCGATTGGGGTTTTGTTCGGATTGTTGGTCGAGGCTACTGGCAGTCTGTGGTCTTCGGTCATCGCGCATATGGTATTCAATTCCCATCAGGTATGTTTGATGTATTTGAGCGAGTTTTTTCCGTCGGACCTGGTAGCTGACGAGGCAGAACTGACACAGGAACTGCTGATTTCGGCGATTGGTCCGTACCTGATTATTGCGGCTGTTGCGACACCGTTAGCTATTTGTGTGCTGGTGTGGCTTTCGAAGAATGAGAAGAGAGAAATTGAACTTTGTTCCATATGGGCACGCCGTAAAGTCAAAAGGGAGGCGATGGTCAGCATTCCGCTTATCATTGCAATTGTCATTTGCCTTGCCTATATGAGTCTGGAGTGGATCATGGCACTTCTTTAAAGAAATAAGAAATCGAAAAAACGCCACTGTGTGAACAGTGACGTTTTTATAGTGCATCATTTAAATGTACATATCGAAGTTTGCGCCAACGGCTGGGTTGACGGAACGTTCCATAGCCGCAGCATCTATCATGCTGGTAATCTGGTCTCCGGCAGTGGAAGCAGCATCAAGAGATTTACTGAGCATTGCTACACCGAAGGCAGAATTTACCTGCGATGCTGACATTGCCATAGATAAACCTGCAATATCCATAGAATCCATAGAAAATCCCCTCCTTTTTGATTCATTTGGGCTTTTGTAGATAAATCTGGTTTCAGCAGATCATGAATCAAAGATTCATGATCATCATTCGCCGTTCGTCGAATATGCAAGCATACTCTTCTCACTGACGCTTATTATATCATATCGTGAATCAGATGACTATATGCAGGCGAAGATATTTTTCGGAATTTTTTTGTATAGTTTGTATAAATGAATTTTATGGGAGAAATTGCCATTTTATTTAAAAAATACACAAAAATTTTAGAATTTAAGGTAGATTTTTTTGTTAAAATAGATTAAAATGGATAGCAAATGCAGAATTTTTACGGAAAATTCTTAATTGTATACTGTACAAATTGCTAAATGTCATGTGAAAAAGCGGACAGAATTTTATTGGAGGATAGCTTGGGCAAGAATGGGGGGTTACTATGATTTCTAATCAGATTTTACAAAATACGATAGAGGGATTAAAGACGATTACAAGAGTGGAACTCTGTATCATGGATGTTGATGGGAAGGTTGTTGCAATGACTGCGGACGAAATGGAGAAGTGCGGAAAGCCTGTAGCGGAATTTGCCAAGTCACCTGCGGACTCTCAGGAGATACAGGGATATCAGTTCTTTAAAATATTCGATGAGCAGCAGTTGGAATATATTCTGATCGCCGGAGGCATCGGTGAAGATGTATATATGGTCGGCAAGCTGGCGGCTTTTCAGATTCAGAATCTGTTAGTGGCATACAAGGAGAGATTCGATAAGGATAATTTTATTAAGAACCTTTTGCTGGATAATCTGCTTCTTGTCGATATTTACAGTCGTGCCAAGAAATTACATATTCAGACAGATAATAAACGTGTGGCGATCATTATCGAAACGGACAATACGAAGGAAAGCAATGTGCTGGAAGTCATGAGGACTTATTTCAGCAGTAACAGCAAAGATTTTATCACAGCGGTGGATGAGAATAATGTCATTGTCGTCAAGGACCTGATGGAGGGAGACGGCGGCAGGGAGATTGAGAAGACCGCGGCGGGCATTGCGGCGTTTCTGGAAAAAAAGCATATGAAAAATGCGAGAATTGCCTATGGAACCATCGTGAATGAGATTAAAGAGGTCAGCCGCTCCTATAAAGAAGCCAAAATGGCTCTGGATGTCGGAAAAATCTTTTTCGGGGAAAGGAATGTCATTGCTTACAGCGAATTGGGTATCGGCCGTTTGATCTATCAGCTTCCGATTCCACTCTGTAAGATGTTCATTAAGGAGATTTTTGATGGGAAGAGCCCGGATGATTTTGATGAAGAAACTTTGACGACAATCAACAAATTTTTTGAGAACAGCCTGAATGTCTCGGAAACTTCCAGACAGCTTTTTATTCATAGAAATACGCTTGTTTACAGGCTGGATAAACTACAGAAGAGTACAGGGCTTGATCTGAGGGTGTTTGAAGATGTGATCACTTTCAAAATAGCGCTTATGGTCGTTAAATATATGAAGTACATGGAGAACTTTGAATATTAAGAGATAAACAGGCTGATTGTTAGTCTTGCGAATATTGTGTCATGCGCATAGCGAACCGTGTTCGCATTCGAATGTCGCAGATTGAGAGAAAGGGTTATTACAGTGGGAGAAAAAAAGGGTAATCAGAGGAGCGAAAGAACGGCTGTGTCTGCCAGGGGAAAAAGAAGAAGAGCAGTGTCGGAAAATACCGAGATTATTTCGCTGAACAAAGTCTGTAAGGCTTATTCGACGGGAGCGCCGGCGCTGAAGGACGTTGACCTTCATATCAATAAAGGGGAATTCGTTTTTATCGTAGGCGACAGTGGTTCCGGTAAATCCACGCTGATCAAGCTTTTGCTGCGGGAACTTACGATTACGAGTGGAAGCATCAATGTCATGGGGTATGACCTGGCAAGGATAAAGCATCGGAAAATACCAAAATTCAGGCGTAATATTGGAATTGTATTTCAGGATTTCCGTCTGTTGAAGGACAGGAATGTCTATGAGAACGTAGCTTTTGCGCAGAGGATTATTCAGAAGTCCAATAAGGAAATTAAGAAAAATGTTCCGAGTATCCTTGCAATCGTAGGACTGGCAGGAAAATATAAGGCGAAGCCGAAGCAGCTTTCCGGCGGTGAACAGCAAAGGGTCGCTCTTGCAAGAGCGTTGGTGAATAAACCGACTGTACTGCTTGCCGATGAGCCGACCGGTAATCTGGATCCGAAGAATTCCTGGGAAATCATGAAGCTTTTGGAACAGATCAATGAAAACGGCACGACGGTTCTTGTTGTCACGCATAACAGGGAAATTGTCAATGCGATGCAGAAAAGAGTCATTACGCTGAAAAAGGGTGTCATTGTAAGCGACGAAGAAAAGGGAGGATATATCGATGAGGATTAATACGTTTTTCTACACGCTTCGTCAGGGCTTTCGGAATATTTTCAGAAATAAATGGTTCACACTCGCTTCGATTGCAACGATTAGTGCCTGTCTTTTTCTGTTTGGCCTCTTTTATGCGATCGTCAGCAATTTTCAGCATATTGTGAAGAATGCTGAGCAGGGCGTATCCGTTACCGTATTCTTTCAGGAAGGACTTGAGGACAGCCGGATACAGGAAATTGGAGAAATGATCGCAAGAAGGACGGAAGTGTCAAATGTTCATTTTGTATCGGCCGAGGAAGCGTGGGAAAGTTTTAAGACAGATTATCTTGGGGAATATGCGGACGGATTTACGGAGAATCCGCTTGCGGATTCCGCTAACTACCAGATTTATCTGAGCGATGTATCCATGCAGCCTGCGCTGGTGACGTATCTGGAATCCATCGAAGGGGTCAGAAAGGTAAACCGCTCTGAAGTGACGGCAAGGACACTGACAGGTGTTAATGCGCTGGTAGCTTACGTTTCGGTGGGAATCATCGCGATTTTGCTCGCGGTATCCATTTTCCTGATCAGCAATACGGTCACGATTGGTATTTCTGTCAGAAAAGAAGAAATCAATATTATGAAATATATCGGGGCAACTGACTTTTTTGTTCGGTCGCCGTTCGTGATCGAGGGTATGCTGATCGGATTGATCGGTGCGGCAATTCCGCTCGGAATCATTTACTTTTTATATAATATCGTTATGGAGTACATTGTGGAAAGGTTTTCAGCGCTTTCCCACCTGCTGAGTTTTTTGACGGTAGAACAGATTTTTAATGTGCTGATTCCGGTATCCATTGGAATTGGCGTAGGAATTGGATTTTTCGGAAGTATCACGACAGTAAGAAAGCATTTAAGAGTATGATTTGGACAGCGGTGTGCGCGAAGGAGGAAAGGCGCAAATTATATGAAGATTTTGAGAAAAATGCTAAGTATTATAGTTTGTATCAGTATAATATTTGTCTTTCCGGCAGAGACCGCAGAGGCGGTCACAAATGATGCGATTCAGGAAAAAGAGGCGGAAATCGCAGAGGCGAAGAAAGAAGTAGAAGGTTTGAAGTCCAATCTGACCGATATTGAAGCGGTCAAAAAGGAACTGGAGCAGTCTAAGAGCGATCTGAATGCCTATGTCGAGCAGCTTGATACGGAACTCAGTAATATTCAGGATAAGATTAGCGAATATAATAATCTGATCGCGCAGAAGGAATATGAAATCGAACTGACTACGCAGGAACTGAATGATGCGGTTACTAAGCAGGAAGAACAGTATGAGGCGATGAAAAAGCGTATCAAATTTATGTACGAAAAAGGTGATTCGCTTTATATGGAACTCCTTTTTTCGGCGACCAGTCTTTCGGATACCATTAATAAGGCAGATTACATAGAAGCGCTGTCCGCTTATGACAGAGATCAATTGGCTGAATATGTAAAGACAAGGGAGTTGATAGAACTTTGTAAAGCAGAGCTGGAAGCCCAGAGAGAAGTGCTGGATGAAGCAAAGATTGCCGTAGAGGCGGAAGAAGTGTCAGTCAATTCACTGATTGCGGAGAAGGAAGCGCAGATTGTTTCCGTGTCCGAGGATATTTCCACAAAGGAAGCCGCTATTAAAGAGTATGAAGATATGATAGCGGCAGAAAATGCGGAAATCATGGCATTGGAGAAGGCCGTAGCGGAAGAAAAAGCCAGACTGGCGGCAGAAAATGCCAATGCCAGATCTTATGACGGTGGTATATTCGCTCATCCCTGTCCTGGGTATCGTAGATTGTCAGATGATTATGGGAACCGGATACACCCGACGCTTGGTGTTGAGAAATTCCATAACGGTATCGATTTGGCAGCGCCCAGCGGTACGCCTATATATGCCGCTTATGATGGGGATGTGGTAGCGGCGGATTACAGTTCGTCCATGGGAAATTATATTATGATCAATCATGGAAATGGCCTGTATACGATATATATGCACTGCTCTACGTTATATGTATCGAAGGGTGCATCCGTTTTTAAGGGCCAGAACATTGCCGCAGTGGGAAGCACTGGCCGTTCGACGGGACCGCATCTGCATTTCAGCGTGCGTCTGAACGGCAATTATGTGAGTCCGTGGAATTATTTGTAAGTGGCGGTATGGCTGGGAGAAGTATGGATATAAATATGGGTAGATGGGGATGAATGATTTTGGATAATTATGGATATAGTAATAGTAATGAAATAAATCAGGGAGCAGGGAATAATTTGGGGATGAACGGGCCGAAACAGGAACCCCGGCAGACGAAAGAAATGTTTCTTGTCGGTCTGCTGACCGGAGTTATCATCAGTGCATTGACAGCAAGCTGCATTTTCATTGGAGTTAGATTTGCCGATCTTATGCAGCATAGAAGAGCGAAGCCGGTCAGTATGGAAGAAACAGCTGCGGAGAATGTTGTCAATGATGATTCCATGGCCAAACTGGAAGCGATTGAAGAAGTAATCGGGGAATATTATTATCAGGAAGAGGATATTAATACGGATGCCATGATAGAGGGAATGTACGCCGGAATTGTAGATTCTCTGGGCGACCCTTATTCCGTTTATTATACGGCGGAAGAGTGGAAGCAGATGATGCAGGATACGGAAGGCATTTACTATGGCATCGGTGCATACATCAGTCTCGATAAGACGACCGGTTTTGGTAAGATCAATGGCGTTATTGAGAACACGCCTGCACAGGACGCCGGGCTGCGGGAAAACGATATTATTTACAAGATAGACGGAGAGTCCGCACAGGGGCTCGATTTGACGGAAATCGTCTCCAGAATCAAGGGAGAAGAAGGAACGACCGTACATTTGACGATTTACAGAGAAGGAGAAAGCGACTATCTGGAGATGGATGTCGTCAGAAGACAGATTGAATCGCCTACCGTCAATTATGAGATGCTGGATGATCATATCGGTTATATTCAGATAACGGAGTTCGATGACGTGACCGTGAATCAGTTCGATGAGGCAATGAAGGAAATACAGAAAGCGGATGCGGCAGGCCTGATTCTCGATCTGCGGAGCAATCCGGGCGGAAGCCTTTCAGCCGTTGTGGACATTTCCAGGCAGCTTTTGCCGGAGGGTTTGATTGTCTATACGGAAGACCGCTCCGGGAAGCGAATGGAATATAGCTGCGATGGAGACCATGAAATACGGATACCGTTAGTCGTACTGGTAAATGGCAACTCTGCCAGTGCATCGGAAATTCTGGCAGGCGCAATCAAAGATTATGAAAAAGGCCTTCTGGTCGGTACGACTACTTTTGGAAAAGGAATCGTGCAGCGGATATTGCCCCTTACCGACGGCACTGCCATAAAGCTGACAGTCAGCGCGTATTATACGCCCAAAGGCAACAATATTCATAATATCGGCATTGAACCGGATATCATATGTGAATTTGACGGAGATGCTTATTATGATGATGGGTTTGATAATCAGCTGGAACGGGGAATAGAGGAAATAAACAAAATGTTATCCAGATAAAAAGAGTGCGCAGGCAGTTATGTCTGCGCATTTTACGGTATGACGGAAACTGCTGTAACCGCAGTTGACATAATGCACTACATAATGGTACAGTTAATGTGTTGACATAATGTGGAAAGGATTTTATACCAATGAGAAAAATCGGGCATAAAAGAAGATACATTAAATTTTTATCCTATATGATAGCAGTATTGATGGCTTTTTTGCAGCCATGCAGCGCTCTGGCGGCGGAGATGTCACAAACGGAAGATGTGATTCAATCGGAAGAAACGGTCCAGCCGGAAGCGGGGTCTATAGATTCCGTAAAGTATATTGTGAAATTTGAGGCGCTTTCGGAGGAAGATGCCTATTTTTCCTGTATGTATAAGCCGATGTTGGAAGAACTGCTGGGTGTTTTTCCGGAAACGCTCCTGATATGGCTGGATGGAGAAGAGGAGCCTGTGGAGCTGACGGTGGCATGGGAATGCGAAGAGGATTTTGAGGCGGTCAAACAGCCATATTATGTTTTTTATCCGAAATGGGATGAAACACTGTATGCGGTCAAGGAGACTTCTGAAGACAGTATCGAAATTCCTGTCATTACGGTGGAAGTGTCTCAGACTGGCGGCATTCTTCAAAATCCGGAAGAGGCAAAGAGCAGTCTCTATCTCATTATACAAAAGAAAGCAGTGCTCGCGTCTATTTATCTGTGTGATGAATATGAGGTAAAGACGGAGCCTTCTCTGGAAAGCGAAACGGTTCATACAGTGGTCAGTGGACAGTCTGTGCAGATTACGGATGTGGAAACAGATGAGTACGGCGGTATCTGGTATCAGGTGCTTTTATATCAGAACGGTGTGGAGTATACGGGGTATGTGGAAAAAGGGTATCTGGCAACTTCGGATGAAGATTTTGCCGGGTGGGAAGAAACTTATCTGGATTTATCCGCAGCACCGATGGTGATGAATCTTTCGGAAGGTGGTACCGATATCGACGAATTTCCGGCCTCTTATCAGAATGCACTTTATGCCTTAAAAGAGAAGCATCCTGAATGGATATTTGTCAGAATGGATACAGGGCTCGATTGGAATACGGCCATTGCAAATGAACTGGGAGATAAAAGCTGGATTTCCAGCAGCAAGTCCGGTTCGTGGCAGAATGGGAGTGCGCCGCAGCGCGGCTGGAGTTATGCATCCGAAGGTATTTTGAAGTATTATATGGATCCGAGGAACTTTCTCGATGATGCTCATATTTTTCAGTTCGAACAGCTTATTTATAATAGCTCCTATCATACGACGGATGCGGTAGAGGGGATTCTGGCCGGTTCCTTTATGGCCTCTGCGATTCCGGATGACGGCAGGACCTATGCACAGGCATTTACCGCGATTGGACAAGAGCTCGGCGTCAGTCCTTTCCATCTGGCTTCCAGAGTACTGCAGGAACAGGGGGTAAGAGGAAGTTCAGCGTTGATATCCGGTACATATCCTGGCTATGAAGGATATTATAATTATTTTAACGTCAGTGCGTCGGGGACTGGAGATGCGGAAACGATCAGAAGAGGGCTGGCAAAGGCCAAGATGGAAGGTTGGAATACGCGCTATTCTTCTTTGTACGGCGGGGCTAAGATTATTGGCAATCAGTATATCCTGTGGGGGCAGGATACGCTGTATCTGGAAAAATTTAATGTTGCAAACGGAAAATATGCCAATTACACGCATCAATATATGCAGAATATAGAGGCACCCTATTATGAGGCCTCCAATATTTATAAAGCTTATCAAAAAGCGGGTGTGTTGGAACGGCGTTTCGTCTTTAAGATTCCTGTGTATGAAAATATGCCTGCATCGGCGTGTGCACAGCCGGAAAAGACAGATGCGATCACGCTGGATAAAACAAGTGTCAGCAGTCTGGAAGTGGATAAGAGCATAACGTTAGTTCCTTATGTGAACGGTTCTAAAGTGGACCATGTGAATGATATGACTTTTACCAGCAGCGATCCGGCAGTTGCGGTGGTTGATGCACAGGGAAAAGTCACGGCCCTTTCACCGGGAAATACGACCGTCACCTGTGCCAGAGGCGGTGCCAGCAGTGCGAATTGTACAGTTACGGTGGTGAAGGCGAATCCGGTTGTAGCAACGCCGGTCCTGTCTCCGGTCACTTACCGGGAAGGCATCCGATTGGCGGATGTCGTTCTTCCGGCTGGCTGGGCATGGGTAAACGGGGATATTTCGCTATCGGTGGGAACACCGGCATATGATGCAGTCTATACACCGGCGGACACAACGAAATATAATACGGTCACAAAGAATATCAGCTTCACTGTGACCAAGGCGGTTCCGGTATGTCAGGTTCCGACTGGGCTGGAAGTAGAGATCGGAGTGGTTTTGGGAAGTATTGTGCTTCCGGATGGATTTTTCTGGGAAAGTGATACGGAAACCATGCTGACAGACGCAGGCGAATATACTTTTTATGTATCCTATAACCCGGATGAGAATAATTATTATACGGTAAATCATATTCCCATTATCGTTCAGGTGAAAGAGATGGTATCGGAGCCGCCCACCGGTGGAAACGGCAGCGGAAACAGCGGCGGTTCGACGGGGAACGGCGGAACGACGAGTGGAGGCGGAACCAGCGGCAGTACAGGAACCGGAACCGGTACAGGAAGCGGCAGTGCAGGAAGTGGAACGGGAAGCGGAACCGGAACAGGCACAGAGAGCGGAAGCGGCGGAAGTACAGGAAATGGAACGGGTACAGGAAGCGGAACTGGCGGCAGTTCCGGCGGTGGAACGAGTACAGAAAGCAGCAACAGCGGCAGTTCCGGCGGCGGAACGAGTACAGAAAGCAGCAACAGCAGCAACAGCAGCAGTTCCGGCGGCGGAACGAGTACAGAAAGCGGCAATAGTAGTGCATCAGGCAGCAGTGTATCGTCAGGAAGTACACAGCCGCCGGCAACTGTAGGAAGCACAGCCGCTGAAAATATATCTCCATCTGCGCCAACTGGAAGTACAACAGCCGAAAGTGCACAGCCAGAGGCGGCGGGCAGCAATGGGCAGTCGGGGAATGCGTCTCTGAATACAACTGCTGGGAACACGCAGTCCGGTACACAGGGAGTAACGGTAGCAAATGAGAACGATACATATAATGCAGAGGAAAGCAGTTCATCCGGAGAAGAAGCGGAGAATGCAGGACAGCCGGAAGATTCGGGTTATTTCAGGCCCGCTGTTACGATTCAGATGGAAGATACTACTATTCTGACCACAGAAAAGATGCAGATGGCCAAAGAGCAGAACTTCGATCTTTTGCTGGATATGGGCGGTGCTGTTACATGGAGCATCGATGTGGATTCCATTGACGAAAGCGCAATGGCGGAAGTGGACATGGGCGTTGAGCTTGGAACGAATAATGTACCGCGGGAATTAATCTCAACGATTCTGAATGGGAATAAATATCTTGAAATTACGCTGGCGCATCAAGGAGAGTTTGGCTTTGAACCTGTCTTGAATGTCGCACTTGGAAAAGAATATAGTGGGAAATATGCAAATCTGTTTTATTACAATCCGGAGACAGAAACATTGGAGTTTATCTGTGATGCGATTATTGGTCCTGATGGTGTTGCAAGTCTTCGGTTCGAACACGCATCCTGCTATCTTATTGTCGTAAGCGATGAGTCCATGTCAGGGGTATCCTTTGAGGATGAAACCGTAAATCCCGTGACGCGTTGGATTATTGTTAGCGTGTTTGTTTGTATGCTTCTGGTCATTGTCGGATATGGAATTTTCTTTTTTATGAAAAAGAGACGGGAAGAGGAAGACGACGAGGAAGAAGACGACGAAGATGAGGATGAGTGCGGCGAGGGAGACGAAATCGAAGAAGAGCCATATGAGGAATATGAGGCTGAGGAAGTAGAAGAACCATATGAGGAGTACGAGGCTGAGGAAGCAGAAGAACCATATGAGGAGTACGAGGCTGAGGAAGTAGATGAATTGTATGAGGAATACGGAAAAGGGGAAAATGAGCCATATCAATATGAAGCGGTCGAAAAGTCTGTAAGGCATTTTCAAACTTTTGACCTGAAATCTGCTGAGGCGGATAAAGGGCGTAGAAGCGAAAACAGTGAGCAGAAAAAAATGCCGAAAAGGTCATGGAATAGAACTGACGCGGAATCAGAGAACGATGGATATTGTAATGAAGATGACTGGATAGAGGACGATGAATGGCAGGAGCCGGAATCTGATGCAAAGTATTCCCAGAGCGTTTCCGTGGATACTTCTACGGAGGACGAATGGTTTGATGATGAAGAAAATGCAGAAGACGACTGGATAGAGGATGATGAATGGGTGGAATAAAACGGGAAGAAGGCAGGCTTATTAAAGCTGCTTACGCATGATTCACTGGCATACGCGATTCACTGCGTCCATATTATGGCGAGGATTGTGTGATAAGTATATAATGGACAACGGGCAGGACAGCGTGTGATAGCTGGTCTGCCTGTTTTTTATTTGCGTGCGGTACGCACGGTGGTGTAAAAGGCTGACATGATATCTGTTAATTTTAGGATTCCATGAACCGATTGAAAAGATATGACAATATATAAGTGTAGGGCAAAACTTACCTGCCTTATATGTTATCAGCAATCTGGAGGTATCGAAATGACGCGTCAGGAATTTATCGATTTATTGGAAAGGGATGGACAGAGTGTATATTCTTTCTGTCGTATGTTGACAGGGAGCCGGGAGGAAGCGGAAGAATTGTATCAGGAAACAATGCTCATGGCAACGGAACGCCGCAGGGACATCAGCAGTGCGGACAATCCGAAAAGCTATTTGATTGCGGTAAGTCTGGGGATTCATAAGAACCGCCGTAAAAAGGCTGCGCGCAGACAGCGGATTGCGCCGATAGGAGAATTGACAGACGAATTGTCGGCCGTCATAGCCGACCAGACGGATACTCCTGAAGAAACGTTTCTTCGCCATGAAATGCTGGAATTGATACGAACAGAAACGCAAAAACTTCCCGAACATTTAAGGCTGCCGATTTACCTGTATTATACGGCCCAGCTTTCCGTCGAAGAGATTGCAGTAACAATACATATACCAAAAGGTACGGTAAAAAGCAGACTACATAAAGCGAGATTGATCATCAAGAAAAAAATGGAGGATTATGGCTATGAAGAAAGATAACAAAATAGACCTGCTCATGCGGGAAGCGCTTACTTCAGATATAGCGCCGGACAAAAGGCTGAATGAACGCATTATCCGTGAATGGGACCGCCGAAATTCCAATGTTCCGGCAGATAATCCGAAATTTGGAAAAGGGGCATATAATATGAAAAAAGGAAAAATGATATCTGTCGCAGCGATGGCTGCAGTTTGTATTCTGGCGATTTCCACGACGGCCGTGGCCGCAATAAAATATTTATCAAGGGATGAAATCGTTTCAGAAGCAGGAAACAAAGGAACTGAAGAGGCTTTTGGAGGGGACGAAGTGCTGGAACTGAACGAAACATTGGAAGCCGGCGGATACCGTTTTAAACTGTATGCGGCGGCGACAAGAGAAGGTCTTATCAAAAGCGGTCTGGAAGATTCTGTATCGGAAGAGGGCGGTACTTATGTGGTTCTTTCGATAGAGCGGACGGATGGTGTGCCCATGCCGGAAACGAGCAGTGATGAATATGCGGATCTTCATTTTTTTGTATCGCCGCTCATTCAGGGACTGGAACCGTGGCGCTATAATATCGCGTCCATGGGCGGCGCATATTCTACAATGGTAAAAAACGGTGTTCTTTATCGTATTATAGAGTGTGATGATATTGCACTGTTTGCGAATAGGCAGGTCTATCTCTGCATTACGGATACGGATTTTTATCCGGCAGAGGCATATGATTATCATGAAACGGATGGCACGATTACCCGAAAAGAAGGATATCAGGGAATTAATCTGCTTATGAATCTGCCAATTGATTGCGAACGAGCTGACGAAGCGGCGGCGCTCACCTATCTTCGGGAATTGGAAGCATCATGGGAAGCGGAAGTGCCTGTTGTGGGTGCGAATGGCATTATTTCTACCGATAACCCGAAACTGGATGAGATTATTTTAAAAGAGCGGGAAAAGGATGCAAACGTTACGTCACTGGATGATATTCCCATCGAAAATCTACTGAGCTATGCTGTTCCGGAAGAAAAATTTACAAAAGAAATAACGGTTGGAGAGGACAGGATTGTGGAGTATAGCTATTGTTATGCGGATGGTTCAGAAAGCAGCGGCGTAGGATTTGTCAGTGAAGACTTTTTTAGCGGAAAGACCGATGTAACTTTGCTTGGATGTGGCTATACTGATAGTGAAGCGGAATTTCAGGTCTGCAGAAGGGATGTGGACGGAACAATCAGGTTTATGGTGTATACCATTCGATAGCGGGGAAAATAACTCAGGAATGGAGAAAACGGCTTTAGGGCCGTTTTTTCTTTACGGAGAAATAAATTTATGCTCTCGAAAGAAAACTTTAATGAATCACATATCCGGAGGACAGCGACCGTAGATGTTAATTAAAAGGATACTTTAATGATATCTGCGGCATCCAGGATGCATTTCACTGCAAACAGGTTGTTTGAATGATTTAGACAGACTATAATAGCTATTATTTCTATAAATAACGAGGAGGCATTTATGAAACAGAAAAAGGCAATGATATTATTTGGTACTGTCTGCATATTGAACACAATGATTGCGGGATGCGGTTCCGGCTCGGAATCTACTGCTAAAACAGAAGAAACTCAGGTAGAGGAAGCAGCGCCAGAGGAATTAAATAATGCGCCACTAAAGGACGCTGATGGGAGCGCAGAGGAGGCACAGGAAAATACAGCAGGAAAATGGCAGGTATTAGAGCCGGATGTTGCCTCTGCTGTCGATGCGGATTTTTTAGGTAAGGTTTGGAAGATGGAAGAGGACTCATTTTTCATTGTCGAGAGGAAAGTGAAAATTCTTGATGATGGTTCCATAGTATACAGTTCTCCAAGCTCCGATGCGGATATTCCCGATTCCCTGTTGATTCATGTAGTTTTTGAAGAAGATACTCGTTTTTATTTGAAAGACACTGATGAAAATGAAGAAAGCCATGGGAACAAAGAGGCCGGATTTCAGGACTTGAAAGAGCATATGTCCGTTGAAATGAAAGGCAGCTTTAAAAATGATGAATTCCATGCTACAGAAATACGATTTTTTTAGAAAATGAGGAGAAAGATTATGAAAAGAAAATGTATTCTGATATTTATGATCGTTTTGACAATGGGGATGACCGCCTGCTCATCCGAATCAAAAGAGAATGCGGTATCTGTGGAGACTGATTCCCCACAGGAAACGGATAAGAAAGAAACCGCAGATACAAAAGCTGAGGAAGCAGAAACGAATCTTGTGGAACCGTCAAAACCGGAGATTGCAGAAGAGGATGGAAAAGTTTCTCCGGAAGACGAAGAAAATACAGTGTGCGATCCCATTGCCGGAATTGTTGAAAAGTATGAAGGTAACACAATCACAATCAAAAACCCGGATGATGACATGCTCTATTATTTTTCCACGGAGAATGCGCAGATATTGGAAGGGTTTTCCACGGAAAGCGCTCACGCTGTAGAAGGGGATTTCTCCATTGCCGTGGGTGATAAAGTAGAGGTTAGTTACCGGGGACTGATTGATTTTGATGAAGATCATCCAGATGAAGCTGTAAAAATTGTAGTGATCACAGTTGAATAAATTTGCTGGTGCAGAAAATGTTTATAAAAACCGATTTTACTATCTACATAGCCATATACAAAAATCCCATCGCTAAGGCAATGGGATTTTTGTAATTCTCTTGACAGCTGATTTATGATGTCTTATACTGTATTTATACATATAATACAGTATAAGACAGAAAGGCGGCGGTTTTGGAGATTGTTGTAAGTAATAAGGCAAGTCGTCCTTTGTATGAGCAGATTGTGTCACAGATAAAAACGCAGATTATGAGCGGTGAGCTGAAGGCTGGGGAAGCGCTTCCCTCTATCCGCGCCCTTGCAAAATCGCTACAGATCAGTGTTCTGACCGTACAGAAGGCATATGACATCCTGCAGGAGGATGGCTTTATTGAAACGACAGCCGGGAAAGGCTGCTATGTATCTGTGAGGAATCAGGACTTCTATTTGGAAGAACAGCAAAAAAAGATAGAGGGTTGTTTCAACGATGCGATAGAAATTGCCCGTATGAGCGGAATACCGCTTAATAAATTAATCAGCTTATTAACATTATTGTACGAGGAGGATTAGCGATGACAAATGCTTTCATGGTATCAGGCCTTACCAAAACTTATCAGGATTTTGTTTTGGATCATGTCTCGTTTACCGTTCCCAGTGGCTCCATTGTTGGACTGATCGGAGAAAACGGCGCAGGAAAAAGCACGACAATCAATGCGGCTTTAGGGCTGATTCAAAAGGAGGACGGCGTTGTTTCCATTTTGGACAGGGAGGAACTGGACGGGGAAGTCAAAGAACAGATCGGCGTCGTGTTCGATGGCAGCAATTACCCGGAAATCCTTTCTCCCCGGAAATTGAACCGGGTTATGAAAAATATTTACAGGACATGGGACGAACAGGCTTATCTGCATCTGCTGAAACAGTTTTCCCTGCCGGCCGATAAGCAGATCAGACAATTTTCAAAAGGAATGAAGATGAAGCTGGCAATCTCCGCTGCATTTTCCCATCATTCCAGGCTGTTGGTCCTGGATGAAGCCACCAGCGGCCTGGACCCGGTTGTCCGGGATGATATTCTGGATATGCTGTTGGATTTCGTGCAGGACGAGGAACATTCCATCCTGGTATCTTCCCACATTACCAGCGACCTGGAGAAGATTGCCGATTATATCGTATTTATCCATGAAGGGAAAGTGGTTTTTGAGAAACCCAAAGACGAATTGACC
>CAJTUC010000015.1 GCA_910579395.1 uncultured Lachnospiraceae bacterium | reverse complement strand
TAGAAAAAACGTATGTTTTGGATATATATAACAAAATCAGGATATTGTTGATATAGCATGCCAAAATATGGTATAATAGACGCAGGTTTAATAACCAGCGTCACGCAGGTTTAATAACCAGCGTCACGCAGGTTTAACAACCAGCGTCACGCAGGCTTATCAGCCAGCGTCATGCGGGCTTAAAGCCGGTATCATTCAGGCAGTTTTGAAAAAGGCTGTTTGGACATACAATAATCCACAATAGAAGGGATGGGTGCTATGAAATTTATAATTGTTGGGAAGAACATTGAGGTAACAGAAGGATTAAGGACAGCCGTAGAAGATAAAATCGGCAAACTCGAGAAATATTTCGCCGAGGAAACAGAGATACATGTTACATTGAGCGTCGAGAAGGACAGGCAGAAGATTGAAGTGACCATTCCGATGAAAGGAAGCATCATCCGTTCCGAGCAGGTCAGCAGCGATATGTATGTTTCGATAGACCTTGTAGAAGAGATCATTGAAAGACAGCTAAAGAAGTATAAAACGAAACTGACGGACAGGCAGCAGGCTGCAGGATTTTTCAAACAGGAATACCTGGAAAAAGACTTTATGGATGAGGAAGAAGTGCAGATCATCCGGACAAAGAAATTCGATATTAAGCCGATGTACCCGGAAGATGCCTGTGTACAGATGGAACTTCTCGGACATAACTTTTTCGTATTCTGCAATGCGGAAACCGATCAGGTCAATGTCGTATATAAGAGAAAGGGAAATACCTACGGACTACTCGAGCCGGAATATTAATTCCTGCGGGCAGCGAGCCGGGCGGACATGCCAGCATGTCCATTTGGCTTTGTAATCTGACAACGTTCATCACCCTGTCATCTTTGACAGGGTGATATTTATGTAGAGTATGAGAAAGGCTTGTGTAACATGTCTTTCTCATACGATAAAATCGCATAGACGAATTTATTCGTCTTGCGAATATTGTGCCTTGCGCATAGCGGACTATGTCCGCATTCAAATGCCGCAGGTTGAGAGAAAGGCATGGTTATTTTCATGGCAATTATCAATATCACCGCATTTTTCATCGGTCTGCTCATGCTCGCTTATTTCTGGAAGGAAAGTCTGGTAGAAATCTTCCCGGTGCTTACCTGTATGCTGGTTTTGATGCTTTATGTGCTGGCATTCTGTCATCGTCTGAATCTTATTGATGGTATCAGCATTCTGGTCATCGTTTTGTCTGCAGTCTGGCTCATGAGCAGGAAGTGCGGGCAGCGGGCAGCATTTGGAAAATCGTGTCTGATAAATGTGACACAACCGTCATTTGTCACGGCAATTCTGCTGTTGATGGGCGTTATTTTGTGTACTTCCCGGAAGGCGGTGAGCTGGTGGGATGACATTAATTTCTGGGCGACGGACGTTAAATCACTGTATTATTTGAATGGTTTTGCGGGAAAATATGGGAATGTGGCGCCGGAATTTGGCGATTACCCGCCGGGCGGGCAGCTGATAAAGTGGTGGTTTCTGCATTTTGACCCGCATCGATTCCGGGAAGGACTTGCTTTTGCCGGATATTATTTTATGAATCTTGTTTTTATGCTGCCTCTGCTGCGCAGGATAAAAGGCAGAAATATTCTGATGGCGGCCGGGATGGCGTTATCCTTGTGGCTTTTGCCGGGGATTGCGGAGGTCTATGGATATGACGGCTTTTGCGCAGATTTGACGATGGCCTGCATTTATGGCGGTTTTCTGTATGCGGTGATTGACAGGGAAGGGAAAAAAGACAGCTTCTATTATGGAAGGCTGATGCTTTATCTGAGTGTGCTCGTTTTGGTCAAATCGGTGGGATTTATCTGGGCATTGTTCGGGCTGATCTTTCTGGCAGTCTATCAGTATGGTCAGAATACGATGAGGGTGCAGGCAGAGGTTGATGACTTCTCTGGTCAATCAAAAAGCCGGATATGGAATAAACTCCGGCTGCCTGTAGTTTGCGCCGCGCCCGTCATAACGGGTGGCAGCTGGATGGTTTTCTGCCTTCTAATGCGGCGTGTGACGAAAACGACGGCAACGGCGGTAACATATATGACCACGGATGAATACGGGATTTCCGGTTATACGGGCGATTTTGCGAAGGCATTTCTGGAGGCTTTCGTCAGTATGCCTCTGCATAAGAATAAAACGCCGGTCCTTGATTTGACGCCGCTTGGTTTTTATCTGTGTATCTGTCTGCTCGTCATCTTTTTCTATCGCAAAGATATGATGCCGAAAAAACAGGGAAGGCTTGTTCTGTGGTTCAGCGTTGTGAGCGGTGCGCTTTTTTACGCTATCATTTTTATTGCCCATATCACCATTTTTGCGACGGAGACACAGTATCTGGAAGCATCGGGCATGATTTCCTCAATTGAGCGTTATGGCGCGCCTTTTACCATTGGAACGCTGCTTTTTCTGGCACAGATTTGGATGGATTGCGGCGGGAGCCTTTTTACCCGGGCAAAATGGTCATTCCTGCGGAAATATGGCCCTTGTATCTGCCTGATTCTGTTTGTGGCATTGACAGCGGAGTGGCAGACCGGCTATCATGGTCTTATCGCCTATCGGAAAGAAGTGCAGGAGCAGTTTGCGGAGCGGGCGGATATGATTGACGATGATGCCGCCGTTTTTCTGGAAAAGATCGAGCAGCTGGGAACCGGGCACAGCACAAGGATATGTTATGTTCAGCGGGATGATGAACCGCGCTGGGTCAGGAACAGTTATGTGAATATGGAAGCCTCTCCGATTTCCGTTGTTTATAAAGCAGTGAACCTGGACGATGCAGTGCCCGATTGGATGGCTCAGGAAATCCGGGATTCTCACGCCGAATATCTGTATGTGGAAAAAACGGATGCAGACGTGGAGAAAGTATTTAATATCATGACAGTAAACGGTGCATTTTCCTGTGAAGTCTTATATCGGATTGAGGATGATGGCGTGCGGATGCGGCTGATACAGGCTGAATGAATGCCTTGGAGAGCGGCACTCTTCCTATTGCTGATCATGTGAAAGGCCGCGGTGGGCCGGCAGACGAAAAAGATTTCCGCTGGGCGGCCCTGTAAAAGGTGTCGGCACTTGGATTTTGGGACACTTGTGTCACAAAATCCTTAGTACCGTTACACCTTTTAGCGGAGCGAAAGCGTGCCGCGCAGCGGAAACTTTTTCGTCCGCCGGCCAGTCGCGGCCTTTCACAATACCAATCATATCATCATAGAAAGGATAATCTTATGTCTTCCTATTATAATATACCGGTCATCATACCGGCATATGAACCGGATGAAAAATTGCTGAAACTGCTTGAGCAGTTGAAAGCGGCCGGCATCGTGCACATCATCGTGGTGGATGATGGAAGCGGCAGCGATTATCAGGAACTGTTTTCGCAGGCGGAGACGGTTGAAGGCTGCGAGGTGCTGCATCATGCGGTGAATCTGGGTAAAGGCCGGGCGTTGAAGACGGCTTTTAATGCCTGTTTGCTAAAATTTCCGGGGCTGTGCGGCTGTGTGACCGCGGATTCCGACGGACAGCATACGCCCCATGACATTCTGGCATGTATGCGGAAATTGTGGGAAAATCCGAAGGCGCTCGTTCTCGGCTGCCGCGATTTTGATGCGTCGGATGTGCCGGCGCGTTCGAGTTTCGGCAATAAATGCACGAGAAAGGTGTTTCGCTATCTGGTCGGACTGTCAGTTTCCGATACCCAGACAGGGCTCCGGGCGATTCCCGTTTCTTTTATGAAAGCGCTCATGAATGTCAAGGGAGAGCGTTTTGAGTATGAGACAAACATGCTGATCGAGACGAAAAATCTGGACATTCCAATTCTGGAAGTACCGGTGGAGACGATTTATTTGGAGGCAAATAAGACGAGCCATTTTAACCCGATCATAGATTCCATTCGGATTTATATGATATTCGGAAAGTTTTTGTTCTCTTCCTTATCGTCCAGTGTTTTAGATTTGGTGCTTTTTGGACTGTTCTGCAGGACTTTGCAGACGGTGCCCGGCTTTTTGGAAGAACTGCCTTATATTTTCAGCGCGACCGTGCTGGCAAGAGTCATCTCGGCTGTCTATAACTTCCTTTTGAATTATAAGGTCGTATTCAAAAGCAGCGCAAACCTTGCGGCGACGGCCGTAAAGTACTGTGTACTTGCGGTCTGCCAGATGCTTTGCAGCGCATTCCTGGTCAACGAGCTTTTTCATCTGATTGGAGGGTATGAGGTGGCGGTGAAAATACCGGTGGATGTATTTTTGTTCTTTCTGAGCTTTGTCATACAAAGAGAATTTGTTTATAAAAAATCTTCGCATTCTCTTTAAAGATTGACACAATAGAGCGGCGGTTTATAGAAATCTGCGGGCTGACATAACCCGCAGATTTTTTTCATATATTTTCATAAGATTTGCGAAAAGCGTGTGGGCTGTGAAGCGGCACAGGGTGTCATTATGCGAAAAATCAAATGGGGAATCAGGATAGAGCTGGTTCTGCTCGTGGCGGTCGTGTGTGTCTGGCTGGTCAAAGAAATCGGCAGCAGGGATACCGACGGGCAGGCGGGAAATGGATTCGTATGGGAAGAAATGGAAAATGCAGGAGAGGCGGTGGAGGTATCCGCCGACGGCAGCTATATCAAATGGGTGGATTTCAATATTACCTGCGAGGCAATGAAAAAAGCCTATGAGCTGGATGTTGATTCCTATCAGGATGAAATCCATACGGACTGGATAGAGCTTTTGGCATATGTTGGGGCAAGGCATGGCGGAAAGTTTGACAAAAACAGTGTTTCGGAACTGCAGGAGACGGCGGAAAAGCTGCGTTCCGGTGAAACAACGATGGAGCAGCTGACGAAAAAGATGGAATATTATGATTATTATAAGGAGGCTTACGGTGCGGTGTTGAGCGGCATGGTGGGAGAGTTCTCGCTGGAAGTGCCGAAAGGTGATACCGGAGAAAAGGAGTGGAAAAATTTTTACGGACTGAAAGCTTTTTCACCCATCGCAAAAGGATTCGATTACAGCCATTATGATGATTTCGGTTCATCCAGAAGTTATGGCTACTCAAGGCCGCATCTCGGACACGATATGATGGGACAGATCGGTACACCGATAATCGCCATCGAATCCGGTTATGTAGAAGCGCTCGGTTGGAATCAATACGGCGGCTGGCGCATCGGTATCCGCAGTTTCGATGGAAAGAGGTACTATTATTACGCGCATCTTAGACAGAATTTTCCATATAATAAACAATTGGAAGTTGGCAGCATCGTGACGGCAGGCGATGTCGTCGGCTACATGGGCCACACGGGATACAGCACGACGGAAAATGTAAATAATATCGAGGTTGTTCATTTACATTGGGGATTGGAACTGATCTTTGACGAATCTCAGAAGGAAAGCAATAACGAAATATGGATAGACTGCTACGAATTGACCAAGTTCCTCTACCAGAACCGCAGCGAGACGGTCAAGGACGAAGCGACGAAGGAATGGCACCGCGTCTATCAGATGAAAGACCCGGCGGTGGAAAATGCGGGAGAATTTAGAAGGCCGAGGACAGAGTCCTCTCCCGAAACCTGATATGGAAAGCGTGTTGTAAAGTAAATTTTTGGAAGTAAATTTTGGACGGTGGCAAAATCATTTTTCGTTTTGCCATCGTCATTATTAGTATAAAGAGATGCTTCCTGACAAAAACGGACCAAAAGAAGGGATAAAAAGTTATTATGGCGCGCGAAGAAGAACTGATAGAGCAGATCAAAAACGGCAGAAAGGAATGTCTTGATGAACTGGTGGCATTCTACTACCCTGCCATTCTGCGCTATTGCCTGTGGCATATGCCCGACAGGGAAAGTGCGCTGGATGCCACGCAGGAAACATTTCTGAAACTGGTGCGGTTTCTGGGACAGTATGAGAACAGGGGAGCATTCCGCGCCTTTTTATATCGGATTGCGGCAAATACCTGTATCGATATGAAACGGAAGCATCCTGTGACGGAATCTCTCTCGGAGGCTGTTTCGGAAGCTGTCTGCGCGCCGGAATGCGGGTATCAGACAGTGGAGGACAGGCAGCAGCTTGCAACGGCATTAACTCATTTGGACAATAGTATGCGGGAACTGATACTGCTGCGGTACGGACAGGAACTGACGATGCGCGAGATTTCCGATATCACGGGCCTTCCCCTGCGTACGGTACAGACGAGGCTGCGCAAGGCGGTGAAGATCATGCGGGAAGTGTTAAAGTAGAGGGTATGTTGCACTCCCGCCTTTGGCCGGGCAGCATATCGTTCCCTTGGAGGCACGCTTGCGCTCCGCGAAAACCAGTAGCGGTACTAAGTTCAAAAGTCGCAAAGCGCCTTTTTCACTAAGTACCGACGGTTTTCAAGGGCCTCCGCGGGAACGATATGCTGCCTGGCCGGAGGCGGGAGTGCAACCCTTACATGGGATGGAAATTAGTTTTTTGCAGGAAGAAAGGAGGCAGCAATGAAAGAAAAAGAACAATGGAAGAATCTGCTGGCGGTGGAGGGGGCGGTCCCTTATGAGGCACGGCTGGAAGAAACGCAGCGGCTTGCGCGGGATGTCCGGCCGGTTTTTGCGGGGCGGTGCCAGTTGTCTTTTCGGGGATTTATGGTGAAGCAGATAAAGTTTATCGCGTGGAAGATCTGGTTTTGGCAGGGCATGGTATTAGCGCTTTTGTGCGCCGTATTTTTCAGTATTTACGGTATACAGGCGGACGGAATACCGGGAAGCACATTGTGCATACTGCCGGAAAATATCCCCAGATTTTTATGTGGATGCAGCGGCATTATTGCGGTATGTGTCCTGCCGATTCTGCAAAGGTCCATACGCTGTCGGATGTTCGAGGTAGAACGCGCCACCCGCTTTTCTGTCAGGGGTGGGCTGGCGGCACAGCTGCTTTTTATCGGTGTTGGGGATATGGGGATGTTATCGGTGCTGGCGTTTTTATCCATGCGTGCCGGCGTGGGCGGAAAAGTCGTGTTCCTGTTCGGCGTGATTCCCTTTTTGACGGCGGCAGTTACTGTTCTGATGTTGTGGATGCGAAGGGAACCCTGTGTATCTGTCGGCCAGCCCCTGTTGCTTTGTATTGTATCTGTCTGCGCAGCCTATGAAATCGTGAATGTCGTAAGCCATCTGCTGCCGGACGGTATTCTGTGGTTTGGCATTCTGTACACGATGTTGTGTGTCGGCGCGATTGGATGGGGGTATCGAAGATTATTCTCAAAGGAAAAGGAGAGAGCGTTATTATGGAAATCGTATTAGAGCATATTTCAAAAAATTTTAAGGACAGAAACAACGTTAAAAAAGCGGTGGAGGATGTGAGCCTGCGTTTCACTTCCGGCGTCTGGGGGCTGCTCGGGGCGAACGGTGCAGGAAAGACCACGCTGATGCGCATGATCTGCGGCATCATGAAGCCGTCCGAAGGGCGTATCTGCTATGATGGTGTGGAAATCGGACAGCTGGGTGATGCTTATCGGAGCATTATCGGGTATCTGCCGCAGGAATTTGGATTTTATCCTGAATTTACGGTACAACAATATCTGGAATATATTTCCGCGATGAAAGGCATGAGCGACAAACAAGCCAGACGGAAAATTGACGAACTGCTGGTCAGGCTTTCGCTGGAGGATGTACGGAAAAAGAAGATCACTAAGCTGTCAGGCGGCATGAAGCGGCGGGTGGGCATCGGACAGGCCCTTTTGAACGACCCGGAGTTTCTGGTGCTGGATGAACCGACAAGCGGTCTTGACCCCGGTGAACGGGTACGCTTCCGCAACCTGTTGTCGGAATTTGCTCATGACAGGATCGTACTGATTTCCACCCATATCGTGTCGGATGTGGAATATATCGCGACGCAGAACGCCATCATGAAAGACGGAAGGATTCTGCAGACAGGAACTACGCAGGAACTGGTCACACAGATGCAGGGAAAAGTATTCGAGGGATTTATCGCGCCGCAGGAACTTGAAAGATGGGAAAAGAAAGTGCAGATCGTCAATCTGCGCAACGAAGCGGACGGCGGTGTATCGCTGCGCTACATCGGAAAGCAGGAAGATATGTCGGGCGCCGTGCTAAAAGAGCCGCGCCTTGAAGATTTATATCTTCAGCTTTTCCCGGCACAGAAGCATTTTGCTGAAAATTAGATAATTGCGAAACGATGTTTCCGGAAGTTATCTATTCTGTACAACTGCTTTCGTGGAAAATGTGTTTTGCAATTGTCTGAAAATCTTTGAAATTCGAAAGGAGCATGGTCATCCATATGAAAAGGTTATATAAAGAAGAAATGAAGCGGATCTTACGGAGCAGGAGCACGATTCTCTTCCTGACAGCAGCGTTCATATTGTCTGTTTTTATGGCATGGGTGCCCGTTACGTTTGAACGGTACACCTATGAAGAAAACGGACAGGAGATTACGATAGAAGGAAGGGAAGCGCTTGCCATCAAAAAAAGTCTGCAGGCACCTGCGGCGGGAGAAGTAACCCCTGAAAAGATGGCGCTGGGACTGGAATATTATCAGAAGAATCTGGCGCTTTACGGCGACTTTTACGGAGATTTCCCGCAAAACGTCTGGAACAGTGAAATTTTGCCCTACTCCAAACTGGTCGCAAGACTGCATGAGGTCATGGCCGATTCGGAAAGCGGCCTCGCGCCGGACTATCTGGAGATTACCAAAGAGGATGCCCTTGCTTTTTACGAGCGATGTCGTTCTCATCTTCCCAATCTGATGAGGCTGGAGCAGAAAAACAATCCGGCTGCCAGAGAGATTGCCGGCAGGATGTATGAAAAAGTAGAAATGCCCTTTTATTTTTATCCGGGATACGGCACGAATATGGCGGAGTATGAAAGCCTCTATCTATTTCTGCTCATGTTCCTGTGCATTCTGATCACGGCGCCGCTGTTTTGCTGTGAATATCAGACCGGCGCGGATGATATCCTGCGCAGTACAAAGCATGGAGGGCGGAGTCTTGTATTTGTTAAAATATTGTCGGCCTTGAGTATCAGTATCATGACTTTTGTCCCGTGCATGGCAGTTTTTCAGCTGATTTCCAATAGCCTGTTCGGCTGGGAATGCAGGCAGACATCGCTGCAGATCTTGTTTTCTGCGGCGAGCCTTCTAAGCCTGAATGTCGGTGAAATGCAGGATTTGATGATGCTTGCCGGTTTTATTTCGTTGATTGGAAGCGTATGTTTCGTGCTTTTTCTGTCGGCCGCATGTAAAAATACAACAATCGCTACCGGTCTGACAATTGCGTTCGGCATCGGGCCTTCCGTTTTCTATATGATGATCGGCGGGGAGGCGGCCTCCTATCTTCGGGTGCTGCTGCCTTCCGGCGGTCTTGGCGGAAGCAATGCCTTTCTGTATGCGTTGACCGATTTTGAATTTCTGCGGCTCGGACCGCTCACGGCATGGGCACCGTGGCTGCTTTTAATTGTTCCGATTCTGGAAATACCGCTGTTTCTCTGGCTGACGATGCGGAGCTATTGCTCATGTGAGATAAAGAAGTAAAAGAAGTGTGAAAAATTTTGCCGTTCCCTGTCCGGCTGACTGCCGGACGGGTCGGGCTTTAGTCGGGCAGTTCTACTTTGCCGACAAAAGAGCAATAGATTTCGAATTCTACAAATCCTAAGTTACGCATTTCAATGTGCAGCACTGCGCAACAGACTGAGCATTTTCCATTAGCCAAAGCGTAAAAAATTACAATGCCTTTTCGTAAAGGTTGTACCATGGAAGACCATACGCTTCATACCCAAGGCTGGTTGTCCCGACACACTTATACCCACATTTTTTGTATAAGCTTTCGGCAGGGATGTTTCCTTTTACTACATCCAGTCTTAGACTAAAGCATCCTTCAAGATTTGTTCTAATTCCCCAATAAACATTGATTTGTTGTCACTTTATTGTATATTCATTTTTCGAAAAAAGCAAGCGAGTTCTTATACTTCCCAATATGCCCGTTTTCAATGGCAGCAATTCGGATACGCTTGCTGTAATGCCTTAAAACCTCGTCCACGGCCTCCGCTTCTTTGCTGGTCGCCCGGACAATCGTTTCATAGGGCAAAAGACCAATAAATTGTTTTGAGAGGTACGAATATTGAGATGAATTAATATTGATTAATTCAAAAAAACATTATATTATATAATAAGCCGCAAAACGTGCGGGTAAGTCGCTGGGGAGGCATATGCAAAAGTATATCGATATTCATTCTCATATTATACCGGGAGTAGATGATGGTGCACATGATATGGAAACAAGTATGCGGATGCTGCAGCTTGCGGCGGACGACGGCATTTCTGAAATCATTCTTACACCCCATAATAAGCCGGGACATCGACCAATGGATTTCTCAAAACTTGCCTTAAAAGTAGAGGATATGAGAAGCTGGCTTCTTGGTAAAAAAATCGGTATAAAACTGTACATAGGCAATGAAATCTATTACCGGAGTGACCTCGTTTCGGAAATGGAAAACGGCCATGCTGTAACGCTGGCAGGATCGCGATATGTACTTGTAGAGTTCAATCCGTCAGATTATTATGATCATATCCGCAACGGGCTCTATACACTGTTGATGAACGGATATTATCCGATTTTGGCACATGCAGAACGTTACAGGGAAATCCGGGCAAAAAAATCGGGAATGAGCGATTTAAGAGAAATGGGATGTTATATTCAGGTAAATGCCGGCAGCGTCATGGGGAAGTTTGGGTTTGACACCAGACAGTATAGCAGAAAACTCTTAAAGCAGGAACTGGTTCATTTTATTGCAACAGATGCCCATGACGTGGGGAAAAGAGCGCCTCATTTGTCGGCCTGTGCAGATTATATGATAAAAAAATACGGAGAAGATTATGCGGCGCAGCTGTTATATGATAATCCGTCTAGTGTTATACAGGATAAAGAAATAGTGATTTAGAAAGATATTAAGAATTGGGAAATGATGATGGAAAAACACAATGATGAAATCGAAATAGATTTACTTGAGATCATACATATTCTGTTTAGAAAATTCTGGCTCATTTTGGGCGCTGGTCTTTTTGCAGCAGTCATTTGTCTGGTGATCAGTAAATTTATCCTGACGCCGACTTATGAATCAACGACAAAAATCTATATTTTGAATAAATCGGACAGTACAACGGTTACATACAGCGATGTACAGATGGGAACACAGTTGACAAAGGATTATGCAGAATTGATAAACAGCCGATATGTATTAGAGAAGGTAATCGATCGGCTTTCTTTAGTCGATATGGAATATGCGGATTTATTAAAGAAGGTGTCGGTGAATACACCGACGGATACGCGGATCGTATCGATTACCGTAGAACATACCGATCCGGTGCAGGCTAAGGAGATTGCGGACTGTATCAGAGAAGTGGCAGGAGAACATATTCAGAATGTCATGGATATTGATGCAGTTAATGTTGTGGAATCTGCTAATCTGCCGACCAAAAAGGCCGGGCCGAGCGTTGCCAAATGGACAATATTCGGCGGAATTGCAGGAGTGTTTTTTCTCTGTGCCATCATACTTGTTGTCTATCTGTTGGATGATACGATCAAATGTTCGGAAGATGTCGAGAAATATCTCGGACTCAGTACACTGGCGCTGATACCGATCGCGAAAGAAGAAGAAAACACGAAAAAAGGAAGAATAAAGAGGAAATAGTCATGCAGGAGGTAAAGCTGCAATTTGAGCAAAACGCGGATTTCCGTATGAAGGAAGCATTTAAGACATTACGGAGCAATATCGAATTCTGTGGCGATAACGTAAAAGTGATTGCCGTAACGAGCTGTACGCCGCATGAGGGCAAATCCAGTGTTGCAATGGAAATGGCCAAAGCTTTTGCAGAAGCGGGAAACAGGACTTTGTTAGTGGATGCTGATATGCGTAAATCCGTATTGGTAGGCAGATATAAGACCGGCGGGGTGAAATATGGATTAAGCCATTGTCTGGTCGGAAAATATAAGTATACCGATGTGTTATGTAAAACAAATGTTCCGAATTTGTATATGATCTTTTCCGGTCCTGTGCCGCCGAATCCAAGTGAACTGTTGGGCAGTGACAAGTTCCGGGATATGTTGAATGCGTTGAAGACCCCTTTCACCTATGTGATCATCGATACGCCGCCGCTTGGCAGTGTCATCGATGCAGCAGTTGTGGCAAAGAGCTGTGATGGGACCGTACTGGTCGTAGAAAATAACGCGGTCAGCTATCGTTTTGTCCAGAAGGTAAAAGAACAGCTTGATAAGTCCGGAAGCCGTATCCTCGGGGTTGTCCTGAATAAAGTGGAACTGGACAGCAAGGGATATTACGGAAATTATGGCAGGTATTACGGAAAGTACTATGGTAAGTATTACGGAAAGTATGGTTCCGAGACAAAAGCCAGGGAAACGAAGGAAAAAAAAGGCATAGCCGCAAACGTATCCTTATAACAGCTGCTTGTATTGCGCTGTTTCTGGGACTCCTGTCCGGCTGTTTTGGTATCGTCAGGGCGGTAGGGAAGAGTCGTCTGCGGCATAGTATAGAAAGCACGAAGCCTGACCTGCAGACTGTGATCGGCGCGGAACCTTTGAGTGAAGAGGAAGCGCATACATGGCAGGAAGGCTGGGTCAAATATCACGATACCATTTATGAATATAACGAAGATATCATGACGTTTCTTGTTATGGGAATCGACAAAGACAGCAATGCTGTAAAAGCTGCGGAAGGAATTGATGGCGGACAGGCAGATGCACTTTTCCTCGTTGTCATAAATCCGCAGGATAAAAGCATTAAGATCATAGGCATTAATAGAAATACGATGACGGATATAGACCTTTACGATGAAGAGGGTGCCTATATTACAACGACCAAAGCGCAGATTGCGGTGCAGCACGGTTTTGGTGATGGCATGGAAGAAAGCTGTGAATATCAGCGTAAGGCCGTAGCCAATCTGTTCTATGGTCTGCCTATCCATGGATATGCTGCCGTTAATATGAGCGCAATCTCCGCGATCAATGATGCGGTAGGCGGTATAAAGGTGACGGTGCTCGAGGATATGACTGCAGTAGATCCTGATTTTGTAGAAGGCAGTCAGGTCCATTTGATCGGTGAAGATGCTTTCTGGTATGTAAAATACAGAGATATCGATACGTTCGGTTCTGCTGATATGCGGCTTGAAAGACAGGAACAATACTTAAACGGTTTCATCAAAGCCGCCAAACGTGCGGTGAAAAAAGATATTTCCGTTGTACTGAATTTATATCGGGCGATATCACAGCAGATGGTTACGGATATTTCTTTGGACGAGGCTGTTTATCTGGCTTCCATTGTATCCGATTATCGGTTTGATGAGGATTGTTTCCATACTTTAGATGGAGAAACCGTTATGGGAGAGCAGTTCGAGGAGTTTTATCCGAATGAGGATGCTTTGTATGAGCTTATTATCAATACTTTTTATAAAGAGATAAATGAAGATGGGATATCATATAATGAATCATAAAAAATATTTGGCGTTTCTGTCTGTTTTTATTTTGATGACAGTCGGGGCCGTTGGATGCGGGCGGACGCAGAATATGCAGAGCCAACCGGATGCACAGAGCCAACCGGATATACAGAACTCTCAGGATACACCGAAAGAGTCTGATGCGTCCGCGGAAGAGATTCCTTCAGAATCTACCGGTATCATTTATGAAACAGCAGAAGATGCGCAGATAGATTTTGCGGTATTAAAGGAAGAAAATCCTGATATTTTTGCATGGATATATATACCGGGTACAGAAATAGACGATCCCGTGTTACAGAGCGAAGAGGCAGATGATTTTTACGAAGATCATAATGCGTATGGAGAAACGGATGACAGCGGGGCGATTTATATTGAACTTGCGAATCTGACAAGTATGTGCGATTTCAATACTGTGCTCCATGGCAGGAGCGGAGCCGGTCAGGAAGGCCTGTTTGCGGATCTGTACCGTTTTGCAGACCCGGATTTTTTCAAAGAACATGAACAGATATATCTATATCTGGACGGCAATGTGCTGACTTATGAAGTGTTTGCCGCTTATGAAAGGGAAAATACAAGTCTGATCCGTACTTATGATTTTACATACCTTTCCGGCTGCGAACAGTTCCTCAAGGACCTGTATGCAACAAGGGACATGAGCATGAATCTGAGAGAAGGCTGGGAAGATGTTACACCATACCATTTTCTGATCACGTTAACGACGCAGAAAGAAGAAAATGCGGGAAAACAGTTTGTTGTCGTTGCTGCGCTTATACAGGATGCAGCAGGAACGATAGACAGAGTCGTGATTGAATAGATTAAAAGATGCTGCAAATAAAATATATCGTTATTTTCGCTGTAAAAGCGTAAATATATAACCTATTCAGGGAGATGAAAGGAGAATTTGTAATGAAAAAGTTATTGGCACTCACTCTTGCAGGCACTATGATATTTTCCGTACCTGTTTTGGCAGCAACAAGTCCTACGGCACAGGCGGTTGTTGCTTCTACTGTGGCAGAGACTGTTGCGGATGCGGCAGCTGCGGAGAACAAAACGGTTGGTGAATATATGAATAATGCTGTCACGGAAGTACCGGGTCTTGATGAGGCCACACCGCTTGGACAGGGCGGCCATGTTATTATTAACGGAGCACCCAGCAATCAAACATTTTCCGTATTGAAACCGGAACGCGGCACAGTGGATTCTGCGAAAGTATATGCGGAAAATCTTGGCGGTAAGGTGTTGAATGTTGCACTGATCAATGCGTCTATTCGCAATTTCCAGACAGCAACGGTAAACTTTTATCTGAAAGGCATTGCGGCAGGACAGAATATTAAAGTTTATCAGTTGATCGATGGTGTATGGGTAGAACTGACCGTTTCCGAAATCAGAGAAGATCATATGGTAGTCAATATGACATCCCTCGGAACACTGGCTTTCATTGAAGTACCGGTCACACTGCCGATTCAGCCGGCACAGTAATGGGAATGCCATTGATATTTTCGGATAAGTGCGGAGCAAAAAGTGCTGCTGCTTATAGCGGCAGTACTTTTTTAAAAGAGAGTTCAGGGGAGATGAATTTCATGGAACGTTCTTATGCAGATGCCATTGCAGCGCCGATGTCTCAGATAAAGAAGACGGCCAGTGACCGGATTCATATGCGTGAGGTATATCAGAAAAAGAGTTCTGCCTATAAGTGTATCAAAAGATGTATGGATGTTTCTTTATCGGGGCTGGCGCTCATTGTTTTTTCGCCGGTTTTCCTGATCACGGCGGCAGCGATAAAGCTGGAAGACAACGGACCGGTCTTTTTTACACAGGCAAGAGCCGGAAAAGATATGAAACCTTTTAAAATCTATAAATTCCGCAGTATGCGGGTCAATGCGGATGAAGAGCTGAACGATATGATGGCGGATAACGAACAGACAGGACATGCCTTTAAGATTAAGAATGATCCGCGTATCACCAGAGTAGGTAAATTCATCAGACGCTTCTCGATTGACGAACTGCCGCAGCTTCTTAATATCATCAAAGGCGATATGAGCATTGTCGGGCCGAGACCGATTCTGGTATTTCAGATGGAAGAGTGCAGTCAGTATGAAAAACAGCGCCTCGTCGTACAGCCGGGACTTACCTGCTACTGGCAGATTGGCGGCAGAGCCAATATTAAGTGGGAAGAGTGGGTGGAACTTGATCTGGATTACATAGAGGATATGAGCCTTTGGACAGATATTAAGATCATTGTGAGGACGTTTCCGGCGGTAATCGATAAGGAGGGGGGGGCTTATTAGGGAGACGGAATGGATGTTATGGCGGAAGTTTGATATGATAACTGATAATATGATTGGTATCGTGATAAATAGATGGGTATAAATGATTTATGAATGTAATGTATTTATGTAATGATAGCTATGCAATGATAGCAGGAATATCAATTTGTTCGCTTTTGGATAATAATTCGGATGTTGATGAGATCAATATTTTTTTAGTTGCTGATGATATTACGGAAAATAACCGTGAAAAATTGCGTGAGATAGCAGACCGATATAATCGGACTTTATTTTTTCTGCCAAAACCTAATGTAAAGGAACTTTTGGGATGTGATTTAGACGTGCATTGGTGGATTGACAATGTTTTTTCAAGAGTTCTTTTACAGGAAGTGCTTAAAGAATATCGTTATGTGCATAGAATAATCTATATTGACTGCGATACATTGATTGTAGGTTCCATTAAAGATTTGTGGGAGCTGGATATACAGGAAGGAATTGGTGCAGGCGTATGTGAAGCGATGGGAAATTGGCATAAAAAAGCAATCGGACTCGCTAAAACAGATAATTATTTTAACGCAGGTGTGTTTTTGATTGATGTTGATAAATGGCGTTTGGAAAATAAGGATGAAGAAGTAAAAAAATTCATAAAGCGTGTTAAGGGTAAACTGGAATATGCTGATGAATCTGTACTTAACGGAATTATTGCAAAAGAATTACGAAGATTGTCTCCGAAATATAATTTAACATCATTGACATTCTATTTTTCCACTGAAGAATTGATACGATATAGAAAATCTTATATTAATTATACCGAGAGAGAAAGAACCGAAGCATTAAAAGATGCAAGGATTGTTCACTTTACATCTACTTATCTGGATGTACGGCCATGGGTAAAAGGATGCCGGCATCCATATGCTGAGCAGTGGCTTGCTTATAAAGAAAAAACATCCTGGAAAGACCAGCCGTTGGGAAAAGACAGCAGGAGCTTGAAAAAAAGGGCTGCGAGGAAAGTTGTTATGTACATTCCGGCTAAATTAAGATTAATGTTAACAGGGTTTCTGCATGCATATGTGAAACCGCTAAAATATGTTTTGTAATAAATTTTTTCGCAGACAGGTATAAGGTTGAAAGAAACGTACTTTCAACTATTGATTTGATTGTCTGCTGAAGCAGACAAATGGGTATAAATATGAAAAAAGTATTAGTTTATGCAGGATATAAGACAATTAATTATGGTTCTGCCCTGCAGGCGTTTGCAACAGTGGAAATGTTAAGAAAATTAAATGTAGAACCGGTTTTGCTGAATTTGAATGGATTATGGAAAGCATTCAGGATAAAAAAAACAAAATTTTATCTGTCCAGCGGCGATCTTCTTTTTTTGATACAAAGCAAAGGCCGGATGTATTATAGTAAGATATATGAGAGATTTAACCTGTCATATGGACGAAAAATGAGCAGCCGGAGAATGAAATTTAATGATTTTATTCAAACGCAGCTTATTTTGACAGAAGAGATATCAGAATTACAGGAAGCAGCTGAATTATTAGAAGAATATGATGTCCTTTTATTGGGAAGTGATCAGGTATGGCTGCCATCAAGTGTTGTGACAGATATATATACATTGAATTTTGCGCGAGATAAACAGGTTATTAAAATTGCATATGCGCCGAGTTTTGGAATCAATAAAATTCCGGAGAAATATATAAATAAGTATCAGGAAATGTTCAATAATATTGACCATATTTCGGTGCGTGAAGAAAGCGGGAAAAAGATCGTAGAGGACATTGCAGATATTGACTGTCCGGTTGTAGCAGACCCCGTGTTAATGTTGGATAGAAGTGAATGGGAACAGTATTTGTCTTATAAAAGAAACAATGAACAGGAATATATTTTTATTTACCTTATTGGTAATAACAGGTGGCAGAGGGAATGGATTAAAAAATACGCAGTCATGTGCAATATGAGAACGGTGGCGCTTATACATTTGGATGAGTATATTTCTTATGACAGGAAGTATTTTGATCAGGTGTTACTGGATGAGTCTCCAATCGATTTTTTTAATTGGATTCGAAATGCTGAGTTAGTGTTTACGGACTCATATCATTGTATGCTTTTTTCTTTGATAGAGAATAAGAACGTTTGGTGTTTCAGGCGCTTTGACGATGCGAAGAAAATCTCTACAAATTCAAGATTGTATACCATATTGCAGAAATTGCAGATTGAAGAGCGATTATTAAATCGAGAAAGTAGAGTAGAAGATTGTTTATTGAAAGATATAGACTTTATTGATGTCAATAAAAGGATATCAGGAATGCAGCAGAAATCATGGGATTTTCTGAGAATGGCGATAAATAATCATTAAAATTATGGAAAATAGAAAAGATGAATATGTAATAAATAAAAATATTTGCTATGGCTGTATGGCTTGCTATAATATTTGTCCGCATGGGGCAATTTATAGGAAAGAGGACGAAGAGGGGTTTTTATTTCCTGAAATTGATCAACAAAAATGTCTGCATTGTGATTTATGCAGGAAACGGTGTCCGGCACTTCATAAAAAAGATGTGGATGATCAAAGCGTGCAGGCAGGGTATGTTGCCCAGAATGTTCATTTGGATATTAGAATTTCAAGTACATCTGGCGGAGTATTTGGTGCATTAGCATCCTGGTGTATTTTAAATGACGGCATTGTATTTGGTGCAATGTTGGATGATTCTCTTAGAGTAGTACATGGATTTTCCGATAATATAAAAGATTGCGCGAAATTTCAGGGTAGTAAATACGTTCAGAGTGATATTGGGAAAAACTACATAGCGGTAAAAAAATTTTTGGAGCAGGATAGATATGTTCTTTTTTCCGGTACACCATGTCAAATAGAAGGTCTTTATCGTTTTTTGGAAAAGCAATATGATAAGTTAATTACTGTTGATGTCGTATGCAGGGGAGTGTTATCTCCTGGTCTGTTTAGAAATTATCTGAATTTTCAAAAGCAATCCTTAAAATCTCCAATAACAGATATTAAATTCAGAGAAAAGCGTTGGGGATATAAGTATACTGCAATGGCTATCTATCATAGGAATGATTGTATTTACGCCAGGGGAACGGAATCAGATGCACTGCTCAGATGCTTTTTTGAAAATAATTATAACAGGATGACCTGTTACCACTGCCAATACCGAAAACGATATAGAAATAGCGATATTACGATCTGGGATTGTTTTAATGCTGATTTATACAATAAAAAAATGGATGATGATACAGGTGTTAATAAAGTATTGGCACATAGTATAAAAGGAAAAAATCTGATAGAAAAACTCGGCTTGGATAATCAGCTTTTTTTAGATGAAGTGCCGGTACAGAAGCTGATCAGTGAAAATACGGAGGCTTTATATGAGAATTTAATATTGAATGAAGAAAAAAGGAAAATTTTTTTTCACGATTACATGTCGCTTTCAGCTGAAGAACTTTGGAAAAAACATTATCCGGATGACTGGCGTATAAAAATAAAAAGGATGATAAGAAAAGTCCTGTTTTTTCTGGGTATTTATCAAAGGGTCAGGAGAATAAAGAATCGGCACATTAAAAAACAGTAAAATGTGATCATAAAATTGAAGAAAAAGAAGTACTTGCAGAAGGCGGGAGTAATTAATATCGTGAGAGCATTTATCTCAATTATCATACCAATATATAATTCTGAAAAATATTTAGAACAATGTTTGAACAGCGTGTTAAAGCAATCTTATTCAAATTACGAGGTGATCATGATTGATGACGGGTCTACGGATTCCAGCAGAATGATTTATGAAAAATTTGTCCATACGGATAAAAGATTTGTATCATATCATCAAAAAAATCACGGAGTATCCGGCGCCCGAAATAAGGGCCTGGATGTTGCAAAGGGAGATATTATTGTTTTCTTAGATAGTGACGATATGATTTTTCCGGTTTTTTTAGAGCATATTGTACAGTTATTCGAGGAGGGCAATGATTTAATATGCTTTTCAGCAGTAAATTTTAAAGAAAATATTCAGTGTGCAGATATATGCGAAGATATATTTGAAGTCTCGGTTGAGAAGTATACACCGGAAAAATTGATTGAAAATTTATTATATCACAGACAGCAGCTTTCAATTACACGTTCTGCCTATAGAAGAGAAAAGTATCCTGAATTGCGTTTCAGGAAGGAACTGCACATATGTGAAGATGTTATAATGCTGTTGGAAATTCTGGTATTATGTACTGATGAGATACCGTTTGTAAAGACAAAGCTATATGGATATAGATTACATAAACAAAGCCTGACCCATTATGGGAATTGGAGAAAAAAATTAACAGGGCTTACCGCTATGAATATTATGGAAGATATATTACTTGACCATGATATTTATATGGAAAAGGCGTTCATAAGCCGTCGGATGAATTCTATGCGTTTAATCTATAAATCAATACCCTGGAAAGAGCGAAGAGAACGAAATATTGTATGGGAAAATATTAGAAAATACAGAAAAACAGTAATTACTGATGTACAGGCTCAAAAAGCAGAACGACTGGCTGCGGTTGTCAGTTTATGCGGCCAAAGAGTATATAGATTTGTTTTGTTTTTGGCAGAAACTGTCAGATAGAGATATTAGTAAACCTTTTTGCGAGGATATAAGGGGAAAATATGAGCGGTATAATTTCGATAGTTACTGTTTGTTTAAATATAGAATCAGAGATAGAAAAGACGATGAGATCAGTATTAGGACAAGATTATCATAAGATTGAATATATTATCAAAGATGGTGGTTCTACTGATAAAACAAATGAAATAATACGCAGCTTCCAGCCTTTTTTTGAAAATAAAGGCATTTTATTGAAGCATATTATTTCCGGGGATGATGGAATATATGATGCCATGAACATTGCAGTTGAAAATTGCAGTGGTGATTGGGTCGTCTTTATGAATTCAGGGGATCTTTTCTATAATGATACAGTATTATCTGATGTTTTTGAAGATAAAGACTGGAGTCATTCTGATGTAATATATGGACATACATTGATTCGCATTACAGAAAAAAGAGGCTATATTGTTAATCATAGTGACCTTTTTTTAGAAGAGGGGATGTCATTATGCCATCAGTCATTATTTGTCAGAAGAGAACTATTACTAAAATTTCCTTTTGATTGTCATTATAAAATAAAAGCGGATTACGAACAAATGCTTCGACTAAAGATGAATGGATGTATCTTTACGGGAATCAATACGATCATTGCGGATAGAAAAAAAAGTGGGATTTCTAATGAACGGGTCGCGCTTTGCAATAAAGAAGATAATATGTTAAAAATACAGTATCATTTACCGTGGAAAAATAAACTGATATTTTTAGGATATATAAAGGAAATTGCAAAAAGAGTTGCGCCTGGATTAACGAATTTTTGGAGTGTGTATAGACGGGAAAAGAATATTGTAAAATATAAACCAAGATAATAAAAAATATTGGGGAGAGAAAATGTAATGTTTTATTTCGTCAACTTGTTCATTTTACTTATGTATTCATGGGTATTTAAAATTTTCAAGATAAAACACAGAATGTATTTTATTATTACTGCTATACATATCGGCGGAATTATAGCTTTTCGCTCCTGTTATACAGGCACTGACACATATCAATATTACAATGCATATAAGATGCTGATCAGTTATGATGGAAATATTTCAGAATTGACTAAAATGTATGCTAAATTTCCAGGATGGGCAGTTTTTTTTAAAGCAGTTTCTTCTGTATGCGGTAGAAATCCTAATATTTATATGTTTGTGACGGGATATTTTATCGTAATTGTTATATGGATTGCAATTGAGCTTTTGGAGGTTGATCTGAAGCAGGCAATTGTCTTATACTATTTAATATTTGCTTTACAGGCCATGAATATCGCGCGCCAAAACATGGCGTTATGTTTATTGTTCCTTTCGGCGGCGCTCTTTATAAAAGGAAAGAAGATTTTTAGCATATTTTTTTTAGCGTTTGCAGTATCAATCCATACTTCGGCTATCATAGGCGTGCCGGTTTTGCTGGTATTGAGCATGAATTGGACAAGAAGGCGTGTATATTATGCTATTGGAGTATCCGTAATCGCACTTTTATCAGTTAATATTTTGTTTAATATTTTTACGAATAGTTTTGCGGGATATTCATCTTATTTATTAGGAGTTTATAAAGCCACGGGAAGAAATGTTGTAATGCAGATAATATATGCGTTGACATTCCTTTATGCTATGTGGATTCCCAAAAGATACGACTTGCCGGCGGAGAAGGAACAGTTATTGTTAAAGGGGAGTGTGCTGCTATGGGGAGAGCTCTTATTGGGAGTGTTTTTTTCGACAGAAATTTTAATAGCCAGAGAAAATCTATATTTGCAGATATTTATTATTATCTTAGTGCCTGTTGTAACGAGTTATTTCAATAAATATCGTATTTTCTATAAGTTTATAGTATATGGTATGGTATTGTTTTATTTTTCATATCGTATTATGAGTAATTATGGAAGTATAATACCGTATCAGACATATCTTTTTGAAAGATAGGGAATGGTTAATTTACTTTATCCTCAGATCATGGAATAAGTCATGTAACTGAGATTTCGATTCATATAGGTATAGAGGTATGAAAATTTATGCTAAAAAGGATAAGTAATATTTTTGATCATAATCGGCAGGTCATAAAGAATATGTTGGGGGCATTTCTTGTTAAGGGAGCATCATTAGTAGTATCACTTATATTGCTTCCCATGTATATCCGTTTTTTCAATGACAAAACCTCTTTGGGACTCTGGTATACGATACTTTCTGTATTGAACTGGGTTACTTTATTTGATTTGGGATTGGGTCATGGATTAAGAAATAAACTGCCGATGGCAATTGAAAAAAAAGATATGGAACAGGTTAAGAGCCTCATCTCAACAACGTATGGATTAATGCTCTGTATAGCAGGCATAATACTGATTATTGGTGAAATTGTTATTATACGGTTAAATTGGAATAAAATATTTAATGTAGAAGATACGGTCATATCAAATGATATTCTTGCACATTGTGTACAGCTTGTTTTTTGGGGAATCATCATCAGTACGGTTTTGAAAATTGTTACTTCAATTTTATATGCAATGCAGTGTTCGGCAATCGTTAATTTGCTATCGTTATTTCCGAATGTCATTATTCTGATTTCTTTGTGTATTATTCCATCGGGAACTTTAGAAATGAATTTAAAAATTATGTCATTAATTAATGTTTGTGCAATAAACATACCATATTTAATCTGTTCCTGGTTTGTTTTCAAATTTTTATTAAAAGACAATTTTCCATCTGTATCTTTTTTTAGGAAGAATTGTATAAAAGATATTTTTAGTATAGGGATTTCTTTATTATGGCTTCAAATCGTATTTATGGTCATATCCTCTGTCAATGAACTGATCATTTCGAATTTTACGACATCGGATTACGTTGTTGAGTATCAAATTTATAATAAGATATTTAAAACGGTAGGAATGCTTGTTTCTTTAGCCTTAACACCTATTTGGTCTGCGGTGACTAAAGCACAGGCGCAGAAAAATTTTCAATGGATTAAGAAAATATATCGATTCTTTTTACTGGCAGCAGCTGCCTGTTTATTGTTAGAATTATGTGTCATTCCAATATTACCTTGGATTATAGAGTGTTGGGTAGGAAAAGATATTGTAAAAGTTCATTCAGGATATGCTTTGGCATTTGTTTTTTCCAATACCATGCTGGTTCTTCATAGCGTGAATACTTCCATAGGAAATGGATTGTCCTATTTCAGAGTGCAGATGATATGGATGACATTTGCTGCATTGGTGTTCATACCTCTTTCCTATATATTCGTCCAAAGTATGGGATCCTGGATAGGAGTAGTGATAGCCAATACATTGTCGCTTATGCCATATGAACTTTTAGCGCCCGTTTTTACAATGAAACTGCTTCATAAAAAATGCAATGCTGTAAAATGTGAATAATAGAAAATAATGGTTAGCGGATTTTTAATGATGTCTTATTAGGAGACATATTCTTAAGAGTCAGATTTGGTGCTTACGCTATGGATGGGTGATTTTAGAAACATAAATAAGGGCGGAATGCTAAAAAATCCAGGGAAGATTATGTATCACATTTCCTGTACGATAGTCCGTTTAAAATTAATATATTACGCGGAATAGCATTTGTGCTGGTATTACTGGGACATTCATTTCCGGATTCTGCATATGGCTATATTAATATGTATACAGAATTTGCCAGAGAATATATTTATGGTTTTCATATTAAGGACGAACTAATAAAGAGGGCCAAAAGACTCTTGGAAAGAGTACAAGTGGGACACTGTGGTATATTTGGAATTTGTTTGTGATCAACATGTTTTTTTGATTATCAGCAGATTTATTTATAATAAAATGATATGGTTACTAATAAGTTTGGGATTATACATTATTAATTTGTTCGTTAGCCCATTCTATTTTGATAAATTGATGGAAAACTCTATATTTTTTGTATTAGGAATCTTTTTATGGGGGTATTTTTCTATAATAAAAAAGTGGATAGAAAATAAAGGATTACTAATGTTGATTTTTATTTTAATAAACGGTGGAATTGTTATGTTTATTGGAAATAATAAAAGTACAGAATTATTGACAGCATTAATTGGAAGTATACCTGTGCTGTACCTGGCAATACATATTCAAGCACAAGGAGGATACCCAAAAAAAATTTTGGAACTGGCAAGTAATTATAGCTATGGAATTTATTTAATGAGTCCGTATGTATAAGTTGCAATACGCGTTTTTGTATATCAAAAATTAGGAGCGCCTTATTTATTATGTATGGGATTGATGTTGGTTTTTGGCTTTTTGTTTCCGTATATATTTATTAAATGTTTTGTTGAGAAAAATAAATATCTGAGCGGAGTATTAACAGGAAAATGGTAAAACAGGCTCTGTAATTATTATAGAGGAAAAGAGGCAGAGCTACGCCATCAGATTGTTTCGTGTTTGCGGTATAATGCAGGCAGCGAAAAACATGACTACCTGCCGATTTCCGCTTTCAATTTCTCCAGTTCGGCGGAAAGCTTCAGCGATATAGTTGTTGTCAGAAGCCAGCATATGAATCCCCCACGAATCCACGAAATCGATATCGAAAACCATTGCAAAAACAGAACCCCTATGATACAATAGTGGCAGTGGGAAATGATAAAAAAATAACAATCATCCCAGAAGCCCGAAACAAAGGCATTTAGAGAGTAAACGGAGGAAAGAAAAAATGGCAAAAAAAGTTGTTTTGGCAGGCGCATGTCGTACTGCAATCGGTACAATGGGCGGAGCACTGAGCACAACTCCCGCACCGGTTCTCGGATCTATCGTTATTAAGGAGGCATTAAACAGAGCAGGCGTTCCGGCAGATGCCGTAGACCATGTGTATATGGGATGCGTTATCCAGGCGGGACTTGGACAGAACGTAGCGCGTCAGGCATCTATTAAAGCCGGCTTACCGGTTACAACACCTGCTGTTACCGTCAATGTCGTATGTGGTTCCGGTCTGAACTGCGTTAATATGGCGGCACAGATGATCATCGCAGGAGATGCCGATATTGTTGTTGCGGGCGGTATGGAAAATATGTCAATGGCTCCTTATGCAGCAATGCAGGGCCGTTACGGTTACAGAATGAACAATGCGACACTGGTCGATACCATGGTAAACGACGCATTGTGGGATGTTTTCAATAACTATCATATGGGCATTACAGCAGAGAATGTTGCTGAGAAATACGGCCTTACAAGAGAGCAGCTCGATGAGTTCGCTGCATGGTCACAGCAGAAATGTGAAAAAGCAAGAGCAGAAGGAAAATTCAAAGATGAAATCGTTCCGGTCGAAGTAAAGAAGAAAAAAGAGACAATCGTTGTCGATACGGATGAAGGCCCTCGTGCTGGCGTTACGGCGGAGAGCATTTCCAAACTGCGCCCTGCTTTCAAACCGGAAGGCGGCCTTGTTACGGCAGCAAACTCTTCAGGCATTAATGACGGCGCGGCAGCGATCGTTGTTATGAGCGAAGAAAAAGCAAAAGAACTGGGCGTTAAGCCGATGGCTACTTTTGTAGCAGGCGCACTCGGTGGTGTAGATCCTTCTATCATGGGCGTAGGTCCTGTACCGGCTACCCAGAAGGCAATGGCTAAAGCCGGCATGAAGATTGATGATTTTGATCTGATTGAAGCAAACGAAGCATTTGCGGCACAGTCTCTTGCAGTACAGAAAGATTTGGGATTCAGCAACGACGTATTGAACGTAAACGGCGGAGCAATCGCTCTCGGACATCCGGTAGGAGCTTCCGGCTGCCGTATTCTCGTAACGCTGCTTCATGAGATGGAGAAACGCGATGCAAAGAAAGGTCTTGCGACACTGTGCATCGGCGGTGGCATGGGTTGTGCAACAATCGTAGAGAGAGATTAAATCTAAGGTGAGGAAACAAAGTTGAAAATTAGAGATTTTCAACCGCGGGTCTGGGTCTGATGTCCCAGACTCGCAGACTGAGAAAGGAGCATGGTTATAGAATGGAGTTTGTATTATATGAAGTAAAGGGCCAGGTCGGTATTATTACCATCAGCCGTGAAAAAGCATTGAATGCTTTGAATTCTGCAGTTCTGGAAGAACTGGACAAGACACTTGACGCAGTCGATCTGGATAACGTGAGATGCCTTATTTTAACAGGTGCAGGGCAGAAATCCTTCGTAGCGGGTGCAGATATCGGAGAGATGAGCACGCTGACGAAAGCAGAAGGAGAAGCATTCGGTAAAAAGGGAAATGATGTTTTCCGTAAACTGGAAGTTTTCCCAATCCCTGTCATTGCGGCAGTAAACGGCTTTGCGCTCGGCGGCGGCTGTGAGATTTCCATGAGCTGCGATATCAGAATCTGTTCCGACAACGCGGTATTCGGACAGCCGGAAGTCGGCCTCGGAATTACACCCGGTTTTGGCGGTACACAGAGACTTGCAAGACTGGTCGGCCCGGGTATGGCAAAACAGATGATCTACACGGCAAGAAATATCAAGGCTGACGAAGCTTTGCGGATTGGCCTTGTAAATGCTGTATATCCGCAGGAAGAACTGATGGCGGCTGCAGAGAAAATGGCAGCAGGCATCGCAAAGAATGCACCGATTGCTGTGCGCAACTGCAAGAAAGCAATCAATGACGGTCTGGAAGCGGGCATGGACGATGCAATCGTTATCGAGGAGAAACTGTTCGGCGACTGTTTCGAAACAGAAGATCAGAAATATGGTATGGCATTTTTCCTGGATAAGAACAAAGAAAAGGTAAAAGAGCCGTTTAAAAACAAATAAAAATATTAAATTATAGGAGGTTTTTTCCATGAAAGTAGGTATTATCGGCGCAGGCACAATGGGTTCTGGTATCGCGCAGGCTTTTGCCCAGACAGAAGGGTATGAAGTTTGTTTATGTGATATCAATGAAGAATTTGCTGCAAACGGCAAGAACAAGATTGCCAAAGGTTTTGAGAAACGTATTGCAAAGGGCAAAATGTCACAGGAAGATGCTGACAAGGTTCTGGCAAAGATCACAACAGGCGTTAAGACAATCTGTACAGATTGTGATCTGATCGTTGAGGCAGCTCTTGAAGTGATGGATATTAAAAAACAGACATTTAAAGAATTACAGGATATCTGCAAAGCAGACTGTATCTTCGCGACCAATACATCCTCTCTTTCCATTACGGAAATCGGCGCAGGCATTGACAGACCGGTCATCGGTATGCACTTCTTCAATCCGGCTCCTGTTATGAAGCTGGTTGAGATCATCCGCGGAGAGAACACCACAGACGAAGTATTTAATAAGGTAAAAGCGATTGCGGAAGAAATCGGCAAGACTCCTGTTGAAGTAAACGAGGCAGCAGGTTTTGTTGTTAACAGAATTCTGATTCCGATGATCAACGAAGGTATCTGCGTACTGGAAGCAGGCGTTGCAAGCGTAGAAGATATCGATGCGGCTATGAGACTCGGCGCAAATCATCCGATGGGTCCGCTGCAGTTAGGCGATTATGTAGGTCTTGATATTGTTCTTGCGATCATGGAAGTTATTTATTCTGAGACAGGCGATCCGAAGTATCGTCCCGCTCCGCTTCTTAGGAAGATGGTACGTGCAGGCAAATTAGGCTGCAAGACCGGAAAAGGATTTTACGACTATTCAAAATAGACAGACCATTAAAATATTTATGGAGGAATATAAATCATGGATTTTACGTTAAGCAAAGAGCATGAAATGGCGAGAACTCTTTTCAAAGAATTCGCTGAAAAAGAAGCAAAGCCTCTCGCACAGGAGATTGATGAAAATCATCGTTTCCCCAGAGAGACAGTTGACAAAATGGCAAAATTAGGTTTTCTTGGAATTCCTGTACCGAAGGAGTACGGCGGACAGGGCTGCGATCCTTTGACCTATACGATGTGTGTCGAGGAACTTTCCAAGGTGTGTGGTACAACAGGCGTTATCGTATCAGCACATACATCCCTCTGCTGTGACCCGATTCAGACATATGGTACAGAAGAGCAGAAACAGAAATATCTGATTCCGCTTGCAAAAGGTGAGAAGTTAGGCGCTTTCGGTCTGACAGAGCCAGGCGCAGGTACGGATGCACAGGGCCAGCAGACAAAGGCAGTACTCGACGGTGAAGAGTGGGTATTGAACGGTTCCAAGTGCTTTATCACAAACGGTAAGGAAGCGGATGTATACGTTATTTTTGCAATTACCGGAACGATTGAGAAGCGCGGCAGAACGACCAAAGAGATTTCTGCTTTTATCGTAGAAAAAGGAACACCCGGCTTTTCTTTCGGAACAAAAGAAAATAAAATGGGTATCTGCGGTTCTTCCACATACGAATTGATCTTTACGGACTGCCGTATCCCTAAGGATAACTTATTAGGCCAGAAGGGCAAAGGTTTCAATATCGCAATGCACACACTGGACGGCGGACGTATCGGTATCGCTGCACAGGCGCTCGGTCTTGCAGAGGGTGCATTAGAGACGACCATCAATTATGTAAAAGAAAGAAAGCAGTTCGGCAGATCGATCGGCGCTTTCCAGAATACACAGTTCCAGCTGGCTGATATGGCTACGAAGGTACAGGCTGCGCAGATGTTAGTATACAAGGCGGCTATGAAGAAAGCAGAATATGCAAAGAATCCGAAGATTTCCTATTCCGTAGAGGCAGCTATGGCAAAACTGTATGCGGCAGAGGTTGCTATGGAAGTAACGACCAAAGCTGTTCAGTTACACGGCGGTTACGGTTATATCAGAGAATACGACGTAGAGCGTATGATGCGTGATGCAAAGATTACGGAAATCTACGAAGGAACCAGTGAAGTTCAGCGTATGGTCATTTCCGGCAGTCTTTTGAAATAATCACATTTTTTAATAAGGTAAAATGCGAAAATGCTCCGCATTATCGCTTTGAAAGGAGATAAAATCGATGAAAATCGTTGTTTGTATTAAACAGGTACCTGATACAAAGGGTGGCGTAAAGTTCAATCCGGACGGTACGTTAGACAGAGGTGCTATGCTTGCGATCATGAATCCTGATGACAAAGCAGGTCTGGAAGCAGCACTGAGATTAAAAGATGAATATGGCGCAGAAGTCACAGTTGTGACAATGGGTCTTCCGAAAGCAGAAGAAGTTCTTCGTGAAGCGATGGCAATGGGCGCTGACAACGGCATTCTTGTAACGGACAGAGTGCTCGGCGGCGCTGATACATGGGCTACTTCTACAACAATTGCAGGCGCGCTCAGAAATCTGGAATATGATCTGATCATCACAGGCCGTCAGGCTATCGATGGTGATACCGCTCAGGTTGGCCCTCAGATTTCAGAACACCTCGATATTCCTGTTATTTCTTATGCACAGAATATCAAAGTTGAAGGTGACAGTGTTATCGTTGAGCGTCAGTATGAGGACAGATATCATGTCGTAAAAGCAAAAATGCCTTGTCTGATCACAGCGCTTTCCGAATTAAATGAGCCTCGTTATATGACACCCGGCGGCATCTTTGACGCATATCAGAAAGAAATCACTGTATGGGGCAGAGCTGACTTGAAGGATGTTGATGATGCCAATCTCGGTCTGAAAGGTTCACCGACCAAGATTGCCAAAGCTTCCGATAAGGTAAGAAAAGGCGCAGGTGAAAAGGTCGTACTTGATCCCGATGAATCAGTAAGCTACATTGTTGACAAATTGAAAGTAAAACATGTCATTTAATTAAAAAAGGAAGAGTGGTGAATACAATGAATTTAGAAGAATACAAGGGAGTATATGTCTTTGCGCAGCAGGTAGACAATGAGATCAGCAGCATCGCATTTGAATTACTTGGTAAAGCCAAGGACCTTGCAAAAGATTTGAATACGGATGTAACGGCAGTCCTTTTGGGTTCAGGCGTCAAAGACCTGGCAGATAAACTGGCAGAATACGGTGCAGATAAAGTTATCGTTGTGGATGACCCAGAACTGAAAGTTTACAGAACAGAGCCCTATGCACACGCCCTGGCATCTGTTATTAATCAGTATAAACCGGAAATCGTACTGGTAGGTGCGACAGCAATCGGTAGAGATTTAGGCCCCAGAGTTTCCGCAAGAGTGGCAACGGGTCTTACTGCTGACTGTACCGTTTTGGAAATCGGCGATTTCCCGTTACAGGCAATTCCGGGACAGGAGCAGAAACACAATCAGTTGTTAATGACACGTCCGGCATTCGGCGGCAATACGATCGCAACAATCGCATGTCCGGATAACCGTCCGCAGATGGCAACCGTTCGTGCGGGTGTTATGCAGAAGATTGAGCCGATCAAGGGTGCCAAAGCTGTTGTAGAAGAGTATAATCCGGGATTTACCCCGAACAATAAATATGTGGAGATTCTTGATGTCGTAAAGGCTGTAACAGATACCGTGGATATCATGGATGCAAAGATTCTCGTATCCGGCGGCCGTGGTGTCGGAAGCCCGGAGAACTTCAAGATTCTGGAAGATCTGGCGGAAGTGCTTGGCGGTACGGTAAGCTGCTCTCGTGCAGTTGTTGATTCCGGCTGGAAACCGAAAGATCTACAGGTTGGCCAGACAGGTAAGACCGTTCGTCCGAACGTATACTTTGCAATCGGTATTTCCGGTGCGATTCAGCATGTGGCAGGTATGGAAGAGTCCGATATCATCATTGCGATCAATAAAGATGCGGATGCACCGATTTTCGATGTAGCTGATTATGGTATCGTAGGCGACCTGAACAAGATTGTTCCGAAGCTGACAGAAAGCCTGAAGGCAGAAATCGCTGCGAAATAATGTTTCGAAGTTAATAGAGAGCAGACAGCGGCGATAGGCTGCTGTCTGTTTTATTATGCACAGGCCCACCTTAGGAAGTCTGCCGCTAAAGCGGCATGCGGGCTTCGCGACGAGTAGGGGAAGAAATCTTCCTGCTCAATTGTATAGGAAAAGACTGATGAAGCGATGATGATAGATTTTAAAATGAAGATATACATGTGTTTTGCCATTACGGCAGTCGTTTTTTTACCAGTTCTGGTTTCTGTCATATGGAATAAAAAACGAACTGCCAGACGGTTGTTAGAAAGAGACAAATATTGGATGCAGATGCGGTGATAATGGCATTTTTTTTGTGTGTTACTTTTTTTACGAATATTTTGTTTTTATTTCTTTATTCTGGGAAATTAAAGTAGAAGCGGATGCGCTGACGATTTACAGACCCTCTCTGCTTTCGAAATATATTAATTTTTGTGAAATTACAAATGTAAGATATGTAGAAAATCGCTTAATGGGACATATCGGAGGTAAAACACAACTGATTTTTTTCATAATGAAAAGAAGCTCTTTGATGTGGGAGACAGTATGAGTGGTTTTTATCAATTATTAGAAACCTTTGCGGGAAAAGCGGACTTCTTCGATAAGGGAGACAGTAGGGATGATCTCTATCAGGAATTCTATAGGCAGAGTAAAAACATATTTCGTAGAGGAAATTACTAAAGTAGTAGAAAAAGAACACTTTATTATGTTGTTTCGAGGGAATAAAAAAATAGCTAAAATTTCGAAGGACGACAAAAATTTTGCATTGTTTGATGAATGGCTTAGAAGGATTCTTATAGAAAATCCGTCGATACCGGTCGATTAATCGATATATTGAAAAATGTATCGGAAAAACGTTTAAAATTTCCCGAAAAACCTATTGCAAATAAAAGTCTTCTATGATACAATACCGATACAAAAACAAATCTTGATTCTTAGATAGGCGCATGATTTCAATCATATAGCGCATATTCCGGCAGTTCTGCCAGAGATTCACATTTGTTTGGCAGGATTGAAGGTAAATAGAAGATATACTGGAACTGCTCAGGGATTTGGGAAAAGTCTCGGAAAGGCTCATCGAGCTCATCAGCCGGGAAACGAATCCGGAACAGCTCAGCAGATGGCATAAGTGCGCTGCGAAAGCAGCGAGTCTTGCGGAATTCGAAGCAGGAATGAATGTATGAAAATGATCGAAATAGAAAATCTCACAAGTGCATACGGAAAAAAGAAAGTGCTGCAGGGCATTTCGCTCAATGCCGAACGGGGGGAATGTATCGGCATTGTCGGCCCGAACGGATGCGGGAAATCCACCTTGCTTTCCGTTATGGCCGGCGTGTTGAAACCACTGTCCGGGAGACTTTATTATTCTGGAAAAAATGCGCTTGAAAACCGCGTCGTTTTCCAGAAGATGACGGGTTATGTACCGCAGGAAAATCCGTTGATGCCGGAGCTTAGCGTTTATGATAATTTAAGGCTCTGGTATCCCGATAAAGCGGAGCTTGCAAAGGAGCTGGAAGAGGGTTTTCTGCAGATACTAGGAATCCCGTCGTTTTTGAAGGTACCGGTATCAAAGCTTTCCGGCGGAATGAAAAAAAGAGTCAGCATTGGCATAGCCTTATCCGGGATGCCGCCCGTCCTGATTCTGGACGAGCCGAGTGCGGCTCTCGATTTAGTCTGTAAAGAAGACATCAGGCGTTATCTGCAGATTTATCTGGAGAGAAAGGGGACTGTCGTTATTACGACGCATGAAGAAAGCGAGTTGTCGCTATGCGGCAGTCTGTATGTTATGAAAGATGGAAAGCTGGCAGAGGTTGACAGGACGCTGCGGGGGAAGGAACTGACGGAACGGTTTTGAAGGGAGCTGACGGATGAGGCCTGCAGAAGTCAGATCAGGCGGAAAGCCTGAAGACTTGAAACTTTTAACCGCGAGTTGGTATCAGGCGACTCTAACTCGTAATTGCCTAAAACTCACAGGAAATGATTTAAGTAGAGAACAGGCGCATTCTGGCAAAAAGTATGAACTTACCGCCGGAATACGCCTGTAAATTCTATGATGTTATCCGCTTATATAAAGATCATTCATTTGCCGGAACTGCAAAATTGCTCTGTACCGCGGAGGGAAGCTCATCATATGGTACCTCACTCCATTCAAGAACACCACGAACAGGCATTACTGTTAAGCGGATAAATGCGCCTTCTTTTAGTTCTCTTGATGTTCCAAATGTAATATCTCTTTTAGCGCCATCTTCATCGCAGGCAGGAAGCGTATAGGAATAATCCATCCCGCCGTGCAGATCAATGACACCCCCTCGTGAAGAAGTCCGTTCTATTTTACGGTTGTCAATTTGAGCATAATAATAGGTGCTGCCGGCTCCCGAAATGAGCCACATACATAAACAGATAAAACCTGCAGCAATTACTGCAATTACCGTAATCCCAACGACCATTTTTCTCATCATTATAATCATACTCCTTTCTCAGCGTGCGAATTTGTGCACGCAAGTCTATATCTCCCATTTACCAGCCCTTTTTTGTAATGGCTTTTTTCTGCTTTTTGGGGACTTTGGCTGGTGCGCCTTCTGCAGCGGTAAATACAAAGACAGCGGAAATCAGAAAGGCGGCAAGTATACTGAAAAAGCAGATTGGAATATTCCAGTGTACGGCCTCATCATAGCTGCGGTAATTGATCAGGCCCAAACTTGCCGTGACAGGATAGATATCTGCCGTTGTCGCATTTCCTGTTGCAAACATACCGCAATAGCCATAGACAAAAGCAATGACCGTACCGATCATATGTCCGTTTGATATGCGGGCGGTAATTGCAATAATCGGCATTACTGCAATGTACAGGAACAGACAGTTCAAAATGATCTGAATAAATGTCTGTAATATTGCGGTTATGGAAAACTCCGGAAATCCCATCAACAAATTTGCGATTACGGTAAATACAGCGCTTACAAATCCTAAAAACAGAGACAGCAGTGCACAGACAAGTAATTTTCCCCATAATAAATCGCAGTAGGAAACAGGGACAGTCATAAGGCTTTTCAGTGTATCATCTTTTTCTTCCCTTGTTATGATGTATCCGGCAATTAAAGCAATGCACATGGGAAAAATCGTGGTAACATTGTTTTTGATCACTTGTTCCGCAAAAAACGGAAAAGTCCAAACTGTCCCATCTATTGCCGTAGTAGAAAAGATTGTCAATAAGACGGAAAGCAGCATTAAAAGGATTCCTGCCCATATCATATGATAACGTTTCAATTTCCAGATTTCAGTTTTGACCATGCGAAACATACTATTCCCCCCTCTTTTTATATAGAAAATCAATGACTATGACAGAAAGGATAGCCCAGGCGCCTAAAATAACGATTGTCTGAAAGGTCGTCGGTATCAGGTATTGAAGATGCCCTCGAATCTCTATCACTCCATGTTGTTCCATATCTCCCGCACTCCAAAGCGTTGTAAGCGGAATTGGAATGAGCCAGCATAAAGCTTTCGGCAATACACCAAAAGAAGATTCTGCGGTCAGACTGAAAACGCTGTAAAAAACACACAACAGAACGGAAAAAATATAGGTCTTACTGAAGAAAACAACAAGGACAATTAAAGGCAGTGTCCCGGCAGTGACAAAAAATCCCATTTCCAATGCCACCAACAGTTTGTATGCGATTCCATTCACCTCAGATACCAGACTGCCGCATAAAACCGCTGCCAAAGCCGAGGACAGGCTGAAAATAACGCCCATGGCAAATAAAACAATGACTTTCGCGAAAATCATCTGTGTGCTTGTCACTGGAATCGTGCGCAGGTTCTTAAAGGTGTCATTATCCCGTTCCATGAAAAACAGCATGGCCGCAATGATTCCGATCACACAGGGCAGAAGCAGTTCCACTCCATATCCCATACAGAATTGGAAACAGGCATTAAAGATCTCAGCATCACTGTCAAATCTCTCTGTCATTTGCGGCGTTGTCATCAAGATTGTAAGCGGCACAGGAAATAAAAAGGCAGAAAGTATGACCAGTAAAATAAATTTTTTCCGCTTTAATTTGGAAAACTCACATAGCACAAGTTTAAGCAATCCCTTCACCTCCTGTCACGCGTTTGAAATAATCTTCAAGGCTTTCTTCACAAATATAGGCCTGTGATACTTCCAGCCCATTCTCTACAAAAGCGGTGACAATCTTCCCGACAGAAATATCCAGATTATGCAGCCGCATATTGTGGTCATCCTGTATCGTAAACTGGCTTTCCTGAAAGATACGTTCTAAAATTCTTGCGGCTTGTGCGGTATCGGAAACCGTGAACCGAATATGCTTGCTGCTCTTTGTTTCCAGTTCCGCAAGGCTTTCTTCTTCCAATAATACGCCGTGGTCAATAATGCCGATGTCATCAGCCAACAATGCGATCTCGGAAAGGATATGGCTGGAAATCAAAATCGTTTTTCCGCGCTCATTGCAAAGGTTACGGATAAAGGAGCGCATCTCTGCAATTCCAATCGGGTCGAGACCGTTGATCGGCTCATCCAGGATCAAAAGTTCAGGATCGTGCATTACGGCAAGGGCGATCGCCAGCCGCTGTTTCATTCCCAATGAATATTGAGAAAACAGCTTTTTGTCTTTATAGGGCAATCCGACCAGATCAAGAGAGTCTTTTATGGCATTACGGTTCGGCACTCCCCGCAGTGTGGCAAAAATACGCAGGTTTTCCGTGGCGGTCAGATTCGGATAAAAGCCGGGGGATTCAATCAGACTGCCGATGCGTGGAAGGAGCTTTTTTTCATTCGTCCGTAAAGGCTTTCCCCAAATCGTTACTTCCCCGGAAGTAGGCTGTGTCAGTCCGAGCAGCATTTTCATTGTTGTTGTCTTTCCGGCTCCGTTTCTGCCAAGCAGACCGTAGATACGTCCTTTCTGAACGTGTATATTCAGATCGGTAACACTTTTTTGTGTGCCATATTGCTTTGTAAGATTTTTTGTTTCAATTACATATTTGCTCATTGCGAAACCTCCTCGTTATGCGATCGCAGAATTTTTCCGACCGCGCTGCTTTTTGAAAAGCAGCGCATATCAGTTTACCGGTATGCTTTATTCTAGCACGCCAATCTTGCATGAACCTTGCATGAACCTTGCAATAACCTTGCAATAAAGGAACAGGAACTATTGCAGTTCCTGTTCCTTCTCAATCTGTTTCGGGAAAAGCAGGGTAAAAACGGTTCCTTTTCCCAATACGCTTTCTGCTGTTATGGTTCCGTTCATTTTGGCTGTAAGTTGATGTACGATAGACAGGCCCAGACCGCTGCCCTTTTCGGAGCGTCCTTTATCGCATTTGTAGAGCCGCTCAAAAATATGTTTTAAGTCCTCCTTGTCAATTCCCACGCCATTATCCGCTAAAAGAATTTTGATATTCCCGCCCTGATCGGATAATGTTATTTCTATTTTATCCGCATGGCTGTGGGAGATCACATTTTGTATGAGATTATTTAATATCCGCATATATCCGTCCGGGTCGAGTTTTACCCGGAAAGGCTGCTCTGGAATGTCGATCTTGAAATCTATCCGGGCATCCTCAAATATTGGAATCCAGTCAATCAGTATATTCCGCGTCAGTTCCGTCAGGTCAATGGTGACGATATTCAGGTAAAACTCATTGGAACCCAGCCTGAACCAGTCAAAAAGCACATCGATATATTCCTTTAGGTCATAGGCTTTCCGTCGGGCGGTTTCTATATAATCGTCACGTTCTTTTCCGGTGACAATCCCTTTATGTGCAGCATCTAAATATCCGATCAGCGTGGTAAGCGGTGTCCTTACATCGTGGGAAAGGCTCGTCATGAGCTGTCTGTTTGTTTCTTCCGTCTGACGGCAGGCAGACAGCCTGCTTTCGTAGGACAGGATAATATCGTTAAGTTCATAGGCGAGCGGGGCTGTAAGTTCATGCGTTTCTGACAGGATACGCCTGTTTCCATTCCCGTTTTTGACATCTTCCAGAACGTCAGACATTTCTGATATCTTCTTTTTGACATGTCGGACAATCAGAATGGAACTGCAAATGGAAAAGAATGTAATGGCTGTTCCGATTACAACGATCATTTCAGTATACAACAGTCACACCTCCTTATTAAAACGGTATCCAATCCCTTTTACCGTCTGTATATATTTGGGACTTCCGGAATTTTTTTCCATCTTTTTCCGCAGACGGCTGATAATTGCCATAATATTACTGTCGTCATAAACATACTCCTCTTTCCATACTTCCTCATAAATCTGCTGTTTGGTCAGTATCTTTCCCTGATTTTTGGCAAGGAATAAAAGCAGGTCGAATTCCTTCGGGGGCAGTTCAAATTCTCCGTTTACTGTGACAATGGAACGGCTGTTAAAGTCAATGGTCAGCCCGTCAAAATCAAACGTCTGCGGCTGTCCGTCTTTCCGGTTAAAACGGGTATAGCGTCTGATCAATGAAACAATGCGGGCAATCAGTTCGTCCATATGAAAAGGTTTGGTTAAATAGTCATCAGCCCCTGCCCGTAAGCCGCGTACTTTGGAAGCGCTGTCATTTTTGGATGTAAACATCAAGACAGGCAGGTTGTTTTCCATTCTGATCCGTTCTAACGTTTCAAAACCGTCAAAGCCGGGCATCATGACATCCAATATGACAAGCTGATATTCTTTTTCTTTCAGTTGCAGCAAGCCGGATTTTCCGGAGCAGCAGAAATCGGCGTCTATGTTTTCCTGTAAAACACTCTGCTTAATCAATGTGCAAAGCTCTTTATCATCATCTATGATTAAAATTCTGTTCATGCTCAGCGCTCCTATCCAAATGACAATATCAAAATTCCGCATGTGTAAGTCATATACCTTCAGTGGATAAGGGCGTGTATTTCTTTATCCACTTGGGGTTATGCAGGCACATTACAATTATAGGTGGAGATTTGAGCGATGGCAAGTCCTACGTTTTTGGTTTATGAACAGGCAGTTCCGGAAACCTGCGGCTCTGTGCGTGAAATAGAATCATGGAATAGAACCTGGGGAATAGGACATAGCGGAATAGAAAAAAGGAGAGGATGTCATTTGATACAAGAAACGGTCATTTGGTGCATTCCTGGTTTGAAAAGCCGGCGAATATGTCGATAGGTTTTAAGAAGGGAAATAGAAAGGAAATTTTTTGGAATGGAAATAAACAATGTAAACGATCAGGGAGCTGCATGGGGAGCAGCTTTTAGGAGTAAGCCGATATTTTTAATGTCAATAAAGGAAACAAAGGCTTTCTTTGAAGGGAAGCTGCGGAAAAACATGGAGTTACAGGAGGATACCTGTACACTTGGCAGCAATAACATTTACCGCAGACAGCATACTGCTTATGAGGTATCGGACAAGGACAGGGGCAGTGCATTTCTGGACTTGGGATTTCTGATCAAGGACGAGACCAGCTGTCTGAAGGGCAGTCTCAGCGATGCAAAGGATGTGGACTTCTATAACTTTTCCATACCTTTTAGTCGTACCGTTCAAAATTACTTTGGTGTTGAAGTCCGTTTGGATATGCCGGCGGGATGTGATTACAGTCTAACCCTGTATGACGAGTACGGCAATCAGGTGGGAAAAGCGGAGTGGGACGGGGAAGGCCGGAAAACGCTGTCTGTTCCTAACTGGGATACGCAGACCAGTAAATACTGCATCAAAGTAGAAAGTGAAAATGGGGAGGAAGTTTCTCCGAATGACTACTACAAGATCAGTTTCCATGTTTCGGAAAATAAGGAGCAGGAAAAGACCGATGCCATAAGAGAATCGTTCGGAGCGCTGCATAGCGCGTACAGCCGGAAGGATGAAAACTGGCGGGAATATCTTGACAAATATAATGCAGTCCTGCGGGAGACGGAAAAAAATTACAGAGAAGAAGTGGAACAGCTCCACTGGAAGCAGTTTGAAAACCTACCGGAAGAAAAGAAGTACAAAGGCGGGCGTACAGTGGATGAACTGCTTCAGGATATGGCGGAAGGTAAGAATCTAAGTGATGCGGAATTAGAATATGTGAGGATTTTTGCCAATCTGAAAGATATGGAGAAGGCACAGCAGAAAGCGGAACTGCAAAACAGCTTTTCAGAAGAGTTCGTGAGAGAACTGGAAGATATGGGCCTTTCTCATAATGACGTGGAAGGGATGCGTGTACGGATTGGGAGCAGCGGGAATGTGACCGTGGATGGAATAGAAGATGGTGTCGTTCGGGAACAGGTGAAGAAGCTGGTAGAAAAAAAGTACAGTGACCGGATGTACAGATATTACATAGGGATTGCGGACAGCGTGGGCGATTTGTCCACAGGCACATACCAGTATGCTGCGGATGTGCAGGAAGTCCGGCGTTACCTGAAAGGGGTTACGGGGGAAGATATATCATTGGAAAGTCTTTATCTGACGCACGACGGAAAGATTGGAGGGCTGCCGGACAAAGCGGCTAATCTGATCAACAAAACAAAAGACAATGCCAAGATAGAACGAATAAGAGAAGCACTGACGGATATTATAGGTAAGATTAGGATAAGCGGCGACCTGGGAATTCCCGATTTCACCTCGGAGTTCCGGTTCAGGGATGGTGCATTCTCCGTAGCGGACAGTGGATTTGCGATGGATATGGGGGAATTGGACAGACGGTTGGCACCAAAATCCTCCGGCAATATGTATTCGGATATGTATCAGTATCATTTTAAGAAGGTTTTGTAAGCGGCGGAAATGGAGGAGAAACGTATGTCAGTTAGTATTTCAGATTATCCGATTTATCTGCAGGATGGTCTTCAATTGAATAGAGAGTATGTGAAATCGCAGGAAAGTCAAATCAGGAAGGTATTTCATAAAGAAACATTAGAAATTTCAGAATTATCGAAAAAACGGGAAAACCTGAGGAACAGGGTAAATCATACGGTTATGCAATTGGCTGCATCGCTTAGCGATACGAGGGCTGGAATATTAAAAGAAGTCAGGGAAGGAAAAGGACGGTATGATTATTCTGATGTCGTGAATGCCTGCGGGCTGAGTTATGCAAAGCTGTATTCTGAAATTGAACAGCGCTATGAAAATGAGCAGAAGCAGTATTATAAAGCGGATGGGACTCTGCTTACAAAGGAAGAAGAAATTGAATGGCTGGATATGCAATATGAGCAGGAAGTAGCGTGGCAGAAGTCTTGTGCCAGAATCGCAGCGCAGGGACAGTTTTTTCAAGGGCATATTTCCGAAATGCCAATAGAAGAGATTGAAGAATTAGAAGACAGTTTTTATCAGGCAAAGGATGTTTACAGAAAGTTGTATCAGGAGAGCAGGCAGTCGGGAAGGCCGCTTGTTTTGCAGAATTATGTGTTTGGCAGTGACCGGATGTATGAAATGTTGAACCGGTTAGGAATTTCGGAAAAATAATAGACAATTGCGAAACGGATTTTTTCAGTAAATTAGTTGTGCAAAATAGACAAATCGCAAGCAGGGTGCTATGTCACCGCCGGTGTTTAGACGCCGTATTTTGGTGTCTTATGCACCGTTGCGAGTGACAGCGCAGCGAAAGCGTGCCCTGCGGTGATTGTCTGTTTTGTACAACGGGAAGTTTTGAAAACATCGTTTCGCAATTGTCTAGGAAAAATAAGATATAAAGGAGAGATTTTTTATGAATGTTATACCAGATTCTGGCAATCGCCGGATTTCTTCGATGCGGGCTGTTCACTTTGCTTCTGCAGAGGATAAGAACACAGCGGCGGCGCAGTCTTCCAACAGGGATCAGGTTACAATATCCCAGGAAGGTCGCGATAGTCTGGAAGCAATGATGGACAGAACAGTGGAACAGCTCAGTGCCATGACAAAAGAAGAGTTTATGAATATGCTCAGGCAATGGCAAAGTGAAAATCAGCCTAAACTGGAGGTTGACCCATACCGGAAAGTCGATCCGGATGGTTCCATTGCCCGTAAGACTTATTTTGAGTCATACCTGGGGCAGTTGAAAGAGATGGAAGAGACTGTTAAGAGTTACTATGCGGATGCTTATAAAGAGGCCGTTTCTGCCCCAATTAACAGCCTTGCCTTTATTTCCGGAAAATATCTGTCGCCATGGTCAGATTACTATGATCCCAATATTCCTGCGAAAGAGCGGCAGTGGACGCATTCCCAGCTTTGGGCAATGCTGACGGATTCCAATGTGGCATTGAACGATCCCTATGCTTTAGCTGCTTCCGGCGGAACAAAAACTGTAGATGAAATGGATGAGATTGCCAGACAGGCAGTAAAAGATAGATTGGATGCACTCATTAAGGAGCGGGAAAATACCGGGCAGTCATGACGACTTTCCATGATCATATCTTTTCGACAGCCTGTAAGTTCACCATAGAAATGATTTGGTTCTGCATATTTATTTTGTATTTTCTCTGATATTCAAGGATTTGATCATTCATTGCATTACCGCGCTGTTCATGATAGAATAATCTGACAAATTTCAGGATGCCTTTTCCGAAAAGGTATTTGAATCAATCACAGAAAAGGGTACGGTTATGGCAATGAAAGATCATTTTTACAAACGGGTATTGATACTGGTCCTGCCGATGGCATTGCAGAATCTGATCAATGTGGGCGTTTCTGCGACAGACGTTATTATGCTTGGACGGGTCGGGGAAAAGGTGTTGTCCGGCTGTTCCATGGGCGGCCAGATTTTCTGGATCCTGAGTCTGTTTTTGTTTGGCTCGACTTCCGGCGCTTCCGTGCTGATCGCGCAGTATTGGGGCAAAAAGAATCTGGAAGCGATTGAAAAGATCATGGGAATCGTGGTGCTGCTCACAACGTCGATGGGGCTTCTTTTTATGGTGACGGCGCTGCTTATTCCGGAAAAACTGATGCAGTTGTTCACGAATGATGGGGAAATTATCGAGCAGGCCGTTCTGTATATCAGAATTGTGGCGTTTACTTATCCGCTTTCGGCTTTTACGATGGGATATCTGAATATGTTAAAAAGTATAGAACGGGTGACGATTTCCACGGTTATCTACGGGAGTTCCCTGTTTATCAATATTCTGGTAAACGCCGTGTTGATTTTTGGATTGCTGGGGTTTCCTGCGATGGGTATTCAGGGAGCGGCAATCGGAACGTTGATTGCCAGACTGGTAGAATTGTTTATCCTTTTGTTTTATGTAAATCGATTTAAACCGGAAGTAAAAGTAAAATGGGAGTATGTGATTCATACGGATACGGTGTTGTGGAAGGATTTTCTTTATTTTGCATCGCCGGTCATCCTGAATGAAGTGCTGTGGGGCGTGGGTTATTCGGCTAACACGGCAATCGTGGGACGGCTGGGAAGCGGCGTAGTCGCGGCGAATTCGGTCGTGCAGGTGACGAGGCAGCTTTCTATGGTCGTTGGCTTCGGTATTGCGGCGGCGACTGCGATCATGATCGGAAAGGCAATCGGCGAGGGCAGAAAAGACATTGCAGAAGAGTATGGCAGGAAATTTACGATGCTCGGTCTGCTCTGCGGCATCGGCGGCGCAGCGGTCATCCTGCTTTTGCGGCCGGCGATTTTATGGGGAATGGGATTTGAAGGGGAAACGGCCCGTTATCTGCATCTTTTTCTGGGTATGATGACGGCCTATGTCATCGGGCAGTCTGTCAATTCCACATGGGTCGTTGGTATTTTCCGTTCCGGCGGAGATACCCGGTTCGGCATGATTTTGGATATGACGACGATGTGGTTCGGCTCCATTTTGTTCAGTGCCTTAGCAGCCTTTGTCTTTCATTTTCCGGTTCCGGTAATCTATGCGATATTGCTCAGCGATGAGTTCATTAAAGTCCCGTTCTGTTTGTGGCGGTATCGTAAAAAGGTGTGGCTGCGGGATGTGACGCGGTAAGAGCAGGAAGGAGATGGAAAGAGAAAGGAATAGAGGATGCCTCTTGACACATACGTTATACATATGTATAATCTATTATACAATTGTATAAAATTATGTGACTGTATAATATTTCCGCGGTCGTATATACAATCGTATAACGAATATATGATCGTATCATATATGCGGTCATGTAATATATGTGTTTTTGAAATGTATCACAAGGGGGTATCCTGTATGTGCAATATTTTGAAGAAGCTGGGAGAGGCCGAGCTGGAAATTATGCAGGTCATCTGGAACAGTAAAGGGCCTGTCACGTCCAATTATATTTTAAAGGAATTGCAGGGCAGGAGAAAATGGCAGCTTTCCACGCTGATGACTTCTTTGGCCAGATTGGCAGACAAGGGGTTTGTCAGCTGTGACCGTTCTTCGGGAAGCAACCTGTACACTTCGGTCATTTCGGAAAATGAATACAAGACCGGGGCGAGCAGACGTTTTCTGGAAAAGTTATATAATAATTCGCTTCAAAATATGGTGGCCACGCTGTATAACAATAAAGCAATCAAAAGTTCCGACGTGGAAGAACTCAGGAATTTTCTGGATGAATTGGAAGCAGAACATTCCGGGGAGGATGACCGATGATGACACATCTGTTTCTTTCCGTTCTTGAAATTTCGATATCGGTCAGCCTGATCGTGCTCGTATTGCTTGTGGCCGCTCCTTTTTTGAATAAGCGGTATGCGGCAAAATGGAAATATTGGATATGGCTCTTTCTTGCGCTGCGGCTTATCATTCCTTTTAGCGGAACGGATGTACAGACCGTGGTTTCTGCATTGCGGCAGAGAGTGGTGCAGGAAACACCGGAATCCGAAAAAGGACATGCGGCGGAAGCGGCTGGCGGCATGACATTGACCAGAAGGGTTATCGTTGAAATACCGGAACAAATGACAACGCCGATTGCGGTACAGTCCGAAAAGCGTTATATCAGGATTACGGCGCTCGATATTGCGGCAATATTGTGGATGACCGGAAGTCTGGTCTGTTTATTGGCACATTTGTTCATTTATCTGCATTATAAAAATCGGCTCATAAAAAAAGGTACCGTTGTGAAAGATACTTATCTTCTGCGCCGGATGCTGAAACTGAAACGCGAATTACATATCAGGTGTACGGTACAGATTATAGAATCTCCGGAGGCGGCGAGTCCTATGATCATCGGGGGTTCCCAGCCGATTTTGGTTTTGCCGGAGGAAGCATACAGCGATGAAGAATTGTTCTTTATCCTAAAGCATGAGCTGATTCACCTGCAGCATAAGGATATATATTTCAAATTGCTTTTTGTTGCGGCGTGCGCAGTCCACTGGTTCAATCCGCTCGTCTGGCTTATGCAGAAAGAAGCTGTCGTCGATATGGAGCTTTACTGTGACGAAAGCGTTATACGGGGAATCAGCTATGCCGGGCGAAAGGCGTATACGGAAACGCTGTTATCTACCCTGCACAGGCAATGTGCGAAAAGAACTGTTCTATCGACGCAGTTTTACGGCGGGAAGAAAATTATGAAAAAACGTTTTAAATATATCCTGTCTAAGAAAGGAAAGAAAAACGGAGCAGCCTTGTTGATCTGTGCTATTCTTGTAACAATCAGTTTAGGAACCCTGATCGGATGTTCCATTGCAAGGGAAAATGCGGGAGAGGGGATCGGCCGGCCGGAGACAGAAGGAAATCAGTCTGCGGTGGATGGAAATCTGGCGGAGACAGAAGGAAATCAATCCGAGGCGGCAGAGAGTCAGACGGAGACGAATCCTTCGGAAACAGGCGGAGACGAATCCGAAGCGGCAGATGCTCCGTTCGTACAGATGGCAGGCAGCTGGATTATTGATTTTACCATGACGGACCAGACGCTGTGGGGCTCCGGTATTTCTTACGGAGACAGGATGGAAATTTCAGCAGCCGGGGAATTCAGTTATTATATCGGTATCGGTGTCGGCGGAACAGGACAGTGCGAGGAGAATAACGGCGTCATTACCGTGGCGGTGCAGCCGTATGAAGAGCACAGTGAGGGACAGGAAATACTTACTCTAAATTATGTAAATCAGAATGGAGACGAATATATCCTGATGGACTGGTACGGAGAAGATGTTTACTGGCGGCGTGAGGAAGGGGAGACAGCGGAAAATACGACGGTTCTTACGTTTATGGTGGAAGGTCTGGAAGAGCAGGTACCTGCCACACTCATGGTGGGAGAAGGTTATTCCTTTTATCTGCCCGATGATGAATGGCAGCAGACGGATGGCGATACATGGGCCGCACTGGTGAATGAACAGGTTTCATTCCGGGTCGTACATTTGGATGGCAGAACGCGTGCGCAGACTGAAGAAGAACTGCTGGGAAGCGGTTATGCGCTGGTGAACGGCAGGATATGGCGGCAGGACGGAAAACTGATTTATGGAGTCGAACTGAAAGAATATGAAACCGAACTATGGGGCATATACTATTCTTATCCGGTTGATGCGGAAGAAGGATGGGGGAGAAGGATTTTGGCGATCGCGGATACTTTTGCGGCGACATTTTAAACCATTGAAAAAGAGGGCAGAAAACGCTATAATTCCATTAAGCGTTTTCCGCCCTTTATTTATATAGGAAAGTGCGGCAGCCTGAATCAATGTATTTTGAGAAAGGAATGGTCGATTCGATGGAACATCTGGGAGAAATTCAGATTCCGGAAATAGAAGAAAAGAAACGTTGGAACCCGAAATGGAAAATAGCAGCGGGCATTCTTGCCGGCTGTATTGTTGTGTTCGCGGCCGCTGTAATCGTTTTTGTGAAGCTGTATTTTACGGAAGAAAGGGCGCTTCTGAAAGCGCTTGGGAATCTGTCTGCGGAAATGCGGGAACGGCAGGCATTATGGGAAGAGGCTTCCGGAAATGGACCGGAGGATAGTCTGAATCAGATTAAGCTGACGACCGTATGCAATCTGAGCGGCGATGAGCTTCCGTTTACTCTCGGCGTCGATACGGTACTGCTGCGGGATGCGGATGCGCGGAGAATGAAAGCCGATACCGAGATCAGCGTGATGAATAACAAGCTGGCGGAATTGAATCTGTATGGAGAGGACAGGTCGCTGTCCGTGGGGCTGCCCGGCTTTTTTGCGCAGAATCTCGTATTCGATACGGAACGGATTGACATACAATACAATGCTTCCCTGCTTGCGGAGAAGTTCGGCGCTTTGGAAGACGGTGCAATTTCCATCGATTTGTTTCCTGCCCATAGGCTTTTGTCCTGGATGTCGTATCTGGAGAACTGGCAGGACGGAATTCACATGGAAAAGCTGGAGGAGCTGATCGATATCAATGTTCCCGAACGGGAAAACATGAAGTACCGATGTAGTCAATACCGTCTGACGATATTGAAAGACTGGATAAACGACAGGATGGCGGAAATAAAGGCTGCGGCGTTGGAAGAGATTACGGCGGAAACAGGGACCGCGCCGGGGGCAGCAGTGGCGGAAGAAGCAGAAATTATGGCCGAGATCATGCAGGATATCGTAGTGATCATCGCAGTAGAAGAGAAAAATGACCGAATCGTTCGGGTTTCATTGGAAGAACCGATTGCTGTATCCGCAGGAACAAAAGAGCACAAAATAGAAATTGAGACAAGAGGGAATATTTGCTTTCTGGGAGAGGACAGAAGTATTGATGACATTGTTGTCAGTGTGGAGTCGGAGGTTCCTTTAACGTCATTGGGGTTGGATGAACGGCTTCTGGCGGTATTTGGCAGCAAAGACGGTACAGAGGATAAAATCGAGATGCAGCTGCATGCAGAACTGCTTTATGATGAAAATGACACAAGTGTTACAGCAGATCTTCACAAATTGACCGTTTCGGTTGACCGAATCGGCACCTATAAGCTGACCGGAGAGGCGGTGTTGGCGCCGCTGCGGGAAGCGATTGAGCCGCCTGCAGGAGAGAGTATTCGGCTTTTTGAAATGACGGAAGGAGAATATCAGGATTTGCAGCAGCAGATTCTGAAAAAGGTCTGGCGGTGGATGAAGGCGTATTCAATATTTGGATAGGGGAAAGATGTTTTCGGTGAAGCTGGGAAAGGAGGCGGCCCGCATGACGAAAAGAGCTTTTGTTCTGTGGAAATTGGAATTAAAGCGGACAATCAGACAGTTACCGGTAATACTGGCGGAGGCGGTTCTGCTTCTTAGCATTCTCGGGATGATCGCTTTTGGTGCGGCAAAACTCCTTTATCGGGATGTGCCGGCTATCCGGATAACGATTGCAGTGATTGAAAAAGAAAAAAATCCGCTGACGGATCTTCTTTTAAATTATATACAGGGTATGGAGAGCATTTCGGAGCTGTGTCAGTTTCTGATCGTGTCGGAAGAGGAAGGCTTTGCCATGCTGCAGGAGGGAAAAGCTGCCGCAGCGCTCGTTCTGCCGGAGGGCATGGTAGAGGGAATCATGGACGGCAGCAATACGCCGGTGCAGGTCTTTTTCCCGGAGGATGCGGGAATGGAATCGGCATTGCTCAGAGAACTTACGGATGCGGGTGTGCAGATGCTCCGTGTGGCGCAGGCGGAGATTTACGGGATTTACGATACCGCGAAAACCTATGGGGCATTAGAGCAGCTATCGGTTCTGGAAATGGATATCGATACTGCCAATCTGGCTTTTGCGCTGGACAGACTGGCATTGTTCAGGGTACAGGAAGTTTCCGCCACGGGGAATTTGTCCGTTATGCAGTATGGCATCGCTTCCGGTGCGGTCTTTTTCCTGTTGCTGCTCGGCATGGCGTGTTATCCGGTGATGCAGCCTTATCCTGCCGCGCTGCGTAAACAGCTCGTCAGAGAAGGAATCGGGGCGGGCGGACAGTGTTTCGGAAAGTGGCTGTGCGGGGTATGCGGCATGGGGATCGGCGGTCTTTTTTTCCGGCTGGTCGTAAAAAGTGTATTGACGGTGGGCGGATTCGGCGCATGGCTGCCAAAAGCCGGTGCAGTACAGGCCGGAACAGGTCTGCTGATTTTGCTGTGCACCGTGACTTTTATTTTCCTGGTATTCCAGCTTGCGGGAAACGGAACGACGGCGATTCTGCTCCTATTCTTTCTGACTGTGATCATGCAGTATTTTGCCGGTGGGTTTCTGCCTTCCGTTTTTTTGCCGGAGGCGGTGCAAAAGGCCGGGCGTTTTCTGCCGGCAGCCTATTTGATCGACGCGGCGGGCAGTCTGTATACAGGAACGGTTTCCGGCAGAACATTAGGAGTCCTTTGCCTGTTTACGGTTTTCTTCTGGGGCGCCGCTTATGGAATGGCAAGATGGCGGATGGAAAAGGAGGGGTAGGCGGCATATGAAAACTTATTTTATCTGGTTTCGGCTCATGATGAAGAGAATGATAAAAAAGCCTGCATTTCTGCTCTTTTTGCTGATTCTGCCACTGATGTCATTTTTGATTGACCGATTGGGGCAAGGCGAGAGTACAGGTGTGGATGCCGGTATCTGTCTGGAAGCAGGAAAGGGGGAAATCGAAGCGGGAGAACGTGAAACAGAGGTGGATGAACAGGGAATAGAAGCGGGTAAGACAGCGGGAGGAGATATACGGCAGGCGTTCCTTTCTATCCTGCAGGAGCAGGAAGGAATGATACGGTTCCGGCTTTATGAGGAAGATGCGGAAATGCAGGAGGCTGTGGAGAGGGGAGAACTGGACTGCGGCGTTCTTTTGCGCCGGGATTTGTGGAACGGACTGGATACGGGTGCATGGCAGGATACGATAACGCTTTATGTTACCTCTTCTTCCGGTATGACCGAAATAGTCAAGGAAAAAATCGCGAGTGCCGTATTTGCGATTTATTCGGAAGAGAATTACAGCAGCTATATTGCACAGAGCGAAGCCTTTGCGGCGGCGGAAGAAACGGCTGAGAGAGAGGACATCGTTTCTTTTGCCGAAGCGGCGTATGAGGCACATCTCCTGGACGGCAGTACTTTTGCGTTTCAATATCTTGGAAACAGCGGCGGGGGTATGCAGGGAACGGGCATGGAGGCCGCTTCTACGGGAGCTTTCCGTCTGCGGGGGATATTGGCGGTCTGCATTTTTCTGAGCGGTCTCTGCGGTCTGCTGACGGACTGGAGGGACAGAGAAGAAAAGCGCTTTGTCCGGTTTGCGCCGCCTGTTCTGACTACAATGGTCAATGTATGGGTGCCGACAATTTATACTTCCGTTGCCGCACTGTTTTCCCTGCTTCTGGCAAAGCAGACGGCTTTTCCTGCCACAGGATATCCGGGAAAAGAGGCGGGGGTGTTTGTCGTTATAGCAAAAGAAGCGGGTGCACTTCTTTTTTATCAGTTTCTAATTGTCCTTTATTGTAGTATAATCAGAGTAGTGCTGAAAAAGCAGGAGGCGATTGCGGCAGCGATTCCGTTTTTAACGCTTTTGAGCGTTGTCTGCTGTCCGGTCTGGATTCGCCTTGCGCTGTATCTGCCGTTTTTTCGTGTGTTGGAGAAACTTTTTCCGGTGACTTATTATCTTTTGTTCTAGCCAGGGAGGCAATTATGAAAAATAAAGAAATAAAGACCAATGCCATGCGGATTCTGGAGAGAGAAAAAATTCCGTATACGCAGTATACTTATGAATGTGAGGAATTTGTGGATGCGCTGCAGATTGCGGATATGCTTTCCCTTCCTTATGAAAAGGTCTATAAAACGCTCGTGACGGTAGGAAACAGCAAGAACTATTATGTATTTGTCATTCCGATCGCGGCGGAACTCGATTTGAAAAAGGCGGCGAAGTCGGTAGGTGAAAAGGCTGTGAGCATGATTCATGTCAAAGAAATCAATGCGGTGACGGGTTATATCAGGGGCGGCTGTACGGCAATCGGCATGAAGAAGCAGTATGTCACGCGCATCGACCGGTCTGCAGAAGGATTGGAACAGGTGATTGTCAGCGGCGGCCGGCTCGGTTCGCAGATCGAGTTAAAGCCTGATGACTTGTGCAGGGCCGCGAGAGCGGAGTTTGCGGATGTGGTCATGGAGCATTAAAATATAAAAGAAAGGAAACGGAACCACCAAAATGAAAACAATCAGGGACTATGAAACGGTAGCGTTGGATGACGAGAATGGCGCAGTCGTTATTATCGACCAGACGAAGCTTCCGGGTACGACGGAAATCATTAGTCTGAAAACAGGGGAGGAAATCTGGGATGCCATTTATCTGTTAAAAGTACGAGGCGCTCCGGCAATCGGCGTGACGGCGGCGTTTGGCATTTATCTGCTGGCGAAAAAGATTCAGACAGACGATTTTGATACTTTTTATCAGGAATTCCAGAAACAAAAGGACTATCTGGATTCTTCCAGGCCGACTGCCGTTAATCTGTCATGGGCGCTGCGGCGGATGGAGCAGGTATGCCTTGCAAACCGGGAAAAGCCGATTGCGGAAATCAAGGCGCTGCTAAAAGCGGAAGCACTCGAGATCAAAGAAGAAGATATCAGGGTGTGTAAGGCAATTGGAGAATACGGGCTGAGCCTCGTAAAACCGGGGGACGGTATTCTGACGCATTGCAACGCGGGACAGCTCGCGGCCTGTAAGTACGGGACCGCCACTGCGCCGATTTATCTCGGAGAAGAGCGGGGCTATCATTTCCGGGTCTTTGCGGATGAGACGAGGCCGCTTCTGCAGGGAGCGAGACTGACGGCCTATGAACTTTTTTCATCCGGTGTGGATGTAACGCTCATTTGTGATAATATGTCCGGAACGGTCATGCGGAATGGCTGGGTGAATGCGGTGTTCGTCGGCTGCGACAGGGTGGCGGCCAACGGGGATACGGCGAATAAGATAGGAACGTCCGTTGTTGCGGCTGTTGCAAAACGTTACAATGTGCCTGTTTATATCTGTGCACCAACCGCGACGATAGACCTGAGCACGCCGACAGGGGCGGACATTACGATTGAGCAGCGGCCTGCCCATGAAGTGACGCAGATGTGGTACAGGGAGCCGATGGCGCCGGAAGGCGTAAAGGTTTTTAATCCGGCTTTCGATATCACCGATCATGACCTGATCGCCGGCATCGTTACGGAATATGGTATAGCGAGAGAACCTTATACGGAATCGTTTCGGGAGATTTTTGCGCGGAAAAAAGAAAGGGACAGTCACAAATTCAATTGATCACAGAGCAGAATTTGAGATTCTGCTCGCGTTCCTCAGCGTAATACGTTTCGGAATGGAGGAAAATATGAAAGAAGAAGAGATGATCGCGGAAATCATGAATCATTTGGATACGGAGTCGCAGCATGGCGTTTACCGGATGAGCGTCCTGATGGACCAGAATGCGGAAGAAGCCAAGACAATCTCCAAGCAATGCTGTAATATGTATGGGCGGCCGGCTTCTGAGACGGTCGGGCTGTTGGATATGTATACGGATATGAATGCCGGGAGGCCGGATAACGAATAGGGTGAGAAGAACTTCTAAAAGCCAACACACCTGACGGTGTGGCACCAGTGGGCGCTTCGTCAAGAAGTTCTGCGGTTCCGCAGAGCGGAACCTTTCTCACCCGAAAGATAGATTTTTAAAGAAAGGTATCATAAAAATGACGCAATTTCACTATGAAAAAGTAAAAGACCCCTTGTTTTTTAAGGAAAATGTGCTTTCGGCGCATTCGGCGCATGAAATTTTCAGGAACAGAGAAGAGGCTTCTGTGGGGAGAAACTCTCTTAGGATGCCGCTTGACGGTGTTTGGAAATTTTCTTATGCGTTAAATCAGGCCGCTGCGCCTGTAGGATTTGAAAAAGAGGAATATGACTGTAAATGCTGGGAGAGCATTTGTGTGCCGGCGCATATCCAGATGGAAGGATATGATGTGCCGCAATATGCCAATGTGCAGTATCCGTGGGACGGCAGGGAAGAACTGGAACCGGGAGAAATTCCGGTACGGTTCAATCCGACGGCGAGCTATGTAAAATATTTTGAAGTGCCGCAGGAAATGAAAGGGAAAACAATCCGCATTTCTTTTCAGGGCGTGGAGAGCGGGATGGCGCTCTGGCTGAACGGAAGTTATGTGGGCTACAGTGAGGACAGCTTCACGCCTTCCGAATTCGACCTGACGCCCTTTTTGAAAGAAGGGGAAAACAAGCTGGCGGTACAGGTCTATAAATGGACTTCTTCGAGCTGGTGTGAGGACCAGGATTTTTTCCGGTTCTCCGGCATTTACCGCAGCGTTTATTTATATGCGGTGCCTTCCGTACATATCGAAGATATCCGGGTAAAGACTCTGTTTGAGGAACAGGATTTTGACGAGGCGGTATTGGAGGTGCGGACGAAGGCTGTCGGGTCGGGAAGTATTCGGTACAGGCTGAAAGACGGAGAGCAGGTTTTGTTCGAACGGGAGGACAAAATCGTGTCGGGAGAGCAGACGGAGACTGTATCGATAAAGAATGCGCCACAGGGGAGCAGACTGCAGGAAGCGGTGAGCGGCCTCGGAGCAGGAAAAATCGAATTTCGGGAGAGCGTACAGGCACCGAAGCTTTGGAGCGCAGAGCAGCCGTATCTCTACGAACTGGAAATCGAAGCTGTCGGCGCGTCCGGTGAAATCGAAGAATATACGGCACAGAAAGTCGGTTTTCGGAAATTCGAGATGAAGGATAACCGGATGCTCTTAAACGGGAAGCGGATTGTGTTCAAGGGCGTCAACCGTCATGAGTTCAGTTCCGTTTCCGGCCGCCACGTTTCTTACGAAGAGCTGGAAAAGGATATCGTGACGATGAAACAGAACAATATCAATGCCATTCGGACCTGTCATTACCCGGATGATATTGCGATTTATGATCTGTGTGACCGGTACGGGATTTATATGATCGCGGAATGCAACATGGAGACACATGGTACATGGGATGCTTATCTTCGGGGCGTTGCAGAGAAATCTTTTGTTCTTCCGGGGGACCATGAGAACTGGGAAGGCATGATGCTCGACCGTGTTAATTCCTGCTATCAAAGGGATAAGAACCATCCGGCCATTTTGCTGTGGTCCTGCGGAAATGAGTCCTTCGGCGGCCGGACAATCTTCCGGATGTCGGAGCTTTTCCGGGAACTGGATGATACGCGGCTCGTGCACTATGAAGGTGTTTTTCAGGACAGGAGCTATGATGATACGACCGACGTGGAAAGCCGGATGTATTCGAAGGTATGGGATATTGAGGAATATCTGAAAAAGCCCGGTGCGCGGCCGTTCATCTGCTGTGAATATTCCCATGCGATGGGAAATTCCTGCGGCGCATTACATAAATACACGAATCTGGCTGATAAAGAAAATTCCGGTTATCAGGGCGGCTTTATCTGGGATTATATCGATCAGTCCATTTATAAAAAAGACCGCTACGGCAAAGAGTTCCAGGCTTACGGCGGCGATTTCGGTGACAGACCCTGCGATTATAATTTCAGCGGTAACGGCATCGCTTACGGCGGGGAGAGAAATCCGTCGCCCAAGATGCAGGAAGTGAAATTCGATTACCAGAATCTGGCGGTATCTGTTCATGAGAAGGAGTTTGAAGTCTGGAACAAAAACTTATTCGTGAATGCGGATACGTTCGATGCGAAGGCCATTTTGCTGAGAAACGGCATTCCGATTGCCGAAAAAAAACCGGAACTGTGCGTGGAGCCGGAGAGCCGGAAAATCTTCCCGCTTCCTTTCGAGATTCCCGCGTACGAGGGCGAATATGCGGTTACGATTTCTTTTCATTTGAAAGAAGATAAGCCTTGGGCGAAGGCCGGCCATGAGGTCGCTTTCGGGCAGGCTGTCGTGGCGGATGTGAAGCCTGCGGCGGAACGGGAGAATATGGTGACAGGAAAAGCCGGTTCTGCATCCGAAATCGGGAACGCAGAGAAGAAGCCCTATACCCTGATTCGCGGCAAACGGAATTTCGGGGTTCGGGGAACGGACTTCGAGGCGCTTTTTTCTATCGAGAATGGTTTCGTATCTTACCGATATGGCGGAAAAGAATTTCTGGTGCGGAGTCCAAGACCGAATTTCTGGCGTGCGCCGATTGATAACGATGAAGGAAACAATATGCCGGGCAGATACGGCCAGTGGAAGCTCGCGAGCCTTTACCTGACAACAAAAGATGCGGGCTTGGTGAAGGAAACGGCGTACGGCACATGGTATGAAAATCCGATTGTCAGGGAAGAGGCGGACTGCGCAGTCATTACCTATTACTATCGTCTCCAGACAACACCGAAAGCGGAATGTCAGGTGACTTACCGGGTTTATGGTGATGGGCGGGTTCAGACAACGCTTTCGTATGACCCGGTGAAAGAACTGGGTGATATGCCGGAATTCGGAATGCTGTTTCAGTGCAGCGCGGATTATGACCATGTGGAGTGGTACGGAAACGGGCCGGAAGAAACGTATGAGGACCGTAAGGAGGGTGCGAAGCTTGGTATTTACCGGAATCTGGTAAAAGACAATCTGGCGCAGTATCTGGTACCGCAGGAATGCGGCAGCAAAACAGGTGTCCGTTATGCGAAGATTACAGACCGAAAGGGAAGAGGACTGTTGTTTACCGGCGACAAGATGAACTTTTCCGCACTGCCCTATACGCCCCATGAGCTGGAAAACGCAAGGCATTCTTTTGAACTGCCCGAAGTTCATTATACTTATGTACGGGTATCAATGCAGCAGATGGGGGTCGGCGGCGATGACAGCTGGGGCGCTCCGGTGCATCCGGAATACCTGATCGATGTCAGCAAAAAATTGGAATTTACATTTACATTTTGCGGGATCGTATGATTTTGCGTAAGCAGGAGGGAGACAAATGAGTAAAGTAACACAAAACTATGAACAGCTGGCGATGGCGCTGGGACTCCGGTTCGACCGGGAAAGAAATGTGCTCTATGGATTGCGGGAAGGATTCGAACTGCTGGTTTTTGCGGCAGATACGAGATACCCTTACTGGCTCACCGTTACCCTGAGCGCCCGTTCCCCGATGGGACCTTTGACCAAGGAAGATTACAAGCTTTTTGTGAAAAATGAAAAGCCGGTGGTTTCACTGGTCCAGGAAGGTTATCTGATCAAAATGACCTTAAAGAATGTGAAAAAGCAGGAAGCGCTTCGGGATAATCTGAATAACGGCATTGGCGCGCTGCTGAACTTCCTTCGGAGCAAAGGCTTTGCGCCCTGCTGTCAGCTCTGCGGGCAGCAGATGGAGACAGCAGGATATGGCACAAAAGGCGGTTATATGCACCTTTGCCCGGACTGCGCCGGAAGAATGCGTCAGGATGTGACGATAACAACACAGCAGAAAAAACAGAAAAACGAAAATCTGATCGGCGGTATCGTCGGTGCGCTGCTGGGTTCCGTAATCGGTGTCATCTGCATCATCTTTTTCAGCCAGCTCGGAAGAGTGGCGGTTTTATCCGGCATCGTGATGGCAGTATGTACGATGAAAGGGTATGAAATGCTGGGCGGCAAGCTGACGAAGAAGGGCATTGTCATCAGCGTTATCATGATGATTGCAATGACTTATATCGGTGATCGGATGGACTGGGCGATTTTGGTGGCGCGGGAATGGGATGTGGACCTTTTTACCGGTTTTCAGTATGTGCCGGTGCTGTTGGCGGAAGAAATCATAGAAAGTGCGAACTATTGGGGCAATCTCGCCATGCTGTATATTTTTACGGTCGGCGGCGCCATTCCGACGATCATGTCAATCGTGAAAGAACGTAAAAGCGAAGGAGAATTTGGGCAGATCGGTTCTCCCAGAATGTAAGGGTAGATACGACGATGCAGATTATGCCATATCGGCCGCTGACGGCTTCTCCTTTCCGGCAGGATGAAGAATATAGGGAAATAGCGCCCAGGACTCCGGAACTGGCGAAATACATATGCTGTTTCTGGGGGAGCGGGCAGCCTTTTCTGAAAAAAGGCGCGGTGGCAGGGCTTGTGACGCCCGATACCTGTGCGGATATTATTTATTGGATTGATTATACTTCGAATACCGTTCACGGCGGATTCTGTGGTATTAATGATGTCAGTTTTTCGGAAACTGACAATTCGAGGGACGGGCATTTCGTTTCTCTGTTTGCAATCCGCTTCTATGCCTGGAGCGCTTATGTTTTTTCGGAAGATTCGATGCGGGGGACATTGAACGATTATGTCGATGTGCGCTCCCGGTTTCAATGGCTGGACGGATTTTTACGGCCGCAGTTATTTGAAAAACGTTCTCTGGAAGAATGGGCGGAAATCGCGGAGGCGCTGCTTTTAAAACAATTATCCGGGGCAAGACATTCTGCTGTTATTGATGATGCGGCTGCGCAGATTCTTTTGCATAAGGGGGCGATAAGCGCTTCGGCGCTGGCAGAGGAGTGCTTTATCAGCGGCAGGCAGCTGGAACGCCTTTTCCATGAATATATCGGAATCACACCGAAGAAACTGTGTAATCTTGTCCGTTACCAGTTTATCTGGAACGATGTTCTGCGAAATCCGGCTTTTTCTGTTATGGATGCGGTCTGGCAGTACGGCTACACGGACCAGTCCCATTTACTTCGGGAATTCAGGCGTTATCATACGATGGATATCCGGACCGCCCGAAACTATGCCTATCATGTCGGAAATATACAATATCCGCAGGGGGAATCATGCTATGATGAAAAGAAAATGCGGAAAGGAAGAGACATAAGATGAGTTTGAGTGTATGCGGAACGGACTGCAGTACCTGTTACTGCTTCGGGGAAATGTGTAAAGGCTGCGAGGAATGCAGCGGAAAGGTGTTTCATGTGCCGGAGGGGAAAGCGTGTGCGATTTATGAATGTACCGTGCATAACAAAGGCATGAAGAACTGCGGGGAGTGCAGCGAGGCGCCCTGTGATATCTGGATGAAAACGAGGGATCCCAAATATTCGGATGAAGAATTTGACGAGAATGTCAAGGGGCGGATACAGGCGTTGAAGGAAGCGCTGTGAGACACATTATTGTGATACAACGTACGGTTCTCTTTTTCAGACATAACTTAATAAAAAGGATTGAAAAGGAGAATGGTTATGGCATATATGGATTATGAGCCTGTTATCGGAACCGTTGTGAATGTCGCAAGAGGAAATGACTGTTGCAGTCAAACGATATCGCTTCGTACGGAAAGCGGGATTGTGAATTTTACGATGGGGCCGGAGACACATGTAATCGACAACAGGCCGCTCAGAGCAGGCCTTCGGGTGGCGGCATTCTATGACGCATCCCTTCCGGTACCGCTTATCTTCCCGCCTCAGTATCAGGCGCAGATCATTGCGGTGCTCGTAAGAGACGAGCAGATCATGTTGAATGAATTTGACAGGAATCTGACGGCAAGGGACGGAACTTTACAGCTTAATATTGCCAGAAATACGGTGATAGAAACGCTTAATGGACAAAGGGTATCCTGCAGTCCGGGCAATCAGACATTGCTCGTCTATTATACGACAACGACCAGAAGCATTCCGCCTCAGACAACGCCGAGGCGGATTGTTGTATTATGTTAAAAAATACAAGCTTCCGGCAAAGCATTTAATGACAGCCGTGTCCTCTTCTGTGATGTGAACTGGATGTTGTTGTGGTGGTTCCGCAAGAACCACAGGAACCATCACAATATTCACCGCTGTGTTCATAACCACAGTAAGTCACACCGTCATGCGCATGATGTCCGGTTTCTGTACAATCTTCAACGGTACAGACCGGACATTCTGTCGTAACGGTGGAAACGGCTGCCTTGCTTCTGCCATGATGCCCATGAGCAGAAACCGGCATTACGATAAGGCTTGCTATGAGCAAACTTGCCGTTGCTGCTGCGAGCATTTTTCTGATATACATGACATCGGCCTCCTTTCTTATACGATTAGTATACTATGAGAGGCTGTGGTATGCAATAGGGAGAGCGGGTAAAAACGGACATGAAAAGGCGGTTGTGGTAAAATGGTTGTAGCAGCAAAAGTGTGTGGAGCGGCGTAGGGGGTGATGTCATGCGGCAGGCATGGAAAAGATGTTGTGAGGCGGCGGTTCTTCTGGGGTGCCTGATTCTTCTCGTCGGATATGGGAAGGGCGGCGCGAAAGTGGTGCCTCTGATTGGTGCGGATATAAGGGTGGCCAGTTTTTCAGGCGGAAGGAATGATAGGCCCTGGAATAGAAATAGACAATATGGCATTTATATAATGGCTGTTAAGGTTAATAAAGAAGAGAAAGCCGCTGTAGCAGAGGTGAATGCGGCTGTCGAGCAGAGGCAGTATGAGGAGCAGATACGGAAAGAAGTGATGCAGGAGAACGAGGAAAGGCTTTATGAGGCGGCTGACCGGATGGAGTTGAATGAAACGGAAGCAGCGGCATATTATCAGACCCTTTGCCGGGATGATGTTTTCCAGAACGGTGTCATGAGACTTACCGGGCTTGCTATTTACGATATTGACCAAAATGGTCAGAAAGATATGGCAGCAATGGTAGAGGATACGACCAGAAACGATTTGTCCGGGATATATGGGACAGGCCGTATTTATTTTTATATGAATGGAGAAGAACCCTATTGTTTTACGGACGAAGATTTCCCGTTTCATTATGGCTTAGATCTGTTCAGTGCGGACATCGATAATGACGGAAATACGGAACTCGTGTTCGAAGCGCGCGGTACGGGAAACGGCGGTTCGGGTGACTGGTATTGCAGAATCCTCAAATATAAAGACCATACGATGACGAAAATGGAACTGCCTACCGAATATGAAGGAGAAACGGAACTTAATGTACAGGTCACGCAGGAAATGCAGAAGGATACTTATAGCGCCTACTGCCCCTATTTCGATGAAACGATTGTTTTTCATGCGCAGAATGTTTTTGAACCGTATGAACAGGATGCTTCTGAAACACATGGCAGGCGCGGCGGCGCTAACTGCAGGGGATTTTATGATCTGAAGTGTGTGGAGTATGAAGGCGGTTTGGCGCTGGAAGTGTCAGAATATCTTTATGGTGAGGGCGGAATCGTGCATGGCGTCGGCATAGCGAAGTTCATCATTGTGTGGGATGAGGATGGGAACAGCCGGGCCGATAAATGGTGGGTGGAACCGTGGGAATGAATTGGACGGAGCAGGAGCGGTAAAATATAATTTGAAATTTCATTAAAACGATTCTGTCTGTGTCTGTTTTTTCATTGGAGTTAACATTTTATCTTTGTTGACATTAAGATCATAGATTTGTTTAGATACTTTACAACCCGTAAATTATACGGAAGGTGTGTTAACAATGTTACAGGATTTGTCAGTTGTATTATATATTTTGGGAATAGCGGCATTATTTTGGATACCTGTTTATTTTCTGTTCTCCTGCAAAAAGAAAAATAGAAATATATGTACAGGAATTATAATGTATTATTGGCTGATGATACTATCTACATTTGTAGGGAATTTTCCCGTGCCTTTTATGGGATATGGCATTTCGCCCATATTGGGGTTTACTATTTTTCTGATATGGTTTATTCATGACGAGAAAGAATCATTCCAATCTCTCTGACCAACTATTGCCATGATTAAAACATATCACTGGAAATGGGAAAAGGGATATCGTATAATAGGGGTTAAGCAAAAGTTCCTTATAAGTGGCGGCAGGACAAAGATTGACAATATCAGATTGAAAATCTACAGACTGAGAGAAAGGTAAGATTATTTGTATGACAAAGAAAATTGGTTGTATGGCGTTATTGGGATTGACTATATTGATTATCGGAGGGTGCGGTCAGAAGGAAAACAATGCAGGAGCAGCAAATGACGCTGATTTTGTGGAGATTTCTTCCGACAGTCGTGAGACGGCCGGCAATGTGTCTGAAACCGTATATGAGGAACCGCCGGTGATAGAACTCCATCCTGTATCGGAAGAGGGAGAGTCTCTGCTCATAAAGCCATGTGGGTATTCATGGAACTGGCCGGTGGATGATGAACAGATGGCAGCAGCAATCGCTGACGGTCCGGCGCCTACGTCGGAAGGTACCCATTGGGACACTTTGATGCTTCCGGAAAACAGAGAAGGGGCATCAGAGTATATATTGACCATGGAGGTCATCCCCGATGAACTCGGCATCAATGCGTGGGAACTGACAGATATCGGAAACAACGATGCTGAGTGTGACCGGATTGCCGTGTATCAAAAAGCGGAAATTGCGCCGGAAAATTTTACTGTTTCCCTGCAAGCCGGAAAAATCTATGAGATCTATATGGTGTGGGATAAGGAAAACGTTAGTGAGAACGGCTGTTTTGGCGTGGCATATTATGTTTTTATGACAGAGTGGCCCGTGCAGTCGGATGTTGAGGATACTGCCGAGGGATTGACTGAAACGGTTGAAGGACGGACAGAATTCCCGGAAGCGACCTTCGGGGAGATTTATACGGGAGAAGTCAGTTCCATCGATGGCGTGACGATGACGGTGACAGATGTGACATCCGAGGGGGCCGGCCTGGAAATTCTGAATCAGTCGGATAAAGAAATTACATTTGGCGATGATTATGAGCTGCAGGCATTACAGGACGGAAGCTGGTATAGGGTTGATTATATTATTGATAACTGGGCGTTTAACTCGATTGGATATGAGACCGGACCGGAAAGCGCGAAGGTCATCCCGCTTTGCCTGGATGTGAAATGGTCATATTTTCATGGCATTCTGCCGGAAGGACATTACCGCATTACCAAAACGGCGGATGTGCGGGAAAACAATGATTCTGTGCGGTATTGTCTGGCTGCGGAATTTGACGTGAAGTGAAATACCCTGCAGCAAGCCACGGGGCATTCCACCCTCGCGGCAGTCGCCAACGGCCCATGTAAACATGGGAGCTTGGCTCGTTACCCGCGGAAACAAAGCATAAACGCATGATTTCTTTCATACAATGTGAAAACGGTTGTATGAAGAGGTTGTATTTATGGATGTAAAATGTATAGAAGATACATGCAGTTTCAAAGATGTCAAGCCGGTCATGGTGGACCTGCCCTATCCGCCGATACGGGTAAGCGGGAAAAATCCTTCTTATGCGGACCTGCTCAGCGTTGATTATTGTGGTGCAGTGTCAGAAATGAGCGCAATAACCCAGTATATCAATAATGAAAACCGCCTGGCTAGTCAGAAATGCCCGATGGCTCAGGCATTGCTGGGAATGGCAATTTCCGAGATGATACATCTTCAAAAGCTGGGTGAGCTGATCATCCTGCTGGGCGGTGATATTGGATTTTCCGCAAGAGGGCGTAACGGGAGAGCGGCGTTGTGGTCGCCGTCCTGTCTGAACATTCCGTCGGAGTGCTGCAAAATGCTGGAGGCCGATATGGAGGCCGAGAAAGCGGCCATCAATCAGTATGAAATGCACATTTCCTGGATAGAGGATGAATATGTCAATGCGGTCCTGCGGAGAATCATTCAGGATGAAGAGTATCATATCATGATGCTCAAGGCGCTTCAGAAGGAAGTATAAGAGGTCTGCCAGTTCAACCGCCGTCCGGGCCGCACAGGCGCATCGTATGGTTCCTGCGGAGGCCCTTGAAGGGCGCCGGTATTTGGTGAAAAAGACGCATTGCGGCTTTTGAACCTAGTACCGCTGCTGCCCTTCGCGGAGCGAGAGCGTGCCTCCAAAGGAACCATACGATGCGCCTGTGCGGCCCGGACGGCGGTTGAACTGGCAACAAAAAAAGTGTATTTTACAACATGCTGTTACAGGAAAAAAGCCGTTGTTCCGATATACATAAGAAGAGAGGATGTATGATGATGCGGATTGCGGTATGTGATGATGAGAAAGAAGTGCGGCTGCTTCTTAGCGGTAAAATAAGGAAATTGTATCCGGAGGCCGATGTTTTCTGCTATGGCTCGGGAGAAGAACTGCTCCGGTCAACGGAACCGTTCGATATTTTATTCTTGGATATTCAGATGGAAGGACAGAACGGCATGGAGACGGCAGCCAGGCTGCGGAAGAAGGACCGGGATGTGATACTGGTTTTCATAACGGCGCTGGAAGAATATGTTTTTCAGGCATTTGATGTAGGGGCTTTCCATTATCTGGTAAAGCCCTTTCAGGATGAAAAATTCGAAACGGTGCTCGCGGCGGCAGTGGAGCAGTGCCGGAGCCGGGCCGGTTTGGAAAACGGACAGGCAGCAGGTCCGGAGGAACGTTCTATTGTTGTTAAAACAGGGGGAGTCAGCACCAGGATTCCGGTCAACGATATCATATATGCGGAAGTTTTTAACCGAAAGGTCATGATACACAGCATTCATGGCGATATCGAATATTATGGAAAACTGTCCGATTTGGAAAAACAGCTAGGGAAGGATTTTTTTCGTACCCACAGGGCTAATCTCGTTCATTTCAAATATGTGGAAAAGTATAACGTTTCCGAAATCTGGCTGGAAAAGGGACATGCTCTTATGGCGAAACAGAACTATGCGGAATTTGTAAAAAGATATATGCGGTACAATCAGCGGAAAGGAAGTAGTTCCCTGTAATGAGAGGTGACAGGGGCATTGTGATATGGAAATCTATTGGGATTTGGCTGCATGGTTTTCTCGGATAGCGACGATTACCATTTCCGGCATCTTATTCTGTCGTTTCATAAATCCTTTTTTACGGCATAATACTTTGAGACATAAATGGAATGTTTGGATGACCGGAGTGGTCTATATCTTTACGATGCTCTTTTTGGCCGTCATTCCCTTTGAGATGTACGGAATGACCGCGTATGCGATTGGGATTCTGGCTTTTTTCCTGGCAGTTTACTGGTATGACCGTAGAAATCTGGAACAGAAGTTGTTTCTGATGTTTCTCCTGTATCTGGTCAATTGGATCTCTTATGGGATTGCGCTGCTCCCAAGAGAGATTTTGTTCCGGTATGTAATATTTTCGAATGAAGTCATTACATTGACTACTCGGGTCTATTTTGTCATTTATCTTTTGACAGAGGTTATTTTTATTCTGTGTGATTATTGCGTGACGCGGCTTTTGCTTGGCGTGCTTGACCGCATTTATCTTTATAAACATGAAAATATGACAAGGAAGGAACTGGGACTGATGCTTGCCATACCGTTATCGGGAATCATCGGCTATGTTTCTTTTACTTTTTTCTCCAATATTTATGAATCGGATACCAAATGGTATATTCAGGATGTCCATTCGTCCTATCAGTGGGTCATCGGTCTGTATCAGGCGATAGCCTATGGTGCCGTTGTAGCGGCAGTCGTTCTGTATCAGGACATGAAGAAAAATCATCGGCGGGAAAAAGAAAACGCGGTGCTGGCCGGTCAGCTGGAAAGTCTGGAGAAACATATTTCGGAAGTAGAAGCGCTTTATCAGAATATCAAAGGAATGCGGCATGATCTGGGAAACCACATTATGATATTGGAAAATCTCTGCAAGGAAGGAGAACAACGGGAAGCCATCGGATATCTCAAAGAGATGAAGGAACAGTTTTATGAGGCGGAAACGGAGATTAAAAGCGGCAATCCTGTTACCGATATCCTTTTGACGGAAAGAAAAAGGGAAGCGGAGGACAGGGAGATTTCCTTTCAGTGCGATTTCCATTATCCAGAAGGAGCGTCTGTCAATGCTTTTGATGTCAGCATTATTCTGTACAATGCGCTGAACAATGCGATAGAAGGTGCGGAAGGATGTGAGAAGCCTTTTATCCGCCTTTTTTCTTATCGGGAAAAGAATGTCCTTATGATAGAAATTGCGAACAGCCTGAAAGAACGGGTCATAATAGAGGAAGAAAACGGCCTTCCGTTGACCACAAAGGACAATAAGGAAGATCACGGTTATGGGTTGATCAATATCCGCAGGGTAGCGCAGAAATATTTCGGGGATATTGCAATAGAGCAAAGGGATGGGATGTTTGTGCTGCATATTATGTTGATGCTAGCGTGAGAAGAACTTCTAGGGCTTGCACCAGAGGGTGCTTCGCCAAGAAGTTCTACGATTTGCCGAAGGCAAATCTTTCTCACGCTGGAGAATGCCTAAAAAGCGGCATTCTCCCGACTGATTTGAGATTCCGCGGAGCGGAATCATGGAGGCTAGCGTGAGAAGAACTTCTGACTTGCTGAGCAAGTCTTTCTTACGTTTGTAAATGCTTAAAAAGCAGCTGGCAACGGAAAATGTCGGTTTCACAACAAAACGCTTATTTTAGCGGAAATGTTTTCCGAAATATCCTGTAAGAAGATAATTGCGGATTGCATGTTGGTATGGGGTGCGGTCGCTGCAGGAAAGGAAGGATAAAATATATGGTAATCAATGGGATGAACGGAGCCGGTGGAGTTGGTATGCCGACAGGTGCGGTCGGCGGGAGCCAGGCAGAGGACGCTGTCAGTAAAAGACTGCAGCAGCAGATTGAAAATGCACAGAAAAAGCTTCAGGAGATTTCCGGAAACAGTGAGATGAGTACGGAAGAAAAAATGAAAATGCGGCAGGAAATCCAGAAAGAGATTGCTGACCTGAACAGCCAGCTTAGGCAGCATCAAATGGAAATGCGCAAAAAAGAAATGGAAGAAACCAAAAAGAAACAGGCGGAAAATGCTTCTGCGGCAGAGCAGAATAACCGCTCCAAAACGGGAAATGCAAAGAACGATTCGGTGGACGTCCAGATTTCGGCAGAAGGAATGCAGGCGATGATTTCCGCTGACGGCGCGATGAAACAGGCGAAAGTGCAGGGAGGTGTTGCAACTTCAATGGAAGGTAAGGCGAATGTGCTGGAAGTCGAGATTCAACTGGACAGCGCAAGAAACGGTGATACATCGTTAAAAGAGGCACAGCTTGCAGATATGAGACAGAAAGCGCAGGAAGCAACGGCTTCTCAGATGGGCACCCTTGCCGAAGCGAGAGAACATTTGTCAGAGGCGAATGCTTCTGCCAATACCGCCGGAACAAAGCAGGATGATGTGAAAGCGGCAGAAGAAGAGAAAGAGAAGGATGAAGAAGGAAAAGCAGCCTCCGTTTCGGAAAATAAAGACGAGGGCAGCGACGAAGGGAATGCGGCACCGGGCGTTTCTTATGCGCCGGTAGATGTATTAGTATAGAACGGCAGAAGAATGCCTTGCAAGACAGGCATTCTTTTTTTGCCTATTTATCATATAAAGTTTATCATGGTTATAAGATAAACTTTATATGATAAATATATTGCAATTTAATTTATTTTGTGATATTATATCGTCACAAAACAAATCTTGATTCTTTTATAGGCACATTTTCATCATTGTGCGTATTCCGGCAGTTCTGCCAGAGATTCACTTTTGTTTGGCAGGATTGTTGTGGGAGATAAAAGTTTCCACGGGCTTTCCTGTACAAATTTTATAGGGAGGTCAGGTTCAAAAGTATGAAAACTTATGAAGAAAAAAGGAAACGCGCTGCGGAATATCACTTGACCAGCGACCTGTTTGCCGGGAAGGTGTTCGAAGACCTGAAAGCGAGTCAGGAATTATGCCGGATTCTCTTGCAGAATGACAAACTTGTGCTGCGCAGCGTCAAGACACAGTATGTCATTCGGAATCTGGAGAACCATTCGGTGGAACTGGATATTCTGGCAGAGGATATTCAGAGAAATTATATCAATATCGAAATCCAGATGTACCGGGAAACTGCACCGTTTAAAAGGACACGTTATTACCAATCGGGCATTGATATGAGCATTCTGGAAAAGGGAAAGCCCTATCACAGCCTGCCTGACGTAACGATCATCTATCTGACGAAGGAAGATTTTATCGGGGATAAAAGGGGCTGTTACAACATATGTCGGAAACCTGAAGGACAGGACGTGACGATGCGTCTGGAAAACGGATTGCATGAAAAATACTACAATTTGGAATATCCGACAGATGATATGAGGGTGAATGAATTACTGCGATATTTTCGCCATTCAGACCCATTCTACAAGACGGAGAACTTTCCGGGAATCGTAGAACGGGTAAAATTTTTTAAGATAAAAGAGGAAGGAGTGACCATTATGTGTGAAATCGCGGACAGAATCAGAAGAGAGGGAAAAGAAGAAGGCCGGGTACTTGGCAGATTGGAAGGAAAAACAGAATCAATCATAGAGCTGTTAAGCGATTTAGGACAAATTCCGCAACGAATCATTGACCGTATCCGTCAGGAGTCAGACCCGGAACAGCTGGGAAGGTGGCTCAAATGCGCGGCCAGGGCAGCGAATATAGAGGAATTTGAAAAGGGCATGACCCGGATTTTCTAAATGATTCCCGTCATATTGCGTTTCCGGTACTCATCCGGGGAACAGCCGACTTTTTTCAGGAATTGTCTGTTGAAGTTGGAAAGGTTACTGTAACCACAGCGGAAGGCGATATCCGCAATCTTATCTTTGGTGGTGGAAAGTTCCTCGCAGATTGCGTTCATGCGTAGCTGTGTCAGATGTTCGATTGTGCTGACGCCTACCGTATCTTTAAAACATTTCATAAAGTAGCTTTTGCTGAGGTGAGTCAGTTCAGCGAGCTCTTCAATCGTCATATCATTTTGGTAATTTTTTGCCATGTATTCGAGGACAGGGCGAATGACCTCGTTATGTCCTGTTCCGATGTTTGGCCAAAAGGTAATATCACCGTTGTTTTCCAGAAACCAGAATAACTGCATAAGCACCCCTTTCAAAAGTAAATCCATATGGGGAGAATTTTCATGGATGCAGAAAAGGATTCGGTCTGTCATGGTTTTGATGTCGATATAGTGTTCTGAATCTGAGGGGATATGAACATTGATCTGAACATTCCCATTTATGATGGGTCGAATACATTCGACGGTGCTGCGGTCGCTGCTGTTCGCACCGAGTAAAACGGGGTTGAATACGAAGGCGTCATAAATCAGGATATTGTCTTTGCAGGGGTACGCGGTGTGCAGCATATTGGGGGGCAGGATTAGGATATCGCCTTCGATGGCAGTGAATTTCCGGCCGCCGCATATAAACTCCCCTTTTCCACGATGAATAAAGTTGATCTCAAATTCACTGTGCCAGTGCATCGGTACATTCGCATAATATTCCGGAAGACGGCATTCATAATAACTGTATGGGATTAGTGTGGTGCTGTGCTGTCTTTTTTCTTCGGTTTCTTTGTTCGGGCTCATTGCATATCCTTTCCGGGAATACGATGGCAGAAGCGTGTCAGTAGGACACAGCCCCGCGAAAATCATCGAAATCGTATTAAAAAATAGTATAGTATCACTATATAGTAGTATTTTAATAGTAATTTACGAAAGATAATAGTATCATATCACTAGAGCATCTATTTTGCAAGATGACATTAGGAATGAATAAGTGGATATCACGCAGTATCCGGCCGGGCCGCGCATGCGCAACGTATGGTTCCTTTGGAGGAACGCTTTCGCTCCGCGAAAACCAGTAGCGGTACTAAGTTCAAAAGCCGCAAAGCGTCTTTTTCACTAAGTACCGACGGTTTTCCAGGGCCTCCGCAGGAACCATACGTTGCACATGCGCGGCCTGGCCGGAGACTGCGTGGCACAAGGTAAAATGCAGAACGGGAACAGAATCAGGAGGATGTGTATGAGATTTGAGAAGGACAATGGGGCATTGGTAGGTTATTATCAGGGTGAGATGTTAAGGATTGAGGCGTGGGGAAGCGATTCTTTCCGTGTGCGGGCCGCTATGGGCCCTAAGTTTACGGGAAATGACTGGGCGCTGACCGAAAGAGTCAGTAAATGCAATACGGAAATTATCATATCGGAAGAGGACCATTGGGCAGGGGACGGAACGATTGACAGGAAAGAAATCGCGACGATCATCAATGGCCGCATCAAGGCAGTCGTTAATTTTGCAGGCGTCATCTCTTTTTATAAGGATGACGAACTGATCTTACGAGAATATTACAGATATTATGACGGAACGATTTCCAAAGAGAGCAGGTGCCTGAAATTGCGGAACCGTGAATGGAAGGGTATTATCGGCGGCAGTGACTATTCTTTGAATCTGAAATTCGAGAGCAATCGGGATGAAAAGATTTTTGGGATGGGACAGTATCAGCAGGACTGCATGGACATGAAAGGCTGTGTGCTGGAACTGGCACAGCGCAATTCTCAGATTTCCGTACCTTTTGCGGTGTCTTCCATGGGCTATGGTTTTTTGTGGAACAATCCGGCTGTGGGGCGCGTGACATTCGGGAAAAATTACTATGAATGGATTGCGAGATCAACAAAGGAAATGGATTACTGGATTACGGCTGCGGATACGCCGAAGCAGATTCTGGAAAATTATACGGCTGTGACCGGGCGTGCCGAGATGTTCCCGGAGGAACTGATGGGCTTATGGCAGTGTAAGCTGCGCTATCGGACGCAGGAGGAAGTCTTGAGCGTGGCGCGCAAATATCGGGAAGAGGGCATAAAGATCGATCAGATCGTCATTGACTTTTTCCACTGGACGCTGCAGGGGGATTGGAAATTTGATGAAAAATACTGGCCTGACCCGAAGGCAATGGTGGATGAACTGCACGAAATGGGAATCAGGGTCATCGTATCGGTGTGGCCTTCGGTTGACCGTAAGAGCGAGAATTTTGAACCCATGATGGAAAAAGGGCTTTTGATCAGGACAGAGCGCGGTGCGGCCCAGACCTATGATTTTCAGGGAGACTGCGTGGAAATCGACCCTTTTAACCCGGAAACGAGAAATTATGTTTGGGAAGTATGCAGGAAAAATTACTATGATTACGGAATAGATGCTTTCTGGCTGGATAATTCCGAACCGGATTACGGGGTCTATGATTTTGAAAATTACCGTTACTGCGACGGGCCGGCGCTTGCGCTCAGCAACATGTATCCGCAGATGTACAGCCGTATTTTTTATGATGAAATGAGTAAAGCCGGCAAAGGCAGCGTTGTCAATCTGCTGCGCTGCGCATGGGCAGGTTCCCAGAAGTACGGCAATGTAGTCTGGTCGGGCGACGTGCCGAGCACGTTTGAAGCCTTTGCAGACCAGATTCAGTGCGGACTGAACATGGGACTTGCGGGCATTCCCTGGTGGACGACCGATATCGGCGGCTTTATGACGGATGACGTTGAAGATGAAGATTTCAGACAGCTTTTGATTCGCTGGTATCAGTTTGCGGTCTATTCTCCGGTGCTTCGTATGCACGGGGACAGAGGGCCTTATAATATTCCGCCGTTGGATGAGCGGGACTGGGGCGGCGGCTATCTGCATACCGGCCAGCCGAATGAACTCTGGAGCTATGGAGAGGACAATTACGCCATCATGAAGAAATACTATGATGTCCGTATTTCAATGCATGACTATATCCGAACATTATATGAAGAGGCACATACGAACGGTTCTCCGCTGCTTCGTACGATGTTTTATGAATTCCCGGAAGACGAGAAGTGTTGGGAACTTCAGGATCAGTATATGTTCGGCGACAGGTATCTGGTAGCGCCCATTCTGCATCTGAATGAGTTCGCGCGCGACGTTTATCTGCCGGAAGGTAAATGGAAGCTGACTTCTACAGGAGAGACTTATGACGGAAACCGCGTCGTCCGTGTGGATGCGCCGCTTGACTATATGCCGGTGTTTGAAAAGATATGACTGCAACGGTCAATCGAATTGGAAATTTTAAAAGAGATGCTGCGCCTGTAACAGGGCGCGGCATTTTTTTATATTATTGGAAATTACGGAGGAAATCGGTTCCGTTCTACATATTCCGGCCAGTACGGTATGAACGAGACTCGCGAGGGGGAGTAGCCAGATCGCGGCAGCGTTCTGTAGAATGTCCTGACGGCCACTCTGTGCGGGTTATGGAAAAGATATTCTAATGGCGGCAAAGATTGGAGGATGATCGTGAGAGAAAAAGATATCATGGAAAAAATGCGGAGCGATGTCATTATCCCGGATGTAGTTCAGGAGAGGGCGGAACTTACTTTTGAAAAATCAGAACAAAAGAGGGAAAGAGGGTCGTTAAAATGCGTTCCAGGAAAAGAAGATGGAAAACAATGTGGACAGCGGTTGCAGCGGCGGTATTCGCACTCGGTACGATGACGGTATGTGCGGCGTATCTGGGCTGGAGCAAAGGGATTGAAGCATTTTGTCAAGTGTTTTTTTGAGTTATTGACGCAAAACGATATACTTTACTTTTGATGCAAAAAGGACTACAATGAATCCCGTTGTAACAGATTACACTTTGAAAAGGGGACTAGTTAAAATGAAAAAAATGTGTTTATTATTATTTATGACTACGATATTGTGTCTATCCGCTTGCGGAACAGATAAAAAGGATGAAGCATTGGAAAGCAGCAGCTCTATTCTTGAAACTGAAACAACAACAGACACAGAAAAGAATCCAGAAGAAACGTCAAGCGAAATGGAAACAACCGGTTCTGCGGAGAATGAACAGGAATCACTTCCCAAAACAGAAACAACCTTTGAACTTACGGAACAGGGAAAGAATTTTCTGACACAAATGTGTAAAAAATTGAATGACTTCAATTCCCAAACAGCAAAGGACGAAACATTTTGGCGAGATTTCCTATTTTATTCTTACACTGGCGCATCTGAAGGTGTAGAAACAGAAACAGTACCTCGTGATGATTTTGATGAAACAGTTGTTAAAATTAGTTTGCAAGAAGCAGAAGCCTATGCAAAACTGGTGTTTGGTGTTGACCTGCCAGATATAAAGCCTTCTTTTGAAGATATGGAACAAGGACAAACCTCTTTCTATTATCAGAATGGTTACTATTACATTGGTGTTTCTGATTATCCTGATTACCAATATACATTTGCCGATTATGAGGAATTTGGTGATTCTATTACGGTAAGATATACGATTGATTTTGAGGGCGAAAGCAATGTTGGTACAGTATGTTTTGGCATCGTGCCAAAAGACAATGAAAACGGTTTTATCATTACTTCTAAAAGCACTGAATTTTAATGGGTAAATAAAAACAAAACAGGGCGGTAAGACCGCAGACTGTCAGCCTCGGCGTGACCCAGGCCAAAGAAGACGACACGCTGGATACGCTGTGTACCCGCGTAGATATGGCGCTATATAAGGCCAAAAAAGCGGTAAGAACAGAGTTGTCGTTATATAGCGCCAAAGAGATTTAAAATGTGTGGTCTGCAGGAAGCACTTCGCCCTGCGTAATGCCGTTTTCGTTAAAGGCATCTATCCGTACATAATATTGTGATACATTTTCCATCAGGGCACGCACTTCAAGCTGTGTCCGGGCAAATACCCGATAGCTGTGATATAGCTTATCGGGTGCGTGTCCCCACAGGACCTCATAACCGACGGCATCGCCCTGCCAGGTGAGCAGCATGGACATGGCATCCTTACGGAGTGCTTTGACATTTGTTACCTGTGCGGGTGCGCTGCCGTTTCCGTTTCCAAATACCCGAAGACCGCTGATACAGGCCGCGGCATGATAGGCGGTCTCGGTCACGGTCAAACGGAGATACCGCGCGCGGATGCCGTCCGGTCTTACGATGAAATCGTGGGGGAGGTCGGTATCGCTGTTTCTTTTATCTTCTAATATGCTCCAATTCTCGCCGTCGATGCTGGTCTCCAGCAGAAAACGGGTGAAGAAAGAGCGCTCTTCGATATAGCGTCCCCGGCCCGGTTCACCGATAAGCCGAGCTCCTGCGGGGAGTTCTGCTGCGCTTCCCATATCATCCGCAAAGTTGACCTGCACCGCATTAACGGTACAGTCCGTGCCAAGGTCGAGAAGCAGCCACGGCGCAGCGTCTTTTTCCCCGGCTTTCCACCATGTCCGAACATTCTCGTCCACCGCGTTTGCGGCGGGTTTTTCCTGACTGCTGGCGGTTACGTTTTTGTTGTAACTTAACAGCATCCATTCGGGCTCCGCCCATGGGTCTGTTTTTCCGCCGGTAACGGCCTGCGGCCAGTCGCCGTAGCGCTGATTGCAGAAAAGTTCTCCGTCCTTGTCAAAGCCTGCGGGCCAGATGCCGATGCGGCGCTCAAAGTCGTGATTGACGGAGATGCGCATCGTACTCGTATGCCACCAGTTTCCTGCTTTATCTTCCATCGTGGAGCCATGTCCCGCACCTGGACAGAAACCGCCGGGCGAATAGGAAAAAGGATTATTCCGGCAGGCGGTGAAAGGGCCGAGCGGGTTGTCTCCTACATAGACTGCGTCGTTATAAATATTGAACTGCGTGCCGGGGCTGGCGTATTGCAGGTAATATCTGCCATCATGCTTTGTCATCCATGCGCCTTCGATGTAAGGCGCGTCGGACAACGCGGCTTTTAGCAGCGGGCGGTACTGCTCCGGCGTGGATTCGATGGCGGGCGTGATATCCGTGATCGCATCCGGGCTGCATCCGAGATTCTGCGCCATTTGTGCCTTGAGGAGCTGCACGATGTGGCTTCCGTTCGGGTCGTAGTGGTGGTCCTCGCCGGTACGCTCGTAGCCGTATTCTTTATGATGATTTTCAATCAGAACGACCGGTTCTCCCAGCCGCTCCATCGTATCGGGATTCAGCTCTACGCCCCAGACGGGGGTCATGTTGCTGCATCCCCAGTAAAAGTACATGCGGCCGTCGTCATCGAGAAAAAGGTTGGGGTCCCAGAAATCAAAAGTGCCGGGAATCCGTTCAAATTCGCCGCTTTCAGGGTCTTTTGTACGGTAAAAATCACAGACTTCGCCGCGGCGGCTGGCGCAGAAATACATCCAGTCCCCGATGACGCGGACATCCGGGGCATAATCATAGACCGGAACATCTTTTAAAGAGCACAGTTTCCATTCCGCCATATCAGCGCTGACTAAAAAGCCCCTCGTCATGCTGGGGAACAGATAGTATTTTCCTTTAAATAAGATCATGGAAGGGTCGGCGGCTTCACGGTTCAGAGAGAAGCCGTTTTCTTTCTGGTTGAACTGGTATTGGTAGGTGAAGTTCAGGGGGTTGCAGAAGTATTGTTTCATGGGAAAAGTCCTTTCGTTGGGGTAAAAGTGGGGAAACTCCGGCGCGTCCGGCAGCAGGAAAAGTTTCCCCTGCGCGGCACGCTTTCGCTCCGCTAAAAACGCAGCGGTATTAAGGATTTTGTGTCACAAGTGACCCAAAATCCAAGTGCCGGCGTTTTTACAGGGCCTTGCAGGGAAAATCTTTTTCCTGCTGCCGGACGCGCCGGAGTTTCCCCACTTGCTGTTAAGTATATATATCGTGATATATTTATATTGCTCTACCGCCCGCAGCAGCCGCCGAGGTGGGTCAGGCTGGGCTTGGGGGTGCGTTTCTGGGTAGAGCGGTCAACGGCGATCAGGCCGAAGGTCATGGAATAGCCTTTCTGCCATTCGAAGTTGTCGAGCAGGCTCCAGTACATATAACCTTTTACGGGGATGCCATCGGCGATGCAGGCCTTCACACCGGACAGCGCGGTCTCGATGAAGGCACACCGGCGGGTGTCATCGGATGTGGCGAGGCCGTTTTCCGTTACGATGAGCGTACCCTTGAAATCCTGCGCCACTTTGCGGATAACATTTTCAAGCGCTTCCGGGTAAAATTCGTATTCCATCTGTGTCAGTTCCGCGCCTTCCGGAACGGGAAGGGAACCGGAAGCATCCATGCGGGTGCGGGTGTAGTTCTGGACGCCCAGAAAGTCATCGCCTTCGATGGCGGGAAGATAATGGGTAAATTCGTCAGCCCATTCTTTTGCGGCGTTTTCTTCGCCTCCCGGAAGGGCCTGAACGTCATGCAGGCTCAGTGTCAGACCGACCTGAATATGCGGGGCGGTCTCTCGGATAACGGCGCGTGCGGCTTTGTGTGCTTCCATGACGATTTCGTCTCCGTGCGGCGTGCGGGGGCTGGTAAAGCCTTCCGTTTTGGCAACGCCAAAGATTTTCAGCCGTTCTTTTGCGGCAGCTTCCTGATTTGCCATCATTTTTTCCAGATTCAGACCCATCTGGACGGTGCCGTCCGTCTGGCCGGACTGCATTTTGACCATCATCTGTTTTTTGTAGCGTTCGGCAATGGCAGCGACCTGAATGCCCATGTTCGCCTCGTTGATGGTACAGACATAGTGCAGTTCTTTTCCGAGATGCTCCATCACATAGCGGACATAGCGTGCAAAATAGCCGGGGGTCTCGTCGGATTCCCAGCCGCCTTTGGTAATCAGCCATTTGGGGCTGGAGAAATGAAGCAGGGTGACAATTGGCTCGATGCCGTTTTCTTTACAGGTACGGATAACATCCCTGTAATGAGAAAGCTCCGATTTATCGAAATGCCCTTCTTCCGGTTCGATTCTTGCCCATTCGATAGAAAAGCGATAGGCGTTCAGTCCAGCATCCGCCATCAGCCGGATGTCTTCGGCATAGCGGTTATAATGGTCTACAGCATCATTGCTCGGTTCCAGAAAATCCGTATGTACCATGTGTTCCTGCGCCCAGTAGTCGCTGTGGATATTATTGCCTTCTACCTGATGTGCGGCGGTTGCCGCGCCGATGAAAAAGTCCTGTGAAAAAGTCATAAAAAAGGCCTCCTGTTATTCATATTTTTCGGATTTTGGGGTTGACATTCTTTGTTTACGATCATTATACATAAAAAGAAGAGAGAAAGTGGATAAAAATTAGTGATTTTGGATAATAAATTGCGTATAATAAAAATGAGAACTAATTTTTATACACAATAATTAATTTTTATCTTTATTAAAAGAAATGACAGGGAATATAATGAACGCATATGAAAGAACAGATGAGGCCGGCTGACAGTCGGTATCATACGAAAACGAAAAAGCGGATGGAGAAAGGAGACAAGAGGATGTCCAAAAAAATTACGGCCAGTGAAATTGACGGCGTTGCATACCGTCGGGCAAAAACATGGCAGATCATTTTGTATGCATGCAACGGATTGGTAGGTATGAGCGTTTATTCTCTGATCAATCTCGCCAGCTACAGCGCGAGCATCGGATATGGAGTCAGTACGATCGTCATCGGTTATATTCTGACCTGTACCCGTATTTTAGACGGTGTTACAGATCCATTGTTGGCTTTTATTTATGACAGGGTCAATACCCGGTTCGGCAAGCTCCGCGTTCTGTTGATAGCGGGTTATCTCATCGAGGCGGTTGGCCTGTTGTGTATGTTCAGCCTGTTTTCGAGCAAAGGTTTCGGATGGATTGCGTTTACGATCTTTTATATTATCTATGTCATCGGCTATACGATCACGAATATGACGGCGCAGACAATTCCGGCAATCATGTCCAATGACCCGAAGCAGCGTCCGACCATTGGCGTATGGACGACGGCTTTCAATTATCTGGTACCGATGGTCATGATGATGGTCCTGAATATGGTGCTTCTGCCGATGTTCGGCGGGGAGTATAACCAGTCTTTCCTGTCGGCGGCCTGTGTTGTCTGTCTTGTTATGGCGGCGGTCGGCACGGTGTTAGTCTGCATTTCTGTATCGGAATTCGATAAGCCGGAATATTTTGCGGGTTTTGCGAAAAAGAAAGAGAAGTTGAAAATAAAGGATATGATGGATGTTCTGGCACATAACCGCCCGTTACAATGTTACATTATTTCTAATGCTTCCGATAAGATTGCGCAGCAGACAGCGAGCCAGTCTGTTATTTCGACCCTGCTGTTCGGTATTGTCATCGGGAACATGGGAATTTCCACGATGCTGACGGTCATCAGCATGATTCCGTCCATTCTGTTTGCCGTAGTAGGTGCAAAATATGCGGGGAAGCATGGAAGCCGTAAAGCGATCGTTACATGGACATGGATCAGCATGGGCATTTCTGCCGTGACTTTCCTGTTCTTTATTGTCATAGACCCGAGTCAGATTGCCGCTATGATGAGTCCTGCGATGATTCTCTATGTGGTGCTGACATTGGCCCAGAACGGTTCTAACATGTGTATTACGACTGCCAATACTTCTTTTATGGCGGATACGATCGATTATGAGCTGGACCGCAGCGGAAGATATGTGCCCGCCGTCGTTACCGGTACATACAGTCTTATTGACAAAATTATCACCGCATTCAGCGCAACGGTCGCTGCAGGCGCAGTGGCGTTGGTCGGCTATAAGACCACGATGCCGCAGCCCGGTGAACCCTGTACCGATGCCATTTTCTGGGTGACGATGGCCGTTAAGTTCGGATTGCCCGTATTCGGATGGCTCTGTACAATCATCGCTATGCGGTTCTGTAAACTGAGCAAGGAAGAAATGGTCAACGTACAGAAGCGGATTGCCGAGCGAAAAGAAGAGGCACGCCACGCAGTCATTATGGAACACTTAAAATAATGAATCTTTAGAGCAAAGAGTGGAAGAATGGCCCCGGCAGAGACATTCCCTATTTTTTGCGGTACTGTGTCGGCGTACAGCCTTCTGCTTCGCAAAAGACCCGGCTGAAATAATTCCGGCTGCCGAAGCAGAGCTGTTCGGAAATTTCCTGAATGGAGAGAGCGGTGCTGTTAAGCAGGACTTTGGCGCGTTCTATTTTGGATTGCTGTACATAATCGCTGACGCTCATACCGGTCTCTTCCTTGAATCTACGCGTCAGATAGTATTCCGTATAACCGGCCAGTTTTGCAAGATCCTTTGCACGGATTTTTTCTCCGGGGTGCATCTCGATATAGTCCCTGCATTTTGCAATGGGGGAGGAAAGCTTCGGATTCTGTCTGGCTTTGTGTACCCGCCTGATGAAATCGTCATACATCAGTGTGGAAATGGAACGGAGTTCATCGTAGATGAGCGCATTCTCAGCGGATTGCATATAGGAGTCCCCGAGGGAATAAGCCGTCTCAGGGGACAGACCGCCCTCTATGGCGGCGCGGCAGACAATGGAAGTAAATACGATGACAGAGGTCTTTGCCTGTCGTAAAGGATCCTTTCCCCGTACAGGAACGCCTTCGCTGATCAGAAAGGAGTCATTCAGCGCATCTTTATAGTTCAGGTCACCGTTCCGTACCATATGGAGCAGCGTCTGTTCACACATCCATACCCGGTGCCGGTCCCGTTTGGTATCTGCAGGGGCAGCATCGGAGATGGACTGCTGGATGGAAGTATCGGAGGCTCCCAGTTTTTCTCCGGTAAGGCAGTAATGGAGCATCAGCAGATACCGGGTGAAAAGGATATGCTGTACAAGGGGAACTTCCTCATAGGCGTTGATGAGGCGGTGCTTCCATGCCAGCGTGATTTCTTCGCCTGCATAATGGCGGAATCCGGCTTCGATATCCTGTCTGGAAACATTGTGGGAAAAAACGGGGCCGATGACATACATCCGCTGCAGTGAATTTTCTTGACTGACGAAGTCAACACCCCACAGGAGACCAAAGGTCGTTCCGACAGCCTGGGGCTGTCCGTTTTCCCTTCCAATCTGCATGGCACGCTCTTTGCAGCCGAGGAAGGAAAAGGCGGCGCCGAACAGCGATTCATGAGGGCAGTTGGAGTGGAGCAGGCGGCCCTGCGCGTCATAGCACCATGTGTAAATATTGCTGCCGCAGCAGAGCAGTTCCTGTAAAAGAGCGAGATTTTGTTCAATATCCATAATAAGATGTATCCCCTTATGTTTTTATGATGCTTTCTAAAGAAAATATATCATATTTCTGACATTTTCGAAACGAAATAAATTGTAGACCGAAATAATTGATTGATGGATGAAAAAGAAAGGAATGATTTTATGAGAAAAGTGATTTCAATGGACAAAGACTGGAAGTTCTATCAGAATAACCAGTGCAGTCAAGTTGAATTGCCGCATACATGGAATGCGTTGGACGGACAGGATGGCGGCAACGATTATTATCGCGGAACCTGCCGGTATATCCGGGCGCTGAAAAAGCCGGAGATAGAGCCGGGAAACCGCGTATTTCTGGAAATAAAAGGAGCTGCCATGTCGGCACAGGTGCGTCTGAACGGAGAAACGCTGGCAGTTCATCAGGGGGGTTATTCCGCTTTCCGGGTGGAGCTGACGGAGCATTTACGGGAGGAGAATGAACTGTGCATTGCGGTGGATAACAGCGATAACGATACCGTATATCCCCAGAAAGCCGACTTTACTTTCTATGGTGGATTATACAGGGATGTGAATCTGATCATTGTGCCGGAAGAGCATTTTGACCTTTCTTATTGTGGGGCGCCGGGGATAAAAGTGACGCCGGTCGTGAATCTTGCGGAAAAGTCCGCCAAAGTGACCGTGGAAACATGGCAGACGGGCGCGGGAGAGGTGACGATGACGGTGGACGGACAAACCAAGACAGCTATATCGGAAAATGGTCATGCCTGTGCCGTCTTTGAAATCGAGGGTGTTCATTTATGGGACGGCGTGGAGGACCCTTATCTGTATACCGCATCGGCAGCTCTTCCAAGCGGCGATGAAATTTCCACCCGCTTCGGCTGCCGGTCTTATGCAATCGATGCGCAGAAGGGTTTTCTGTTGAATGGCCGGAGTTATCCTCTGCGGGGTGTCAGCCGTCATCAGGACCACAAAGGCGTCGGAAATGCGTTAACGCCCGCACATCATCAGAAAGACATGGAAATCGTCCGGGAAATCGGTGCAAATACACTGCGTCTCGCGCATTACCAGCATGCGGATGAATTTTATGATCTGTGCGACGAGAACGGCATCATCGTGTGGGCGGAAATTCCCTATATCACCATGCACATGAAGAACGGCCGGGAAAATACGCTGCGTCAGATGGAAGAACTGGTCGCCCAGTGCTATAATCACCCGTCGATCGTTGTCTGGGGATTGAGCAACGAAATAACTGCGGCCAGCGCGGTCAATGAAGATTTGCTGGAAAATCACAGGCTTTTGAACGAACTGTGCCACCGGATGGACCCGACCCGTCCGACGACGATGGCAAACGTTTTCATGTTGGAGACGGACAGTCCGATTCTGGAAATCCCGGATGTGAACAGTTATAACCTGTATTTTGGATGGTATCTGGGAGAACTGGAGCAGAACGAAGAATTTTTTGATGAATTTCATGCAAAATATCCCGACAGGCCGATCGGATTCAGTGAATACGGTGCGGATGCCAATCCGAAATTTCAGAGCAGCCGGCCGGAGAAGGGCGATTATACGGAGTCCTATCAGGCACTTTATCATGAACATATGCTGGAAATGATTGAGCAAAGACCGTGGCTTTGGGCGACCCATGTGTGGAATCTTTTTGACTTTGCGGCCGACGGACGGGATGAAGGCGGCAAGCATGGGGAAAATCAAAAAGGGCTCGTCACTTTTGACAGACAGACGAGGAAGGATGCTTTTTATCTGTACAAAGCGGCATGGAACCGGGAGCCGATGGTGCATATCTGCGGCAGCCGGTATGTGGAGCGGGCGGAGGATGTGACGGAGATAAAAGTCTATTCCAATGCGGAAGAAGTATCCCTGTATATGGACGGCAGACATTTTGATACGCTTCGGGCACATCGGGTATTTCGTTTTCAGGTGCCCATTTCCGGGGAGCATACGATAGAAGCCAGAGCCGCAGGACAGAGCTGCACGATAACGATTCGAAAGACTGCGGAAGATAATCCGGAGTATCGTTTCGCAAAAAAGCAGGACGTGGTCAATTGGTTCGACCAGGATGCGTTTGACCCCGGCTGCTATTCCGTTTCCGATACGCTGGCAGAACTGCGGGCCAATCCCGAGGCAGGTGCAATCGTCAATCAGATGATGGAAAAAGGAGCGGCTTCCCGGGGGGATGTGGCGGATGCGGTGAAGGACAATCCCGGATTGCAGCGGATGATGGGCAGGATGACGTTGATCAGCCTTATGAAGCAGGCAGGCGATATCGATGAGGAAAGCATCAGACAGCTCAACCGCGTTTTGCAGAAAATCAGAAAGGGATGAAGGGGACAGGAATGAAAGGAAAAGCGTTAAAAAAGAAAAAACTGCTTATTGTGTTTGGCATTCTTCTTGTTCTTTTATTGGGACAATGGATGTATATCGGATGGAGATTTCAGTATGGACCCTTTAGGAAGCTTGGGCAGATGCGCCTTGCAAAAATGGAAGGAAATGCGGAAAAATATGATTTTTCCTATATTCAGCCTATGAAGGACAGTCCACTGGAAGATAAAAACATTCTGTTTCTTGGTTCATCCGTAACGAATGGCGCTGCGGCTCTCTATCAGTCTATACCGGAATATTTCGGTGCGCGTATGGACTGTACTTATATAAAAGAGGCGGTAGACGGCACTACGCTGACGGATAACGGTTCGGATTCTTATATTCAAAGATTGTTGAATGTGGACGCTGATGCGCAGATAGATTTTGTGATCTGTCAGCTTTCAACAAATGATGCCAGCAAGGGACTGCCGCTTGGAGAGATTTCGGAGAAAACCGAGTTGAAAGAATTTGATACCGCTACGATTACCGGCGCCATAGAGTATATTATATGTTATGCAGAACAAACCTGGGGATGTCCGGTCGTATTTTATACCAATGCGAGGTTCGAAAGCGACAATTATCGTGCTATGGTAGAACGTCTATATCAACTGGCAGATAAATGGGGGATTGGTATTTTAGACCTTTGGAGCGATGACGGATTTAATCAAATTACGGAGACAGAGAGAGCGCTGTACATGAAGGACAGTATTCATCCATATAAGTCAGGCTATCGCGATTGGTGGGGCCCTGAACTGGAACGGCAGCTTTGTGATTTTCTCTCCGGGAAAGCGTGAAAATATGTCGGTAAGAACAGAGTCAGGAGGTGCGGATATGCCGATAAAAGCAGTACAGCAGTTCATGTTGGGAACGGTGATGAATAAAGAAGAACAGGCGCTTGCCACAATGAAAAAAATGAAAGCCGCAGGATATGACGGCATCGAATTGTGCGGATTCATGATTCATCCAAGCGGTTTTCTCGTAAAAATGATGACGAAAGCGGCAGGAATGCCGGTCGGGAACGGCGGAAAATTGGACTGGCTGCGGCTGGTGGGGCAAAGCGGTCTGAAAGTCGTGTCCATTCATCAGGATTTGGGAAGTATTGAGCGGGAACCTGCCGCGGTGGCGGAAGAAGCGAAAAAGTTCGGCACTGACAGGATTGTCATTACCGGGATGTACCGCTTTCCTTATGGGGAGGCCGAAGCGGTAAAGCAGCTCGCCGACAGGCTGAATAAGGCCGGTGCGGCGCTCAGGAAAGAGGGCATCCGCCTGTTCTATCATAATCATAATTGTGAATTCTTAAAAAATAACTCCGGAAAAAATGCGTATCAGATTTTGCTGGAGGAAACGGATGCGGCGGCGGTAAATTTTGAATTCGACAGCTACTGGTGCGCCGAGTGCGGTGAGAATCCGCTTTCTGTTATGGAGACGCTTGGGAGCCGGATGAAGCTGTGGCATATCAACGACCGTGGGACACGGCAGACAGGTCCCTGCATGACTCCTATAGTCAAAAGCGACAGTATGGAACTTGGAACCGGCGCCATGCCGTTAGAGGCTCTATCCGAAAAAGCGAAGGCCGCCGGTGTGGAGGCGGTGATTCTTGAAAGCCACCGGAATTGGATAGATAAGAGCCCGATTAAGAGTTTTGAGAAAAGTGCGGCGTTTCTAAAAGAACATTTTTAAAAGGGCATATATTTTCCGGCATGTGTTTTTAGAATTTAGAACGAGGTGTATTATTGACTGCACCGGTAAAAGAAGAATGAGGGATGAATATGTATGAGCAGTTAAAAGAACAATTTATACAGGCGGACAGACCTTATACGGAGGGGGCTGTCGATGTGTTCGAACAGGTCATTTCCGTAACAGAAAGCAAAAAAATCACGAAAGCGACATTGTGCATGACCGCACTCGGCGTATATGAAGCGGAACTCAACGGGGAAAAGGTGGGCGATATTCTGTTTGCGCCCGGCTATACCTATTATCACCGCCAGCTGCAGGTGCAGAACTACGATGTGACAAAGATGTTGACTGAATCGGACAACACGGATAATGTACTCAGAATCTATCTGGGACAGGGCTGGTACTGCGGTCGTTATACGTTTGAGAACAAATGCCAGATATACGGGGAGCATTCTGCCGCGGCATGGATGCTGACGGTGGAGTACGATGAGGGCAGCATTGTTTACACCAGCCGCGATAAGACGGTGGCGATGCTTCAAAGTCCATACGAATATGCGGGCTTTTATGACGGGGAAATCTATCATGCCGATGTTTTGCGTAAGACTGACGAAAAGCCGGTTCCCTATGAGGGAAAGCTGCCGGAACATATGGAAGACGGCATTTTATACACGAAGATACAGGAGACCGTTCCGGTCAAAACTGCTGTGAAGCACGGCGATGTGACGATTCTGGATTTCGGACAGAATTTCGCCGGTTTTCTGGAAATCGACCCGGCGCATATGAACGGGGAAATGCTCAAACTTCGGCATGGCGAGATCCTGAACGCGGACGGAAGCCTCTATACGGCTAATCTGCGTAAGGCAAAAGCGGAAACCGTGTACTATAAGGGCACGGAAACAGAGAAATACCGTCCGCGGTTCAGCTTTATGGGATTCCGGTATGTGGAGCTTTCCGGTGTCGAATATGAAGAGGGATTGTTGACCGGATTAGTCATACACAGCCAAATGGAGCGTACAGGGTTTTTTACATGTGGATACAAAAAAGTGGAACAACTTTACAACAATCAGGTATGGGGGCAGCGAAGCAACTATCTGGAAGTGCCGACGGACTGCCCGCAGCGCGACGAGCGGATGGGATATACCGGTGACGGCCATGTGTTTGCGCTGACAGGAGCATATAATTATGATACGGAGCCGTTTCTTGCAAAGTTTCTGAAAGATATCCGCTATACGCAGATGGATAATTCCGAGGGTTATGTGGCGCCGGTGGTTCCTGCCCGCGGGCCGGAAGGCGTCGGCTTCATGAATATGCTCGGCTGGGGAAATGCCGTCACGATTCTGCCGAAGATGCTGTGGCAGCAGTACGGAACGACCCGGTATCTGCAGGAGCAGTATGACAGCATGAAAACCCATGTGGAATGTGAAATTCGCCATATGGGAAAAGGCCTGATGAGCAGGAAAGACCTGTGGATAGGTCCAAGCCTTGGTGACTGGCTGGCTCCCGGCAAAGATGTAAAATACATGGCGATGCACAACGGTCCGGTCTCCAATGCCTTTATCGTCAATGACCTGCGTATTTTATCCGAAACAGCGCATTTGCTGAATAAGGCGGAAGATGCGGCACGTTATCGGGAACAGCTTGAAAAGACGACGGCTGCTTATCTGAAAGTCTTTGTGAAAAAAGACGGAACGATGAAGGACAATTATCAGGGTGCTTATATCATGGCCCTGCAGATGGTCATTCCGAAAGGAGAACTATGGGATGCCTGTTTCCGGAAGCTTGTGGAAAAGATTCGGGAGGAAGGAATGCAGACCGGCTTTTTTGCAACAGAGCACCTGCTGCCCCTGCTTGCCGATAACGGTCAGGCACGACTTGCTTATGACCTGCTCCTGAACGAACAGTGTCCGGGCTGGCTCTATCAGGTCAACTGCGGGGCCACGACGACATGGGAGCGGTGGGATGCCCTGCGGCCTGACGGCACCGTTAATGAAAGCAAAATGAGCGGCGATAATATGGTGTCCTTCAATCATTATTCCTTCGGAAGCGTAGGAGAGTTTTATTACCGCTATATCCTGGGCATTCAGCCATTGGAACCGGGTTATGCGAAGATTAGTCTGCATCCCTTTATTGACAGACGGCTCGGAAGTGTGGAAGGCAGCTACCAAAGCCGCGCCGGAGAAATTAGAATGGCGTGGCAGGTAGAGGGCGATATGGTCAGGATACGCTGCAGTACGCCGGCACCGGCGAGGCTGACGCTGCCGGACGGTTCGGTGCGGGAGCTGGAGAGCGGGGCGTATGAGTTTGAGGTGAAGGCAGAAAGCGGTATCTGAAAATAAAAGCGGAAAGTGAAAAAGGAGTAACAGGGTGCTGCCGAAGGCAATTGTGCATTTGGCAGCACGTTTTTGTTTCAAAATGCTTCTGTTTTCAAATAACATTGAAAGCAAATGAAGTATTGTGGTAAAATACATTTGCTTATAAAATGAAGAATTTCGCGCTGAGAGGGAGCATGGTTATAAATATGATCATTTCAAAACTACAACAAATTTTCACCGACTATCCCGAAGTCCTGTATGGCTATACGGATATTTCTTACAGTCCCTTTGCAAAAGAATATCAATCCGCGCTGGTATTTGCCGTTCCCTATGAACCTCAGCTTGCGTTCGATGACTATACGGAACAGGGTTTCGAGGACAGCATTCGCAATGCCAGAAGGGAACTGGATGAAATCCTGCGGAAACTGGAAGCGGTCTTTTCTTTTAAATATGCGGCGGTAAATGCCGGTCTGGGCTGGATTGGAAAAAATGATGTTCTCGTTACGGAAAGATACGGGCCGCGGGTGCGGCTTTCCGCAGTACTTATCGATGCGCCCTTTGTATACGGAAGCAAAATGACGGAAAGCAGATGCCCGGAGGGCTGTACAAAGTGCGTTGATATCTGTCCGCACAAGGCGCTGACGGGCAGAGCATGGGATATTCACAGTCTGCGGAGCGAGCTGATCGACTATCATCTGTGCAACCGGAAGAGAAGCGATTATATTGAAAAGCATGGGAGAAAAAATGCCTGCGGATTGTGCATGGTGGTCTGCCCATACGGCATGAAAGGATTGTCTGCGCCGCAGATGTTGGATAGTGCGGAGGGGCGACAAACAAATACAAATAAGAAAGGGGCTTCCTCAATCCTTAAAAGGCTATGACAGCAACGGTTATAGTCTTTTTTCATGCAGTAATTACCGTATGAAATGAACTCCTATTCCCCCAAGCGGAGAAATACCCAACAATGATATTCCGCAATTCAAACTCCCGACAAGTAACGAGAAAAAATCATATATAAGCACCGAAACCAATCAATCATATC
>CAJTUC010000014.1 GCA_910579395.1 uncultured Lachnospiraceae bacterium | reverse complement strand
CGGAACAGGGCATTTTATTTAATGGCCGGGAACTGATACGCCCCACGCTGGCGCAGATGTTACGCAACCCCGTCTATGTGCAGGCGGACTTGGATGTGTACGAGTTTTTCAAGAGCCAGGGGACGGTGCTTGTCAATGACGCCGCCGACTTCACGGGTATGAACGGGTGCTATCTCTATCAAGGCCGGGACGTGAAGCCGGACAAGGCCCAAAGCCTGAAAGACCAAATGCTGGTGCTTGCGCCCCATGAGGGCATTGTCCCCTCGGACATATGGCTGACGTGCCGCAAGAAGCTGATGAACAACATGAAAATCCAGTCTGCCCGGAAAGCCACCCATACATGGCTGGCGGGGAAAATTAAGTGCGGGAACTGCGGGTATGCCCTTATGAGTATCTTCAATCCCTCCGGCAGACAATATCTGCGCTGTACGAAACGGCTGGATAACAAAAGCTGTCCCGGCTGCGGGAAAATCATCACGGCGGAACTGGAAGCGGTGGTGTACCAGCAGATGGTGAAGAAGCTGGACAGCCACAAGACGCTGACGGGCAGGAAGAAAGCGGCAAAGGCCAATCCCAAAATCACCGCCCTGCAAGTGGAACTTGCCCATGTGGATAGCGAGATTGAAAAGTTGCTGGACAGTCTGACAGGCGCAAATAATGTGCTGCTCTCCTATGTGAATGTGAAGATAGCCGAACTGGACGGACGCAAGCAGGAACTTCTGGCGAAGATGGCGGAGTTGACGGTGGAAGCCATCAGCCCGGAACAGGTCAGCCAGATTTCCGGCTACCTCGACACATGGGACAGCGTATCCTTTGACGACAAGCGGCGGGTGGTGGATTTGATGATTACCACCGTTGCCGCCACAAGCGACAGCTTGAACATTACATGGAAAATCTGACGGGCATATCAGCGCCCGCCAGACCGTTACCTTGTGTAGTCCCTTGTAAACTGTACTTTCCAATGGAATAAATTACGATGATTGGCTGTTTGATTTAGGAGTTTCCGATTCACCATCACTTTTTGATATTATAACAAAACCCATTAACTAGGAGAATCAAAAAAATGAACGTAAAGCAACTAATACAACAAATCAGATTAAGACCTGGTATGTATGTCGGAATTCCAACCTTGGAATCAATTCATCTCTTTATCAGTGGTTTTTTATATAATAATATCATGACCGGCAGAGCTGATTATGTGGATTCAGCATTTAAAAAACAGTTTCACAGCTGGGTAAGAAACGAATTGGAAGAAAAAAATGGTATGAAGTTCACCAAAGAGCAGAACTACGTTTTTTATATCAATCAAGCCTTTCCCGACGCAGAACAGCGAATCAATGCTTTTTTTGAACTATGCAACAGATTTTTTCGGGAAATAGATTCATCAATAGAAAAAAAGTATTAAACGACGGAAGCAAGGAGGCGATCTGAAATGCCCGGATGGGTTGGTTCTGCATAGTTTGAATACTGGGGCATCAGTCAATAATCATGGTCAGATTTGAAACTTTAGATTCCTACCGAAAAATGAAATTGTGGATTAACGAAGCACCTGAAAAAATAATAATATACTTTCGCAAAACGTATCAGAATATAACGCAAATGACAGTATACATTGGTCCAATATCGCATTTAATTTTCCGGCCGGACCACATACCGATCATGCGGCATATCCACACCCCGGTAATGCTTCGTCCAGCTGTCCGTTATGACCATACCGTTTCGAACGGCCACTTTCTGCGATGCAGTATTCGTATCCCGGATGATAGAGCAGACCTCCTCCGCGCCCAGCGTTTCAAAGGCATACCGTTTACATGCCTGGGCCGCTTCTATCGCGTAGCCATTGTGCCAATACCGCCGTTGAAAAAGATAACCAACCTCCAGCACTTCCTCCTCTTTCCACGGCTGCATCGTAAGTCCGCACTGTCCGATCATCTCATCCGTTTCCTTCAATATAACCGCCCATAGGCCAAATCCCCATTTCCGGTAACGGGAAATCTGCCGGTCAAGCCACTCCTGCGCTTCCATATCGTTAAAAGCGCCTTCGTAAGCATACATTGTATCTTCGTCCTGCAGTATTTTGCACAAAGCTTCGAAATCATCCTGACCCATCTCTCGTAAATACAGTCTTTCCGTTTCGAGTATCATGTCTGCCCCCTTCATCCCAGGATTTTCTCATAAATCTCCCGGTCGCTGTCCTTAAAAACATTAAATACGACCCGGTCCATACGATCATCGTGCTTTTCCAGGAAATCCACAACCGTTTCTACGGCAATTTCTGCCGCCTTATCATTCGGAAAATGAAATTCCCCTGTCGAAATGCAGCAGAACGCAACGGATCTGATCTGATGTTCCAGACAGCATTGCAGAACATTTTCATAGCAGTTCCGTAAATCCTGACAAAGCATATCGTTCAGTCCGCCATAGACGATCGGTCCCACCGTATGGATCACATGGTCACAGGGAAGATTATAGGCCGCGGTCAAAGTGGCTGTACCCGTCGGTTCTTCATAATCCCTGCCATATTTTGACCGCCTGCGGCTCATGATGTGAGCACATTCCTCACGAAGCTGCATCCCCGCCGCACTGTGAATGGCATTGTCTATGCACCTGTGGCATGGCACAAAGCAGCCGAGCATTTGCGAATTGGCAGCATTTACAACAGCGCCGGCTTTCAGCCTTGTGATATCCCCCTGCCAGATCGATATTTTGTCAGCGTGGGGAAAACCGCTGTTAAACTGCTCTCTTACCGTCGGAATATCCGCCAAAACCACAACGCCCTTTGCTTTCCGCTCTTCCTGCAAATATTCATCCTGCAGATTCACCAATTCATCGGAAAGCGCTCCCGGCATACGGATGTTCATCAGGGAGCGGATTGTATTTTTCTTTTCCGCAAGACTGTACCCGGTCGTTTCAAGACCGCTGTATCGAGGTGAGTCTTTCTTTAGCTTTTCCAGGAAAAGATCTGTTCTTTCCGATTTGTTTTCTGTTTCGTTCATTTCAGCCACCTCACAAAAATCTTTTGAACACATCGCCAATATCCGCAGGAGTGCAAATATATACCGCACTTTTCCATTCTGCTTCAGCAAGTTGCTTTTTACCATTCTCCTAATGACTCTGGAAGCAGTAGATGTACTCACTTCAAGCAATTCGATTACATCATTTCTTGTAATAGTGCCATGAAACCGGGCATATTTCAATACTTTTTCTTCATTGCTCAGTTTTTTTTCAGCCCCGGCAGCTGAACTTGTGATAGCTTCTGCTTTCGGTGCAGGAAACTTTCCCGTTTCATATTTTGCGTTAATGTTAGGCAATATGATCTTAAAGGCATTTTTGGTTGTTTCAATCGAAGGCTTTTCTTCCATGCTTTCGTATGCCCTCATAATCTTTCCCATTCCAGTACCATAAGCCTCAATCAGATGCAGCCGGTAGAACACGTTCGCAAGATCTTGATTTCTGCATACGGAAATGCCTACCATAATATCTTCCCGATTAATTCCCGGCATCAATCCGCCAATAGATACAAATTCAACCCGATCCGCATAAATACTGATAAGCGCACTGGCGCTAAAAGAATAATCGCGGTGAACCAGCAGATTTAGAAGTGCCTCCCTGACGGCGATCTCAGGGTAGTCCCTGACATCAATTCTCAACAATCTTTCTATGGTTGCACGGGTTTGATTGCGGAAATCGATAAAATCATAAACTTCATTCATTTGCTGCATCAGCATTCCGGAAAGTTGGGTATATTCATTCCTTGCGGTTCGCCCGGCCGTCTTCGGCCTCCTCAATCCACCATTTGAGTGCCTTCGGCGTACCGTCTTTTTCCCATGTGATCAAAAACTGTGCCGTAGCGACATAATGTGCGACACCGCCTTCTCCATACAGATATTCCGAAGCCTGCAGCACCTTTTTCCCTTCATATTCCACCGCACGCAATTCATAGAATCCCCGCGCATTACCGCCCGCGATCTGCGGGGCATCCGGCGTTTCCCAGCCCTCTACATTTTGCCCGCGAAAAGAGATCAGTTCGTCAAAATAAGGGCAGTACGCACTGTATACGTTTTTTACAGGCTCCTGCACCAGCTCCACCTGAAGCCCCTGATCGTAATCCTCGTCTAAATCGGAAGGAAGCTTCATCCGCTCGATGGCATGGCCCTTGTACTTAAACACGGCCTTATAAGAATCGCCCACCGCACCGCAGCCCGTTCCTTCCGCGCTGAACACGATCTCGATATTTTCGTCATTGTCAATATCCGCCCAAAAAGCATCGAACCAGCCGCAATAAGAACATTCTTCCTCTTCAAAGCAATAAGGCTCGTCCGCATTCATATAAAGCCACAGACCGCCCGAACCGTAAGCAGGACGTTCCGCCGCATCCTGTACCATGGCGAGCATATCCGTCTGCCCGTTTTCGTCTATATCATCAATCATCAGCCCCGTGAGCGCCCTGTCGCCGTTCTGAAAAACCCCATCCGCCGTAAGCCGCTCGAACAGCTCCTCAGCCTGTTCCGATTCGACTTTCTGCTCTTTCGCTTTTTCCAGGAACTGCTCTTTGTTCTCCTGCATCTGCCTCTCAGGGGAAAATTCCGTTTCCGCCGCGTCCGGCTCTTCCGCATCCGGCATTGGAAATTCTGCATCCGGCTCCTGGCCTTCCGCCGCCCTTTCTTCGTCCGGTGCTTTTTCTTCACCACTCTCTTCGCCCGGCGTACGGCTGCCCGTTTCGCCCGGCGTCTGGCTGCCCGCGCTGCTCCCTTCTTCCGCAGAAAGGTCCGGCATCCCCGCCTGTTCCACCTGAGCGTCCTGCCCGGATGCACAGGAGACACACGCCATCATACACAGCAGCAATATCAGTATCCTTCCGGTTTGTCTCATCCATTTTCCCACAATGTTATCCATGCCTTTCCTCTTTACGCATATTCCTCTAAAATAGATATTACAGGAAACACACATCATAGTTGTATCAAAATTGCATCATAGTTGCATCATTTCTGAAAGAGCAGATACACCGTATGATTCACTTGTTTAAAAAGTCTGCTCCTTTTTACAACCAATTCAATAAAAACCGTACTTAATATAATGGAAGCTGTTTATCCATAAAATGACAGGAGGTGAATACATATGGATGACGAGGCGATCGTAAGTCTCTACTGGGCACGGGATGAAAGCGCAATTACGGAAACATCTTCAAAATACGGCGGACTGTGTAATCATATTGCAAACAATATTCTTGCAAGCCGAGAAGATCGGGAAGAATGTATCAATGATACTTACCTTGCCATTTGGAACGCAATCCCGGATAAACATCCGAACAGATTTTCCGTCTTTATCAGCAGGATTGTCAGAAATCTGGCTTTGAAAAAGTATGAATATATTTCTGCCGCAAAACGAAATCCGTCCGCAGTCACATCATTTGAAGAATTAGGTGACTGCGTATCCGGAACAGACAGCGTGGAATCGGAAATCGAAAGGAAACATATCGAGGCCACGATTAATAAGTTCCTCTGGCGGCAGGCCGATGAAAAGCGGAATATCTTTATCCGGCGGTACTGGTATCTCGATTCTATCGAGACGATCTGCAGATGCACCGGTTTTAGCCAGAGCAAGGTAAAATCCATGTTATACGAAATGCGCCGTAAACTGAAAAGATATTTAGAAAGTGAGGGGATAGAAGTATGAATAGAAAACAGCTTTCCGAACATATTGGAAACATTGACGACCGGCTTGTTGAGCAGGCGGAAAAAATTCCAAATTATAAACAGCAACATAGCCGTAAGATCATCCGGCGTTTTATCACAATAGCTGCCGCCTTTGTTCTCATGGCCTGCAGCTTCAGCGCGGGCGCGTTTGCATTCGCCCGTGAAAGAGTGGTTGAAATTTCCATAAACCAGGAGACGATAACACTGGATGAAATCAATCTTACTCTGATTCTGCCTGATGATTGGAAGGGAAAATATTTCGTGGAAAAAAACGGCCAGAATTATGTTGTTTATCACACACAGATCAGAAAAGATGTCAGCAAAGGGTTAGACCCCTTTGATGGCGGCGTCCTGTTCTATATTGTCTGCTATGAAGAATCCATGACGCCGGAGCAATTTGTAGAAAAAGGATATGATTTTGTCGGGTACCGCTACCTTTTTTCCACCAGCGCCAAAACATATATCCTTTGCTATCCCAGCGATGTGCAGTGGGACCCCGGCAACCCGGAACAGGAAGCCGAATATCTCAGGATGGAGACAGAAATCGAATCCATCAGGTTTGTGGTTGACAATATACTTGCGGACTGAAAACTGGCGCTACGGCAAAATTGCAGTTAATGTGTAAAATAAATATCTCACAGACAGTTTTATAGAAAGGTATGGTTATTAAAATGAAAAAAAGAAAACGCAGATTGCAGAAAAATATTTTCCTAATAAGCCTCTTATTTGCACTGTTTCTTTCAGGGTGCGGAAAAAAGGAGGAATACGATTCACCATGTGAGCAGGTTCTGGAGCAGGTCATAAACGAGTGGGAAGAGATGTACGCCTCGTTTTATGACTATCAAGATTGTTCCGCCGTTCTATTAGAACGTGTGGAGAGTAATGGAACTGTAGAAGAAACATTCACAGTAGATATTACATATACTTCAGAACAAACCACCGATGAGGAACCGGAGCATTTTATTGCGGATATGAAAGCAAATTATCCGGCTGATGCTCCGGACGAAATTACCTTATGGATGGATAACAGCGGCGGCGCAATGACAAATTTCATACTGTTCAAAGAATGCGGGCCCGGTTGATCGTCCTGGAACAATTTTCCCGCAGAGCCATGCCATCACAAATTTGAATGCAAAAGTAAACGGCGCGGATGTAATGTAGGCCGGATTCGTCAGGTCAAAGAACATCGAGCCGATTCCGGCAGCGAAGCCGCCCTGTAAAGGCCCCAAAAGCATCCCCGACAACAGGCACAGCACATTTCCCATATGCAGGCATTACCCAACGCGAGATTGTACAAAATTAGAGCATAAAAAAGACACAGCAGAAAGGACACACCAATGCCCGTTAATTCCTTTGAAAACTATCCGATGGCATGGAAGCCGCAAAAAGAAAAACTGACAAAACCATATTATCTTTCCATTGCATCCTGTCTGGAAAATGATATCCTGACAGTCAGGCTGCTCGAAGACGCGAAACTGCCACCCCAAAGAGAATTGGCAGACTATCTGGACCTGAATCTAAGCACGATCAGGCTGTCTAGCAGAGCCAGATCACCCAATCGAGCCTGGCCGGCATACGGACTTTGGCAGTTCAACTGAACCGGACCTCCCAATCGAGCTTGGCCGGCATACGGACTTTGACTGTCCAACGGAGCCGGGCCGTCCATCGAGTTGAGCTGGCGCATTTTCTGCACATCCAGCTCATTGCCGTGTCTGCGGATGAGTCGGGCATGTCGCCCGATGCGCTCGCCCAAGTCTGTAAAAATACGGAAGTAAAAGGCATTTATCTGATGCCGACGTGCAGCAATCCCACAGGCATTTTTATGCCGCCTCCCGCAGGCTTAAACTCGCAGAAGTCATCCAAAGATACGGACTGCTTTTGATTGAAGATGATATTTATTCCTTTCTTGCGCCAGACGATGCCCGCTCCTTTTTCTCCCTGCTGTCGGAACAGACCATCCATATCTGCAGCATTTCCAAATCCCTGTGCGCCGGACTGCGGGTCGCCTTTCTCGCCTTTCCGGATAAATACAGGGAGCGGCTGGTCTCCGGTATGCCGAGTATTAATTTAAAGACAGTTTCACTCAACGGAGAGATCATTGCGGAATTGATTGAAAGCGGGAAAGCGGAAAAGATCGTCACACGCAAAAAGATACTCGCCCGAAAAAGGAACCAGGTATTCACATCCGTTTTCCCCGAAAACAGGCCGGATAACGTAGAACGTTTTTTTCACTGGCTGGAGCTTCCAAAACATCTGACGAGCGAAGAACTGGAACTGCTGGCTCTGCAAAGGGGCGTCCGCCTGTTAGGCTCCCACCGTTTCGCCATGCGGAATGAAAAGAAATCATCTTATGTCAGGGTGTCGGTCACTTCACCGGATACGGAAAAAGAACTGAAAAGGGGACTGTTAATCTTAAAAAACATCTTTGAAGAGAAGCCGCGGGATTTCTTCGTATAGACTGCCTTTACTTTCCGAAGCGCAGGCGATATAATGATTCAAAAGAATACATGAAATTTATTCAAGCGTAATCTTCTATTTAAAAAAGGAGCCGGATTTCCCATGCAGACGTTTCCCATTTCAGCAGATATTCATACCCATTGTATTGCCAGCGGCCACGGCACACAGGATACGATCACGGATATGGCGCGCACGGCGGCGGAACGTTCTCTCCCGGTTCTTGGCCTGTCCGACCACGGCCCGGCCACACCGGGTGCTGCAGACAGTTCTTATTTCCGGAATCTGCTGCTCGCAGAACGGAAACGTTTCGGCGTCTCCCTTTTTTATGGCGCGGAACTGAATATTTTGAACGAAAAGGGCGATGTGGATTTGGACGACTCCCTGATTCAGACATTGGATTATGCGTTTGTCAGCCTTCATCCGCCTACTTTTCAAGCAGGCACTGTCGATTCCAATACGGGCACCCGCCCCCAATCCGGCACAGCCGCTTCCAACACCGATGCTTACATCCGGGCGATGCGGCATCCCGGCGTCCGCTTTCTCGGTCATCCCGACGACGGCCGTTTTCCGGCAGACTATGAACGGCTCTTATCCGCCGCCAGAGAAAACCATGTTTACCCGGAAATCAACAACGCCTCCCTGATGCCGGACGCGTACCGGACGGATGGACGGCGCAATTCCATGCAGATTCTTTCCCTTTGCAAAAAAATGCGGCTCCCGGTCCTGCTTTCCAGCGACAGTCATGGAAAAAGACATATCGGAGATATGAGGTATATCACGCCGCTTCTTATAGAATGCGATTTCCCGCGGGAGCTTATTATCAATTGTGATCTGGAAATGTTGTATCGGATTTTATCGTTTTAATTATAAAACAAAATTCTTCCAACGATAAAATCAATATTGTTAATTTTCTTATTGTAAAATACAGTTTCTCATGTTAAAATATGATATAATGAGCGTTAGTGAGGAGAGCATGCATACATGTTCGACAAACGGCGAATGTTGATTATGAATCTCTGATTCATGATATAAATATTTCACGAAAGGTTAGACTTATGTTCTGGAAAATGATGAATCTTCAACTGAAAAAAGGTTATACTTTTCCTCTTTACGGGGATAGTGCGCCTATTTTTAGAAAGATTTGCAGAGGAGCGGATATGTAAGCATTCATCCGAAACCTCTATTCATGATCCGGCAGATCTTATAAGTTGGCACATTATCTTCTTAACGATTTTAAATAATAATAGTTAAGGAGATTTTTTTATGTTCAATATTAAAAAACAAATATCGAGATTATATTTATCATCTGTTCTTGGTAATTTATCCCTGACAGGTGCATGGGTAGCCATCCTTGCGGCAAGAGGCTACAGCCTTGTGGAAATCGGCTTTGCAGAAACTGTTTTTCATATAACCAGTCTGCTGTTTGAAATTCCATCCGGGGTCCTCGCTGACGTATTCGGAAGGAAAAAAATGCTGCTTGTCAGCGCTGTTATGAAAACAATCGGGAATATCATCATGGTATTTTCCTATAATCTGTTTATGGTATGCGGCTCTCTGGCATTCTACGCAATGAGCTATAACTTTTCATCAGGTTCGGGAGATGCGCTTGCATATGATTCCCTGAAGACGGTTCGTCATGAAGACCATTATGAAAAGTATGCTTCAAACCAAATGATCATATATCGTCTTTGCAGCGGTATTTCAACTTTATGTGCCGGATTCGCTCTTTTGATCGGACACAAAGCGGCATACAGCGCCGACATTCTGATCGGCGCCGTACAAATATGGATACTTTTGTCTTTAAAGGAAATCCGCATATACCAGCGTGATGTAGTCAATGAAAAAAACATGATCGGCTCCATAAAACAGGAATTGATATCGTGTTTCGTGACAAGTCTTTCCTTTTTGAAAAAAGCGAAAAAAGCTGTCTTTTTGATGTTCTGTAATTCGCTGGTCGGCGCCGTTGATGTTTTACTGCTATTTTTCCTTCAGGCAAAACTGCCTGAAACCGGCATGCCGGGAGCATTACTGGGTTTCGCTTTGTTTTTCATGGAAATGGGCGGCATTCTCGGTTCAAAAATAATACTCAAATGCGAGAAACTACGTTATCGAAGTATATTTGCGATCACAGCATCTTTTGTTTTCTTGGGAGTTCTGGTCGAGCATTCCGGGATGTATGTTATCATGGCGGCCGGCGGTTTTATCGCTGCACTCAGCGATGATGCACTCCAGGTAAGAACAAATACCATGCTTCAAAATATGTTTCCCTCAGAGCAGCGGGCGACTCTGATCTCCATAGAGTCTTTTACCTTTTCCATGATCATGATCGTATTATCACCGCTTGCCGGAATCCTGTTTTCGCATTGGTAAAGTGTGAAGAGGGTCCGCAAAGCGGACCCTCTTCACACGAAAGAATCGCTGACGCGATTCTTCCAGAATTATGTTCTAAAAATGCCCTGACGGCCATTCTGTATGAAATGATATAAATTTGCTCAGGCATCGTTTATGGATGCCTGAGCAAATTTTCATTCTCAACGATGAGCCGTAATCAACGATGAGCCGTAATGATTGTATAGCTGTAAGCATTCACCGTGATAATACAGCCATCAACTGATACATACCAGTTCTTTCCTTTTCTTGTAATTTCGGCATTTTCCGCCGTTATCTTATCTTTACACCACGACACCACATCTTCTACATCGAGCGAAAGATTTTTGCGGATCCGCAGAAGGCCAAGATCGGTCGTATGTATTCTGTTCAGATTTGTTAATAGTTCGTCAGGCATTGATTTCTATTCTCCATTCGATAATCTCCGGGATTTTTGCATGTTACCCAATATATTCCTCAGCTTGTTTACCGGAATGCTATTCATTCAATCACTTTTCTTGTTGTGGCACTCATAGCACTCATGTTCCGAACTCCTTTCCCATAAGCCTATTTATATATATCCCCTCTTGAATCGACGTTTATAATATATAGTATTTCAACTTTTCCATCGCTTCCATAGTTATATATAATTCTATACTTGCCTACTCTCAACCGCTTTCACCCATCCGAAAACCCTTGCAACATCTTTATATCACCTTTGGGCGGCGTCTCCAACAACCCTTCTATTGCAATTCTGATTCGCTGTTTCGCTGTTTCGTTGTTCTGTCCAAAGCATTAATATATTTTGCCGCTTTTTTACTATATTCAATCTGCATATTTTGTCATATCCCTTTGCATCCATTTACCCCTAAGCCAAACGCAGGCCCCCTAAAAATAATAAACCGGCATTTCATCGCCGAGCCCGAAAATCTCATTTGCCTCGGCATCCCGCTCCAGAATACCGCTGCTCTTCTGGTAGACGATCTGCTGCAGAACTTCTTCCGACGGAGCCGCAATGACTTCTGCAGCCGCTACAGCTTTCGCCGCTGTCTTTTCGGTGGAGACCGCCTTCTTCTCCGAAGCCTTCGCCGCCGCTTTTTTAGGCGCAGTCTTTTTCGCTGCGGTTTTCTTTTCTACAGCCTTTCCATCCGTCACTTTCGTTTCCTCCTGCTTTGAATCGGCCGCCTTTGTCTCCGCATTCTTTGCTCCCGCCGCCTTTGCCGCTCTTTCCATACTTCCTTTACCTACTGCCATATCCGATGACCTCCTCTGTCAGTTTTTTAAATTCCGTCGCACTCCTTGTCGATTTTTTGTAAACCGCTACGGGCTTGGAAGCATCCTGTGCCCATTCGATCGCCGAATCCACATGGATAAAAGAATCAAAAACATGAATTTCTTCATAGCTTTCCAAAATCTCTCTCGCCTGTCTGTAATAGTTTTTGCGCTCGTCAACTTTTGTAATCAAGACACCCATAATTTTCGCATCCGCCACATCCTGAATCCGATTCAGGAAATCGAACATATTTGCCAGCCCGAAAAAACCCCACGGCGATGCCTCCACCGGTACGATCACATGATCGGAGGCACAGAGGATATTGATGACCCATGTGCCGAGCGTCGGCGGCGCATCGATCAAAATATAATCATATGTCTTTTCATCTTTGATCGTCCGCAGACATTTTTTCAGGATAAATTCTCTCTGCATTCTGGTAAAAAGTTCATATTCCACCTGACTCATCAGCGTCGATGAGGGTATCAGGTCCAGATTTTCATAATCGGTGGATACGATATAGTTCTTTAAATCCTCGCCGCTTCGAATGGCATAATAGAGATTCTGCTCGCTTTCCGCCATGTCGAGCACCCTGTCTTCATCAAAAAAAGACAAGGACAGGTTAAGCTGCATATCGCCGTCAATGAGCAGAACCTTCTTCCCGGCCGCCGAGAGTTCATATCCCAGATTGGCACAGGAAGTAGATTTCCCGCTCCCGCCTTTGTTATTCGTAAAACAAATTGTTTTCGTAACCCGGTTCTCTTTCATTACCGCCTCTCCAAAACCCGCCAAACGCAGAATGACTTATCAGACACATTCTGTTAAAAAATCTTTATTCCCTTTACACTTGATAAATCTTAATCTCAAAAGACTTCGCTACACACTCCCGCGCCTGCTTCAAATCTGCAAATTCTCCGCTCTGAATCATCTGTGTCAGGATATTACCGATCGCCGTCGCTTCTCCCGGGCCCGCATATACCGGAACACCCGTATACTTTGCAGTCAGCTCATTCAGATAGACCGCATTGGAACCGCCGCCGATGATATGAATCCTGTCATATTTGACACCGACAATTTTTTCAATTTCCTGCAGCTTTTCCATATAGCATTTCGCAAGGCTGTTATAAACCACCGATGCCAACTCCGGCAGCGTTTCGGGTACTGTCTGGGAAGTCTCCCGGCAATAATCCTGAATGGCAGTGACCATATCATCGGGGGACAAAAATCTTTCGTCCTGACAATCTACAATCGAATCGATTTTTTCTCTGGAAGCCTGTTCGCACAGCTCTCCATAGGACATCTCCGGCGCCAGTTTATTCCGCACCGACTGTATCATCCACAATCCCATAATATTTGCGAGATATGTAATTTTTCCCTCATAACCGCCTTCATTGGTCAGGTTCGCCTCTTTGCTCATCATGGAGCAGTTCGCCTCATCCCTTTCCACGCCCATCAAAGACCATGTACCGGAACTGATATAGCATACGTTCTCATCATTAGAAGGAACCGCCATGACAGCCGAAGCCGTGTCATGGGTAGGCGGCAGGACAACCTGGCAGTCATAGCCTACCTTTTCTTTGACTTCATCGGTCAAATTTCCGACTACCGCTCCCGGCATATACATCTTCTGGAACATCTCTTTGTTAAATCCAAGCATTTCAATCAGCCCGTAGTCCCAGTCTTTTGTCGCCGGGTCAACAAGCTGTCCCGTCGTCGCTTCCGAATATTCCTGCACCTTGTTTCCGCAGAGTTTATAATGAAAGTAATCGGGAATCATCAGCATCGATGCCGCTTTTTCCATATATTCGGGATGCTGCTTTTTGACCGCCATCAGCTGATAGATCGTATTAAAGATCGCTTTCTGGATGCCTGTTCTCGCATACAGGTCATCTTCTTTGATAATTTTATAAACTTCTTCATCCATGCCGTCCGTCCGATGGTCTCTATAACCTACCGCCTGACCGAGCATCTTATCGTCTTTGTCTAATAGCACAAAATCCACGCCCCATGTATCAATTCCAACGCTTTCCGGAATCTTGCCGATTTCACGGCATTTTTTCATACCTTCGATAATCTCTTTGAATAATCTGTCCACATCCCAGCAAAGCGTGCCGTCTATATCGTCCATGCCGTTCCAGAAGCGGTGTACTTCCTCCAGCACTATTTTCCCATTCTCCAAACTGCCCAGTATATGTCTCCCGCTGGACGCCCCAATATCAATTGCCAAAAAATATTTTCCCATAATGAAACCTTACTCCTTTCGCAATCTGCTTAAAATATACCGAATATTTTTTCCCGAAACGCTCCATATATCCTGTCATAATCAGCATATTGGATTTTACTGTCTTTAAATTTTGCTTCCCATGCATCCCGGATGCTTCCGGCGATCAAATCGTTTACTTCACTCTCTTCCAATAAAATAGCAGGAAAAACATAATAAATCATAAAAAAGTTCATGTCTATCTGTGTGCGCGATTTAATCTTACCCCTTACGGAAAATGTTTCTTTGACCGCATCCGTAAAAACATCCGCAACCTCTTTTGCTGCAGCCTCTTTGTCCTCCTTCTGCCCCACATACTGCATCATCTCCTGAAAAAAATGACCGTTCCGCTCACGGAACTCCTGCATATTTTTCTCATAAGATGCCTTTTTCAACTTCTTCATCATGTCAAGCATTCCGTCGAACATACTTCCCACATTTTCCAACATACCTACAACCTCCATCATTGCCCTGACAGCACATTCCCTTACAATTACCTTAACAGAATCGCCCACCGGGTGATTCTGTCAGGCAAGAAAGATTTGCATTGCAAATCTTAGAACTTCTTGGCATCGCATCCTATGATGCGATGTCTTTAGAAGTTCTTCTTGCCCTATGATGCGATGTTTTTAGAACTTCTTCTTGCCCTATGATGCGATGTTTTTAGAACTTCTTCTTGCCCTATGATGCGATGTTTTTAGAGCTTCTTCTCGTCCTATTTTATCATTTATCATCATTGTCGGTCAATCCGTTACAACACCTTTTTGCAGCATGACGTTCGCATAGAGAGCCGACTCTCCCGTTGCGATAATGGCATAAGCGGTCTTTGCTTCTTCATAAAACGCAAAACGCTCGATATTGCCGACTACCGCGTCTCCGCGCTCGTCGTATTTTCTGATGATCTCCTTGTATGTATCCCAGATCGGCGTCTCCACGTCGTCGCCCGGCATGACTTCCATCAGGTTTACGGGATGCTCCACATAAGTATCCAACGGAAATACCTTCAGAATCGCTTCCAAAAGTTCCGGAACGCCATGTCCGTCACAACGGATCACGATTGCATTTTTTCCCATGGACTCCGCCGGAAAATTACCGTCGGAAATGACCAGTCTGTCGCTGTGCCCCATTTCTGCCAGAACCTTCAAAAGTTCCGGCGATAAAATTTTCGGAATACCTTTTAACATTTTTATAATCCTCCTTTTTTGTTATTGAAATTTATAGAAATGAAAAACTTTTAGATTTGAGAAAAGGGAACAGGGCTATAATACAATCCCTGTTCCCTTCTTTAAAATACCTTACATTGTTTTGCCCATATGTAGAGTGCCCGCATTTTGGGCATTCCGTTTATACTAGTCGTACAGGTTCGGAGCGATGGACGCATCGTCCATGTTCGTAGAATCATACCAATAACCCTGTGTCGGAACATCGGATACGGATTCGCCGTTGGCGATCTTGGTAAGAACTTCTACTGTTGTCTGACCCATTGCCAGAGGAGACTGTGTAACAGCACCGAACATCTTGCCGCTTGTGATAGCGCCCTTGATTACGGAACCAGCGTCAAAACCTGCTGCCAGGATAGATGTTGCAGGATCTGTTCCGAGTACGTCAAGGTTCTCATTTGCTGTCAGGATACCTTCAGCTGCAACCTGATTGGAACCGAACATACCGATCGTATCAGCTTTGTTCAGAATAACGGATGCTTCTGTTGCACACAACTCAACTGTTGTCTGTGCCGGTACTGCAACTTCGATGATGATATCTGCGCTTGCTTCGTCGCCTTTGTCTTTACAGTTGTTTACATAATATTCATTACCGATAACTGCTACGCTCTTGCCGTCTGCTGTTGCCAGTTCGATGATCTTATCGATGAATCCAAGACCACGGCTTGTAATAGATTCGGAAGTAGCTTCCTGGTTTACTTCACCGATTCTTACAGGTGCGCTTGCGCTGTCAATCTTATCCTTCAATGCGGGATAAAGATTCTCTGCTGCTGTTGCGCCTGCTGCATAGTTGTCCGTTGCGATGGTCGCATATACGGAACCTGCCGGAGCGCTCGGGATACCGGAGTCAAAACATACTACCGGAATACCTTTATCCATTGCTGTCTGCAAAGCATCCAGACATGCTTCCTGGTCACAAGCCGCAAGGCCGATGCCGTTCGGTGCATTGTTGATCGCGTTGTTCAGCATGTTTACCTGATCTGCGATATCGCTTTCTGCGTTAGGTCCTGTACAGCTGACCTTTACGCCCAGTTCTTCTGCTTTCTGATTTACACCCGTTACGGCTGCCTGCCAGTAAGATGACTGATAGCTCTTAACGATAATTTCAAATGTGTAATCTCCGCCTGCCGCATCCGACGATGTGTCTGTCGATGCAGAATCGCCTGAAGATGCTGCAGTATCGGTTGTTGATGAATCGGTTGTTGAAGATGATGTAGTTGTCGAACCTGAATCACCACATCCAACAAGCAACGCAGCTACTAAGCTTACGCTCATCAATGTTGCTAATACTCTCTTTTTCATTTTTTGTCCTCCTTTAATTTGAAGTGGATATTAAATATCTATATGTAACTGCCAAGGCAGTTTCATATCTCTTTTATGAAGTACCTTTTTAAGCGCGCTTCTTACGCTTGTTCCTTTTTCTTCTTCATGATATCGATCAGAACCGCTCCGATCAGCACGAGGCCCGTAATAATCTGCTGCCAGTTCGCCTGAAGCCCGATATAGGGAAGCCCGGTCTTTAACAGACAGATAACGAAAACACCGATCAGAGAACCTTCCACGCTGCCGACACCGCCGCTCGCGGATACACCGCCGATAATCGCACCGCCGATCGCTTCCAGCTCGAATCCGGCTCCCGTACCCGGCTGTACCGTAGAGAATACTGCGGAATAAGCGATTGCCGCAAGTCCTGCAAAAAATCCGGAAATCACATATGCCATAATGTGATAAAATTTCACGTTGATACCGGAAAGAATCGTCGCTTCCTTGTTACTTCCGATTGCAATCGTATAACGACCGATCTTCGTATGGTTCAGCACGAACGCCATCAGCACTACCAGAAGCACGACCCATAAGAAACCGAGCGGAATCTTCGTACCGTTCACCGTGATCTTGAAGATATTTCTGAACCAGCTTCCGGGCGCTCCGCTCGTCGGCCATGAAATACCAAATCCCTTTGAGAAAATGGAACCGAGCCCGCGGGTGATCATACAGGTACACAGGGTCGCAAGGAACGGCGGCAGATTCATAATGGCAACGAGTACGCCGTTCAACAATCCGATCGCGATACTGAGCAGAAGAGAAACTGCCATACCTGCACCTACCGGCCAGCCCTTCTGAACGATCAGGAAACCGCCCGTCAGAGAATAACAGATCAGCCCGGTACCGATGGAAAGGTCAACGCCTCCCGTGATCAACGGGAAAGTAACACCAATCGCCATCAGCGCTATATAATAGGAATAGTCCAGAATACTCATAAATGTCGTATACTTTCTAAAGTCAGGACTAATCGCGCTGAAAAAGATGATCAATCCGATAACTACCAGCAGTACGATGAATTTCTGACCGCCGAGTTTGGAAATTACCGATTTATTCGACGCATTGCTTTTGCTCATGTCTTCCTCCTCCTAACTTATCTCTCGTGTCGCCATATTCATGATTGCTTCCTGTGAAGCTTCCTCAATGCTCACTTCACCGGTCTTTTTGCCCTCACACATAATAACGATACGGTCACTCATTCTCAAAATCTCAGTCATTTCAGAAGAAATCATGATGATCGATTTACCCTCTTCCGCCAGCTTGTTCATCAGCTTATATATTTCGTTTTTCGCGCCAACGTCGATACCTCTTGTAGGTTCGTCGAAAATCAGAATATCACAGTCCCGCACGAGCCACTTGGCAATAACGACCTTCTGCTGATTACCGCCGGAAAGATTCACGACGAGCTTGTCTACGCTCGGTGTTTTCGTCGCAAGGGACTTCACATAGTCCTCCGTGACTTTTCTCTCTTTCTTCTTATCAATGAACAGGCCTTTCATATATTTTTCAAGGGCAGCCATCGTGGAATTCTCCGCAACGGTCTTCTGTACAACGATACCATAACGCTTTCTGTCCTCTGACAAATAACCGATACCGCATTTTACCGCATCCTCCGGAGAATTGATTTCTACCTTCTTACCATTAATATAAATGTCTCCGCTCTCCTTGGGGTCAGCTCCGAAGATCGCTCTTGCGGTCTCGGTACGGCCTGCACCCATCAGGCCGGAGAAGCCTAATATTTCGCCTTTGTGAAGTTCAAAGCTGACATCCTGAACCATCTTGCCTGCGTTCAAATGTTCCACCTTCAGAACAACCGGCGCGTCAGGAGCCACCATGCTGTGTTGTTTAGGGTCTTCGTAAATGACACGGCCTACCATCATGTTGATGATATCATCCTTCGTACATTCTTCCGTGATCAGCGTTCCTACATAAGTACCGTCCCGCATGACCGTAACCCTGTCGGTAATTACTTTGATCTCGTCCATACGATGAGATATGTATACGATGCCGAGCTGCTGTTTCCGCAGGTCCTTAATGATCTTGAACAATTCTTCGATTTCCGCTTCCGTCAGTGCAGCGGAAGGCTCATCGAAAATAATGACCTTCGCTTCGTGGGAGATTGCTTTCGCGATCTCACACATCTGCTGCTTGCCGACTGTCAGATTACTCATCGTTTCTGTCGGGTCAATATCGATGTTAAGTCTGTCAAAAAGCTTCTTCGCCTCTTCATTCATTTTCTTATCATCGATGGAAATTCCCTTTTTGAACTCTCTGCCGATAAAAATATTCTGCGCTACTGTCAGATGGCCGAGCATATTCAGTTCCTGGTGCACGATAACAACACCTGCATCCTGCGCTTCTCTTGTATTATGAAACTCTACCTCTTTCCCCTCATAGGTAATGGTTCCTGAATCTTTCTTATAGATACCCGTCAGTACTTTCATCAAAGTGGATTTTCCTGCGCCGTTCTCTCCCATCAGAGCGTGCACTTCACCCTTCTTCACCTCAAAGCTGACATGATCTAACGCATGAACACCCGGGAAAGATTTATCAATTTCTTTCATCGTTAAGATTACTTCGCCCATATTCTTACCTTCACCTTTCTACCTACCAGCCTATACGTTACATTAATTTTTCCTGCGTCTTGCAACAACATCCGCGTATACCGCCACAATAACGATGATACCTGTAATAATAAGCTGATAGTCCTTCGTAAAGTGAAGCGCCAGAATACCTTCCTGCAAAAGCGCGATGATAAATACGCCGATCACCGTACCGCCAATGGATGCCAGACCTCCTGCCATGGAAGTTCCTCCCATTACACATCCAGCAATTGCTTCGTTATTATACTGGTCGCCATATCCAGGCTGAACGGTCGTATACGCCGCTACGAAGAAGATTGCCGCGATTCCTACGAGAATACCGCAGATAACATATGCCAGCATTTCCCACTTTTTGATATTAACACCGGAAAGTCTTACCGCCTCTTTGTTGCTTCCGAGGCTCAATATGTAACGTCCCGCTTTGGTCTTATTCAGAATGACTGAACAGACTACCGCAAACAAAAGGAAAATAATCAGTCCTACCGGGAAATTTCCGACTTTGACAAGATTCCTGAACCATCCCTGTTCCGTTGTTCCCTGCGGCCAGCTTACCGACTGTGTCTTCGTAAATACGGAAGCGACACCTTTGGCGATATTCATGCTCGCCATGGAAACGATGAACGGCGGTACCGACCAGTACGCTACAAGATAACCGTTAAAAATACCGAACAACATACCCACCAGTATACTGATGACCAGACTCAGTGCTACCGGCACGCCATAGGATGTCAGGCAGTAGCCTGAGATCAGCGCCGCGCAGAACATGACCGGTCCGATAGAAAAGTCGATTCCTCCTGTCGCAATTACAAAAGTTACGCCAAGTGATAAAAATCCCAGGAAATAAGCATAATTGAGCGCACTTAAAATTCTCGGAAGTCCTGCGAAATTATTGCTGAGCAAGCAAAAAAGCAGATACATCAGCAGGAGCACGCAGCATAATATGATTCTGTTAAACCCCAGTTTTTTCACAATTGGATTCTGTTTGATTTTTTCCAATTTTCTTCCTCCCAACTTCAAACTCTATTGGCACATCCGCACACGTTAATTTTATCTTTCACTACTTTTGTTACATATTCCATACCGACAACGCCGTATTTCTTCGGGTCAAATGCCTCCGGATTATCTTTCAGGAACTGCTTGATGCCGTTGCTGTAAGCAATTCGAAGTTCCGTTGCAAAGTTCACCTTGCTGATGCCTCTGCGGATACATTCCCTGACCGCTTCATCCGGAACCCCTGACGCTCCGTGGAGAACGAGCGGAATACTCACCCGCTTCCGGATTTCGGAAAGCCTGTCCACATCCAATTTCGGCTCCCCTTTATAAATGCCGTGCGCCGTACCGATTGCGACCGCCAGAGAACTGATTCCCGTCTCTTCCACGAATTTCACCGCATCGTCCGGGTCTGTATAACCGGGGTCATTACAGTCCAAATCATCCTCTTTGCCGCCTACTTTGCCGAGTTCCGCCTCTACCGGTATGCCGGAAGGAGCACAGGCTTTTACAACACTTTGTGTCAGCAATATATTATCATCAAAATCTTCATGAGAACCGTCAATCATAATCGATGTATAGCCGACCCGCAACGCCTGCATTGCAAGGGAAAAACTGTTTCCATGATCCAAGTGGAGCGCTATCGGAACCTTCGCCGATTTTGCCGCCGCCTTGACATTTGCATAATATAATGGAAGCCCAGCATATTTGATGGTCGAAGGTGTCGTTTGTAAAATAGCCGGCGCATTCATTTCTTCCGCCGCTTTAATGACCGCCATGACCATTTCCATATTCTCAACATTGAATGCGCCGACCGCATAACCTTCCTGATCCGCCGTCCGCAGCATCTGTTCTGTCGTGACAAAAGCCATATAAATTCCCCCTTGCTTTTTGATTGGTTTTTCGTAAAACAAAACGTTTCGCTCTAATCGATTTTATTCATTATATCAAAATATAGTATCAAATACAACGAAAGCATATGCGAAATTCAGGGAAATCTATACAACAATATTCACTTTTTAATAACAAAATGCTGAGCCTGTCATATAATTCAATTTTGTTGCATAATTGTAATCTTCAATCAAGTTTACCACACAATCCTCTACAAGTTCCCTGGCATTTCGTGGCAAATGGCCGTCCCTGACTTTTACATACTGAACCGGCATGTACTGGCGCAGCATACTGAGCGGAATATCCACTTCATCCATATTTTGAAACAGTTTTCCAATGGCCGCTTTCATCTCCGGCTGAGCAAAATAGTATCGGCACCGGTCGGAAAAACTGTACTTTCTTTTATTGGCGAGCTGTTCCTCCGTTCCATGATAATGTTTCTGCCAGTTGGAAGGATTTTTCAGCATCACTTCTTCCATGATTTCTATGAAATTTGCCTGTTTTTCATCCGGTACAAGCTGCTTTTCCATGATGGACAGCGCGAACAGCCCTTCCCGCAGGGAAAAGGTCAGCGCCGGTCCGACTTTCAAAATTGCGATGCCGTCCTCTACCATTTCTTTCAGTTCTTCCGGCGACTGATAATCGGTGGAATGCCCCTCCATGACAATATTGTTATATTTCTGCATAGCAGTCGTCAGCCTGGCCGCGTTCACCCTGTTATAATGAAAAATATCTGCATCCCCGAACTCAACGCCGGGCTGTACGACAATACCGATAATATTATCGAACGCATCCCGTAACCCGCGCTTTTCAAACTCTTCCCGATAAACGGCAAGCGTTTTCTCGACATCCGCCGGCTCCGTTATGGAAATGGAATCCTCTGCTTCCTGCGCACCGCCGGGAATCGGCACCTCACTGCCGATGATATAAGCCGGTCTGGCCTCCCCGGGATTTTTTACAAGCATCTCCTGATAGGCATCTTCGCACGCCTCATACAGAACAGCTCCCCTTCTTGCAATCGTCTCATCGCTCAGAGGGCAGTCCACCGGGTCATCCGCAACGCGCATACTGGTATCCAGATGAATCTTTTTGAATCCCGCAAGTACGAACAGCTTCACCAGTTCGACCGCCTTGTCCATCGCTTCTTTTTCCGGCTCGTTCTGCCATGTCAGCGGTCCCAGATGATCTCCGCCTAATATAATCTTTTCTCTCGGAAAACCAATGTTATCCGCTATTCCATACACAAAATCGCGGTAGTCAGCGGGCTGCATACCCGTATATCCGCCGAACTGATTGACCTGATTTGCCGTCGCTTCCACCAGCACATAGTCGTCGAACCGTCTCGCCTGCTTCAGGCAGGCCTCTATCACCAGATCATTCGCCGTGCAAAAAGAAGGAATCCCGGCAAATTTCATACCCTGTTTTCTCTTTTCCAGTATCAAACGCATTGCATCCATTTCTGTTTTCCAACCTTTCTTGATAAATTTATCGCTTATTTTATGTAATTGTGAAACGTACTCATTCAGAATTGCAGTTGTACAGAATAAACAAATCGCAAGCAGGGCGCTTAGGAGCCGCCGGTGTTTAGACGCCGTATTTTGGCGTCTTACGCACCGCTGCGAGCGACAGCAGCGAAAGCGTGCCCTGCTGCGATTGTCTATTTTGTACAACGGAAATCTTCAAAAGAGTAGTTTCGTAATTATTTATTTAACGATGATGCCGTCCTCATCCCACAGGTCATGCCAGTCCGACGCGCCGGGCCACAGGAAGACCTGTCCTTTGACGAGTCTGTTGTTCTTCTCCAGTGTGGAAATGATCTGCATTTCCTCCTCTGTCAGCGGTTCCGTTACGGTCGCTTCCAGATTTGCCTCATAATTATGAATGGAAAAAGGAATCGGAATCTGTCCCCTCTGTATCGCCCATTTCAAAGCGATAATTGCTGGATGCACGCCATGCGCTTTGGCAATCGCCGCAAACTCCGGTACCTGCATATCTGCAATGTCTTCCGGCTCCATATCCCGCTCCGGCCTCTGCGGGGAACCGATCGGCATATAGCCTACCGGCTGGATATCATGTGCATTTAAATAATCAAAGATTTCCTGCTGTTGAAAACAGGGATGCAGTTCCAATTCACAAGCCGCCGGTTTTATCCTGAACTTATCGATGACGGCTTCCAGCTTGGGAATCGTCATATTGGAAATACCGATATGCCTGATCAGCCCTTTATCAACTAACGCTTCACACTGTCTGTAAGTATCCATGAACTCTTCCACGGAAAACGGCCTGGAATCGGGATTTCTGGAATCCACACTGCAGTTTGGCGCATGATAATTCGGGAAAGGCCAGTGGATATAAAACATATCAATATAGTCACATTGTAAATCCGCGATGCTTTTTCTGCAGGACTTCTCCACCTCGCGGTGCATATCGTTCCATACCTTCGTCATAATATATAAATCTTTTCTTTCTACGATTCCTTCATCAAAAGCAGCCTTAAATACTTCTCCGATTTCTTTTTCATTTCCATAACATGCAGCGCAGTCAAACATCCGATACCCTACGCGCAGTCCGCCTGCCACCGCGGCCGCCACCTGCTCCGCACTGAACCGGTCGGAACCAAATGTCCCCATCCCGATGCAAGGCACCTTATCTCCCGTATTTAATGTAATCTGTGGAACCTTTGAAGCCTCAACTCCCATATTATTGTCCTCCATTCTCGCTTAGCCCGCGAATTGAATGCGAATATAATTCGCTATGCTTAAGCACAAACTTGCCTGTGAAAAACTTATTTTTCACAGTATCCTCTCTTTCCTGTCTTCACTATCCTCTTTCCAATTACTCTGGAAGCTCCGGGGAGGCGGGCAGGCCAAGGAAAAAGATTTCCTCTGCGCGGCCCTGTAAAAGGTGTCGGCACTTGGATTTTGGGACACTTGTGTACCAAAATCCTTAGTACCGTTACACCTTTTAGCGGAGCGAAAGCGTGCCGCAAAGGGGAAATTTTTTTCCTCGACCTGCCCGCCTCGCCGAAGCTCCCAACAATCTTCTTATCTACGCCTCACTGTCAATCAATATCTTCCCTTTTACCGCTCCCGGCGTCTTGAACATTTCGAACGCCTCGTCAATCCTGGAAAGCGGAATCTTCTTATAAATAAAGGAATCGTCAAACTGCAGTTCTCCCGTTTTGAAATAATGCGCCGTCAGCTCCCATTCATCCCCCGGGAAAGGCGCGGAATAACTCATCCAGGATCCTGTCAGCATAAATTCCTTGCGGTTCATGTTCTCCCATTCTTCCACGCTGAAAGAAAGGTCTTTTGTCGGCGTTCCGATAAAACATACCTGTGCCTTGTTGGCCGCCAGTTTGAATGCGAGTTTCATCGTAATGGTATTGCCCGCCGTTTCATAGACATAATCGAAACCGCGGCCGCCGGTAAGTTCTTTTACCTGCTCCATAAAATCTTCTTTGCCGGAATTGATGCCGTAGTCGGCGCCGAGCCGCTTCGCAAGTTCCAGTCTCTCGTCCAGAATATCAAAGACCACCACTTTTTCCGCTCCAAAGATTTTTGCCCACTGCATCGTCATCAGTCCGATAGTACCGCCGCCCAGAATCGCAACGCTTTTTCCACCACGATACTCTACTCTGCGCAGTCCATGAAGCGCGACAGTTGCCGGCTCAAAGAACGCACCCTTTTCAAAACTCACTTCATCATCAAACTTGACGACATTTTTCTCCGGCACGACCACATATTCCGCGAAACTTCCAAATTCCCTGGAACCGATAAAACTGTAATGTTTACAAAGGGAATAATTTCCTTTCTGGCAGTCCTCACACTTCATACAGGGCACGAGCGGCACGCCCGCCACACGGTCGCCCGGCTTTAAAAATGTAACGCCTTCTCCGACTTCTTCAATCGTCCCGGAAAACTCATGCCCCAGCACGTTCGGAAAATAATGACAGGCATCCCCATTGACCCGTGGGATATCGGAACCGCAGATTCCGGTATATTTTACCTTGATCAGTACTTTTCCCGGCTCTGCCTCCGGTCTTTTGATTTCCTCATAACGAATATCATTCTTCGCATGTACTACTCCAGCTTTCATGTTATTTACGCTTCCTTTCTTTTATCTTCTTTGCCTATCTCTTTGACCGCTTTCAGTCACGGGAAAAAGTGCCCTTCAAATCCTCATACAGCTGCAGATACAACTCCATCGCCCGGTCATAAACCGCCCTGTTATCCGGATTCGGCTCCTGCACTCTCGTTATCCGTATCGTCCGGCCGACCGCCTCGTCATAACTGCCGTATACCCCGCAGCCTATACCCGCCAGGATAGCCGCACCGAGGGTCGTTGCCGTATCGGATGACGGTACGCGTATTGTCTTTCCCGTCACATCCGCTTTAATCTGTGTCCAGAGGACGGAATTGGATGCACCACCCATCGCGTTCAGGGTATCCACGATAACGCCGGTCTGTGCCGCAGTCCGCAGATTATGCTCCAGGGAAAACGCCACGCCCTCCAGAACTGCCCTGATCATATGCCCCCTTGTCTTATCATAAGACAGCCCGTAAAAGACGCCTTTCGCATCGGGATTCCAAACAGGGGAGCGTTCTCCCGCCATATACGGCAGAAAGACAACGCCATCTGAACCGGGCGCTGCTCTAGCCGCTTCCTCTGTCAATTCGTCAAAAGACAGACCGCCGCCAAGCTCCTGCCGGAACCACTTCAGGGCACCGCCGCCGCCGACCGTTCCGCCCTGTAAAAGCCAACGCCCCGGAACAACATGTGTTCCCAAAATCAATGCCTTGTGAGCAAGCGCTTTATCGGTGCAAATGCTCATGCCGCCCGCCTGACCGCCCTGTTCCTGCGTCTCGCCTGCCCGATACACACCTGCTCCCAGCGCGCCGCAGGCCGCATCCAGACCACCTGCTACTACAGGCGTTCCGGCTTTGAGACCGGTTTTTTCAGCCGCTTCTTTTGTTACGCTTCCTACAATTTCATCACAACCGTACAGCTTCGGCATTAAATCCGGCGAAAGCCCCAGTTTTTCTGCCAGCGCCGTATCGTAGGCAAGCTTTTTCATATGAAAAAAGTGGACACCGTAGCACTGGGAATAATCCTGACTCATCTCACCGGTGAGTTTCATGACCAGATAACTGTTGCTCTGTACAAATTTATGCGTCTTACGGAATATCTCCGGTCTTTCCTCTTTGAACCAGAGCAGTTTCGGTGTCACATAGGAAGGCAGAAAATCATTACCCGCTACCCGAAAAATCTCGTCTGTTCCGATTTCTTTTCTGACCCTTTCGCAAATATGCCGCGCTCTCGTGTCCATCCAGATCGGTGTATTATGTAAGACATTCCCACTTTTGTCCACCGGAATCGCCGACCAGCTCTGCCCGTCCACGCCGATTCCCTTAATCTGCTCCGCGTTCACACCGTCTTCGGAAAGTACCGCCCGGACTGCATCACAGACTGCTTCCCACCATTCCTCCGCATTCTGTTCGGCCCAGCCGCTCTGCGGGTAATATACATGGTATGGCCGGTTCGCCTGTGCCAGCACCTTCCCGTCCTCATCAAATGCAGCGACCTTGCAGGCGGATGTTCCGATATCGATTCCCAATAATTGTCGTTTCATAACCCTCCATACAGAGCGAAACGTTTCGCTCTAAGCTAAAAAAAATAAACAGATTCAAAAACTCTATATATTCATTATAATACGGTTTTCACAGTTGTCAATGGGAGTTCGCATTTTCTTTCCACTTTATTATCTTATCTTCTATCTGTGAAACGTTTTGCTCTTTTTCCATAATGCCTTCTTCTCCAGTTTCAGACCGGAGCTTTCCACGACTTCCTGCAGCATTTCATCAGGATGGTCGTCTGCAGCCGTAATAACTCAATCCGCTGTTCTTTCATAGTCGCCATCTTCCGGGTAGCGTCCGCTATCCTGCCACCAATCTTCATCAAAGGGACTCCACAAATCGTAGACAGCAGGATAATCCGCCTGAGCAGTTCCATAACCCACCATTCAATTTATGTAAGAGCACGCCTTTCATTAGTCCATGTGCCCACGATCGGATCCAGAGAAGCATATAGATCCGATGTGGTGAAAACAGCATCATAACTGCATCAAAATTGCATCAGGAAACATCCTTTTTCCATATTTACGGCAGCCGCACCACAGAATTTCCTTCCCGTATCCGCGTCCCCATAATAATCTCCACCGGAATATCTTCTTTTTTATTCTTGCTGCGGACATGATGCAGTAAAATCTCCACCGCCTTTTCACTCATCTCTTTCATGGGCTGGACGACCATGTGCATCTGCGGTTTTACCAAATGAGAAAGAATCAGATCGTCAAAGCCCAGCATGGAAATATCCTCTGGACATTGCATCCCGGATTCATTGAGCGCCATGACCGCCCCCAGCGTAATCTCATAATTGCTCATAAAAACGGCCGTCGGCCTGTCTTCCAGCCGCAGCAGTTCCCGCATGCTATTCTGCCCGAATTCGATGGAATGCCTTCCTGTTTTCTGATACTGCGGCGGAACCTCTATTCCCGCCTGTTCCATCGCATCGAGATAGCCTTTATAACGTTCATAACCGGTATATTCATTCTCGTTATCGGAACAGATTACGGCTATTTTCCGGTGATTATGCTCCAACAGGATATTGACTGCGCGAAATGCCGCCATCCGGTTATCGATGCGTATGCAGTCAAATTCCGAAGTTCGGAAAGTCCGGTCCAGCAATACGACAGGTACACCCGCATCCTGAGCAGGTTTTAAAAACTTCGCGTTTCTGGACACAGGTACGATAATGATACCATCCACCTTTTTATGCATCAGGAAACGGATATTTTCCGCTTCAATTTTCTCGTCATTGCAGGAATCGCAGATCAGGATGCCATACTTTTCTTTACGAAGGGCATTCCCGATATGGTGCAGCAGCGTTCCGTTGAAAAGACTTTCCACGCTGTACACCACAACGCCTACCGTCCTCGTCCTGTTCGTAACAAGCCCTCTGGCAATCTCGTTCACTTCATAATGGAGCTCTTTGATAGCCGCCTCAATCCTGACTCTGTTTTCGGGCAGCACATTGCCCCCGTTCAGATACTTGGAGATAGTAGCGAGGGATAGTCCTGTCTTTTCTTTAATGTCTCTTATCGTTGCCGGCATAGGCTGCATACTCCTTTTCTGGTCTGCGAAATCATCATTCAGGCTGTCACAATTTTCTATAACTGTCACTATTTTCTATTTTCAATATAAAAAAGTATATTTTATATGAAAAAGATGCCTCCCATGATATCCGTATCTGGATGACGCTGGCTGTAAGCCTGCGTCTATCATACCATTCATTATATCACAGGAGGCACTCATTACATCAACTTCTTTTCAATTTATTTGATCGTCTTATACATCGGACCGTATGCGTCACACGCTCTGAAGTCCTGACCTTCTCTGTCGGAACCGAACGCATTCCATGCTGCCGGACGGAAAAGTTTCTCTTCCGGAACATTGTGCATACATACCGGAATACGCAGGATGGATGCAAGTGTGATCAGATCAGCGCCGATATGTCCATAGCTGATCGCGCCGTGGTTTGCGCCCCAGTTGTTCATTACATCATACGCGGTCTTGAAATATCCTTCACCCGTGCATCTCGGTGCGAACCATGTACAAGGCCACGTATAGTCAGTACGTTTCCAGAGCGTATCGGATACCTTCTCCGGAAGATGTACGGTCCAGCCTTCCGCAATCTGAAGAACAGGTCCCAGATTCTTAACGAGATTCAGACGAATCATCGTAACAGGCATTTCTGCTTTGGTCTCAAATCTGGAAGAGAAGCCGCCGCCGCGGAAATATCCATTATCAGCCGCACACCACTCGGTCGCGTTCATGATTGCTTCCTGATCTGCTTCCGTCACTTCATACCACGGTTTCATCACACCGTTGCCGTCCGCATCCTTTGCTTCACCGCAGGCATCCAGACATGCCGCACCGGAATTAATCAAATGAATAAAACCGTCGGCCTCTTTCGCATGCCCTTCGATATCATAGCCCGTCACGCGTTTTACAGCATCGCCGCTCCAGTAAGTACGCACATCCGCAAAAATCTGCGCACGGTTCGTAAGCAGTTTCATGAACAGCATTCCGAGACCGTTCAGAACGTCATTCTCGGTCGCAAGGATATAAGGCTCTCTTGCGCCGTTCCAGTCGAAGGATGTATTCAACAATGCTTCCGGGAAATCACAGTTCGGATAGAAGTCCGTCCACTGACGCTGTCCCTGGAATCCAGCCGCAATCGCATTGTGGCCGACCATCTCTTCTTCACAGCCTTCCGGAAGATTCTGATTGCCATTCATCAAATCTTTGATGATGACCATCATCTTAACAACAAATTCCCATGTCTTCTCTTTTTCTTCATCGGAAGCTTTTACGAAATCAGGGTTCTTATCATAGCCTTCTTTACATTTCTCTTTCGTCCACTTCAAAGCTTTCTCATATTCAGCCTTATCATAAATTTCTTCCGTCATGCGGCGGATGACTTCCACTTCATCCACGGATTCCACACGCATACCGAGATATTCTTCAATAAATGCAGGATCGATAATGGAACCGCCGATACCCATCGTTACGGAACCGATCTGCAGATAGGATTTACCTCTCATGGTAGCCGCCGCAACAGCTGCGCGGCCGAAACGAAGCAGTTTTTCTTTAACATCTTCAGGAATAGAAGTATCGTCCGCATCCTGTACCTCATGACCATAAATGCCAAATGCCGGGAGCCCCTTCTGTGCATGTGTAGCCAATACGGAAGCAAGATATACCGCACCCGGCCGCTCTGTTCCATTAAAGCCCCATACCGCTTTGATCGTCATGGGATCCATATCCATCGTCTCTGCACCATAACACCAGCAGGGCGTTACGGTCAATGTAATATCAACGCCTTCTCTTCTAAATTTCGCAGCGCAGGCCGCCGCTTCCCCAACACGTCCGATCGTCGTATCCGCAATCACGACCTTTACCGGCTCGCCGTTTGAATATCTCAAGTTTTCTTCAAACAATTTTGCTGCTGATCTTGCCATGTTCATCGTCTGGTCTTCCAGAGATTCCCTTACTTTCAATGCGCCCCTGCGACCGTCGATCGTAGGTCTGATACCAATTACCGGATAGTCACCAACTAATCTGTTTTTTGCCATTTAACATTCAACCTCCTTAGACATAATGATTACTATTTTTTATTATAAGGACTGGCGTAAAAAAAGAAAAGTGATATAATATAAAAAAATACAACAATATTCACCTGTTTGTATTCAGAAAGGAAGTACGCCGGACAATGAAATATCTTGATTATAAAGAGCAAAGGCAGCAGGGCACCTTCAATTTCCCTATCGCTTTTTATCACCAGACGCCCCACAGCCCGCGCTATTACATGCCCTATCACTGGCACCGTCACTATGAGATCATCCGCATTCTCTCCGGTAATTTTCATATGACCCTGAACAATGATATCCGCACCTGTCACGAAGGCGACGTTATTTTCATTACGGACGGCACGCTGCACGGCGGCAACCCGCAGGACCAGACCTGCACCTACGACTGTATTGTTTTTGACCTTCAGATTCTGATGCAGGATAACCACGCATGCTCCAAACATATCCACGATATCATGGACCACAAGATCACCATACACACACTTCTTTCCGAGGCCAGCCCGACAATCTGGCCCATCGTGGACAATCTCTGCCTCGCCTTGTCCGGACGTCGGACCGGTTATGAATTTATGACGCAGGGCTGCCTGTATCAGCTCATCGGCACGATTCTGGAAGATCATCTATATGAAGAAAATGTAAAGGATGCAAAAGCCGCAAGACACCTGAATTCCATTAAAAATGTGCTTGCCTATATTGCCGAGAATTATTATAATAGCATCAGTCTTGACAGTCTGGCCAAGATTGCTGGAATGAATCCCAAATATTTCTGCCGCTATTTCCGCAGCATGACGGAACGCACGCCGATTGACTATCTGAATTATTATCGGATCGAATGTGCCTGCGAGATGCTGTCCACAAAGGATATTTCCATCAAGGAAGCCGCTATCTCCTGCGGTTTTAATGACGAAAGTTACTTTATCAAAACATTTCACAAATACAAGGGAATCACACCGAAACAATTTATAAAAGCGGAATTTTGATAAAAGATAGAAAAAAGAAAAGGAAAGGTTCTCATGACAGCTATGACAAGAAAAAAAATCCATTTTTATAACCATGCTCCTTTCTCAGCCTGCGATGTTTGTGTCGGACGTTGCAAACGTCAGCACAAACTCGCGGTTGAAAGAATGCAATTCTTTCAACCTTTATTCCTTCTTATTATTATGCTCCTGTTCTGCACCCTGACGGCCTGCGGCGGAGCAAAAGAAACGGAACCGGCGCTCGACTGCCCTTTTACCGATCTGGAATGGAGCAGTACGGTGGATGATATGCTCTCCGCAGAGGGCAGCGGCTATTCCACTTATGATTCTCTGTATGGCGGACTCTGCTATACTTATCCTAAGGACTATGAGGGCCTTGCCGGCACGGTCAAATATATGTTCAACGAAGAAAATAAGCTGATGAGCGTCGCCTGGACATACAGCGCAGAAAATGCAGACGAGATTGCATCTCTTTACGAAACCGTCAGCGCATCCATCACCGCAGAGAATGGTGAAAGCGGATACGACGCCGGCGGCATTGGCAACTACGGCGGCGTCTGGTATCGGGAAAACGGGGATATCATTATAACAACGATGATCACTTCCGAAAACAAGGCATTGCAGTATGCTTATCTGCATCCGCTCGTCTCCAGGGGGACAGAAGAGTAAAACGGAGTAAGCTGCCATGACAGCGAAGGGAGACATAGTGTGAAAGAAAGTAGAACTTTCATTGCTATTTGTGCCGCCAGCCAAAGGCGGCAGAATGGAGATTTTTATGAAAATACAACATCAGGCATCTATCAGAGCCTATCGGGCCGGCGGGTTCATCGGGACATACCAGCGATTGGTGAAAGACGTCGTAATACCCTATCAGTACAGCGTTCTTTGCGATGAAGCGCCGGATACGGAGAAAAGTCATGTAATTCAGAATTTCATCAATGCCGGAAAGGTCCTTCGTTCCAAAAACGGCGGCAGCGCTGCTGACTGCGGCGACGGCTTTTACGGCATGGTTTTTCAGGACAGCGATGCCGCCAAATGGATTGAGGCGGCCTCCTATTCCCTCTCTATTTTTCCGGATGCTAAGCTGGAGAGCACGGTCGATTCGCTGATCGACATTATCGCCGGCGCACAGGATGAAGACGGCTATCTGAATACCTATTATACGATCAAAGACCGGGATAAACGGTGGACGAATCTTCTGGAAGGCCATGAGCTGTATTGCTCCGGCCATATGATGGAAGCGGCATGCGCTTATTATGAAGCAACCGGAAAAGATAAGCTTTTACAGATTATGCTGAAAAATATGGAGCACATTTATCGGCATTTCATCACCGAAAGACATGAAGGCTGTCCGGGACATCCCGAAGTGGAACTGGCACTCCTGAAAATGTACCGTGTCTCCGGCAATGAGCATTGCATGGAACTGGCAGAACATTTTATCAATACGCGCGGCGTGGACCCGCATTTTTATGAGAAAGAAAAGGAAAAGCGTGATTGGAGCGTATGGGGAAACTCTCCTACAGAGACAGACTATTTGCAGGCATCCGCTCCTGTGCGGGAGCAAAAGGACGCAGTCGGCCATGCAGTACGCGCTGTATATCTCTATACCGCTATGGCAGACTTTGCAGCAGCCACAGACGACAAAGAATTGTTCGAGGCCTGCCGCAGATTATGGGAAAGCATTACCAGGCGCCGTATGTATCTGACTGGCGGCATCGGTTCTACCGTTCACGGCGAAGCTTTCAGCGTCGATTACGATCTGCCGGGCGGCACCGCTTATGCGGAAACCTGTGCTTCCATCGGACTGATATTCTTTGCTTCCAGAATGCTTGAAAATGAATTAAACGGAGAATATGGCGATATATGTGAACGCGCCTTTTACAATACGGTGCTTGCCGGAATGCAGCTCGATGGCAGGCGTTTCTTCTATGTCAATCCGTTAGAAGTCGTTCCGGGCATATCCGGTATTTCTCCGACGCACAGGCACAATCTTCCTGTACGCCCGAAATGGTATGCCTGCGCCTGCTGCCCGCCAAACGCTGCCCGCCTAATTTCTTCTTTTGGGAAATATGCTTATGGAGAAAACGCCGACACAGCTTTCTGTCATCTGTTCGCAGACGGAGAAATCAGCCTTGAGAACGGAATGAAATTCACCTGCGAAACGAAATACCCTTATGATTTCGATATCCTCTACCGCATCGAAAGGGGCGGCAGACTTGCTGTCCGCATTCCCGGATGGAGCAGAACATGGCAGCTTACACTGAACGAAAAAACACCCGATGCGGCGGATATCACACTGAAAAAAGGTTATCTTTATCTTACCGTCTCGGATGGGGATACCGTTAAGCTGTCGCTCGATAAAACAGCCCGCTTCCAATATGCCTCGCCCAAAATACCGGAATTGACCGGCAAGACAGCCATCAGCCGCGGACCGCTCGTGTATTGCTTCGAGGGCGTGGACAATCAGGGGGATGTGCTGTCCCTTTCTCTACAAAAAGAAGGCAGCCTTGAAGTATCGGCTTTTCAGGAAAATCTTCTGGGCGGCACGGTAACGATCACGGTCGATGCCTTCCGCACGGACGCAATCGATGAATTGTATACGGACAAAGCGCCCGGCGCTAAACCGTGCAAAGCTGTGGCCGTTCCATATTATACCTGGGGCAACCGGGGTGAAAACCAGATGCGCGTCTGGATGGATGCCACATAAAAAATAACGACATTTTCTATCACATAAAAAGGCCGAATCTTACAATTCGGCCATGTGTTGTTCAAAAAATGCCAGAAAACCGTCTTCCAGGGCAAATTGGTCCAGTTTGCTTTCCGGCAGGTCATAATAATACTCTCCCGTCTCAATGTGAACGGACAGGCAGTCGAGAGGAAACCCTTCTTCCCGAATGCCGTCTTTATGTGGTCTGGATGTGATCAGAAAAGGCTCGCTTTCCATACTTTTTTCCATCGCTTTATGGATATGCGCCTCATCAATTACAAGACAGACTGCGTTTCTGTATACGGCCTTTAAATCGCCGTACTTCTTCGCCATGCCCGCATAATGCTCCTGCATTTCTTCATCGGTGAGCGCTTTCCCCCGCATTGTCCTTACACGAACGCCCGGCTGTTCCTCTTCCGGTACCCCTTCGAAATACAGGCCGGAATCGCAGGAAAATACAGGCATCCGAAATGCCCTGTAATAAGCAAGCGCTTTCTTCTCCGCATTTTCGAGCGGCGTCACACCATCTTCCCGTACTTTCGGAATTGAGGGAAATTTTTGTGCAATATCCTTTAACCCGATTATTTTCAGGGATAACGGCTCTAAGCGCCTCTGCATCGCCGCCAGTTTGGCATGATTTCCGGTTCCATATAAAAGCTGCGCTACAGCCTGCGTTTTACTGTCCGATACACGATTATCCGGCGCTTTATCGGCGCGGGCCCTTCCTTTGAATTCTTTCTCAATATGTAAGTATTCTTTCTGCCCCATAAAGTCCATACTCTCAAAATCAAGTTCAATTGTAGTCTCTGCTCTTTTCAGAACAGCTGCCCATTCAACAGCGGTATAATATCGATGACCGGCTCTTCATACGGATGAATCGTCTGGATAATCCGAAAAGCCTGTTTTACCTTTTCAATCGGACAGTGCACTTCCATCTTTACTTCCGTTCCACTGCACAGTTCTCCTTTTTCTCCCCGATAAGGTTTGCTGCCCTCAAGAGGTTTCCGGAACCCTTTAGACTCCTGATAAGCAACAACATGGCTGTAATTACCGACCTTGCCGATACCTCTCTCAGCCAGATCATCCCTGATCTTCGCAACATATTCCTCCGGAACATAGATTTCCAATTTTACCTCTTTGATATCCATCTGCATAACTTGTCTCCTCCTAATCTCCTTATCGTCTCGTACTCTGTATTTTTCATTCTACCGAAAACGTATCATTACAGGAATATGATACTCCAGATTGTCATCTAATGCCAGACAGTATTTTGGTTTTTTTCCATCATCCTCATAAAAATAGTAATAATAATAAGCGCCATGGGTAATATAGCCATCCTCGAAGCTGACTCTTCCGCGTTCGTCATAGTAACTGTTCAGGTTACAGAAAGTCGTACTGAATACATAACTGTTATGCCGGTATCCCCGATAGTATAAAGTGCCGTCATCACGATAGATATAACTGATCTGTAAAAGCGTATCTTTGTATTCCTCGTCCTTATCCCGCAGCCATTCAATATAGCCCTGTGATTCAAAATAATCCGGCTGTCCGTCTTCTCTGTAATCCAATCTTTCTTCATATGCTTCCACCTGATTCGCTCCGTCCGTTCCATTGACGGATTTCATATTGAACGGGTCCGGTTCTTCCCAATCACGCTCCAGTATGGAATCAATCGTAAAACCGTAAATATATTCCCGTTTATCCAGATCATATGAATAACAATAATCGTGGGCAAAGCCGCAGGCGGTTCCCGATGTCTCGTCCACATACAGCTCCAGCCTGAGGTCTCCTCTTTCATCGTAAGACTCGTAGTCCGGCTCTTTGCCGCTGAACCCATATTCTTCTAACAGGGACCGGCGGTCCACATATTCTGCCGTATACCCGGAATTTCCCCAGACAGCATACTGCACATACTCAAAACCGCTTTCTTCCCGCCCGCCCATTTCTTCCCTCGGCTCGGATATCCAAACGGGAATCGTGTCCTGTTCCGAAAAGGAGCCGAGCAGATATCTGGCATTCCAGAAAAGATAACCGTAATATTTCATATTCACGGGCTCCCAGTTCTCATCCAGCTCCGTCTGCCCCTCAAAAACAGTTCTCTGCTCGATACTGTTCCATATTTCCAACATTCTGGTATCCTTTTCCAAATGCCACCGCCCGATTTCTTCCATCCGCTTTTGTTCCATATTCAGCTGATACATCGTCTTGTCCACATAGTCTTCATCCTCTTCACGCACCATGATATTCGGCCCGTCAACATCCTCATAACGGGGAATTTCGATTGCCTCCTCTATAAACCCATCGCCATTCGGATCAAAAGGAAAAAGAAGTCCTATAGAGCTGCCCTCTGAAAAGATTTCCAAGTCCTCATAATAATCATAGTATAGATCATCATATTGATATGTTACCGGCTCCGTCAGCGCGCCACAGGAGAACTGCTGTACAATTGTTCCATATTCGTCGCAAAGCCGCAACGCATATTGGCCGGGTTCATCCCGTAACGGTACGAGCGACAGTGTGTATTCTTCCATAAAATAGGGAAACGGGAAATCAATCGGACGCGGCGTTAGGTCCGTCCAGGGTTCAGCTGCTTCCGGAAGTTCGGGAGATTCCGCTTCTTCGGTATTTTGCGCTTCTTCATTCGCGCTTTTACTGACATATATGTCGGTTTCTTCGGCGGTATCCGACATCGTCAGGCCGTCTGCTGAATCAATCCGGTCTTCTGTACCACAGGCCGTGAGAAACAATACTGTAAGAAGCAGCGCCCCCGCTGATCTCACGGTCACATTGCCTTTTCCGTTAACGCTTTTTCTTTTAACAGCTTTTCCCTTCATGTCCTTTTCCCTTTTCCGTCTTCTTGCCCTAGTTCTGGGTACAATTCGCCGCATCAATGGCAAGCACCAACAGCAGGCCGTCCAATTCATCCTCCGGGTTCCCGAAATCAATCACATAAGTATCGCCCCAATGAAGCAATTCCTTGGAAATATGTACTACGACGCTGTATCCGTCGTAAACATCATAGTCCCAGCCAAAAACATCCCCTTCCACACGCCAGCCGTTATAATCGATTTCATACCGCGGCTTAAAAAGGGTAAACTGCTTTTGAATCGTTCCTCTGCTCCTTCCGTTGATTTCTATTTCAAAGGCTGGCAAAAGGGCCAACAACTTCTGATGAATAACGCCGACTTCTTTCTGATTCCGGTCATATACATGAAGCTGGTGCCCAAATGAGAATGGTTCCGATTTGACGGTGTATTTGGCCTCTCCGCTTTCATCGTATACATCGTAGGAATCCCGCCAGGAGAATATGCGTTGTTTGATCAGTAGTTTCATGATAAGTTACCTCCGTCCATCATTTCATCCAGCTTCGCCATCATTTTTTCTTTTTCACCGCTGCCATTCGTCCCAAACCGCAGCAGGGGAATTTCATACAATTCCAAAATATGATCTTTCAGGGCATCACGCGAGCGCTGGTCCGTCCCTTCTTTATGAAAAGCATATCCGTCAACCTCAATAGCGAGTACCGGTTTTTTACTGATTCTATTATAAATCAGAAAATCAATGTGAGTGGCGGGATTCATTGCATACTTTCGTTCATGTTCCTCCAGCAAAGCCGGATTCTTCAAAATTCTATATTTTCACAGCTATATGAATAGGTTTTGCCTTTACGGAATGTAATATCCCATTTATTTGTAAGATGGTCATACTGACACGATTGTACCTCCGATGTCCTGATTTCACCTTTGATAATAACCATATATGCTTTTGTGTTCATCGATTGCACCTGTCATTTCCTCTTCCTGAATAAAATAATTTTATTCTTCTTATCTGCAAAAATCAACGAATTATTGAGGGTGCCGCAAAATATCGAATTAGATGATTAAGCGATACCCTCTCCATTTCTTTTAATTCTGTGCCTATTTTGACAACTTTTTGTCAAAATATTTCCCCTTTAAAACAGACAAAATCCCCAAAGCCTGCAGGTTCTGGGGATTGTAATCCATAATTGATATTTCGTTTGTCTGTCTCAAGAGAAAATTTATCAGAATTATCTCTTCGAGAACTGCGGTGCGCGTCTTGCGGCTTTGAGACCATATTTCTTTCTTTCCTTCATACGAGGGTCTCTCGTTAAATAACCGGCTTTCTTCAATGTCGGTCTGTAATCCGGGTCTGCCTGCAGAAGCGCTCTTGCGATACCATGTCTGACAGCACCGGCCTGACCTGTGTATCCGCCGCCCTTTACGGTAATGATGGCATCGAACTTATCTACCGTATCGGTAGCTGCCAGAGGCTGGCGCACGATAACTTTCAGGGTCTCTAATCCAAAATAATCATCAATGTCTCTTTTATTAATAGTAATTTCACCTTTACCCGGTACTAAATATACTCTGGCAACCGATTTTTTTCTTCTGCCAGTTCCATAATATTTTGCTGCTGTTGTTTTCGCTGACTTAGCCATTTTAATTTTCTCCTTTCAGTCCCTTGAATTAAAATGTTAATACTTCTGGTTTCTGAGCTGCGTGCTTATGCTCAGGTCCTGCATACACATGAAGTTTTGTATACATTTGTCTTCCTAAAGGTCCTTTGGGAAGCATACCTTTTACAGCGAACTCAACAACTCTCTCAGGATGTTTCTGTAACATCTCTTTCAAAGTAGTTTCCTTCATACCGCCTACATAACCGGAGTGACGATAGTAAATCTTCTGTTCCAGTTTCTTACCTGTTACTTTTACCTTCTCCGCATTTACGACGATCACATAATCGCCTGTATCGATATGCGGTGTGAAAATCGGTTTATTTTTACCTCTTAATACTTTAGCAACCTCAGATGCCAAACGTCCAAGTGTCATATCCGCAGCATCAACTACATACCATTTTCTGTCGATTGTAGCTGGACTAGCCATAAAAGTCTTCATTGTATTCCCTCCATGATAATCAGTTCTTTCTTTTGATCGTCTACTTTGATGTTCTTCTGATTCCGTCGTGCAGATGTCCGGCTGCACAATGAAACCTCTAAACAATCCTTCTGGTACATCTATTCAAAATACCTTGACCGGGGCTGTGGCAAGGTATTTTTAAACACTGTCACAGTTAAATATTATATTATACGCGTCCATGCGTGTCAACTGATTTTTACAAATATTTACCTTTCGGAAAACATAGATATAAGCCGGCGTATTCTATATTTTTTCAGTGCTTTAGTCTCCATACTGTTTACAGTCAGCCCAACTCACACGATAAACTCATATGCCGTAAGCGTGAGCCCGCAAGCGGGTGCAGTAGGTCCTGCCGCGCTCCTGTCCTTCGCTTCCAAAATGCGTTCTATATCCTGCGGCTCAAGATTGCCTCTTCCGACTTCCATCAGCGTTCCTGCCATGATTCTTACCATATTATAAAGAAAGCCTCTTCCCGTTACCCGGATAACGATCAGGCTGCCCATTTTATCGATTTCCATATGCTCTATCATCCGCACGGTGTTTTCCACATGGGTATCCACGCTGCAGAAACTTTTAAAGTCATGTGTTCCGACAAAATATGCCGCCGCTTCCCGCATCCGCTCCACATCATACGAAACATAGGAAAAATGAGCATACAGCCGTTCTGTCGGCATCGGAAACGCCGCATTATAGATTCTGTATTCGTACGTTTTTCGGCTGTCACAATGCCGCGGATGAAATGCTGCATCCACTTCTTCTGAACGCTGCACCTTAATATCCGCAGGCAGCCTCGCATTAAGCGCATAGGCCAGTTTGGCGGGCGGAATATTCGTATCGGTATCGAAAACGGCAACATTACAGAGTGCATGAACGCCGGAATCCGTCCTGCTTGCGCCGATAACCTCGATTTCTTCCCGTAAAAGTTCAGAAAGACAACGGTTCAGTACACCTTCTATCGTTTCTCCGTTCGGCTGTCTCTGCCACCCATGATAGGCCGTTCCATCATAAGCCACTACCAGCATAATTCTTTTCATAAAAAACCGCCATTCCTGCTCATTTTACCTTTTTTATATCCACACTTCCTAAAACGGCAGACGAATGAGTATATTCGCGCCGATGCAGACCGAAAGATAGCAGACAAGCGTCAGATATGCAATCCCGTCTCTTTTTTTATACTGAAGCGGTTTCATCTTCGTTCTGTTCTCTCCACCACGGTAACATCTCGCTTCCATCGCCATCGCAAGGTCATTGGCCCGCCGGAATGCCGAGATAAAAAGCGGCACGAGCAGCGGCACAAGGCTTTTGGCCTTTTTCATCAGATTACCGCTCTCAAAGTCCGCGCCTCTGGCAATCTGTGCCTTCATGATCTTGTCTGTTTCTTCCAATAAAACAGGAATGAACCGGAGAGCAATAGACATCATCATCGCGACCTCATGCACCGGCACTCTGAAAATTTTCAGGGGTGCCATCAGTTTTTCCATGCCGTCTGTCAGATTGTTCGGCGTGGTCGTCAGCGTCATCACCGACGAGCCGATAATGAGAAAAGTCAGCCTGATTGCCATAAAAACAGCGGTCCTCAGACCTTCCTTCGTAATGGTCAGTTTCCAGACTGAAATAAGCGTCTCCCCCGGTGTCAGGAAAAGGTTAAACACCACGGTGATCAGCAAAAGAAAAACGATCGCTCTCATCCCTTTTACCATAAAACGGAACGGCACCCTGGACAGCTTGATGACACATGCCAAAAAGGCCGCCGCTATCAGGTAACCGGCTATATTCTGGACAATGAAAAGGGAAATGATAAAGGTGATCGTCGCTATCAGTTTTACCCGCGGGTCCAGTTTATGGATGACGGAATCCGCCTGATAATACTGGCCCAATGTAATATCGCGTAACATAATTCTACCTGCTCCTATCTGTCTGCTTTGTTTCCCAGGACCCGCAGGATTTCATCCCGCGCCTCTGAAATCGTGGTAGCCTCCGTATTGACCGGAAAGCCTTTCTCATGAAGCGCCTGCATGATATAAGTGACCTGAGGGGCGGCCAGACCGACCTGCTCCAGTTCTTTATAATGCCGGAACACTTCCTTCGGCACATCGTCATAAAGCACGCTTCCTTTGTTCATAACAATGATGCGCTCTACATACTTGGCAACGTCCTCCATGCTGTGGGAAACGAGAATGACCGTAATACCCATCTCTCTATGCAGACTGGCTATCTGGTCCAGGATTTCATCTCTCCCCTTAGGGTCGAGTCCTGCCGTCGGTTCATCCAGAATCAGGATGTCAGGCTTCATCGCCAGTACACCCGCTATCGCCACTCTTCTTTTCTGCCCGCCGGACAGATCAAAAGGAGACTGATAAAAGAACTCATCTTCCAGCCCGACCTGCTTTAGCGCCGCATAAGCGCGCAGCTCCGCTTCCTTCTTGGACAGTCCGAGGTTTTTCGGTCCGAAGCAGACATCGGTGAATACGTCGATTTCAAATAACTGGTGCTCCGGATATTGAAAGACCAGACCGACCTTGCTTCGAAGCTTCTTTTTATCATAATCATCATCATGGATATCTTCACCGTTAAAATATATGGAACCGCCCGTCGGTTTGATCAGCCCGTTCAAATGCTGTACGAGCGTTGACTTGCCGGAACCGGTATGACCGATCAGGCCGATGAACTGCCCGTCGGGTATCACAAGATTCACATCTTTTAAGGCATGTACGGCCAGCTCTGTATCGCCGCCATATACATAATCTACATGATCTAAGATCAAAGGCATTTTTACACCCCTATCTGTCCGCTTTGGCAGACATTCTGATTCCACAGTTGGAAATGCTTTGCACAAACTCTTCTATCGTCAAAATACCGTCCGGCATATCGATGCCGCTTTTCTGCAATTCATGCGCCAGTAAAGTCACCTGCGGCACATCCAGGCGCAGTTCCTGTAACTGCTCCACATGGGAAAAGATTTCCCTCGGCGTTCCCTGCATGGCAATCTTGCCTTTATCCATCACAAAGACCTTATCAGCGTGAATGATTTCTTCCATATAATGGGTGATCAGTACAACGGTAATCCCTTCCGCCGCATTCAGCGCCCGGACTGCCCGCACGACTTCTTTCCGTCCGTTAGGATCCAGCATCGCCGTCGGTTCATCCAGAATGATACATTTGGGATGCATGGCGATGACACCCGCGATGGATACCCGCTGTTTCTGCCCGCCGGAGAGTTTGTTCGGAGAGTGTTTCCGGTATTCATACATACCGACGGCCTTCAGGCTCTCCTCCACCCTTTCCCATATCTCCGCAGTCGGAACGCCCATATTTTCCGGCCCGAATCCGACATCCTCTTCGACTACCTGCCCGATGATCTGATTATCCGGGTTCTGAAATACCATTCCTGCGCTCTGCCGTACCTCCCAGAGATTCTGCCCCTCAGCCGTATCCATGCCGTCCACCCAAACAGTTCCTTCTGTCGGATAAAGAATGGCGTTAATGTGCTTTGCCAGCGTGGATTTTCCTGAACCATTATGACCGAGGACCGCAACAAAATCGCCCTGTTTAACATCCAGGTCCACCTCATCGACCGCGCGGGTGATTCCCTCGACATTGCCTTCCTCATCACGCCTGATATATTCAAATACTAATTTTTCCGTTTTTATGATTCCCATTTGTCATCCCATTTTCCAAATCAGTTTACAATCAACTGCTGTCATTCACCTATTGTACTAAATAATGGATAGAATTACAAGTCATTCAAGTATCATATTGCAGGGTTTTGTGGTACACTAGTGTGAGAGAACTTCAGAAATACCGATATGGGGCGGCTGCAGGAAAAGTTTCCCCTTCAAGGCACGCTTTCACTCCGCTAAAAATGTAACGGTACTCCTGAAAACTCGCTGCATTTTACTATGAAAGGACCTACCCGCATGAAAAAGCAATTTACCGATAAACTCCTGAAACCGCTTCTTTTTCTGGCTGCATTAATCCTTATATGCAGTTTCCTGTCCCGCACTCTGGCGGGTTCGGAATCAATCGTTGATTATGTCAATAAAAATCAGGCCGCGGCCGCGGAAAATGCGGCCACAGAAAACCAGACTGCGGACGAAGAAAAGACGGCAGCCCCAAATCCGATGACAACTGAAAATCAGACAACAGCCGGAGTCTCCGCGGCATCCGGAGAAAATACAGTCAAACAGAATGAAGCGGCATATGATAAGGAAAGCACACATATAGATGATAGCAAAGATGAAACAAATGGAGACGATATGCCAATAGCACAAAATGAACCCGAAAAGGAGAACCATAAGGCAGAATCCCCGCAAAGCACCATTCAGGACAAAGCGGAAGACGCCACGCTTCCCGCTGAGCGCACGGTCTATCAGGATGGTTTCTACTATGAGCCATTGAACGAGGAAATCAAGGCAAAAATTACCGGAATTTCTTATCCGGTCTCAGCGCAGGAAGCAGCTTCTTCTGTCGTTCCTGCTATCAATATCCTGGAAGACGGCACTGTTCCAGCAATTTCCTATGATGACCTGCGTTATCTTTCCGTTTTGTATTATGATTTTAACGGCGAAGTCCAGTCTGGCGAACTGATCTGCAACAAAGGAATTGCGGACGATCTGATGGAGATTTTTTATGAACTGTATCTGAACGAATACCAGATTGAAAAAATCAGACTGGTCGATGAGTATCAGGCAGATGATACAGCTTCTATAACCGATAACAATACTTCCTGCTTTAATTACCGGGTCGTAGACGGCACGACCAGCCTGTCCAAGCACGCGCTCGGGTGTGCGATCGACATCAATCCGTTCTACAACCCCTATGTCGTCTTTAACAGGGACGGAAGCGGCGAAACGTATATTTCTCCGCCAGGGAGCGAGATATACGTCGATCGGACAAAAGATTTTCCTTATAAAATAGACGAGACAGATTTATGTTATAAGCTCTTTAAAGAACACGGCTTTACCTGGGGCGGAAACTGGAATTCCTGCAAGGATTACCAGCATTTTCAGAAAGTATTAAATTAATCCCCTAAATTTTCACTCACTCAAAATTTTTATCTCAAAAACTTGATTTTTTTGTTTCTGGTATACAATAATATTGTTAATGTGTAGCCAGAAAGGCGTAAGTCCAATTTACGGACTTACGCCTTTTTGCGTTTATAAGGAGGTCATTAATTTGGAACAAAAATCTGTTAAAAAAACGGGAAACCGTCTGCAGCAGTTCCTTTATGATTGCGTATCGGAAACTCTCATCATTCCGGCGCTCCGGCCTCTGACGGCACAGCCATCCGCTCATCCATTTTTTCGATCATGCTCCGGCTCAGATACACCTCGATATCATCAAATTGCGCATAAGATAGTTTCCCGCCTGCATCGATATATTCGAGCAGGCATTCCTCCAATTCCTTTTCATTCAGAAAAGGTCTGCACTCCATCAATCCCTCGAAAAAATCCTCCGCAGGAAGCGCATTTATCAATCTGCCTTTTGCCTCACCTTCCAGATAAACAATGACTTCGGAAAGCGTATCGACACTGAGCGGCTCGACGAATCCGTTATTGATCGCATCCGCCAGATAATCCCCGGAACGTTCCGCATCCGAATGAATAAGGATATCGGTCAGTTCGTCCTTATCGAAAACCGTCCCCTGCTCCAGAAGCGCTGCAAAGGCTTCGCTTAAATCCCCATCTTCCATATAATACAAGCTTTCCATGACTGCATCTTTCTCAACGCTGCCGTTTTGGATTGCATTCCTTATCTGACCGGCATATTCATCTTCCTCTGAATAGTAAACGCCCTCAAAGCCCTTCCCCTCTAAACCGGAAAAAGTAATTTCCACACCCTTAAGCGACGCCGCCTGCCCTACTATTTTGATCATATTGCGGCCTTTGGGCATCGTAACCGATACAGTACTCTTCTCCCCTGTATCATTAAGGGTGGATACCGTGCCATCCGGCGCAATGTGCACAAGCTTAAATTTTCCTTCCTTCAGGTCAAAAAAAGAGGTTACTTCTATATCCATGTCCTCAGCCGCATAGGCGATTCTGAGGGAATAAGAACCATTTAGGGCAAATCCTGATATCGTTACTTTATTGCCGCCCCCTTTGTAATTATAAGCCTGCCATTTGTCGTTCAGATCATCGCCCGAAAGCAGCGCTACATCATCATAGACCTGATAAGCTTCTCCGTCTTTATTGATTCGTCCGATTTCCATGAATGAACCCCAGAATCCCCCGCTTTCTTCATCTGCGGAATCAAAGGGCCAAAATGCACTGTCCGAATCAAAAGCATCCTCCCAGGAATCATCCTGTGTCAGATACACACCGCCGCACGCGGTCAGAAACAGCGTTCCTGCCATAACACACAGGGATAATGACAGTCTGAGAACTGTCGTTCTTTTATAACGGAGAATGCCTGTAAGCCGCTTTTTTAACTCGGATTCTCCTGTCACAAAGGTTGTGGTAAATGCACTTTTCATAGCCGATACATTCCTCTCGGCAATATCCAAAAGCACATTTCCGTATGCCTTTCTGCCTTCTTCTGTCAGTTGCGCAAGGACTGCCTCGTCGCAGGAAAGCTCACAGTCCATATTCATTTTTCGTTCAATCAGATACAGGAGCGGATTGAACCAATGAATACAAAGTAAAATCTGATACAGCCATTTGTACCTTAAATCCCGCCGTGCCACATGAACGAGTTCATGATGAAGTATCATCTGATACTGCATATAAGAATTCTGCATATGAGGACCTGCCTCGGGTAAAATGATCACCGGCTTCCACAATCCGATTGTAACGGGCCCGGAAACGGAAGCACTCTCATAAATCGGCGGCAGCTTCCGCATATGCAGCCTCACGGCCATGCTCTGTGCCGGAACCATAACGCGGCTGTCAGTGACAGGGTGCGCGTCCTTTTTGATAAAAGCAATATAGCAGTGATAGTTCCACAGTTTGAGGCACAGGCAGGTAACAATTCCCAAAATCCAGACAATCTCTGCTGTCAAAAACAGAATGCCCACTGCGGCAGGCGCTCCGTATTCTGTTCCTTCGGTCTTTCCTTGCGCCTTCTCTCCGGCGGCTTCTTCCGGCGCTTCCCCCGGCAGCCTCCCAACAGCTTCTTCGGCCGCTTCCTCCGTCGTCTTTCCGGCAGCTTCTCCCGTTACTTCCTCCGGCAGCTTTCCGGCAGTTCCTTCCAGGACATCCTCCGTTAACTTCCCGGCAGCTTCCTTCGATTCTTCTCCAGCCTCGATTTCAGCCGCCTGCATAGCAGTCTCTCCTGCTGTCTCCCGCTCTGCAGAATGCAGATGAAAGGTAAGGCCGCCCGGCAATACCGCTGTAAATTGTATAGGCAGCAAAAGCCTTATGATAACGAGGAACCAGATGTAATAATTCCATTTTCGAGAAAAATATTTCCCGGTCAGCGGACGTATCAGCAAAATCAGCATTCCTATCAGAGCCGCTGACAATGACAGAGACAAAATACTCAGAAAAAGCCTGTTCATGCCAAACAATGCCATTGAAATCCCCTCCTCCTACATGTTCCGATTAAAATAATCGCGCAGTTCCCTGATATCTTCTCTCGAAAGAGCCTCGCTATCAACAAGGGCTGCCGCAAGATTTTTAGAGCTTCCTTTAAAGAATTTCTCCAAAAAGTTCCTAGTTTCTTCCTTGACATATTCATCCCGCTCAATACAGGGAAGATAATAGTACACCTCCCGTTTCTCCTGACTTATGACGCCTTTTTTAAGCAGCCTATTGATCAGCGTCAGAACCGTTGTCCTCTCCCAGCTCCTGACCTGGTTCAGCATACTGCGTATTTCGTTCGCATTCATCGCATGGTCAGCAGACCATAATATCTCCAATATTTCCAGTTCCGCATCGGAAACCGATATTTTTCGTTCCATAATAAATCCTCCGTTCTCGTCAAATACATCTTCTAAGTGTTCTACTGCAAATTTTATAAGTATCATTTGTAACCAGTCTACCTTTGTAAACAATATAAGTCTACACCTGTAAACAAAATATGTCAATACTAAAATCAAACAGGCAAAAAAGTTTCCGTCTGCGAAAAAAAACAGAGCATGCGTTTCCGCATACTCTGTCTCTCATATTCCCTTATCCATCTATACCTGGCAAAAACGCCGCATTTCAGACGTTCTTCCGTGTGAAAAAAGCCTTCTTCTCACACTATACCAGTTCCAATACAACTTCCATTGCCGCATCACCTTTACGGGGACCGATTTTAATGATTCTCGTGTAACCACCTTTACGGCTTGCATATTTTGCTCCATACTCGTCAAAGAGTTTTGCTGCAAGATTAACTTCTTTTGTGCCTCTCTTCCTTCCGGCTGCCGTCGCAGGAACTTCAACAACAGGGTAAAGAACTCTCAGCATCTGTCTTCTTGCATGAAGTCTGGAAGGCATATCTTTCTTAATTTCCTTTTCCACATTATCATATACGGTAACTTTCTTACCGTCTACGACTTCCTTTACTCTCTTGCCGTCTTTGTCTTTTCTCGGAACCTTTGCAGTAACCTTAACGGTCTCAAAATTATCTTTTTCCTTTACAGCCAAAGCGATCAGACCCTCTGCAATTTTACGAACTTCTTTTGCTCTTGCTTCCGTTGTCACGATTTTCCCGTGGTACAAAAGATTTGTTACCTGATTTCTAAGTAATGCTTTTCTCTGGTCAGATGTTCTGCCGAGTTTTCTGTATTTTGCCATAACAGGCTCCTTTCTCATGCGAAGCTGCTTAAACGCACACTTCTTGATGGTACATCCGGCCACGCTCTTTGGACTTACTTACCGAATGCAGTTAATCGTTCCATTCATGAGCCGGCACATAAGCGCTCTTTGGTCTTACCTCATATGCCCGCAATAATATGATTCAGGCTTCATCGCTGGGATTCAGCTGAAGACCCAATTCTTTTAATTTTGCCAAAACCTCTTCTAATGATTTGCGTCCAAGATTACGGACTTTCATCATATCTTCAGACGTTTTGTTGGTCAATTCCTCTACGGTATTGATGCCTGCTCTCTTCAAACAGTTATAGGAACGAACAGACAATTCGAGCTCGTCAATGCTCATTTCCAGTACTTTTTCTTTCTCATCATCTTCCTTCTCTACCATGACTTCCGCAGTCTTGGCATTCTCGGACAAATCAATGAAAAGGCTTAAATGCTCACTAAGCACTTTGGCCGCTAAGCTAACTGCTTCGTCAGGAACAAGCGTTCCGTTCGTGTGCACATCCAGCGTCAGCTTATCAAAGTCTGTAATCTGGCCAACTCGGGTATTCTCAATTGTTACATTCACTCTTTCGACCGGTGTATAAATAGAATCTACCGCTATGACGCCAATCGGCAGATCATCGGTCTTATTTTTCTCAGAACTTACATATCCTCTGCCTTTAGTAATGGTCAGTTCCATGTACAGTTTGGTATCTTTTCCGCTTAAAGTTGCAATAACCAACTCGGGATTTAAAATCTCTATGTCCTGATCAACCTGAATATCCGCTGCTCTTACAACACCCTCGCCTTCGTACTCAATATATGCTGTCTTAGGCTCATTCGTCTCGCTGCTGTTCTTAATCGCAAGACTTTTAATATTCATGATGATTTCCGTAACATCTTCCTTCACACCCGGAATAGAGCTGAACTCATGCAAAACTCCTTCAATTTTGACCTGACTTACAGCCGCTCCCGGCAGAGAAGAAAGCATAATTCTTCTCAAAGAGTTGCCAAGGGTAATTCCGTAACCTCTTTCCAGTGGTTCCACTACAAATTTACCATACCTTTTGTCTTCAGAGATTTCTACAACCTCAATATTTGGTCTCTCAAAATCAAACACCGCAATACCCTCCTTTACGAAAAATCACGTTACAACTTATTACTTGGAGTACAACTCGACGATAAGCATCTCGTCAACGGGAACATCGATCATCTCTCTCGTAGGAAGATATTTTACAGTTCCCTTCATGGCTTCCTGATCAGCCTCAAGCCACTCCGGAACCAGTCTTCCGCCCGTTACTTCGAGGATATCTTTATATCTCTGCAAGGACCTTGCCTTTTCTCTGATTTCAATCACATCTCCGGCTTTTACCTGATAAGACGGAATGCTGACAGTCTTTCCATTTACCATAAAATGTTTGTGACCAACGATCTGTCTTGCTTCTCTTCTGGTTCTCGCAAAGCCCAGTCTGAAAACAATGCTGTCCAGTCTGCACTCCAGCATTACCATCAGGTTTTCACCGGTCATTCCTTTCATTCTTTCAGCTTTCTTATAATAATTTCTGAAAGGTTTCTCCAGTACGCCATAGATAAATTTTGCTTTCTGTTTTTCTCTTAACTGAAGGCCGTATTCACTGACCTTCTTACCAGCTCTTGCTGATGTTCTGTTAGATTTTTTGTCATATCCTAAAAAAGTAGGATCTAAATCAAGGGATCTGCATCTTTTCAATACAGGAACTCTGTTTACTGCCATGTTCGGCTCCTTTCCAAGAGGGATTACCTCTTCTTCAAGATTTTACTGCAACGAATAAAATCTGTTGTTTACAATACCGCTCTTTCCTGCGAACGATACTTTCTTCCAACGAGTTTCTTAATAACATTCAACAATCCGGAAGATTTGCAACGCAAATCTTTCCAGAATAATGAGCCATTGCTCATTATTCTGTTAGACGCGGCGTCTCTTAGGCGGACGGCATCCATTATGAGGCACCGGCGTTACGTCGCGGATGCTTGTTACCTCCAGGCCACATGCCTGCAGTGCACGGATTGCCGCTTCACGTCCTGAACCAGGTCCTTTTACCATAACGTCAACTGTCTTCAAACCATGAATCAATGCAGCTTTGGTAGCCGTTTCAGCTGCCATCTGTGCCGCATATGGAGTAGATTTCCTTGAACCTCTAAAACCAAGACCACCGGCACTTGCCCAACTCAACGCATTACCTTCGTTATCCGTCAGGGTAACGATTGTATTGTTAAAAGAAGACTGGATATGTGCCTGTCCATGTTCAACGTTTTTCTTTACACGCTTTTTTGTTACTTTTTTTGCAACTTTTTTAGCCATAATAAACTAACCTACTTTCTCATATAATTATTTCTTCTTATTTGCTACTGTACGCTTCGGGCCCTTTCTTGTTCTTGCATTGGTCTTTGTCTTCTGACCACGAACAGGAAGTCCTTTTCTGTGACGGATTCCTCTATAACATCCGATTTCCTGAAGTCTCTTGATGTTCAAAGCGATTTCTCTTCTCAGATCACCTTCTACCATGTAATCTTTCTCGATGACTTCTGCGATTCTTTTTACTTCATCATCCGTCAATTCTCTGACACGAGTGTCAGGATTTACATTTGCTGCTTCCAGAATTTTGTTCGAACTTACCCTTCCAATACCGTAGATATAAGTTAAACCAATTTCTACACGTTTCTCTCTGGGTAAATCAATACCAGCAATACGAGCCATTTACGTTTCCTCCATCTTTCTGTGCAATATAGCTGCACTTTTCGCTACTAATTGATTGGGGCAGATTCTGCCCGACCGGCTCAATGTCCGGTTTTTCCAAACATGTGGTATCAAAAAGTAATCTCGTTAAGGCTCTTCCATCTATTATAATCAGTACCATTTATGAAGAAATAATACTGCAGCCGCTCATAATCAGTTGGACAAGAACCCCTTTATCAATCCTTTAGAGTTGATAAAATAACCGGGATTAACCTTGTACCTGTTTGTGCTTCGGATTTTCACAGATTACTCTGATCTTTCCTTTTCTTTTAATGATTTTGCATTTCTCGCAAATCGGTTTTACTGATGATCTAACCTTCATGTTAAACCCTCCTTTCAAAAAAGACCGTTTTACATTATAACATAGAGAAATCCCTTTTGCAAGACCTTTTATTTATCACGCCAGATAATTCTTCCTTTGGATAAATCGTATGGGGACAACTCCAAAGTTACTTTATCACCGGGTAAGATTCGGATAAAATTCTGACGAAGCTTACCGCTTATATGCGCCAATACGACATGGCCGTTTTCCAGTTCTACCTGAAACATGGTATTGGGTAACTTTTCAATTACTGTTCCTTCAATTTCAATCACATCGGCTTTCGACATCTGCTACCTCCTGTTTTTGCTTTATGCTACTCATTCTGTACCGTTTCAGTACTCTTCGGATGTCTGAATCATCCGCCTGCCCGTTTTGTATGCTGTCTTGAAAATCCGGCTCCGGACATTTTTTTATGATCTGGATATGTTTCTTATTTTTCCGTTTTGGCGTTTCCAACGTCTTTGTTCTGCCATCGGCCAAATAAACATATTCCGTTTCTTCCTTTATTATGACATAAACCGTATTTTTATCGTGGCCAGCTTTAGAGCTGGCAAGCATTCCTGTCATTTCCATATTCGCGCCTTTTCCTTCCGCATCTATAAGGGTAGTGTCAGGATTTCCGGTTCGCCGTCAGTGACCAATATCGTATTTTCATAATGAGCGGAATAGGCGCCGTCCTCTGTTACAACGGTCCAATCATCATCCAGCCAAACCACCTCTGCTGTTCCCATATTGATCATCGGTTCGATGGCAAGCGTCATTCCCGGCTGTAAGCGTACGCCTTTACGCCTTTGTGCAAAATTCGGTATCTGAGGTTCTTCGTGAAGTTTTGTACCGATTCCATGCCCGACGAGCGCCCTTACAATTCCATAACCATATGAAGTAACGTATGCGTCAATTGCGTTGGAAATATCATAAAGGTGATTTCCGGCTCTGGCCTTTTTAATTCCCTCAAAAAAACTCTGCTTTGTTACGGCGATCAGCTTCTCTGCCTCCGGGCTGACTTTACCGACCCGATGCGTTCTCGCAGCATCCGAATGATATCCTTTATAGATCAGGCCTGCATCCAGGCTGACAATATCACCCTCTTTTAAAATATGGTCTTCACGCGGAATTCCATGTACGACCTCCTCATTGACAGATACACAGATAGACGCCGGATAGCCCTGATAATGCAGGAAATTGGGCGTACAGCCAAAACTCCTTATCAGCTTTTCACCCAGTCTGTCAATATCCTTTGTTGACATTCCCGGACGAATCGCCCTGCCCAGTTCTTCGTGCACGACGCCAAGCAGTCTTCCCGCTTCTCTCATCAAAGCAATTTCTCTGGCAGATTTAATTGTAACAGCCATTCTAATCCCCCACGCCTTTCATAGAGTATTAACCGAGTATCTCTGTAATTGCAGCAAATACATCCATCATATCCGCTGTGCCGTCAACTGTCTTCAAGATATTCTGCCCGGTATAATAATCAATCAGCGGCTGTGTCTGCTTATGATATACATCGAGCCGGTTCTTTACCGTTTCTTCTTTGTCATCATCTCGCTGTATCAGTTCTTTACCGCATCTGTCACAGATTCCCTCCTGTTTCGGCGGTATGTGTTCTATATGAAAAGTAGCGCCGCATGAAAGGCAGGCACGTCTTCCCGACATTCTCCTGACAATGTTCTCATCCGGTACTTCTACGTTAATTGCATAATCAATCTTATCACCAAGCTCTTTGATGGCCTTATCCAGAACTTCCGCCTGCGGAATCGTTCTCGGGAAACCATCCAGCACATAACCCTTCTTGCAGTCATCCTGTGCAACCCTGTCAAGCAGTATCCTGACTGTCAACTCATCGGGAACAAGCGCTCCCTGGTCCATATACTTCTTGGCTTCCATGCCAAGTTCTGTACCATTCTTTACATTTTCCCTGAAAATATCTCCTGTAGAAACATGAGGTATTCCATATTTATCGGCAATCATCTGCGCCTGTGTACCCTTTCCTGCCCCCGGCGCACCTAACATAATAATCTTCATAGTCTTATTCCTCTCCCCAACCATTTCATTTCTACTCTGCCAATGCATAAATCCAAAAACACAGGAAGAATCGCCATCGGCGATTCTTTCACGCAAAAAGCTGTCGTAAAACGACAGCTAGATGTTCTTAGGCAGCGCATCCTCTGATGCGGTGTCTTAGAACATCTCTTTGCGTTTGTCTTAGAACATCTTTTCGTGTTGTCTTAATCATTTAAAAATCCTTTATAGTTCCGAACCATCATCTGCGATTCGATCTGCTTTATCGTCTCCAGAACAACGCTGACGATGATGATAAGGCTCGTTCCCCCAAAGGACACACTCGCATTGAAGATACCGTTAAAGAAATACGGCACGACACATACGATTGTAAGTCCGACTGCACCGATAAAAACGATATAGTTCAAAATTCTCGTCAAATACTCACTGGTCGGCTTACCCGGTCTGATACCCGGAATAAAACCACCCTGCCGCTTCATATTATCGGCAATTTCAAGCGGATTGAAAGTAATGGAAGTATAGAAGTAGGCAAATGCAATAACCAACGCTACATATACGACCAGACCAATTGAATAAACAGGCTGCTGCGGATTGCACCAGTAGCTCGAATTCAATCCTCTCAAAACTTCTCCCCAGAATCCTGTTCCGTTAACATTAAAGAAAGAACAGACAATGACCGGAAGCTGCATCAGGGAAGATGCAAAAATAACAGGAATAACACCCGAGGTATTTACCTTTAACGGAATATTTGTGGTCTGTCCGCCGACCATCTTTCTGCCCTGTACCTTTTTTGCATACTGTACCGGGATTTTTCTTACGCCATTATTTAATATAATGACAAGAATCACCATTCCGATAATAATTGCAAATATGATTATAGCCGCTACAACTGCTTTCGCAATCGATTTTCCGAAAACAAACTGCTCAAACAGAGTTGTAATATCTGCCGGCATTCGGGAGATAATGTTAATCGTCAGAACGATAGAAATACCGTTCCCAACACCGTTTTCGGTAATTCTCTCACCAATCCACATCAGGAACGCACTACCCGCAGTCAACGCCGCAACGACCGTAATGATACTGAATACATTATAGGTCTCGAGCAGGCCCTGACGGCCAAAACCAATCGCCATAGCAGACGATTCGATCAAAGAAAGCCCTACCGTCACATAACGGGTAATGGACGCAATCTTCTTTCTACCGTCTTCGCCATCACGCTGCATCTCTTCCAATTTCGGAATTGCAATAGTAAGCAGCTGCATGATAATGGATGATGTGATATACGGCGTGATATTCAATGCCAGAACGGACATCCTTAAAAAGGAGCCGCCTGTAAAAGCATCAAAGAAATTAAACGCATCGCCGGTCTGCTGTGCGAACCATGTTGCAAAATAGGTTCTGTCAACGCCGGGAACCGGAAGCTGTGACCCAAAACGGATCACAACTAACATTGCGAATGTAAAGAAGATTTTCTTTCTTAATTCCTTGATTTTAAAAGCATTTTTTAGGGTTGTAAACATTACATCACCTCTGTTGTTCCACCAAGTGCCTCGATTTTTTCTTTCGCGGATGCGCTGTACGCATTAACCTTTACATCGAGTTTTTTGGTCAATTCTCCATTTCCAAGGATTTTTACACCATCACGAGGATGTTTCACAATTCCTTTTTCCAGTAACGCATCAACATCAACCGTAGCGCCGTTATCAAATACTTCCAGTGCGCTCAGATTAACCGCAACGATTTCCTTCGTGTTTCTGCATTTGAAACCTCTCTTGGGAATACGTCTGTATAATGGCATCTGACCACCTTCAAAACCGATTCTCGGTGCTCCGGAACGGGCTTTCTGGCCTTTATGTCCTTTACCGGCCGTCTTGCCGTTTCCCGAACCATGTCCGCGGCCTCTTCTAAAATTATCACTGTGTTTGGAACCTTCTGCAGGTCTTAAATTTGATAATTCCATGCTAACTATGCTCCTTTCTCTATGAAATTTCCGATTTATGCTTCTTCTACTTTGACCATGTGTCTTACTCTCTGAATCTGGCCATGTGTAGCGCCATTATCCGGTAATTCAACGGTCTGCCCGATTTTTCTGAGCCCCATTGCTTCAATTGTTGCTTTCGCCTTCGGAACCTGGCCAATCGTAGATTTCACTAACGTTATTTTTAATGTTTTTTCTGCTTTCTTTGCTGCCATTTTATATCCCTGCTCCTTTCTCAGTCTTTTGCAATCTGACTTTTGCATTAAGCCATAACTTCTTCAACAGACTTACCACGGTTCTTAGCCACCTCTTCAGGAGTCTTTAACTGGCGAAGACCTGCGATTGTAGCAAGTACGACATTCTGTTTGTTGTTAGAACCCAAAGATTTCGTACGGATATTGGAAATGCCTGCAAGCTCGCATACGACACGGGCAGGACCACCGGCGATGATACCGGTACCTTCCGGAGCTCTCTTTAAGAGAACAGATGCGGAACCAAACTGTCCGATAAAATCATGTGTAATACTGTGGTTCGGGTCAAGAGCAACCGTTACCAGATTCTTGATCGCGTCCTCTTTTCCTTTACGGATAGCCTCTGGAATTTCAGTTGCCTTTCCAAGTCCGGCCCCTACATGGCCGTTGCCATCCCCTACAACTACCAATGCTGTGAAACGGAAGTTACGACCACCCTTTACAACCTTAGTAACACGTTTGATAGTTACAACTTTTTCAGTCAATTCTAATTGACTGGCATCAATGATTGTATGTCTCATGTGATTTTCTCTCCCTTCCTAGAATTCTAATCCAGCTTCTCTGGCTGCATCAGCTAATGCTGCAATTTTACCCTGGTATATAAAGCCGCCTCTGTCAAAAACAACCGTCTTAATACCTTTTTCAACTGCTCTCTTAGCAATTACTGTTCCTAAATATGCCGCGGCATCAACGTTATTGGTCTTTTCCAGTTCAGCCTTGATCTCTTTTTCCAGAGTAGAAGCTGCAACTAATGTATTTCCAACTGTATCGTCAATAATTTGAGCATACATATGATTATTACTTCTGAATACAGCCAAGCGTGGTTTCTGCGCAGTACCGCTTAAATGGTTACGCATTCTTTTATGCTTCTTAACACGAACTTTTTGTCTCGATTCTTTACTAACCATTTTCATACTCTCCTTATCTGTTATTTCTTACCAGTCTTACCAACTTTACGTCTGATCGTTTCATCAGCATATTTAATACCTTTGCCCTTATAAGGTTCCGGTCTTCTCTTATCTCTGATTTCAGCAGCGAATTGGCCAACTTTTTCTTTATCAATACCTTTAACGATGATGACGTTCTGTCCTTCCATAACGGTTTCGATACCTTCCGGATCAGTCATCTCGACCGGATGGGAATATCCAAGGTTCAGGGTCAGTACCTTGCCTGATTTGGATGCTCTGTAACCAACACCGTTTACTTCCAGTTTCTTTTCAAATCCATCGGTCACACCGACAACCATATTGTGAATCAATGTTCTTGTCAGACCGTGTAAAGATTTCATTTTCTTTAAGTCGTTCGGTCTGGAAACAAGAACTTCCGCGCCCTCTACTTTGATTTCCATCTCAGCCGGAAGCACTCTCTCAAGTGTTCCCTTTGGACCTTTTACAGTCACTTTATTATTTTCTGCAACATCCACAGTAACTCCTGCGGGAATTGCGATTGGCATTCTTCCTATTCGTGACATGCCCGTACCCTCCTAATTTTATTTGTGCGCCATGCGCTATTGTTATTATTTTATTAACCTTACAGAATTGCCCTGCAATTCTGTCCGACGAAATACAGCATTTCTTAGATGGAGTCTTTTGCCATCTTAGAAATTCTTTTTGTCAGCTGAAATATAGTTTTTCTTAGGTGTGGTCCTTTCACACCTTAGTAAAACTTTTCGGCTTTTACCAGACGAATGCCAGCACCTCGCCGCCGACCTGAAGCTCTCTTGCTTTCTTATCCGTGATAACGCCCTGGTTGGTAGAGATGATTGCAATACCAAGACCACCAAGAACTTTCGGAAGATCTTCTTTACCGGCATATACACGAAGACCAGGTTTGGAAATTCTCTTGATACCGGAAATAATCTTATCGTTCTTATCCTCACCATATTTTAATGTAATATGGATTGTTTTGAAATTTCCATCTTCAATTATATCGAATTTCTTAATATACCCTTCATCCAGAAGAATCTGTGCAATAGCCAGCTTCATTTTAGATGACGGCACATCTACTGTATCATGTTTTGCAGTGTTCGCATTACGGATTCTTGTAAGCATATCTGCAATAGGATCGCTCATTGTCATTTGAATTGCCTCCTTCTCTTTATTTTACCAACTAGCTTTACGAACGCCAGGAATCTGGCCTTTATATGCTAACTCACGGAAGCAAATTCTGCAAATTCCGTATTTTCTTAAATAAGCATGTGGACGACCACAAATTTTGCACCGGCTGTATTCTCTCGTAGAGAATTTGGGTTTACGCTGCTGTTTTATCTTCATTGCTGTTTTAGCCATGAATTTACCTCCTTCTACTTAGCAAATGGCATGTTAAACAATCTTAATAACTCACGGGCCTCTTCATCTGTCTTAGCCGTTGTTACAATGATAACATCCATACCTCTTACCTTGTCAATCTTATCATATTCGATTTCCGGGAAAATAAGCTGTTCCTTAATTCCAAGTGCATAATTTCCTCTGCCGTCAAATGCGTTGGGATTTACACCTCTGAAGTCACGCACACGGGGCAATGCAAGATTTACCAGTCTGTCAAGGAACTCATACATCTTATCACCGCGAAGAGTCGTTTTACATCCGATTGCCTGACCTTCTCTGATTTTGAAGTTAGCAATAGAGTTCTTAGCCTTGGTAATAATTGCTTTCTGCCCTGTGATGGTTTCCATGTCACTGACAGCTGATTCCAAAACTTTTGCATTTTCCTTCGCTTCACCAACACCCATGTTGATTACGATCTTATCAAGTTTCGGAACTTCCATAATATTTTTATATCCAAACTTCTTGATCATAGCATCTACGATCTCGTCTTTATACATATCCTTAAGTCTACTCAACTTTTTAGACCTCCTTCCTTAGAATTAATCAACGATGTCGCCTGTGGATTTTGCGAAACGAACCTTCTTGCCATTCTCCATCTTAAAACCGATTCTCGTCGGTTTTCCTTTATGCACATACATAACATTGGAAATATCGATTGGAGCTTCTTTCTGAACGATACCGCCGTTCTGATTTGCAGCCGAAGGTTTCTCATGCTTTGTAACTTTATTAATTCCTTCCACTAAGACTCTGCCGTTCTTTCTGTCCACGGAAACGACTTTGCCTTCTTTATCTTTATCCTTGCCGGCGATAACTTTTACGGTATCGCCCTTTTTAATCTTCATTGTTGACATACCGGCACCTCCTATAATACTTCCGGAGCCAGTGAAACAATTTTCATAAACTGTTTATCACGAAGCTCTCTTGCTACTGGTCCAAAAATACGGGTTCCTCTCGGAGTCTTGTCATCTTTGATGATAACAGCAGCATTTTCGTCAAATCTGATATAAGAACCGTCTTTACGACGAGCACCTTTTACGCTGCGAACAACTACGGCCTTCACAACATCGCCTTTTTTTACAACGCCGCCTGGTGTTGCATCTTTAACAGTAGCAACAATAATATCGCCAATGCGTGCATATCTTCTTGTAGATCCACCTACGACTCTGATGCACAGAAGTTCTTTAGCACCAGTGTTATCAGCAACCTTGAGTCTGCTTTCCTGTTGAATCATACTACCTTTCTCCTTCCAGCCTATTTCACTTTTTCGACAACTTCAACAAGTCTCCATCTTTTATCTTTCGATAACGGCCTTGTCTCCATTACTTTAACGGTATCGCCAATGTTGCACTCATTATTTTCATCATGTGCTTTCAGCTTATAGGTCTTTTTTACAATTTTACCGTAAAGCGGATGCTTAACATGGTCTTCAATCGCTACAACAATTGTCTTATCCATTTTATTACTGGTCACTTTGCCAGTACGGGTTTTTCTCAAATTTCTTTCCACGACACATCCTCCTCCTAATTAGCCGCTTTCGCTTTCTGAGTGATTACGGTCTGAATTCTCGCAATATTTCTTCTTACTTCTTTAATTCTTGCCGTATTATCTAACTGATTTGTTGCGTTCTGGAATCTCAAATTGAAAAGTTCTTTTTTAGCATCTACCAGTTCCTGTGCTAATTCTGCATCTGATTTTTTCTGTAAATCTTCTACATACTTATTAGTTTTCATTTGATACACCGCCTTCCAAGTCTGCTTTAGAAACGATTTTACATCTACATGGAAGCTTATGTGTTGCAAGACGTAATGCTTCTTTTGCTATCTCTTCAGATACTCCTGCAATTTCGAACATTACGCGTCCTGGCTTAACAACTGCTACCCAGTATTCCAAGGTACCTTTTCCGGAACCCATACGTGTTTCTGCTGGTTTTGCTGTTACTGGTTTATCAGGGAAAATCTTTATCCAGACTTTACCACCACGTTTGATATAACGAGTCATCGCAACACGGGCTGCTTCAATCTGGTTCGATTTAATCCAACATGGTTCCATTGCTACAATACCCCACTCACCATAAGTGATCGTATTACCACGAGTAGCTTTTCCAGCCATAGAACCACGGAACTGTTTACGACGTTTTACTCTTTTTGGCATTAACATTATTTATCGCTCCCTTCCTTGTTTGATTTAGTAGGAAGTACCTCGCCTTTGTAAATCCATACTTTGACGCCAACTTTACCATAAGTTGTATCAGCTTCTGCAAAGCCGTAATCAATATCAGCTCTTAAAGTCTGAAGCGGAATCGTACCGTCACTGTAAAACTCTGTACGAGCCATATCAGCACCGCCCAGACGTCCGGAGCAGGCAGTCTTGATGCCGAGTGCACCTGCCTTCATAGTTCTGCCCATACAAGATTTCATGGCACGTCTGAAGGATACACGATTCTCCAGCTGCTGTGCAATATTCTCTGCGACAAGCTGTGCATCTCTGTCCGGTCTCTTGATTTCCTTAATATCTACCAGAACTTTCTTGTTCGTCAGCTTGGAAAGTTCTTTCTTAGTAACTTCAATCTCTGCACCGCCCTTACCGATCACTACACCCGGTTTTGCGGTATAAATAACAATTTTTACTCTGTCCGATGCTCTCTCGATTTCAATCTTGGAGATACCAGCGCTGTATAATTTCTTCTTCAGGTACTTTCTGATGTTGTAATCTTCTACTAAGAAATCAGAAAATTCCGCATCAGCATACCATTTGGAATCCCATTCTTTAATTATGCCGACTCTGAGGCCGTGAGGATTAACTTTCTGTCCCATGTTTTTCTCCTTCCTATATCATCCCTATCTTTCATCCAGAACAACTGTGATATGGCTCATTCTCTTCTCGATACGATAAGCCCTGCCCTGCGCTCTTGGTCTGATTCTCTTCATAGTAGGTCCTTTATTTGCATAACATTCTGCAACATAAAGGTTCTCTGCATTCATTCCGTTATTATTCTCAGCGTTCGCGATTGCTGACTCCAATAATTTCTTAATGATGCTGGATGCGTATCTTGGATTATATTCCAGAATAGCTAATGCCGTAGTTACATCCTTGCCTCTGATGGCATCTAATACGAAACAAGCTTTTTGTACAGACACTCTCGCATAAGATAACTTTGCTGAAGGTCTTGTATCCTTGTTCGCATTTCTCTCTCTTTTTATCTGGGATCTATGTCCTTTAGCCATAGATAAAACCTCCTTTCAATTTAGCGAACTTTGGACTTTCTTTCGTCCTTATCATGTCCTCTATAAGTTCTGGTTGCAACGAACTCACCGAGTTTATGCCCAACCATATCTTCCGTAACATATACAGGTACATGCTTTCTGCCATCATGAACAGCAAATGTATGTCCAACGAATGACGGGAAAATAGTAGAACGGCGGGACCAGGTCTTAATGACCTGTTTCTTACCTGATTCATTCATAGCATCTACTTTTTTCAATAAGCTTGCATCTGCAAATGGTCCTTTTTTCAGTGATCTTGCCATGATTTCTCCTCCTATAATTTGTATGGCTTTTATTACTCTGGAAGAATCGCAGAGCGATTCTTTCGGCTAAAACTTAGATTTTCTTAGAGACGGTTTTTTCGTCTCTTACGAAAATCTTTTTAGCCTTTGATGGCTCTGCCGTCTCTTCTTCTTACAATCAGCTTATTAGATGCTTTTTTCTTCTTACGCGTCTTCAAGCCGAGTGCCGGTTTACCCCAAGGTGTACACGGACCAGGACGACCGATCGGCGCCCTTCCTTCACCACCGCCGTGCGGATGGTCATTCGGGTTCATAACGGAACCACGGACTGTCGGGCGGATACCCATATGACGCTTACGTCCTGCCTTACCGATTTTAATCAGGTTGTGGTCTACATTACCTACATTACCGATTGTTGCCCGGCAGACTACCGGAACCATTCTCATTTCACCGGACGGAAGTCTGAGTGTTGCGTACTTGCCTTCCTTCGCCATCAGCTGTGCGCCGTTGCCTGCGGAACGAACAAGCTGACCGCCCTTGCCCGGATAAAGCTCGATGTTGTGAATCACTGTACCTACCGGAATTTCGGATAACGGTAAGCAGTTGCCAAGTCTTACTTCTGCTTCCGGTCCGTTCATGACCTTCATACCGTCCGTTAATCCTTCCGGAGCCAAAATATAGGATTTCTGACCATCCTCATAACAGATCAGTGCGATATTTGCCGTTCTGTTCGGATCGTATTCGATGCCGATTACGGTTGCATGAATACCGTCCTTGTTTCTCTTAAAGTCAATATTTCTGTATAATCTTCTGCTTCCGCCGCCATGATGTCTGACGGTGATCTTACCTTGATTATTACGACCCGCATTCTTCTTGAGAGAAGTACAGAGCGCCTTTTCAGGTGTTGTCTTTGTAATCTCTGCGAAATCGGAACCGGTCATATTACGTCTCGAAGGTGTATATGGGTTATAAGTCTTGATTCCCATGTTCTTATCTCCTTTTCCTCTATGATTTTCGCGCAGCATCTTTTTCTTTCATGCCGCATACATTATCTTTCCATCCGGTCCTCCGGATGTTCTCTCGCTGTCTCTTTCAGTATCTCAGTGTTACCCCTCGATACCCCGACAGAACCGTTCCGCGATTCTGTCGGCCGAAGAGAATTTCTTAGGCGGCGTCCTCTGACGCCTTAGAAATTCTCTTCGGCCTATTATAGGCCTGCGAAGATCTCAATCTCCTTGCTGTCCTCTGTCAGCTGTACGATTGCTTTTTTGGTCTTGGCTGTCTTGCCGTATACCATACCGCGTCTTTTGGTCTTGCCATCGAGGTTCATGGTATTGACCTTAGCTACCTTTGTTCCTTCGAACATTTTCTCAACAGCTTCTTTAATCATTGATTTATTTGCTTCCGGATGAACTAAAAAGGTATATTTTTTTTCGCTCATACCTGCCATACTCTTTTCGGTAATAACCGGTTTGAGGATTACGTCATAATACTGAATTGCTGCCATTACGCATACACCTCCTCGATTTTAGTTACGGCATCCTTCGTGAGCACCAGCGTGCCGCCTTTCATAACATCATATACATTGATGAACTCAGCATATGCTGTCTGGATTGTCGGAATGTTTCTTGCGGAAAGAACCGCGTTCTCGTTTTTGTCTCCCAGAATAACCAGCGCTTTATTCACGTTCAGATTATCCATAACCTTTTTGAAATTCTTTGTCTTGATCTCGTCAAATTTCAATTCTTCAACGACGATCAGTTTGTTCTCCTGTACTCTGCTCGTCAATGCAGATTTCAAAGCCGCTCTCTTTTCTTTCTTATTCAATTTGAATGAATAATCTCTCGGAACGGGAGCGAATACAACGCCGCCGCCCTTCCACTGAGGAGCTCTGATGGAACCCTGTCTTGCATGACCTGTTCCTTTCTGTCTCCAGGGCTTTCTTCCGCCGCCGGAAACTTCGGAACGCGTCTTTGCCTTCTGTGTTCCCTGACGTTTATTTGCAAGCTGCTGAACAACTGCCATGTGTACCAGATGTTCATTGACTTCAACACCAAACACCGCATCGTTTAAGTCAATCTTGCCAACTTCTTTACCTTCCATATTATAAACAGATACGTTTGCCATTTGAATGGTCCTCCTTTCATCTGTGACTCAAGCCACTATTTCGCATCGACCTTAGTAGTTTCTTTGATTGTTACCAAGGCTTTCTTCGGTCCGGGAACAGCCCCCTTTACAAGGATCAGATTCTTATCGGCATCAACTCTTACTACCGTCAGATTCTGAACCGTTACCTTTACGCAGCCCATATGTCCCGGCATGCCTTTTCCCTTAAATACCTTACTCGGGGAAGAACATGCTCCGTTAGAGCCCTGATGACGATGGAATTTGGAACCGTGAGTCATAGGTCCTCTGTGCTGACCATGTCTTTTGATCGCACCCTGGAAGCCTTTACCTTTGGAAATAGCAGTCGCATCAACTCTGTCGCCAGCCTCAAAGATATCCGCTTTAATCTCGCTTCCAAGTGCATACTCTTCTGCATTGTCCAGTTTTAATTCTCTTACAAATCTCTTACAGGAAACACCTGCTTTGTCGAAGTGGCCTTTTTCAGCTTTATTCACACCGTGTCTGTGAATCACTTCCTTTTTACCGCTCTTATCTTTGTTAACAATCTTTTCTTTCTTGTCTACAAAGCCAACCTGTACTGCGCTGTAACCGTCATTCTCGACCGTCTTGATCTGTGTTACCGCACAAGGACCTGCCTGAAGTACGGTAACAGGTGTTAAGCTGCCGTCTTCATTAAAAATCTGTGTCATTCCGACTTTTGTTGCTAAAATAGCTTTCTTCATTCCTTTACCTCCTTGATTCTACAGCGGATTCCTTCCGGAATCATCCTAGTAGGGGTTTATTTGTTTTTCATTTTAATATCGATGTATACGCCGGCAGGCATTTCCAGTCTCTGCAGCGCATCAACAGTTTTCGGTGTGGGAGCAATGATATCGATGAGTCTCTTGTGAGTTCTCTGTTCGAACTGCTCTCTGGAATCTTTGTATTTGTGAACCGCTCTAAGAATCGTAACAACTTCCTTTTTTGTAGGAAGGGGCACCGGTCCGCTTACCTGAGATCCATTCTTCTTAACTGTTTCGATGATTTTTTTGGCAGACGCATCAACTAACTGATGATCATAAGCTTTTAATGTAATTCTCATTACTTGACTTGCCATAAAAAAAGTCGCCTCCTTTTCGCACTTTTAAGTTCTAAGTACGACAAGCGGTGACTGTACACTCTCCCGTGTGTGTCCCATCTTAATGACAGCACACCGCGATGTTCCGTAAGGAGCCCGCAACGATAACTCTCCAGAATTATCGTTTTAACACGTTGTTTCTGACCCTGTCAGACCTTCTTGCTTGTACAGTGACTTGTCGTCAGTTTCCTAACTTGACATTCGCTCCACGGAAAACCTGCCACGAGGCAGCAACCTCACGCTTCATCGCTATCATGCCACAGCACTTGATAGTATACATGATGTTTGGGGAAGATGCAAGTGTTTTTTTGTTTTTTTTCTTCTTATATTTTTTCAACCATATCGGCAACCGCCCTGCATAAACAGGAACAATCATTTCCAGGAAAAGGCCAAAACCCGCCAAACATGCAAAAATGATGCACTTATGATGCAACTTTGATGCTTTTCACAGATATAATGATAAGGAAGGTCATGGAAATATGTATTCGATAAAAACATATGTAAAAAGGAGTTATCAGGTCATGGGCAAAAACATACTCGCCGCAATCGGCGTAACGATTGGAACCATTCTATCCTCTTCTTTCCCAAAGGGATATGAAGACTACACCGTACAGAAGGAACAATACTTTGTGGAATATTCAGAAAAATATGATTATTGGGATGTACTGACCGTAGAATATCCGCGTCTGAAAGGACTGGACGAAGAAGTCCAGGCACAGATCAACCAATTATTGTATGACACCGCCATGGACAGAGTGACCTATTGGCATTTGAATCCTTCCGATGAAGTAAAAGCCTTTCAAAAGGAATTTTTCTCGATTTTTGCCAGCGACGTGAACTGCGATGTCACCTATCACAGCCAGTATCTTCTGAGCGCGGACTACCAGGAATACTATGCCGCCGGCAATCCCGTATGGATGACGAACGGGACCGAAAGGGCAGTCACGGTAGACCTGCTTACCGGAGAATGCTATGAACTGGATGATGTTCTGGAAATAAACAAAGATTTTATCAGACTGTGGGACAAGTCCCTCAGCGATGAACTGGATGAGGCATATGGGGATGATGAAGATATCGAACTTGTATTGTCCTGGTTTTTGCAGTCAGATGAAGAAACCAATCAAATTTATTTCTGTCATTCCTTTTTCTATCTGACCGAAGACAAGGATTTCATCATCGGCGTTTCCCTCGACCCCGTATTGGAATATGCCTATACCTATGAGCCAATCGACCGCAGCTTCCATGCGCGGTTAAGCATGGAAGAATTGGAACCTTTTAAAAAAGAAAGCGACTTCTGGATGAAATACGAAATGTCCGAAACAACGGGAGCAGTCCTTCCCTGTGAAGACAAAAAAGAAAATATCTGGTTAGGAGAAAATGCAGGCGTATGGGATTACGATTACGACCGTTAAAGAAAACAGGGGCGCTCTTCCTCAGTGCGGCAGTCCTCATGAGCGCCATGCCCTGTATGGAAGTTCTTGCCGCAGAACAATATCCTTTTGTTTATGGCGATATCTATGCGGAAGATGAGGATTATATGGCTCTGGCAGAAGGTTCTGGAGACTATGTGGTCCTTCCCGGAGACAGTCTATGGAAGATTGCCGAGCATATGTTTGGAAACGGCAATTCCTATGTAGAGCTGATAAGCGCTAATCAAGATATCCTGGCAGACCCGGACCTGATTTATCCGGGAATGTGTCTTAATGTGTCAAGAACCGGCTATATCCTCAGGAAAGAAGCCGTATACGGCGGCATACAGATGGGCAGCTACTCCATGGATATGCCCTACGGCTGGACAGTCGGAATAACGCAGTCCGGCGGGGCTGGCGGAAACTTCGTCATATCCGGAAATGGAGCGATCGCCTGTCTGATACAAGACCGGACAAATGAAGTTTCTGCAGACGTCCTCGATTGGCCAAAGTGCGCAGAGCAAATCTCCGCATACGCTAAAGAAAACTATTACGAACAGGTAACTGACCTGCAATTTGAACATTACCGCATGGATGCACAGGCAGATGCTTCGGGGGAGCTCTATTTATACTCCTATATCTGGCATATCAGTCCTGATGACTATCCAACGCTTACCTGCCGGGTCTGCATTGGACTAAAACTGACAGAGCACATACAGGCGGAATTTGTAGGCTATACGCTCGATGATTATGATATCGAGAGTTGTGTCCGCTATGTCACGGCCTCTTTTGAAGAACATTTTGATACAGAAAATACCGAAACTTTTACCGTCAATGATTCCAATATGTGTATTACACCCGAAACGGAATGGGCACTCAACGGTATGTACAATTCTTTCGCATACATGGACGAATATTTTACCTCCCTGTTAAACAAAGCAATGGAAACAGAATCGACGGAAAAAAAACATTATCACTCCATTGACCAATAATAGTTCTTGCTTTTTTCTCCTGTTTTTTTTATTATCTATAAAGAATTATCTATAAAAATGAAAAAAATCGAAGAAAGGCAAGAACAAAACGATGTGGATAGCCGATAATTGGAAAGATTACGAAGTCATCGATACTTCTGCTGGAGAAAAACTGGAACGCTGGGGCGACTACCTGTTAGTCAGACCAGACCCGCAGGTCATCTGGAATACGCCGAAAGAACATTCCGGCTGGAAGAAAAAGAACGGGCATTACCATAGAAGTTCCAAAGGTGGCGGCGAATGGGAATTCTTTCAGCTTCCTGATGAATGGAGCATCAACTACAAAGAGCTGACCTTTCACCTCAAACCTTTCAGCTTCAAACATACCGGCCTGTTTCCGGAACAGGCGGCCAACTGGGATTGGTTTTCTTCTATTATAAAGAAATCCACCCAAGAATCAGGCCGCCCCGTAAAAGTCCTTAATCTGTTCGCCTATACCGGCGGTGCTACGCTCGCAGCAGCGAAAGCAGGCGCATCCGTGACCCATGTAGATGCTTCGAAAGGCATGGTCACATGGGCAAAAGAAAATGCCGCTGCATCAGGGCTTGGCAATGCCCCGATACGCTGGCTCGTTGATGACTGCGTAAAATTCGTGGAACGGGAAATCCGCCGCGGCAATACTTATGATGCAATCATTATGGACCCGCCCTCTTACGGGAGGGGACCTAAGGGCGAAATCTGGAAAATAGAAGAAAGCATCTTCCCTTTTCTGGAACTGACTGCCAGAGTTTTATCGAAAGATGCCCTTTTCTTCTTAATTAATTCGTATACCACGGGACTTCAGCCCGCCGTGCTGTCCTATATGCTCCATACCGTTATCGTCCCAATTTTCGGCGGCAAAGTTCAGGCGGATGAAATCGGTCTGCCCGTCAGTTCAAACGGTCTGATCCTGCCCTGCGGCGCTTCAGGACGCTGGTCTGCCCTTTAATACATAAGACCTACGGCTACTGCAAAGATTAAAATGACCATATACAGTGCAAAAACGACACCTGCCATGATCAACTGCGCTTTAAAGAAATTGGATTTGCTCTTCTTTTCGGTCTTACTGAACGCCCAAACGAACATCATGATGATATTCACACAGGGAACCATCATTAACAACATGCAAATCAGCCATTCACTCATTTTGACCGGTTCTTCCAAATCCAGCTGTGACTGCTGATACGGCTGGTAGATATTGTTTCCGTATCCGCCGCCATAATTGTTATTATAGTTTCCGTTACTATAATTCCCGTTATTATAACTGTTACCGCTGTTATAATTCCCATTGCTGTAATTACCATTGGCATAACTGCCATTATTATAACCGCCCTGATTATTATATGTGGACTGTTGATAAGCGCCGTCATTCTGATATGTATTTCCTGCCTGATAAGCATCATTGCCCTGATATGTGCTTCCCGACTGATAGGCATCGCTGTTCTGGTATGTGCCTCCCGACTGATAGGCGTCACCGTTCTGATATGTATTTCCTGACTGGTAGGCATCATTGCTCTGATGCACATTTTCCGTCTGAATGTTGTCAGGCTCCGTGCCTGTCTGCTGATTTTGATACAGATTATTACTGTCCATTATTATCCTCCATATGTTTTCCATGAAATGCCGTATGTGTTTGCAAACGCTTTGCGGCACTTGTTTTTCTCCTGCGATGATTATATCATGAATCAGAGATTCATGATCAGCATTCGCCGTTCGTCGAACATGCAGGCATGCTCTCCTCACTAACGCCCATTATATCATGAATCAGAGATTCATGATCAGCATTCGCCGTTCGTCGAACATGCAAGCATGCTCTCCTCACTAACGCTCATTATATCATAAGATTCTCAAGGAGTGTAGTATTTGTTCGTAAAAAGGCAATGTTTTGGCCAGAATATTATCTTCTGCATAAACATAAGGCGGTCTGTTCGGGAAATACAGGTGCATCCGCCAGACATACAGCACGACCAGCAGAACGATTGCCGCAATGATCAAACCTTTCATTCCTTTGGCAGTTCTCCCCAATATATAGCGGTTCCACAGGAAATAGCAAATGAGACCGGCAATCGGAATGCCCATCGGATGTATCCATACAGACTGCCCGATTCTTCCGGTCAAAAGAAAAAACAGCGACCTTGTCATCCCACAGCCCGGACAGGGAAATCCTGTCACAACAACCATCGGACAAAAGGCATGGAAAATAAGTTTGACCAGCACCGTATAAATTATCACAGCGATGGCTGCAGGCCATAAGTTTTTAATATCCTGACAAATTCTCTCTCCTATTTTTCTCATACACATTATCTCCTATGGAATCATTGTCGGAAAGAAACACATTTTGATTCCGTACAATAGCAGCAAATGCAGCGGATAAAACCAATAATAGCATGCTTTTGGAAGCTGCCTGCCCTTCTTTCCATTATAGAAATAAATAAGGATAAACGCAGCCAATCCATAAAGTTCCGTCGTGCTTGCCTGTAAAAACAAGCTCCAATGTATACCGCTTCCCCAATAATTCACTGCATAAATCAATACCATTCCCACATAAATCGTGACAGAACCGGCAATGAATTGAAACCAGAAGGATTTTCTGCACAAATAAAACACAACGATCAGACAGACACCCATGAACATATAATCCGTATCAAGCAGAAATGCAGCAATACAGCACAGCGCAACGCTCAGGAACTGCAGCAGCAAAAGGCCACGCAGTTTTTCCAGAAGACATAACGCAGCGACTCCCAGGAACAATGTCCAGTACACATTCTGCCCATCCATCGTAAAAACCTGACCTTTTATCGCCAAATCGAAAGGAATCTCGGAAACAGCGGCAAAAATGAGCAGCCGCAGAAGATATTTTTTTCTACTGTGCGTATGCTGAAACCCTTCCGATGCCATAAATGCAAAAAGGATAAAGGCAAGCCGGCCTACAGCCCTTCCAAGACTGTAAACGGTTCCTGCGGCATCCACAGCATCTTCAGAAGCGCCGCTCACAGGCAGCCATTCCCGGTAAGCCCAGAAAACGACGGCAAAAAAATGGTCAATGAACATGGAAAGATAGGCAATATGTTTTAGGAAAGCACTGCTTATGGAATATCGCTTCATCATATCATTTTTCCTCCAATTCATTACAGATCTTCCCTATAATACTTTCATCAGATCGCTGCAGAGTTCTTCCACCGCAGATTTCTGCGTCGCCCAGCTTGTGCAGAACCGTACCGCACTATGCTTTTCATCGATGCGCTGCTGATAAGAATAGCAGTACTTCCGGCTAAGCTTCTCCAAAACATCATCGGGCAATATCGGGAAAAGCTGGTTTGTGCGGTTCTCTACAAGGAGCGGAATCTGCTTCTGATGGAATACCGCTCTGATCTGCTCCGCCAGTTCATTCGCATAACCCGCAATTTCCATATACAGGTTATCCTCAAAAAGTGTCAGGAATTGAATACCTAACAGTCTTCCCTTTGCCAGCATACCGCCCTGCTGTTTAATGACATAGCGGAAGTCTTTCTGCAGAACCGGATTGGAAATAACAACTGCTTCTCCAAACAGCGCGCCCACTTTCGTGCCCCCAATGTAAAAGACATCACACAATCTCGCCAAATCGGGCAGCATCACATCATTATCCGAAGCAGTAAGCCCATAACCGAGTCTTGCGCCATCTACGAACAGAAACAGGTCATTTTTCCGACAGACAGCTGAAAGCGCTTCCAGTTCCGCCAGCGTATACTGTGTTCCCAATTCGGTCGGCTGTGAAATATAGACCATCTTCGGCTGTACAATATGCTCACGGCTGTCATCTGCAATATGCGCCTGATATGCTTCTTCCACCTGTTCAGCTGTCAGTTTTCCATTTTCAGACGGCAATGCGAGTACCTTATGGCCGCCCGCCTCTACTGCTCCCGTTTCATGTACGTTTATATGCGCCGTCTGTGCCGCAAGAACCCCCTGATATGTTCGGAGCGATGCCGCGATAACTGTCGCATTGGCCTGTGTCCCTCCCACCAGAAAGTGAACCGCCGCATTCTCCGTCTGGCATTGTTCCAGAATCAGCTTCCTCGCCTGACTGCAGTATCTGTCTCCCCCATAACCTTCTGTCTGTTCCCAGTTCGTCTGTACGATGCGCTCCAGTATCTTTTCATGTGCGCCCTCATTATAGTCACAGTTAAAATAAATCATCTGTCCGCAAGCCTCCCGTTCGATCATTGTATTTTTTTGAGCAATTTATCTGATCTTTTCCATAAATATATCATTGACCGGCGTTGCAATGCAATGTTTCTTTCCAAGTTCGCAGATCGTTCCCGCAAAAAGAACGACTTCCGTTTTCCGGCCCGCCTTGCTGTCCTGACGCATGGACGGCTCTCCGTCAGGATTCAGACTGTCGATAACGGCAACCCAATCCTCCAAATCTTTCTCCGTCAAATCAACCCCTTCCGCATTGGCCACAAGTATCGTCTCACGCATAGCTGCTTTCATCATCTCCCGTTCTTCGCCCTCCTGCTGTACACTTCGATAGGTGCCTTCGCAAAGGGCAAGCGTCTGGTTCACGCCGACATTACAAAGCAGTTTTCCCCACATGGCATGGCGCATATCCGCCGGACAGGAATAAGCAAATCCGATTTCGTCAAAAAATGTTTTCACGACATTCAGATTTTCTTCTTTTCCGCCATCCAAAACGCCCAATGCAAGTTCTCCCGGATTGGTACAAAAAGCAGCATTTCCTTCTTTCATCGCCGCCATCTTCTGGGCGATACAATGTACCACCTTTTCCTTTCCGAATTTTCTTCCAAGGTCCGCTTCGCTCCGAATGCCGTTGAGCGCCGAAAGCAGAATCGTCTTTTCACCGACCAGATGCGCCGCCTCCTCCATTGCCTGTTCCAGTGCACTGTATTTGACCGCAAACAAAATCAGTTCTGCCGGCCGGCTTTCTTTGGCAGCATCGAGATAATTAAAATCACAGGCCTTGCCGTTAAAAGTGACCGTTTCCGCCCGGTAACGTTCGATTCTGCCTTTATCCGCCAATACACGCACACGCTCTTTTCCTAGTTTTTTCGTAAAAAAATCAGCATACATAACACCGAGCGCACCAAGCCCGACAATATCAACAGTTTGAATTTTCATTTTTATAACCATGCTCCTTTCTCAGCCTGCGATGTTTGTGTCGGACGTTGCAAACGTCAGCGCAAACAATTCATGCAGAATGACCCGAAGGGCATTCTGCAGTGTGAAGAAGGTTCGCAATGCGAACCGTAGAAGTTCTTAGCGAAGCAGCCTTTGCTGCAAGCTTTAGAACTTCTCTTCACACTTCTCTTTCCAAATGTCTTTTATAAATGCTCATAGCAGAGGCTTTCGCCTCTGCTATCATTTTTTAAAAAACGGACATCTTATCTATCCAACAAATCCACAACAATGTTCTTAGTCTGTAACGTATTTCTTTAATGTCGCACGCACAGCTCCCGGTCCTGCCAGCATTTCTTTTAAATAACTGCACACAGCATCCGCCATACCGACCTCATAAAGATTCACGCCAAATATCTTTTCGTTCTCGAGAATCGGCTTAATCTTGTTCTCCACATCGCACTCTACACCCGGTTTCAATTCCGTAACATATGGGCATACTGTATCTAGCAGTGGGTCAGGACTCAGTGTGAAGCTGTTTCCTTTGTCATCGATTCCGGTAAGATACCGCAGCCAGCCCGCAAACACGAGCGGTATCAGCTTCAGATCAGCTACATTCAGCTTGTCAGAAGCCTGATATGCCTTGACCGTTTCTCCAAAACGGATTGCCAGCTTCTGGGAAGTATCGGTCGCAATTCTCTGCGGCGTATCCGGCATGAAAGGGTTCGGAAAACGGACATTCAACACGGTGTCAATAAACTCCTTCGGATCCAGCACACCCGGATTTACAACGACCGGAAGGCCTTCTACCAGACCAATCGTCCTGATCATCTTCGTAAGATCTTCATCTTTCATTTCTTCGGAAATCTTCTCATAGCCAAGCAGACATCCATAAACAGCAAGCGTCGTATGAAGTGGATTCAGACAGGTGCAGACTTTCATTCTCTCTACTTTATCGACGGTTTCCCGCTCCGTAAACATCAGACCGGCTTTTTCCAGTTCGGGACGTCCGTTGGGGAACGCATCCTCGATGACCAGATATTCGCACTCCTCCGCATTGACAAATGGTGCAACATAAGTGTTTTTGGAAGTAATAACGGGGTCCAGTTCTTCTACACCATCCTTTTTCAGGATTTCTTCTACGGAAGCGTCCGGTCTGGGTGTAATCTTATCGATCATCGACCATGGGAAGGATACTTTCTTCTTATCATTGATATAATCTAAAAATCCCGCTTCTGCCTTTCCGTTCTCCGTCCACCTTTTCGCAAACGCACTGATTGCTGCATACAGTTTATCACCGTTGTGGGAACAGTTATCCATACTCACCATCGCAACCGGCTTTTCGCCGTCAAGATAACGGGTATACAAAAGAGATGCCACTTTTCCGATATAACTCGCCGGCTTATCAGGGCCTGCCGCAAAATCGGCTTCCACTGCCGGAAGCATCTCTCCCTTGCCGTTCACGAGACTGTATCCTTTTTCAGTAATCGTAAAGGATACCATCTGAAGAGAATCTTTGCGAAAGATGTCTTTCAGCCTCCCATACTCCTGTTCATTCTCCGAATCCAGAATACAGGACTCCACAACACTGCCGATCACGGTCTTTTCTACGTTTCCATCTGCTTTCAAAGTAACGAGAATTGTATAGTCATCATGCGGGCGATTCATTTTTTCAATGATTTCATAATCAAACCCTTCCGCTACTACTAGGCCCTTCTCCAGTATACCGTCATTCAAAAGCCTCTGTACGGCATTCGCCTGAAACGCCCGAAAAATGTTGCCTGCGCCGAAATGAATCCAAAACGGCGCTTCCTTCGTCGCCGCCGTCACCGCTTCCCTGTCGAACTGCGGAAGCGCATACCCCGCCGCTTCCCACTGTTCCCTGTTCGCCAATCCTATTTTATTTAATTTCATGACAATGATCATTCCTTTCTGTTCAGTTTAATCTCCATTGGAAAAATGCCCGCATTTCAGAGCATTCTTTCTTTCGAAGCAGGTCCTTCTAGCGGTCCTGCTTCGAAATAGCTTCCCAAAGTCCATTTAAATAAGCCGCTCCAAGCGCTCTGTCATACAGTCCATAGCCCGGCATCGCCACTTCATCCCATATCATACGCCCGTGGTCAGGCCGAATCGGGCCCGTGAAGCCGATATCGTACAGCGCCTTCATAATTTCATACATATCAAAGGTCCCATCGCTGGAAAGGTGCGCCGCTTCTTCAAAGTTCGTTGGTGTAATGAATTTCAGATTGCGCACATGTGCAAAATGAATCCTTCCTTTGAGGGAACGAATCATATCCGGCAGGTCGTTATTCAAATTGGTTCCGTAAGAACCGGAACAGAATGTCACTCCATTATGCGGATCATCAACCATTTTCATCATGCGCAGAATATTTTCCTTGTTGATGATAATGCGCGGAAGGCCGAACACACTCCACGCCGGGTCATCAGGATGAATCGCCATATTGATATCATACTTATTGCATACCGGCATGATCTTTTCCAGAAAATATTTCAAATTCGCAAATAATTTTTCGTCGTCAACATCTTTATACATCTCGAACAGTTCTTTAACATGAGACATACGTTCCGGCTCCCAGCCCGGCATGACCGTACCATTCATATCGCCCGCAATCGACTCGAACATCTTCTCCGGGTCAATGGCATCTACCGCTTCCTGTGTATAAGCAAGCACCGTCGAGCCGTCTTCCCGCACACGCGCAAGTTCTGTTCTCGTCCAATCGAACACCGGCATGAAATTATAGCACACCATATGAATATCTTCTTTGCCGAGATTTTCCAGTGTCTCGATATAATTTGCAATATACTGTTCCCGTTCAGGCGCACCAGTTTTGATCGCATCATGAATGTTAACGCTCTCAATGCCGGAAAGTTTGAGGCCTGCTGCCTCTATCTCTTCTTTCAATGCGTGAATACGCTCTCTGCTCCATACCTCGCCGGGTGCGGTATCATACAGCGTCGAAATGACTCCCGTTACCCCCGGAATCTGTCGAATCTGCTTTAATGTGACCGTGTCGAACCCCGTTCCATACCATCTTAATGTCATTTCCATCGTTTTTGTTCCTCACTTTCTGAAATACCCTGTTTTTGATAACTTTATTATACACGTTCCTGTCTTCAAAAAAAATTGGCATAATTGTTGTCTACATTGCAAAAATTGCGGTATCCTATTATAATTATAATAGGAAAAATGCTTATCATCCATTCCGTTTAAAATTACGAGGTATTCCTATGAAAAAAAACCTGCAGACAGCTTTCAGTACACGGCAGTACATGTTGTCAAAAGATTTTGAAATTTATTATTACAACGATTCTCATCATGACAGACTGCGCTGTCAGGTAAAGGAACACTCACACGATTATTATGAATTCTATTTTTTTCTGGAAGGAAATGTATCCATCCGAATCGATGGGACAGAATATCCGCTGAAAACAGGAAATATAATCCTGATTCCGCCAGGCGTTTCCCATCAGGCCATCATCCGCAATACAGATATTCCCTACCGCCGCTTCGTCTTCTGGATCAGTGGATCCTTTTATGCCAGATTATCGAAAGTATCCGAAGATTATGCCTATCTGATGCAAAAGGCGCAGACAGACGGACGGTATATCTCTTATTATGATGTAATCGCATTCAACGCCATACAGGCTAAAATTTTCCGCCTGATCGAGGAAATCCATTCCGAGCGCTTTGGCAAGACGGCCCAGATATCCCTCTGCGTACAAGACCTGCTGCTTCATCTGAACCGGACGGCTTACGAAGAAGCCAATCCGAATGTCATGGAAAAGGAGCAGGGATTGTATGAACACCTGCTCCAATATATTGAAACACATCTCGACGAAGAGCTTTCCCTGGACAGCCTTGCCCGGACATTCTATGTCAGCAAATATCATATTGCCCATGTGTTCAAAGAAAGGCTCGGTCTATCCGTTCACCGCTATATCACGAAAAAACGACTCTCCCTGTGCCGTGACGCAATCCTGAGCTGCTCCGAAATCAGCGAGGCCTGTCTGCTGTGCGGCTTTAAAGACTACTCCAGTTTCTTCCGCTCTTTCAAAAAAGAATTCGGTATGTCGCCAAAAGAATATAAAGAACAGTTCCTTTCGGAAACACTACGGGCACAGCTCTAACCTCAAAGCGCTTACAACATCGTATCATCCCGCAGGGAATCGGCCAGACTGCTGCCCATCACCTTTTTCGCGCCGAGATAATACGCCAAAGCCACAAAGAAGAAAATCCCCAGAACAAAGGAACCTATCGGTAAAAACGGTATCTCGCGAATAAAAAGGAGCGGCTCGAGGTAACTCATTTTGATAAAGAAAGCGACCGCGAGCGCCGTCACCGGCAAAGCGATAAGCACCGGACGGCCTGCGATGACAAGCGCTTCTATGCAGAAGATTTTTCTGATTCCTGCAGGCGTCAGACCGACAGACAGATAACGTGCGAACTCCCGTTTCCTCTGGCGGACAAATCCGAGTGTGTTGGAAAAAACATTGCCTATGCCTATGATTGCGAGCAGCACACAGAACACGCTGAGAATCGCCTTCATGCCCGCGAACATTTTATCGTTATCGATTTTCTCCTGAATGCGGTTCTCTGTTTCGATTTCACAGACATCCTTCAGACACGTCAAAACCGCCGCTTCCACTTCGTCCAATTCCGGAAGCGTCACCCCGTCTTTTGCCAGAATACGAATATAAATATCTTCTTCCTGACCGCCAATCTCACCTTTGATTTCTTTCCAGAGAGATACGGGAAGAAAGTGCACAAGTTCATAAAAATCTAATGTTCCATACTCTTCCCGCAGAACAGGAACCTCCTGCGTATAAGAAACCACCGGAATCTCCGCCATTTTCTCTTCCTGTCCGGCCTGCCGCAGCTGCGTGGTCCGCCCATATTCTTTCAAATACGGCAGCATGCGCCGTTCCCGGAAATTGGGATCCGCAGCATCACAGGTTCGATTCAGGATAACTGCGCCGTCCAGACTCGGCTCTGCCCCAATTTTCACACAATATTCCAAAAAGCTTGCATCATCCAAAATAACAATTGGCGCATTCACGAGCCACGCGCCATCGTTTACGGACACATAATCTTCCGCCGCGTTTCCAAATCCCCCTACTGCCTGCATCTCTTCGCTGATTTCTTCGGACGTAACATACCGTTTAGCCATCGCCTTCTGATATATGACGCAGCTTTGCATACCACCAAGTTCCTGCAGGACATCGGTTTCTTCAAAAGCATCGATCTCCATATTTTTCAACGTTGCCATTACATCCCAGGAATCCTGATATTTTGCAAAATAAGTCTCTCTCTGGCTGACGACTGTAATCGTGATAAAGCACATCATGAAAGAAAATGCCAGAAAAGCAAGAAGCAGAGAAGTAAACGCGGTGCGCATCGCTTTCCTCTGCGCTTTCAGTGCATTCCCGGCAAGTTCACCTTCTATTCCAAAGAAAAATGCCAAAAAGCGGGAACTCCTTTTTTTCTTTAATTGCAGTTCTCCGGTATTCCGAATCGCCTCAAGCGGCGTCAGTCTGCTCAGTTTCCTCGCAGGAATCCATGCGGAAATACACACGGTCAGTACCGATGCCGCGAGAGAAAGAAACAAGATCACAGGATGAAATCGGAAAGGCAGTACCATCCGTCTTCCAACATCCGCCAGTATCACATTCATTCCTGAAACAATTCCCATGCTGAGCAGGATACCGAAGATGCTGCCCGCAGCAATCGGCACCGCGCACAAGGCAGACGCTTCCTGCAGAAGACAGACCAGAATCTGCTTCGGTGTGGCTCCGATACTCGCCAGAATACCGAACTGATGAATTCTGGAATTCATCGTCACCGCAAACGCATTGTGAATGACCAATATCAGGGAAAAGCAGGCCGTTGCCGTAACCAGTAAAGCAAACGGAAAGACCCAGCGCAATGCCGAATCCCTGGAATCACGAACTAAATACAGATTCAGAAGTTCATAGTGATAAGTAACCGCTTCTTCCGAAAGTCCGGCCAGTTCCGCAATCTCTGCCATATCCCTGAATACATTCTTTATCTTCTTCAAATAAACATCTACCACAATTTCCTGTTCATCGGATAAGTCCTCATTGATGAGCGCCTTTTCCACATTGGCATAGTTTCGAATGCGTTCTATTTCCTCCATGCCGATTGTTCCGGCAATACGCCCCTGCCAGCCGCCTTCCTCCACTTTAATCCTCTCTACTTCATAATTCCATAAATTATAGAACAAACTGCAAAGCAGCGACAGAAGCAAGGCTGAAATAAAAGCGGCAATCATGACAGACAAACAGGAAGCGCGGTTATTTTTCAGATAACCTGATGAATAATCTTTCCACATATATCCGTCACCTCCGTTTCTCATCGCCGACGATGCGCCCGTCTTCTATCGTTATGATACGATCCGCTTCCAGTGCGACCTTTTCGTCATGGGTGATCAACACGGTCGTCTGTTTCAGATTGCGGTTGGACAATTTCAGCATATCCATAATTTCTCTGGAATTTTTCTGATCCAGATTTCCTGTCGGTTCATCCGCCAGAAGCAGGGCCGGCCGGTAAATCAATGCGCGTGCGATGGCCGCACGCTGCTGCTGCCCGCCCGATAACTGGTTCGGAAGCGCCTCCAGCTTATCGGCAATTCCAAGTGTCTCTATCACTCGGTCAAAATATTCCTGATTCGGCTTCCGTTTATCTAACAGAAGCGGCATCAGGATGTTCTTACGAATCGTAAGCGTCGGTATCAGATTATAGAACTGATAAACAATTCCCGCCTGCCTCCGCCGGAAAACAGCCGCCTCCCTCTGATTCAGAGCCGCAATGTCCGTTTCCTCGATAAAGACTCTGCCCGCCGACGGCCTGTCTACACTGCCAAGTATATGAAGCAATGTAGACTTTCCGGAGCCGGAAGCCCCGACAATCGCCACGAATTCTCCTTTTTCCACAGACAGATCGATTCCATCCAGCGCAACGACTTGATTGTCACCACTGCCATACACCTTTCTTACGCCTTCACATCTCAAAATTTCCATATCAATGACCTCCTTCTAAAACCCATTTTAATAGAGGAAAGTGACAACTCAGTGACAGTAAAAATGGATTTCAAAGCAGGCTCCCCCACCCGCCAGGTTACCGGCCGTAATCGTACCGTTCTGGCCTTCAATAAGCGCTTTGGCAAGCGAGAGGCCGATACCGATGCCGCCGCTTTTCGCATTCTGCCCCCTGTAAAAGCGTTCAAAAAGATGCGGGATATCTTCTTTGGCGAAGCCGGCTCCCGTGTCCCATATTTTTATCTGCGTATAAAGCGGATTCTGTTCATACGAACAATAGACACTTCCCCCTCGCGGCATATGTTCCATACAGTTCTTCAGAATGTTCATGACCGCCTCCATTGTCCAGTCCAGATCCGCATAGATTACCGCTTCCGCCGACTCCGGTATATGGACGGAAACATCCGCCGCCAGGAATAATTCCTGTAGATTATCGGCGGCAAGCATGAGAAGGGTAAAAACGTCGAGTCTTTTCCTGCAAAATGATAAGGCCCCCGCATCAATGCGCGACAATAACAGCAATGCCTCCTCCAGATATGTCAGTCTGGCAAGCTGCTTCTGTATCTGTTCCAAATGGGCCGCGGCCGGCTCTTCACACATCATCTGTGTAGACAGGGAAATTGCAGTAATCGGCGTTTTGAGCTGATGTGCAATATTCGAAAGATTTTCCGCAAAAAGACTTCTGGCCCTGCGCGCTTCAGCTCTCGTCTGATACAGCTCCGTCACCGTTTTGTAGATTTCATCCTGCAGTTTGGAAAACGCATCCTCGCCGGTCGAAAAAAGAACGCCGCCGCTACCGGTATTTACCTTTTCCAGATACTCTGTCAGCTCCTCTATGCGTTCGTTTTCCCTCTTACGCCAAAATAAACGCCGCTTCTTTTCGCCTCTCATTCCGTTTCCTCCATGCGATAACCCACACTCCTTACCGTCTTCAGACATCCGGGCTGATGCAGCTTTTCGCGCAGACGTTTCATCGTAACGGTAAGCGTATTGTCATTGACGTAATTCCCATGAATATCCCAGATGTTTTCCAGCAGATTCTGTCTTGTAACGGTCCGCCCCTTATTCCGCAGCAGACACAAGAGTACCTGGTATTCCAGCGGGCTCAAATGAATTTCTTCCGTGCCGCAAAAGACCTGTGTTTTTTCCTGGTCGAGCGAAATGGCATCGCAGGATAAATATTGTCCGGAGGCATCCCCTGTCCTTCGCAGCAAAGCGCCGATACGGGAAAGAAGCACCTCCAATACAAAAGGCTTTACCACATAATCGTCCGCTCCGTTTCCAAATCCGGAAACAATATCGCGGGAATCACCACGGACTGTCAGAAAAATAATAGGAAGTTCTTTCCATTTTGCCCGTATCCACTGGCACAGCACAGCACCGTTTCCATCCGGCATATTCCAGTCCACCAGTACCAGTGTGGGGCATCTGTTCTGCAATGCGTTCCTTGCATCAGCAATTGTTGCAAATATCAAAACCTGATAACCATGCTTTCCCAGAAAATCGCTGACAGTCTGCGCTATATTCTCATCGTCTTCTACATAATATATTTCTTTCTTTTTCGTAACCATGTTTTTCAACCAAACCTTTCTCTCAAAAAAACATTGCGAAACCCGTAAAGATATGTCATAGTAAGAACAGTAACCATGACATCAGGTCAGAGTTTTATCGACCATTTCCGTCTTCAACAAAAAGGAGTCCCTGTATGAATCAATACTTATCCATCGGTAAAGTTTCCAAGCTGAAAAACGTCAGCATCAAGTCTCTTCGGTATTATGACCGAATCGGCATCCTGAAACCCGCTTTTGTCAATACAGATACCAATTACCGCTATTATACTGAAGAACAGCTCTATCTTCTGGATGCCATTACACTTTGTATCAAACTGGGTATTCCCTTAAAAGATTTGAATCATTATGTGGAAAATGACTCCATCAACTTACAGAAACTGCTCTATGACGGCAAAATTCTTGCCGAAGAAAAAATACTGGAAATTCATAAATGCCTCGAGGCATTACAGGAAGCATTACGACAGCTTTCCATCTCCGAAAGCGGTATGGCCAGGATACCGGAAAGCAAATCCGGTCTGTTGCTTCCGGACGGTTTCTATCAGAACACCATCGACACACGCACGATACTGACCGTACCATTGGAAGAATTCGATACTCCAAAATATTATGGGCAGCATATTCTGAAGCTTTTCGTCACTGCGCAGCAGATGGGCATCAACGTTTCCTATCCTTCCGGTATCCTGTACGAATACCAAAACGGTTCCCTGATGCGCCATATGTTCCTGCTCGTCCATCCAGAGGAAAGTCCGGCTCTATTGCCGGAAAATGAAGCTATCCGCACGCTTCCCGCCGGAGATTATATCTGCCGCAAAATCTCTGCCCATATGACAGACTCTGTACAGGAGGAAATGAAAGAAGTACTCAAAGGAAGTTCTTATTCCATTATCGAAACCGATACATCCTCCGCCCAAAACAAAAAGAACGGATACCCTTTTGAACTGCAATATCTTGCAGAATAGCAGAGTTCCTTTAGTCTTCGTAGGGTCTGATGCGGTAAGTCACTCCCAGCTTATCGCATATTTCCCTGCACTGCCGCTCTTCTTCTTCCGTGATCGTCGTCGCAACGGTCGTCAGGACGACGTTCGGCACATATTTGCTCACATTCCCGGCAAAGCGCAGCATCGCATCGTGGGACTGAATGCCAAACTTATTCCGAGTCAGTTTCAGATATTCCTCTTTGTCCGGCGTATTCAGGCTGATAGAAACCGTATCGACCAATCCTTCAAACATAGGCGCCGTATTCCTCCCCCAGATCAAGTCGGAAAGGCCGTTCGTATTCACACGAATCGGAATCTGAAAGTTCTTTTTGGCATATTCCGCCACTTTTAACAAATCCTCCAACCGCTCTGTCGGCTCACCGAAGCCGCAGAAGACCAATTCCTGATATCTGTTCATATCAAACTTATCGAACTGTGCAATGACCTCGTCCACGCCCGGCTCCCGCTCCAGCCACAGTCTGCCGGAATGATTCATCTCATCCATCGTCTGGCGCAGGCAAAAAGTGCAGGCACATGGACACCTGTTCGTCATATTCACATATAAATTTTCATGTACTTCATATAATATTACCATTTTGTCATTTTCCGTCCTTTCTATTCCCAATATTCTAATGCGTTAATTTCTGATTCCTTTATCTGATTTTTCCTAGTCTCTTTTTAACTGATACAAAATTTCCTCGAAACATACGCCGTCCGTCTTCGGAATCTCCAGTTCAATCGACTTGAGGATACACTTTTTGACAAATCCGGAAGCTTTTTTCACCGATCTGTCAAAAGCCACACCGTTCACGGCATCCGCCGCGATGATGGAAGCGAACACATCCCCCGTACCGGAACGTTCTGTCCCAACTTTGTGCGTGCGAATCCATCTTTGTTCGGAGGCATTTCTCTCATAAATATAATTGGCGATGAACTCTCCCTGTTTGATACCGGTAATAACGACCTTCTCCGGTCCCTGGGCGGAAAGTTCCTCCGCCATCCTGTACAGTTCTTTCTTTTTCCATCCGGCATCCTTATAGGCAGTGTCCGTCAGTTTACAGCATTCGGTCAGATTCGGTGTGATAATGTCCGCATGAGCGATCAGCTTCTTCATCTCCCTGCACATTTCTTCACTATAAGTCGAATAGAGTTTCCCGTTATCGCCCATCACCGGATCGATGATGATCTGTGTCTTTTTCCTGCCGAATTCACGGATGAACTCTTTTACAATCTGAATCTGCCGCGCAGAGCCCAGAAATCCCGTCGCGATTCCATCAAATGCAAGGCCGAGCCGTTTCCAATGGTCAACATATTCCGGCATCCTGTCCGTATAATCATCGAAGAAGAAATGTGGAAACCCCGTATGATTGGAAAAAATGGAAGTCGGAACAGGGCAGCACTGAACGCCCAGATAAGAAATAATGGGCAGGGAAACGCTGATAGAGCACCTGCCAAAACCGGATATATCATTGATGACTGCTATTTTCTTCTGCATTATACCGCTCCTTTTGCACTCTACTGTATCACGAAAAGCAGGGAACTGCAACAAATTCGTAACAGTGCTGTCACAAGATTCCCCCATTCAATTCATTTTTCTTGCCATCTTTTCAAATACCAATTATACTAAGTATAATATTGTCGGCTATAATATTTTCACATTGTACTATTCCAATCACCACATCACACAGGAGAAAAAAATTATGAAAAGAAAATCAAGTATCATCTCTATCCTGCTCCTATTTTGCCTGATACCTTCGGTTCTGTCCATTGCTGTGAATATCATCACTTCATATAATTATATCAATTCTACGGCGGAAAGCGAAATCGAAGATACTCTGCAGACTGCCGGGCACACGCTGTTAGAGGCATTTAATGCCATTGACAGCGGTAAATTCTGGCTGTCCGGCAAATTGCTCTATAAAGGCGGAGTCAATCTGACTGAAAATCTTTCCGTTATTGACTCCATCAAAGAAAAAACAGGAATCGAGTCTACCCTGTTCTATGGAGATACACGCTATATCACGACGGTGTGCGACGAAAATGGCAGCCGTATGCTTCTGACACAATGCTCTGATGAGGTAAAAGAGATCGTTCTAAATCAGGGAAATTCATACTTTGCCAGAAATATCGATATCGGCGGACAAAATTATTATGGTTACTACATCCCGATCGAGCAGGAGGGTAAGATTGCCGGCATGATTTTTACCGGAAAACCGAGCACGTCGCTCAATATGACCACAAACGAGTTTTTGTTCTATATTCTGGTCATCTGCAGCGTTCTGCTCGTTATCATCGTTGTCACTATCTTTTTGGTCGGCCGGCTCATTGCGAAACGCATTCAGGTTCTTCGTAACGACATGGTCATGCTCTCCGAGGGGAATCTGCATTTTGACAGCAACCACAAAAATAAGATCCGTGAAATCCACGAGGCGGCAGAAGCGGCAGAAATACTCCGCAGCCAGCTGGTTGAAGTCGTTCAGACGATTCAGAGTTGTTCTGCTACGGTAGACACTTCCGTTACGCGTGTTGATTCCTCCCTTGTAAACTGCGCACAAGCTGTAAAAGATATGAGCGCTACGATGGATGAACTGGCTTATGGCGCACAGAGTATGGCTGACTCCGTCGAAAAAGAAGCGTTCGACATGAATGAGATTTCCGAAAGCATTACCAACATTGCAGAAAGTTCACAGGCGACCAAAGCGGTCACGAAAAGCATTACCACCGTCAGCCACACCGCCAAGAACAGCCTCGATGAATTGCTGCGGGCCAACTCCTATACTACCCAAAGCGCAGAAAATGTTATTTCCAGCATATCCAGCGTCAGCGACGCGGTGGCTCAGATTACAACCGCCGCCCAGATGATCGTGGATATTTCCGACCAGACCAATCTCTTATCCCTGAATGCAAGCATCGAAGCCGCCCGGGCAGGAGAAGCCGGCCGAGGCTTCGCAGTTGTCGCAGGGGAAATCCAGAAGCTGGCGGAACAGTCCAATTCTTCCGCACAGCAGATACAGTCGATCATCGAAGAAATTACGAGCAAGACCGAAGAATGCACCAGAATTTCCGGTCAGATTCAGGATGCTGTCGGAAAAGAAGCCGAAGCGCTCCGAAGTGTCAACAGCAACTTCGACGAAGTGGAAAACCATATCGCCGAGGCTGCAGAAGCTGTCAACAAAATTACGGAAATCGTAAACGCTGTGGAGAAAAATAAAGTCAGCGTCGTGGATTCCATCAGCGACTTATCCGGTATTTCCGAAGAGAATGCGGCATCCGCCGAGGAAGCTAATGCTTCCACGGAAGAGCTTCGAGCCAATATTGAAGAAGTTGCGCAGGAAGCTGACGAATTAAAATCTGTTATAGAGCAGTTAAATAATAGTGTGGCGTTTTTCAAGCTTTAATCACTTTAACGGAAGGAAGAAATCTATCATGTTACAAAAAATAAAATCTTTAAAACTGACTAAAAAGATATGGGCAGGCATTATAATTATGGAAATCCTATTGACAGGGGCCCTTTTCTTCTTACACAGCCAAAAAGAACCGATTGAACTGAACTTTACACAGGATGATCTGTTTTATAATTCCGGGGAAAACGGATTTTATCTGGATTTCTCAAACAATGATAAATTTATAATGACCCCGGAGTTCGTATTACCTGCAGGATTATATACGATTGAGATAGAATATGCGCGGTCAAACGACCTTACAGCATCAGTAGAACTCCTTTATTCAGACCGATACGAACCTTCCGCAAGCGGTAGAATTTCCCTCTCCGATACGGAACGGACCTCCTGTGATTTCCGGGTGAACGGCAGTGAAAGTTCGATTTACCTGAAGGGAAGGCTGACCGGTGATGCATGGGAAAACGATTATCTATTAATTAGAAATATAAAAATCATTCCTTCTCCTTATGATATGAAAAATTTTCTTTTCCGAGTCATCGCAGTCTTTTTGCTTGTCGATGTACTGCTTCTTTTATGGAATGTGCGAAACAGATTTCTTATCAGTCATGAAGTAATACAGCACTTCAAAATCCTTTTACTTCTGGCGATTTTTAGCAGCATTCCGCTGATGGTGAATTATCTCCTTCCGGGACATGACCTGCCCTTTCATCTGACCAGGATCGAAGGTCTGAAAGCAGGGCTGGAAAGCGGTATGTTTCCAGTACGGATACAGCCTAACTGGCTTAATGGACACGGCTATGCCGTTTCCGTCTTTTATGGTGATCTGCTCCTTTATCTGCCGGCCATACTGCGCATATTCAGCATATCTCTGCAGACCGCTTATCATTTTTATGTATTATTGGTAAATATAATGACTGTCTTTTTAGCTTATTATTGCTTTTCCAATATGAGCAGCAGAAAAACAGGCCTGATATGTACCGCTATATATTCTCTCAACATATACCGTCTGGTCTGCCTCTATACCAGAGCCGCTATTGGAGAATATACGGCAATGATATTTATCCCTCTTGTAATTTATGGAATGTGGAAGATCTACACTTTACCGGAAGATTCAAAAGAACATGCAAGGAGCTGGGGCACTCTTTCTCTTGGCTGCTGCGGTATTTTTTTGTCTCATATCATTACAACAGAAATGACCGCTTTCTTTATTCTTCTTACCTGCCTCATTTTATGGAAAAAAACGCTGCATAAAAAAGTGTTCCTGGTACTCGTAAAGGCCGCTGCCGCGACTATATGCGTTTCATTATGGTTTTTAGTTCCTTTCCTTGATTTTATGTTCTGCGGGCTCTATTTTGTTAATGAAAACTATGCGGCATATCGCATGGAAGGAAGAAGTGTTATCTTCGCACAGTTATTTATGACGGATTATTCCGTATCAGGTATTTCTTCCTTTTTTTCAACCGGCGCTTCTTCTGAAATGCCATTAACGATTGGGTGGGCATCCCTCCTCGTGCTCGTCGGCTGGTTTTATTTCTGCGCTTCAACAAACAGAGAAAAGGGCGAAAAGAAAAAAGAATATCTTATCGTCTTTCTGATTCTCTTAAGCATTGTAATGACAACCTGGCTATTTCCTTATTCATGGTTTGGTTCCAAACTCCCGATGCTGAGACGAATTATAGGAAGCATTCAGTACCCGTGGCGTTTCTTTACAATAGCAAGCGCCTTATGCGCCTTTCTATTATGTTTGATACTGCAAAAGGATTGGATAAAACCAGACGTAAAAAAAATATTTGGTGGATTGCTGGTTTTTATAGCTCTCCTTCAATCGCTGTCCTATATGAGCGAGTATATAGATGAAGGCACTGTGTACACCGTATATCAAAGCGGAAATTTATCAGGCTTCGATGTGTCGAATGGAGAATATCTTCCTATGGATTCTGAACACAAAGCAGATACAAATATATGCATCAATGAACTCACTTATGATGCCGACAGCATACAAGTGAACGAATGGCACAGAGAAGACTATGCTGTGGTTGTGTCGGCAGCAAATATAAGCAATGAAATGAAACAAGTGGAAGTACCTCTTCTTTTCGCCAAAGGTTATCACGCTGTTACAGACAACGGCAAACAGCTTACTGTATCGCCCAGTGAATCCTTCCGTATTTCCGTATCTGTTCCGCCAGATTTTGCAGGCAGTTTTAAAGTGAAATTCCAGGAGCCGTGGTATTGGCGTATATGTGAGATAATTTCCTTGCTCACGCTCATAGTTTTAATCGTTTACTGGAGATATAATAAGAGAAAAAGTTGAGTCTCTCAACAGCAATAAAAATAAAAACCATAAATCGCAGGCAAAAATCATAAAAGAAATGTCTTGACATTTCTCCTGAAACTATATATAATTGCTTGTGTTGTGAGAATTACATTTCTCATATGTGCGTTTAGCTCAGCTGGATAGAGCGTTTGGCTACGGACCAAAAGGTCGGGGGTTCGAATCCTCTAACGCACGTTGGTTTTTAGGCAGGCGGAAATGCTGATAAATGGACATTTCCGCCTTTTTTCTTTCATTTTTTTGGGGTAAAAAGTGTAACAAATCTTGTTACACTTTTTCTCCCTCAAGACGATAAATTCCGCTCAAGTATTTTTTCCAGTTGTTCCTGTGCCTTGCAACCTCTGCAGTATTTCATCGTCATTCGATGTTTTCATGCCCTGCCAGTCTGCGTATGGTGTCAGGATTGACGCCTGAATCGAAAAGATTTGAAATATATTTCTTTTCAGGCCGCTCCATTTCTGCTCTTATGATTGCTAAAATGTAATACGCCATCTTATTGTAAAATTTCATCAG
>CAJTUC010000013.1 GCA_910579395.1 uncultured Lachnospiraceae bacterium | reverse complement strand
GGTAAGCCTGACGCAGCTGGAATTGTTTAATGGTTTTGCACCAAAATGGGGAATCAATCTGGCATACGCAGAGAAATATTTCATGATCGCAATCGTAAGCCTCAGTGTATTATGTGTGGCTGCAAATTATAAGGAAAAAGTAATCAGCCGAATCAGCAGGAGGCATATTTATGGAAGATAACTGTGAGATTTTTGTAGAAAATGTGACGAAAACGTTTGGCGGTCAAGAGGTTTTAAAAACCGTATGCGTTAAATTTGAAATGGGGAAAATATATGGATATTGTAGGAAGAAATGGTTCCGGATAAGCTTCTTCCCAGAAAGGCGTTGAATTTCTGCGCATATGAACGTTCTCTATTATGTTCTGTATGTATTTTTTATAAGTTATCATGCTATAATCTATATGTCAAACAATATTCCAGAAGGAGAAAAGCTATGTCTGATCTGACATCCATGACAAATATCGGTAAGGAAATGGCGAAAAAGCTGACAGCTGTCGGGATTGATTCCCCCGAAAAACTGATTGAGCAGGGTTCCAAACAGGTGTTTTTAAAACGCTACTTTCAGAAGAAAAGAAAAAAGAATTAAAGGAGTTCAATGATTTTTTAAAGAAATAGTGTTATGTAAACTAAAAATAGAAGACATAATAATAAATTATATAAAATATAATAAATATTGATTTTACTTATGATGAAAAATGCCATATAATCAAAAAGTAAGAAACAGCAGGCGCAGGTTTATTACGAACCTGCTTTTCTGCTGAGAAAGTAACATGGATACAAAGATTAAAATATGAAGAGTTTGGAGGAATCGTTATGGTAAAGGCAATCGTAGGCGCTAACTGGGGTGACGAGGGAAAAGGAAAAATCACGGATATGCTGGCGAAAGAAGCCGACATCGTTATCCGTTTTCAGGGAGGCGCCAATGCAGGACACACGATCGTAAATAATTATGGAAAGTTCGCACTGCACACACTTCCGTCGGGCGTATTTTATGATCATGTGACGAGCATTATCGGTAACGGTGTCGCGCTGAATATTCCGATTTTGTTCGGCGAAATCAAATCCATTACAGACCAGAATGTACCGATGCCCAAGATACTGGTATCCGATCGTTGTCAGATCGTAATGCCATATCATATTCTTTTTGACCAGTACGAGGAAGAAAGGCTGGGCGGTAAATCTTTCGGCTCCACCAAATCGGGAATCGCGCCCTTTTATTCCGATAAATATGCGAAAATCGGTTTTCAGGTCAGTGAACTTTTCGACGAAGAACTGTTACGGGAAAAAGTGGAGAGAGTCAGCGAGACGAAGAACGTCATTCTGGAACACTTATACCATAAGCCGCTGATTCAGCCGGCGGAACTTTTAGAGACGATGCATCAGTACCGGGATATGATCGCGCCTTATGTCTGCGATGTATCCGCCTATCTGGATAAAGCGTTAAAAGAAAACAAAACGATTCTGTTGGAAGGCCAGCTGGGCACCTTAAAAGACCCAGACCACGGCATTTATCCGATGGTCACGTCATCATCGACTCTGGCGGCATACGGCGCCATCGGTGCGGGGCTTCCGCCTTATGAAATCAAACAGATTGTGACGGTATGTAAGGCCTATTCTTCAGCGGTGGGCGCGGGCGCCTTTGTATCTGAGATTTTCGGAGAGGAAGCGGACGAACTGAGGCGGCGCGGCGGCGACGGTGGGGAGTATGGTGCGACGACAGGGCGTCCGCGCCGTATGGGATGGTTCGACTGTGTTGCATCCAAATATGGATGCCGGTTACAGGGCACAACGGACGTGGCATTTACCGTGCTGGATGTGCTCGGCTATCTGGATGAGATTCCCGTTTGTACCGGCTATGAGATAGACGGCGAAGTGACGACGGATTTCCCGGTCACAGCGAAACTTGAAAAAGCAAAGCCTGTTCTGAAAAAAATGCCGGGCTGGAAGTGTGAGATACGTGGCATTAAAACGTACGAGGAACTGCCTGAGAACTGCCGGAACTATATAGAGTTCATAGAAGAGCAGATCGGATACCCGATCACGATGGTCTCGAACGGTCCGGGACGCGATGATATCATTTATCGTGAAAGTCCTTTGCGGAAAAAAGCTTGAAAGTATGTAAAGTAATAGAATGATGTAAAAAGCACAGGGGGGATTCGCCTGTGCTTTTTGGCTGTCCGTCTTTTTCTCCATTTTAGCAAGTTTTTTGCCAAATTAGCAGGATTTTATGGAAAGTATTTGCACAGATAACGGAAAAGAGATATGATAAGTTATTGAAAAAGCTTATGCCCGGATTGGCGGGTCGAGCAGACATGGAGGATTATTATGCTGGAATTAAAAAATATTTCTTTTGAAGTTTCCGGAGAAGATGATCAGAAAGAAATTGTCCGCGATATCAGCCTGACGGTGGAAAATCATAAATTTATAGTGATTACGGGACCGAATGGCAGCGGCAAATCGACACTGGCCAAGCTGATTGCGGGAATCGAGCGGCCGACAGCCGGTCAGATTCTTTTGGACGGAATCGATATCACCGGAAAAAGTATTACAGAGCGCGCCGTGCTGGGAATTGGATATGCTTTTCAACAGCCGGTGCGGTTCAAGGGACTTGAAGTCATAGATCTGCTTCGGATTGCGTCGGGCAGACAGCTGTCTGTTGCAGATGCCTGCGAATACCTTTCAGAGGTCGGGCTCTGTGCCCGGGATTATATTAAGCGGGAAGTCAATGCGAGCCTTTCCGGCGGGGAATTGAAGCGGATTGAGATTGCGACAGTCCTTGCCAGAGGGAGCAGGCTTTCTGTTTTTGATGAGCCTGAGGCAGGCATCGATTTATGGAGTTTCCAGAATCTGATTCAGGTATTTGAGCGGATGCAGAAAAGAAATCAGGAAGGCTCTATTGTTGTCATTTCCCATCAGGAACGTATTTTGAATATTGCCGATGAGATTGTAGTCGTTGCTGACGGCCGGATTGCCGAAAAGGGAACAAAAGAAGAGATTTTGCCGGGGCTTCTCGGGACTTCTGCGGCGGTGAATCAGTGCACAGGGAATGAAAAACATTCCCGGAAAGAATCTTTTCTAAGACAGTAGAAAACACTGTCTTAGAAAAGCTAATCTTTCCCGAAAGAATTGCTGGCGCAATTCTTCCGGACAGGGAATAGAGAAATGGAGGAGTAATCATGATTGACACAATACAGAAACGGCTTCTGGCGGAGGTGGCGGATTTGCACCAGGTACCGGAAGGCGCTTATAATATCCGGGCGAACGGGCAGATGGAAGCGAGGAATACAACGGCCAATATCGATATTGTATCCAAACAGGATGTGAGCGGTATCGATATTCATATCAAGCCGGGGACAAAGAATGAAAGCATTCATATTCCCGTTGTTTTAAGCCAGAGCGGTCTGAAGGAAATGGTCTATAATGATTTTTATATTGGAGAGGGAGCCGACGTGACGATCGTTGCGGGCTGCGGCATTGATAACTGCGGCGGGCAGGATTCTGAGCATGACGGCGTCCATCGTTTTTATCTTGGAAAAGATGCAAGAGTCAAGTATGTGGAGAAGCACTATGGTTCCGGAAGCGGGAATGGAAAGCGTATTTTAAATCCCGGAACGGAAGTTTATATGAAAGAAAACAGCTTCATGGAAATGGAAATGGTGCAGATTAAAGGGGTAGACTCTACCGCGCGGACGACGACTGCCAAGCTGGAAGCGGGAGCTAAACTGGTCGTTCGGGAAAGGCTGATGACGCACGAGGACCAGCAGGCGGTCAGCAGTTATGAAGTGTATCTGAACGGAGAAGGAGCCAGTGCGGATATCGTTTCCCGTTCGGTCGCGAGAGATACTTCTTACCAGAAATTTGATTCCCGCATCATCGGGAACGTATCATGCAGCGGACATACGGAATGCGATGCGATTATTATGGACGATGCAAGGATACTGGCGATACCGCAGTTAGAAGCAAATGATGTGGATGCGGCGCTGATTCATGAGGCGGCAATCGGCAAGATTGCCGGGGAGCAGATTGTGAAATTAATGACGCTCGGCCTGACGGAAGCCGAAGCGGAAGAGCAGATCATCAATGGATTCTTAAAGTGAAAAGTGTGACGAACCAATTCGCCTGGAAGAATGCCCATAACGGGCATTCTTCCAACGGTTTAACTTCGGCCATCCCAACAATAAGTGCACAATTTGGAAGGGTCGATACCGACCGAATCAATCATATCATCCAGACGGTTATAACGGAGAGAAGTGAAATTAAGCTTCTCTCTTATTTTTTCCAGCATATCATGGTACTCCGTCGATTCAGGGTCTGCGTAAACGGTCAGGTTTGGATATTTATTCTCTCCTTCCATTTCCTGAATGATCTTACGGGCAATCAGTTCCATCTCGGAAGTCGAACGCGAGAAATTCAAATATTTACAGCCGAATAACAGGGGAGGGCAGGCCGGACGGATATGCACCTCTTTTGCACCGCTCTGGTACAGGAATTCCGTTGTCTCGCCCAGCTGTGTTCCACGCACGATGGAATCGTCGATAAGAAGCAGGCTGCGGTCTTTGATGAGGTCGTGCACCGGAATCAGCTTCATTTTGGCGATGAGGTTCCGTTTGCTCTGAATCGTCGGCATGAAAGAACGCGGCCAGGTAGGCGTATACTTGATGAACGGTCTGGAAAAAGGGATTCCTGATTCATTCGCATAACCGATGGCATGAGCGGTGCCGGAATCCGGTACGCCGGCTACGATATCCGGTCTGGCATCGTCCCGCTGCGCCAGCTTGGTGCCGCAGTTATAACGCATTTGTTCCACACTGATGCCTTCGTAAGAGGAGGACGGATAGCCATAGTAGACCCAGAGGAACGTACAGATTTTCATTTCGTTACCCGGTGCGGCAAGCGTCCTTGCGCCTTCGGGCGTGACGATAGCGACTTCACCGGGGCCGAGTTCTTTTTCATCCTGATAGCCGAGATTCAGGTAGGCGAAGCTTTCAAAAGAAACACAGCAGCCAGAGTCCTTTTTTCCAATGACAAGGGGGGTACGTCCCAGACGGTCTCTGGCGGCGTAAATGCCTTTCGGCGTCATGAGCAGCATTGTCATGGAGCCTTCGATTAACTCCTGCGCATATTGGATTCCATCGATTAAATTTTCTTTTTGATTGATGATGGCTGCCACGAGTTCGGTCGAATTGATGTCTCCACCGCTCATTTCCAGAAAATGCGCGTGGCCGCTCTGGAAAAGCTGTGTTACGATTTCCTCTTTATTATTGATTTTACCGACAGTGGTGATGGCATATGTACCGTGATGGGAACGGATGATCAGTGGCTGCGGTTCATAATCGGAAATACTGCCGATGCCCAGCGTACCGCTCATTTTGTTAAAATCTTTATCAAATTTGGTTCGGAAAGGCGCATTTTCAATATTGTGAATGGCCCTGTCGAACCCCTTTTCTCTGCTGTAAACGGCCATGCCGGCACGTCTTGTCCCAAGATGGGAATGATAGTCCGTACCAAAAAATAAATCGAATGTGCAGTCTTCCTTCGATGCGACACCAAAAAATCCACCCATGATATTTCACTCCTGTTCTGTCTTTGCGTATGTGATGTTTTGTGATACTATTAGTATATAGAAATTCAAGGCACAGGGCAATGGGATTTTGAAAAAATTGAAAGGGAACGGTCATACATATGATCTTTAAATGTAGAAATTGCGGCGGCAATACGGTCTATGAACCATCCAGAAAAAGAATGTACTGTCCGCACTGTGAAAGTCTGGACAGTGAGAATATTGTGCAGGAAGGCTCGCTGACACAATGCGCAAACTGTGGTGCGCCGATCACACCGGGACAGTATGCGTCGGCGGGCAGGTGTGAGCACTGCGGCAGCTATCTTGTTCATAATGAGCGGATTGAGGGAGTCTATGAGCCGCATTTGATCCTGCCTTTTAAGATCAATAAGGATATGGCGGTAGAGCGGTTGAATCAGGAATTTCACAAAAAGACGTTTCTTCCGTCAAGCTTCCTTTCTCAGAAAAGTCTGGAAAAGCTGGAAGGAATCTATGTTCCATTCTGGCTGTACGATTATCAGGCGCACTATGATTTTGAAGGAGAAGGCACAAGGGTGAGGAGCTGGCGTCAGGGGGATACGGAATATACGGAAACATCCTATTACCATATTATCAGGCAGATGGAAGCTGATTTCGATAAAGTTCCGGTAGATGCTTCATTTGTCATGGATGACGGCGAGATGGATTTGATGGAGCCTTATGCCTACCAGGAATTGGAAGATTTTGACCCGAAATATATGTCCGGTTTTGATGGAGAGGTTTACAACCAGAGCGCACCGGAACTGGAAGGACGTGCGCAGGTCAAGGTGCGGGATGCGTCCGAATCATTGATGCAGCAGTCTCTTGCGGGTTATAACAGCATCCGGCCGGGACGTAAAAATTTGAATCTCAACCGGGACGGCGTCCGCTATGCGCTCATGCCCGTATGGATGTATCTGTATCAGTATCAGGGGAAAACATGGCGTTTTCAGGTGAACGGACAGACCGGCAAGGTAATCGGAAAAACGCCGGTATCCAGAGGAAAAGTGCTCCTGTACGGTCTTACGACGATGGTTTCCGTAAGCACGATCTTTTATCTGATTATGGCGATTCTGGGAGCTGTCTGAATTGGATGGCAGGAGATTATAGGCTGTAAGAAAGGCATAGGTTGAAAAATCAGAGATTTTCAACCGCGAATTTGTGCCTTGCGGCCCAAAGTTCGCAGATTGAGAGAAAGGCATAGGTATTAGACTGGAAATGAAAGAATACTTTAAATATTTCAGATGGGTATTTATCGTAATCGCCGTTTTGGCGATCGTACTTGCCGCGATAAAAGGCGCACAGGGACTGGCGTCCATAACGGGAAGCCATGAGCGGACGAATACGGAATGTACGACGACGCAGAGGGTATTCGATTATGCGGATGTCCTTACGGACAGGGAAGAAAAAAAGCTGGAAAGCCTGATCGCGAAGAGGGAGAAACAGACGGGCTGTGATATCGTTCTGGTCACGCTGTACGAATCATTGGAAGAGTATGCAAGAGAAATCGAACCGGATGTGCCGCACAACCAATTCGTCAGGATTTTTGCGGAAGAATTTTATGAAGAAAATCAGTTTGGCTATGATAAGTCCAATGGGGACGGTGTGCTTTTAGTTGATAACTGGTTTAGAGAAGCGGACGGTCATATCCATACATGGCTCTGGCCTGCAGGTAATGCGGCGGATACACTTTCCTATGGTGATGTCGATTGGATTCTGGATGAAGTATACCTCTATGTGGAGAAGGATGCATACCGCGCTTATAAAACTTATGTAAACGATTTTTACCGCGGCATGACGGGTAAAAAGTCTTTGAATGTGAATCTTCCTGAATGGCTTCCGATTCTGGCAGGAATAATAGCGGCTGTTATCTTTATCCCCATGAATTGGAAATCCCGGAGCGGCAGCCGGACAACTACGGCGACTACCTATGTGAACGGCGGCAGGGAGCATTTCGTGAATAAGCAGGATATTTTCCTTAGAAAATCCGTCGTTAAACGTCATATTGAAACGAGCAGTAGCAGCGGCGGCCACGGCGGCGGGGGCGGTCATAGCAGTGGTGGAGGCGGAAGCCACGGGGGCGGCGGTCATAGCCGCTGATATCTGTACGGATGTATTAAATGGTCATGATTTTGAAAATAAAAAACAACCCACATGACGGTATGGGTTGTTTTTTATATGATTATTTATTTGTCTTCTTTTATAAAGCGCTAATACAAAGGCCCTAAGCCATCTTATTAACGGCCTGTGCTAAGCGGGATACTTTTCTGGAAGCAGTATTCTTGTGGAATACGCCCTTTGAAGTGGCTTTATCAATCGTAGCCGTAGCAGTCAGTAATGCGGACTTTGCAGCTTCTTTGTCATTAGCGGCAACAGCAGCATTTACTTTTTTAACAGCAGTCTTAACGCCGGATTTAATCGCTTTGTTCTTATCCGCTTTTGTTTTGTTTACTAAAATTCTCTTCTTTGCTGATTTGATGTTAGCCAAGATGCACACCTCCTGTTATGATCGATTTTTATGGAGAGTGTCTCATTAATCCGGACACGGACGTTTTAATGGAAACACACAGCTATTATTGTAGAATAACTACTAATTTCTGTCAATACATATTTTGTACATTTTTGCGAAAACTAAAGCCATGCACTTTTCAAAGAAAGCAGACAGCCCATGCTTGCATGAGGCAGGCTGATATCTTTGAAAAGTATAGGGCGCAGCCCGAACCGAGATGAAGCGGAGCGGAATCGAGGTTGCATGGCTTTCGTTTCCGCCTCACAGCCTATGTGAGACGAGCGGAGCGCAGTCTCGCCCCCCGCGGGGGCGGCGAAGCGTCGCCCGGCCTCACCGCCTGCGCGGAGAGAAAGCAGACAGCCCGCCTCTGCGCAGGCGGTGAAGCGCACTCTCTTCATCACACGCATATAATAAACTAAGGAAAGAAGAAACGAGGACATGAGCTATGAGTTGGTTTCAGGTCAGAACAGACTTGGCGTTAGAAGCCAGAGAAAGTATTGACGGGAAAGAAAACGAAATTCATGGAGTTAAGGTAGAAGAAGATTACGATAAGGAAAATGATGTACACATTACAACGGTCATCATCGAGACGAAGAACGGTTCACGCGCCATGGGGAAACCGATGGGAACTTATGTGACGTTGGAAGCGCCTGCGATGATCGAACCGGAAGAAGATTACCATCAGGAAATCTCTGATATTCTTGCCGGAGAAATCCGGAAACTGTTGAAGACGCCGGAAGAAGAACAGTCAATTCTTGTGGTTGGGCTCGGGAACCGGGATGTGACTGCGGACTCCCTCGGTCCCAATGTAGTCGATAATCTTTTTATTAACCGGCATATCGTGATGGAATACGGTAAGGTAGCCTATAACTGCTCCAAAATGCACATGGTCAGCAGTTTAGTACCAGGTGTTATGGCCAAAACCGGTATGGAGTCGGCGGAAATCATTAAGGGTGTTATCGAGCAGACGAATCCTGACCAGGTCATCGTGATCGATGCGCTGGCGGCAAGGTCTACCAGAAGGCTGAATCGCACGATTCAGATTACGAATACAGGAATCCATCCGGGTTCCGGCGTCGGGAACCACCGAAATGCACTGACGCAGGAAAGCCTTCAGGTTCCGGTCCTTGCAATCGGCGTGCCTACGGTAGTGGATGCGGCGACGATCGTGGGCGATGCGATCGGAGAATATCCAAGCGCGCTTTCGGAACTGAACAATATGTATGTCACGAGCAAAGATGTGGATTTTCAGATACAGCAGATCAGCCATATCTTATGTGACGCACTGAATAAGGCACTGGACATCTCGCTATCATGAGAACCCCCATGCCCTGCATATAATGAACAGTGGGGTAAGTCATGATGTTCTGACCCGGATGGGATGAAAAGTGTACATGAAAAAAAGGCGGTTATTTGGAAAGTGGAACGATGAGATTCATATCGGGCGCGGTATCCTGCGGATTCTGCTCCTTGTCCTTTGTTTGATGGCGGGAGTTGCTTTTTTGCAGGAGCTTTATCATGGGGTAAAGGCACAGGAAAAAGAGGATGGGGGCAGATTACAGGCATGGCTGGAGCAGTCTGTCCTGAATGTCTGGACACCGGGCCTTGCCGTGTTAGAGACGGAGCGGCGGAAGGTCGATCACAGCCTGCTTGAGTGGTTCGTACTGGAGAACGTTCCGGTTTTTTTATATAGTATGGAGCAGCCGGAAGAATACGATAAGGATTCGCTGAAAGAAAGCGATTACGCGCAGCTGCTTTTGCTGGAAGGCTCCGATGAAAATAGAAAAGGCATAGAAGAGGGGTCTCTGGAATACGGAGAGGATGCAATTCATCTGGATAAGAGCCTGGAGGAAGCTTTTCTGAAAGAAAATGGACTGGCTGGCGGAAACCCGGCAGCCGGTGAAGAAATGCCGGAAAATATGGAGCAGCAGTATCAGCAGGCGGATGCAGTCTTCCATGAAGTAGAAGAGCCGGCATACCGTTACCAATGGGAGAATCTGCAGGATTATACGGAACTGGTCAAGGCTTTTTATGCGATAGATTCTACGACGGCAGCGGGAACGGAACTGTTGAATACGGAAAAGCTGCTTTCCAAAGATATGCGGATGCAGGGTGGCAATGACGAACCTCAGATTCTCATCTATCATACCCACTCACAGGAGGCTTTTGTGGATTCCATACCCGGAGACGAATCTACGACAATCGTAGGAGCCGGAGAAAAACTGGCCCAGCTGCTGCGCGAAAAGTACGGTTACAATGTCCTTCATCTTACGGAAAGCTTTGATAAGGAATCAAGAGACTATGCGTACAGCAATTCGCTTCCGGTGCTCGAACAATTGTTGGAAGAAAATCCTTCGATCGAAGTCGTGATCGATTTACATAGAGATGCGATGCCGGAAGACCGGCGTCTCGTGGTAGACCTGCAGGGCAGACCAACGGCACAGTTCATGTTTTTTAACGGACTCAGCCGGACCGCCAAAAACGGTCCGATTGAATCGCTGGAAAATCCCTATCTGGACGACAATCTGGCCTTTTCCTTTCAGATGCAGACCGCAAGCAACGAATATTATCCGGGGATCGCAAGAAGAATTTATTTGAAAGCCTACCGTTATAACCTTCATTTACGGCCCAAGTCGCTTCTCATCGAACTGGGAGCCCAGAATAATACCGTAGAGGAGATCATGAATGCCATAGACCCGTTGGCCCATATCATTCATCTGGTGCTCGTGGGGGAGGAACCCGATGTTGATTAGAGGATTAAAGGGAAATTCTTAAAGGAAACAATGAAAAAAACATTGGACATAGTCCCCTATCTCTTATAAAATAGAAATTATCATATTATTATATACGAATGAGAGGGAGACAAGTGATGGAAGAACTATTAAAAGAGATGAAAAAAAGGTCAGTCGGGAATGTCATGCCGATTTCGCTGATCTTGCTGGTGGCGGCTATTGTTATGCTGGCCATTAACGGTTCCGCGACACTACAGTTATTTGCCTATCTGACAGGCGGTAAAAATCTGGACAGTATTCCGAAGTCGGAAATGTATGACGTGATAGCGAGCAGTGAAATCAATGCTGTATACGACTGCTTTGCGGAATATGAGACGAGCAGCGGCCAGATTTATGACTATTATGTCATTCCTTATGGGGAAGAAGGATTTATCGCTGTCCGCGTCGATGAGAGCAAGATTGACCAGATGGACAGCATCTGCGACGATACCTGGGAAGTTCTTCTTGGAAATTCCAAATCACTGACCAAAACCGTTTCTGTCAAAGGAAATGTGCGTGTCATGGATGGTGATGAATTGTACTATTATAAAGACTGGTTCCATGCGATGGAATACAGCGATGAGGAAATGAGCGAATATGCGCTCAATTATGTTCTGGAGGACGGCGCATTTGCGAACAGTATCAGTCCGATGCGGCTCTATATCATGACCGCGATCAGTCTGATATTGATCATTGTGGCGATATTTATGGTGATTAAAGCAGCCCTTGGCGGTTACTTAAAAGAAATCAGGAAGGATTTTGAACAGTCAGGTCTGCCGGAAAGCCAGATTGTTTCAGATTATCAGAGCGCGAATGTGATTGGCAAGAATATCCGGATCGGGCGTCTTTTTACCTATAATGCCGTACCGACCTCGCCGCGTGCCTATCTGAATAAAAATATGGCGTGGGCTTATCTGTACCGTACGAAACATTACAGGAACGGTCTCTATACCGGAAGCAGCTACAATGTGCTGATCTTTGAGGCGAACGGAACGAAACAGATTGGAGATATCGCGGTGAAGAAGAAAGTCAGCGAACAGATTCTGGAATATTATGCGAATAACTTCCCTCATATGGTAGTTGGCTATTCGGATGATTTAAAGAGATTATATCATAATGACCATAACGCTTTCCTGGCGCTGCGCTATCAGCAGGCACAGGATACGATGGGGCTGTAAAGTTGAAAAATAAATGCAAGAATGGAGTATTCGTATGGCAACAGTAGATCAGAGCAGGATCAGAAATTTCTGCATTGTGGCGCATATTGATCACGGAAAATCAACATTGGCAGACAGGATCATTGAAAAGACCGGGCTGCTGACCAGTCGGGAGATGCAGGCACAGGTTCTCGATAATATGGAACTGGAGCGGGAGCGTGGCATTACCATTAAAGCGCAGACCGTTCGTATTATCTATCAGGCAAAAGACGGGCAGGAGTATATTTTTAATTTGATCGATACCCCCGGCCATGTGGATTTCAACTATGAAGTCAGCCGGAGCCTTGCGGCCTGTGACGGTGCGATTCTCGTCGTCGATGCCGCGCAGGGGATTGAAGCACAGACACTGGCCAATGTATATCTGGCGCTGGACCATGATCTGGATGTTTTTCCTGTTATTAACAAGATCGATCTGCCGAGTGCGGATCCTGAGCGCGTAAAAAATGAAATAGAAGATGTGATTGGGATTGAGGCGCAGGATGCGCCTCTTATCTCGGCCAAGAACGGAATCGGTATTGAAGATGTGCTGGAAGCCGTTGTGGCAAAAATCCCGGCGCCCAGGGGAAATGCGGACAACCCTCTTTCGGCGCTTATTTTTGATTCCGTCTACGATTCCTATAAAGGCGTTATTGTATTCTGCCGTATCATGGAAGGTACTGTGCGCAAAGGCATGAATATCAAAATGATGGCGACCGGTGCGACTGCGGAAGTGGTAGAAGTCGGTTATTTCGGTCCCGGGCAGTTTATTCCCTGTGAAGAACTGTCTGCCGGTATGGTAGGTTATCTGACCGCCTCGATTAAAAACGTAAAGGACACGGCGGTGGGTGATACAATAACAGATGTTGCCAATCCGTGCGCAGAACCTCTGCCCGGCTATAAAAAAGTCAATTCTATGGTATACTGCGGTATGTATCCGGCTGATGGGGCAAAATATCCCGATCTGCGGGATGCGTTGGAAAAACTGAAATTAAACGATGCTTCCCTGAATTATGAACCGGAGACTTCAATTGCCCTTGGCTTTGGTTTTCGCTGTGGATTCCTGGGATTGCTGCATCTGGAAATCATACAGGAGAGACTGGAGAGAGAGTATAATCTGGATTTAGTCACAACCGCACCAGGTGTTATTTATCGCGTTCATAAGACGAATGGCGAGATGATCGAACTGACGAATCCATCCAATCTGCCTGACCCATCGGAAATCGATTATATGGAAGAGCCGGTCGTTGCAGCCGAAATCATGGTAACATCGGAGTTCATCGGCCCGATCATGCAGCTTTGTCAGGAAAGGCGGGGACGTTATGTCAGCACGGAGTATATTGAGGCATCCAGAGCTTTGTTAAAATACGATTTACCTTTGAATGAGATCATTTATGATTTTTTTGACGCGCTGAAATCCCGTTCCAGAGGATATGCTTCCTTTGACTATGAAATGAAAGGGTATGAGGAATCCAAACTCGTGAAACTGGATATTCTCATTAACCGGGAAGAAGTAGATGCGCTCTCATTTATCGTCCATGCGGACAGCGCCTATGAAAGGGGCAGGAGAATGTGCGAGAAACTGAAAGACGAAATCCCGCGGCATTTGTTCGAGATACCGATTCAGGCGGCGGTGGGCGGCAAGATCATTGCCAGAGAAACCGTAAAGGCTATGCGCAAGGATGTGCTTGCCAAGTGCTATGGCGGCGACATTACCCGGAAGAAGAAGCTATTGGAGAAACAGAAAGAAGGCAAGAAACGGATGCGTCAGGTCGGTAATGTAGAGATTCCGCAGAGCGCTTTCATGAGTGTATTGAAGCTGGATGACAATTAGAAAGATGGGATATCCGCCATGCGTGAACTGAGTATTTATCTCCATATTCCATTCTGCGCCCGGAAATGCCGTTACTGTGATTTTCTGTCTTATCCGGCCACGGCGCGGGAACAGGAAGATTATCTCACACTGCTTTTGCAAGAGATAGAAAAACAGTCGTTGTTTTATGAGGGGTATCGAGTGATATCTGTTTTTGTCGGCGGCGGAACACCTTCCCTGTTGAAAGCTGATGCGATAAAAAAGATATTTAAAAAATTAAATTATAATTTTATTTTTGAAAAAGACTGCGAGATTACAATCGAAGCGAATCCTGACAGTTTAACATTGGCCAAACTGGAGGCCTGTTTACAGGCAGGGGTCAACCGCCTGAGCATCGGGCTGCAGAGTGCGGACGATGAAGAACTGCGGCAGCTTGGAAGGATTCACGACTACCGGACCTTCCGTCGGGCCTACGAAATGGCGCGTCAGGCAGGTTTCCAAAATATCAATATCGATCTGATGTCGGCGGTTCCCGGACAGACACCCGCTTCTTACCGGCAGACGTTAGAGCGGGTACTTGCTCTGGAACCGGAGCATATTTCCGCATATAGCCTGATTCTGGAGGAGGGAACCTGGTTTTATGAGCATCAGAAAGAGCTGTCTTTTCCGACGGAGGATGAAGACAGGGAACTTTATGAGCTGACAGGTGAAATGCTGACATCATTTGATTACAGGCGTTATGAAATATCGAATTATGCGAAAGCGGGTTATGAGTGCAGACATAACAAAGTCTACTGGAAAAGAGGAGATTATGTCGGCTTCGGTCTGGGAGCGGCCTCTATGGTCGGCGATGTGCGGTGGAGCAATAAGAGGACCATGCAGGAATATCGAGAAGCGGTGCTGTCCTCATCAAGATTTGTCCGGAAGACGGAAGTAGTGCCGGACATGCCGAAAGAGGCCGCGTCGGCTTCGGCAGAAGCGCCGGGGACATTGTCCGCGCAACGCGCCCGCCTGGCTGAAAACGTGCAGTATCTGAGCAGACAGGAACAAATGGAGGAATTCATGTTTCTGGGTCTGCGTCTTACGGAAGGTATCAGAAAGCAGGCCTTTCTGGATAAATTCGGCATTCCCATAGAAACTGTATATGGAGAGATTCTGGGCAGGCTGCGGCAGGATGAACTGCTGCTGATAGACGATTCAATCCGCCTGACACCATACGGATTCGATATCAGTAATTATGTTATGTCAAAGTTCCTGTTTTGAACGACTTCATATTGAACTTTTTTTCATAAATTTGTATAATATATTTGATATGATATCAAAATTAGGACACTTTTATTTCGTGGAAAGGCACTCGAACTGTCCCCAATTCATAGAATAGGAGTAAATGAACTTTGGGGGCTTCTTTTGAAAACATTTAAACAACCGCTGACGGCGAAAGAAGAAGCCGCATACCTGCGCCTGCTGAAGGAAGGGAACAGCCGGCAAAGGCAGACCGCCAAAGAAATATTGGTTGAACGGAACCTTCGTCTGGTGGCGCATATCGCCAAAAAATATCAGAATGTCGATGAAGATATGGAAGATTTGATATCAACAGGGACGATTGGACTGATCAAGGCGATTGATTCTTTTGATGCGGGAAAAGGAAAGCTCAGTACTTATGCTTCGAGATGTATCGATAACGAACTGCTGATGCTGCTGCGGGCAAAAAAGAAAACTTCCAGAGAAGTGTCGCTTTATGAGCCGATCGGAACGGATAGAGAAGGAAATGAAATCAGTCTGCTCGATATCATTGAGCAGGAGCAGTCCGATGTAATAGAGCAGATGGAAGTGGAAGAACATTTGAAGCGTTTATCCGGGCTTTTGGAGGAAAAGTTGGATGAGCGGGAGAAGAAAATATTGAAGCTGCGTTACGGACTTATGGACGATCAGGAAGTGACACAGCGGGAAATTGGGAAGAATCTGGGGATTTCCAGAAGCTATGTTTCCAGAATCGAGAAAAGGGCGCTGGAGAAGCTGCGGGAAGGGTTTGGATAGTTAAAAGACAGGGGGATAAAGTCATATGATCTTTGTGAAAAGTGATGATTTAAAAACCGGAATGCGGATCGCACGTCCTATTTATAATAAAAACGGCGTTCTGCTTTATGAAAGAAATTCAAAGCTTACAGTACAGGGAATGAACAGTATTAAGAATTTTGGCCTGCTCGGCATTTTCGTGCTGGAGCCGGCAGAGCCTGTTCCGCCGATGACCAAAGACGATATCGAGTTTGAAAGATTTCAGACGATGTGTGTCTTTTCCATTCAGGAAGAACTGGATCAGATTATACGGAATTCGCGGTATGCCAAAATACAGACGATTGTAGCAAACATCATCAAAAATTATGGGCACCTTGACCGGAAGATCAGTTTCCAGCAGAATCTGCGCAGCAAAGAAGACTATTTTTATAAGCATGCTTTGAATGTCGCGATTCTCTGTGCCATGATAGCACATATGATGAAGGCTTCCGTATCAGAACAACTCGATGCAGTGACTGCCGCTGTCGTCCATGACATCGGCAAGCTGTCGGCGCCGAAAAGCCTTATGATGCAGGATAAATGGACTGAAGCGGAAAGGGAGCAGATGCGGAACGCCGAAGTGGCGGGATTTGGGAAGTTGGAGCATGTATTTGCCACGAATCCCAATATTAAGCGTATCTGCGTACAGGCGCAGAATAATCTGGATAATTTACAGCGGGGAAGGGTGACGGACTTAAATAAAATGGTCACGGGAGCCAAAATCCTGTCTGTAGCGGAAGTTTTTGATACGATGACGGCAGTACAGCTTGACAGGGAACGGCAGTCTGAGATAGCTGCTTTCAAACATCTGCTGCGTAATCCCCGGTATTTTGATGAAACGGTCGTGAATGCGCTCAGCAATTCCATTAAGCTTCTTGTTCCCGGCGTCAGCGTGGAATTAAATACCGGAGCCAAGGGACTTGTGCTTGTGGAAAATGAAAGGAACATCTTAAAACCGCTTGTTCTGACTTTCAAAGATAACAGAATTATCGATCTGGGGAATCGTGTATACGACGGTCATATCGAAATCGTGGATATCATGAAGACAATGGATAACCGCCATGTGATGAATATGGACCTGTTGAAGCGGCAGGGCATTACGGTGGAAGAGCCCGAATATGTGAATGATGATGGAAAGGATTCAGAAGGGGAATATGTTCCAGGATCTTTTTAAAGAATACAGGAAGGAAGAAGGTTTGATCAATGCCAACGATTGAGGAAATTATGAGGACAGCTAAGGAGGCAGGAGCATCAGACGTACATATAACGGTCGGAATTCCGCCGAAAATGCGTGTGAACGGTAATCTGATTGCGATGAACTATTCGAAGATGATGCCGGCGGATACTCTGGAAGTACTGCTTGAGATTATGACAGAAACACAGCGGGAACGTTTTGAGGACCGGGGAGAGTACGATATGTCATTCTCGATTCCGGAGCTTGGACGTTATCGTGTGAATGCTTATAAGCAGAGAGGTTCCGTTGCTCTGGCGCTCCGTCTTGTCGGTACGCAGGTACCCTCGCCGGAAGCCCTGGGCGTACCGGAATCCGTTATCAATTTATACGAAAGAAAAAGGGGGCTGATTCTCGTTACCGGTCCTACCGGAAGCGGTAAATCGACGACGCTTGCGGCTATCATTGACAAAATTAACAATAACAGGGACGCTCATGTTATTACGCTGGAGGACCCGATCGAATATCTGCATCAGCATAAGATGGCGATGGTGAACCAGCGTGAGATAGGGTTGGACTCCCAAAGCTATGCCAATGCGCTGCGCGCCGCGCTGCGTGAGGATCCGGATGTTATTCTGGTCGGTGAGATGCGTGATTTTGAGACGATCAGCGTGGCTATAACCGCGGCAGAAACGGGACATCTTGTTCTATCCACACTGCATACGATCGGCGCGGCAAGTACGGTAGACCGTGTTATTGACGTTTTCCCGCCCCATCAGCAGCAGCAGATCCGCGTACAGTTCGCAAATGTTCTCGAAGCGGTTATTTCGCAGCAGCTCATTCCGACAATGGATGGCAGAGGACGTGTGGCGGCTTTTGAAGTCATGCATGCGAACCATGCGGTCCGCAATCTGATCAGGGAAGGAAAATCACACCAGCTTGTTTCTGTCATGCAGACAAACCGAAAGATGGGCATGATCACGATGGATGAAAGCATTACACAACTTTTCTATGAAGGAAAGATAGACAGGGAAATGGCGATTCAGTTTGCGCAGGATCCGGATGGAATGCAGAACAAAATTTTATAAGAAGTTACAGCGTTTCAGATGCTGGGCAAGACGGGGCATAGTTCCTGCGAAGGCCTGCATATTTTTGAAGTTGTCAGGAAGTTTTTCTTGACAACTTTTTTGTTTTTCATTATGATAGAGATATTCAAAAGGGACATGCGGCTCGTGGTGCGCCGCATAGTGCCTGTTCTTATGTTCTATGAATCAGGGCATATCGCCGCAGAATTCATAACTTTTTAAAATATTTTAAAACATATGTAATTCGATTTGTATGAGGAGGTAAAAAATTGTTTAGTTCTATCATATCGGGCACGATTCACGGTATCAGAAGCCATTTGATCTGTGTGGAAGTGGATGTGTCCAATGGACTGCCCTGTTTTCAGATGGTCGGCCTGCTGGGTTCAGAGGTAAAGGAGGCGAGGGAACGGGTAAAGGTTGCGTTGAAAAATGCGGGTGTACCGCTTCCTGCAAAGTGTATCAATGTCAACCTGTCCCCTGCGGATTTAAGGAAAGAAGGCTCTCTGCTTGATTTGCCGGTCGCCGTCGGCATTTTGACAGCCTTGCAGCATCTTCCGTCTGAAAATGTTGAAAATACGCTGATCATCGGGGAACTTGGACTGAATGGGGAAGTGAAGCCGGTAAAAGGTGTGCTCCCCATTGTCAGAGAAGCACAGAAACAAGGGGTTGCCTGTTGTATTCTGCCAAAACAAAATGCGATGGAAGGCGCTGCAGTACAGGGAATCGAAGTAATCGGTGTTTCCGATATCCGGGAGGCCTTTGCCTTTTTGCTGACAGAGAAAGGGGAGCGGGAAAAGCTGATTGAGCCTGCTAAAATCGATGTCTGCGCCCTTTTTGAAAGAAAAAGAAAAGGCGTAAGGCTGGATTTTGCGGATGTGCATGGTCAGCAGATGGTGAAAAGGGCAGCGGAAATAGCGGCCGCAGGATTTCACCATTTGCTGCTCGTCGGTCCGCCCGGTTCCGGGAAGACGATGATCGCCAAAAGGATGCCTACGATTCTGCCGCCCCTTTCTATGGAAGAAAGCATGGAAGTTTCTACCATTTACAGCATAGCGGGACTGCTGCCCCCGGAAGAAATCCTGCTGACTGAGCGGCCTTTTCTCGCGCCCCATCATACAATGACCGGGCAGGCCCTTGCGGGAGGCGGCAAAATACCCGTGCCGGGAATTGTCACCCTTGCCCACCGCGGCATTTTGTTCCTTGATGAAATGCCGGAATTCAAAAGGGAAACGCTGGATATTTTGCGTCAGCCGCTGGAGGACAGACAGATACAGCTAGCAAGAAGCACTGGCAACTATATCTATCCGGCGGATTTTATGCTGGTGGGAGCGATGAATCCCTGTCCCTGCGGCTATTATCCCGATATGCAGAAATGCAACTGTACGCCCTGGGAAGTGCATCGATATCTGGAACATATTTCCGGCCCGATCCTGGACCGGATTGATATCTGTGTAGAAGCGGCTGCAGTAGAGGTTTCTGATTTGACAACGCATGTTATTCAAGAGAACAGCGAGCAGATACGGGGACGCGTGATGAAAGCAAGACATATCCAGCAGGAACGTTTTGCCGGAACCGGACTGCGTTTTAATACCGATATGGGAGCGAAGGACACTCAGAAATATTGTTCATTACGGTCTGCGGAAAAAAGACTGCTGGAGCAGAGTTTCCGGAAACTGAATCTGACGGCAAGAAGCTACCACCGTATTCTGAAAGTGGCGCGTACGATCGCTGATCTGGCCGGAGCAAATGAAATCAGAGAGGAACATCTGGCGGAAGCCCTTATGTATCGGGCAGCAGATTATAAAGGGACTGGGAAGGAAAAAGAAAGAGGATGGAGAAAATAGAAGAGGAACAGCTTCCCTATGCGCACTGGCTGTATAATATTCCAGGCGTTGGGCGTAAGACCATAAAGTATCTGCTTTCGGAAAAAGGAACGCCGGAAGCAGTCTATCATATGTCGCAAAAGGAGTTGGAATGCCTTCTTGATGCAATGCATGCAAAATCAACACTGGCGGAGCGGATCATCGATTCGAAAAAAGACTGGAATATCAAGAGGGCATATGAAAACTTAAAAGAGAAAGGCATCCGCTTCACCTGTCTGGGCGATGAAAAGTATCCGGGACGCCTTGCGCAGATTCCAGATGCACCGTACGGGCTTTATTTTCAGGGAAAACTCCTGATGGAGGAGCGGCCGTCGGTCGCGATCATCGGTGCAAGGAACTGTTCGGAATATGGACGGAGAATGGCGCAGCATTATGGCAGAGAACTGGCGGCAGCGGGCATACAGATCATCAGCGGCATGGCTAGAGGGATTGACGGCATTTCCCAGAAAGCAGCGCTCGATGCGGAAGGTTTCTCGCTCGGTGTGCTTGGCTGCGGCGTGGATATCTGCTATCCGGCGGAAAACAGAGAATTATATGAGATGCTTTGTAAGCGGGGCGGTATCTGCTCGGAATATCCGCCCGGAACAGAGCCGAAGAACAGCCTTTTTCCGCCGAGAAACCGTATTATCAGCGGACTTTCGGATGTTGTTCTTGTCATTGAAGCCAAAAATCGGAGCGGAACACTGATCACTGTGGACATGGCATTGGAACAGGGACGGGAAGTTTACGCGCTGCCCGGCCGGGTGACGGATGCGCTGAGTGAAGGCTGCAATCGTCTGATTCAGCAGGGAGCAGCTGTTGCATTTTCGGCAGAAGATATGATTCACAGCCTTACGGGACGGGAAACGGGGAACTCTCGTATGGGTGTACAAAGGAGCGGGAAAGCTCTTTTATCCGATATGCAGAAAGCGTTATTGGAAAATCTGGAGGATACGCCTCAGTCGCCGGAAATAATAAAAGAACGCATGTTATCAAAAGGCGGAAGCGAACTTACACTGCCTGAACTGATGAACCAGCTGGTGAAACTGAGTCTTATGGGATATGCGAGGCAGATTGGGAATAGTTATTTTGTGAAAGAATAAAGATTAACGGGGAACAACGCTTGCCTAATACTTCGAAAAAGAGTAAAATGATATGGGAAATACGAAATTTTTCATAGATATTGGGGTAAAAAAGGGGTAAAGGCATATGGATAACACAAGAAAGAAACTGCGTCTTGGAGATGTTCTTGTAAACAGCGGGGTCATCTCGGAAGAACAGCTTCAAAGGGGGCTTGAACTGCAGAAGGGAAGCGGCCGTAAACTTGGAGAAACATTAGTAGATGAAGGGTTTGTAACGGAGGAGAATATTACCAATGCTTTGAGCAGCCAGTTGAATCTGGAGGTGATAGACTTGCAGAACGTGGCGATTTCGGAAGATATTCTTTCTCTTGTTCCGGCAAATATTTTAAAGAAGTACAAAATACTTCCGTTCGAGTATTCCGCAGAGAGCATGAATATTCTTCGTGTTGCGATGGCTGACCCGATGGATATGACGGCGATGGACGACATCACCATTATCACGAACTTACAGGTGGAGCCGGTCGTTTCTACAACGAGAAGCATTATGCTCGCGTTGGATAAATATTATGGGCAGGCCGAAGTAGTTTCCGCGCTGGAAGAGTATACGAGAGAAAAGGAGAGCCAGTTTGCGGAACAGGAAGATATGTACAGCGAGGATGTTAATAACTCGCCGATTGTTCAGCTCGTAAAGAGCATGATTGAACAGGCAGTCAGACAGCGTTCTTCCGATATTCATATCGAACCAATGGAAAGACAGGTCCGTATCCGCTACCGTATTGACGGTGCGCTCTATGAGAAGGCAACATATAGTGTCAGACTCCTGCCTGCGATGGTAGCCCGAATCAAAATTATTGGCGGCATGGATATCTCCGAAAAAAGAAAGCCGCAGGACGGCCGTATCACCCAGATTGTAGACCGGCACGAATTCGATATCCGTGTATCCATTCTGCCTACGGTGTACGGTGAAAAGGTCGTTATGAGACTTACCTCCAAGAACGCGCTGACGAGAGAGAAGAGCCAGCTTGGTCTTGGTCCGGCCGATATGAAGAAGTTCGACCATATTTTGCAGAATCCGCATGGTATCCTGCTTGTAACAGGGCCTACCGGAAGCGGTAAATCGACGACTCTGTATACGGCGCTCAGCGAACTGAACAAAGAGGATGTTAATATCATTACCGTAGAAGACCCGGTGGAAGCGAATATTGACGGTATCAATCAGGTACAGGTCAATCCCAAGGCAGATTTGACTTTTGCCAGCGCCCTGCGTTCTATCCTGCGTCAGGACCCGGATATCATCATGATCGGTGAGATTCGAGACCAGGAGACTGCGAGCATCGCCGTACAGGCTTCCATTACTGGGCATCTGGTCGTATCCACATTACATACGAATTCTGCGGCGAGCACAATTACCCGCCTGGAAGATATGGGGATTGACCCTTATCTGATTGCAGACTCTACAATTGGCGTTATTGCGCAGCGTCTTGTGCGCCGTTTGTGCCCGGAATGCAAGAAAGCCAAAAAGGCGGATGCAGAAGAACTGGAGCTTCTGAATAAAGCGCCGGACGAGGATATTACCATCTATGCGCCCTGTGGCTGCCCCAAATGTGATGGTACCGGTTTCCGCGGAAGAATCGGTGTTTATGAGATCATGGAAGTGACGCAGCCCTTAAAGAGCATCATCAGCAAGAACGGGGGAGCGGAAGCCATCAAAGAAAAGGCGCTGGAAGAAGGAATGCGCACACTCCGCATGAGTGCGACGGAATATGTGCTTTCGGGCATGACTTCTGTCAGTGAAATGATCAAGGTGTCGTTTGATTTATAATAAAGGTTGTGTCGAATTGCTGCTTTATATCATATAATGGAAAATATAACTTGTAAATCACCAATGAAACTGGTAATATGGTAGCAATCCGTATAGATGCTAATGAGATGATGGGATGCTGACAAATGATAGATGAAGCGTTTGGCAACAGAGTATCTCAGGAGACACTTGAAGAGTTGTTACCAGATTATCGGGAAATCGACAAAAAGCTTATTGCTTATAAAGGGACAAACAATAGAACAGCTAATGCTATACTGACAGAAATTATGAGTATAGAAGAAAGGCAGTGTTTGGAAGAGGCTTTTTTTGGGAATACTGGTTGGTATCGAACAATCAATGGTGATGGAATGATAAAATTAAAGCTTGCCGCCATGTCCCTTGAGATTACAAATAACATATTTACTTTTAAAAAAGAAGTGGAAGACAAGATATTAGATTGGATTGATAAGGGGTGTATGTGTAAAGAGGAACAGCTTCTTATGATGCGCTGTTATGTAAAACAAAAAATAATTACTTATATGACTCTGCTTAATTATTTGAAGAATATAAGGCAAACTGACAAAATGACGATAAAATTATACAGAGGAATCAATACACCATATCAAAATCAGAATTATAAGTTTTCAGGGATGGAGTCTTGGTCTACCAATATTAATATCGCTTATAGATTTGCAAGGGATGAAGGATTTGTAGTAGAAAAAGAATATCCAATAAATCAGATATTTACCTGTAAGAGAAGTACATTTAAAAATTTGACAAATCGTTTATATAAGCATAGTGGTTTTTATGTTCGTAGAGAGAGTGAAATGATAGTGGAAAATTTTGAAAAAGAATTGGACTGCAGGAATGGAAAAGGTATTAGGCTTGCTATCAGCAAGGAAATATATTAGAGAGGTGAGATTATGGCTATTAAATTTGCAGAAGATATTGTAAAGGAAATTCGGGAAAGAGGAAGTATTGAAGTACCGGAAGGATATGTTACAGGAGAAGCTTTTGAAGAGTGGCTGTATAAAGAAACCGTTTTTATTGAGCTTGCTGATGATACTATTGCAATTGGGACAGATACAATTATGCCTGTATCTGTTGGATTGGATTTTTTTTCTGAAAATTATGGAGAAGCTGCATAATGGAGCAAAAAAATGGGAGTTTTTTAAAGTTTAGAAAATATATAGTAAAAGAAATACACTATCGGACAAATGAAACATATAAGCCGGATAAAGAAGGCATTTCATTGGATTTTGATTTTAATGCACACACATATTTCAGTGAAGATAATCAGAAAATGGAAGTAGAACTGGAGACGGATATTTTTAAAAATGCGGAGGAGAAGAATTATCCATTTGAAATGTCAGCAAGTATAAAAGGATTTTTTTATATGGAAAAAGGAGATGCAAAAATACGGGATTTTGAGGCGAATGCAATTGCAATCTTATTTCCGTATATGCGTGCGATTATTTCGACCTATACAGCAAATGCAAATGTTGCACCAGTTATAATACCACCAATGAATATTAATGCATATTTAAAAGAAAAACACAGAGAGGAAAATAAGCAGGTGTAAATGGCCTGTTTGTTTTAAAAAGGCTGATATGTCCATAAAGGTTTTAGATGGAATCATGGGTCTGGCAGTCGGTGACGCGTTTGGAGTTCCCTATGAGTTCATGGCTCGAGAGAAAGTAAAAAAAATTATTTCTAAAGAAATGACAGGGGCGGGTGTTCATAATCAGCCAGTGGGCACTTGGTCAGATGATACAAGTTTAACATTATGTCTTTTGGATAATCTTGATAGAAAACCGGATTACTATAAAATTATGCATAGTTTTGCAAGGTGGTATGAAACGGGAGAGTATACAGCGAATGGAAGGTGTTTTGATATTGGAAGTACCACAAGATATGCAATAAGAAGATATGAATCAGGAATTGTACCATTAAAATGTGGCAGTAGGAGTATTTCGAATAATGGAAATGGTTCTCTGATGAGAATTTTGCCAATCATATATTATTTTGATAAGTATAAAACTTTTCGATTATGTGCTTCGGATTTGAATATTATACATAAAATGTCTGCGTTGACTCATGCACATCCAATATCTTTTATAGCATGCGATATATATGTTTATTTGGGAATATTGCTGTTAAACGGTCATGTATTGGATACGGCTTGTGAAGAGGCAGCTGAAAGCGTCATAGGATATTATTATTCACAGGGCATTTATAATGAATGGCTGAAAGAGTTTGCAGTAATAGGGTGTCTTCGTGAATATAAAGAGGATGACATAAAAAGTTCTGGGTATGTGGTAGATTCGCTTATAGCGGCAATATGGTCTTTAATAAATAGCAAAAGCTATGAGGACAGTATATGGAATGCTGTCATGTTGGGAAATGATACGGATACGGTAGCGGCAATAGCAGGCGGCTTGGCAGGTATTTATTACGGATATGAGAAGATTCCGGATAGATGGATTCGAGACTTGCGGAATAAGGAATATATTGTATCCATATGCCAAAAATGGGAAAATAAGTAAAAGCCGTATCCTTTAAGGAAGAAATTAGTACATTGACATTTGACTTCTATGTTTGTTTTGACAATGTTTCTAAAGCATATTTCTATATGCCGTAATGGCATTCTGCGAAAGGTATTCTATGTCTCATTGATAATACACTTCACGGATTTTCACTGAAATTACAAAAGAAAGTATAAAATAATAGGTTACGTCGGTTTGCCCAATGGCCTGACCGGAGAAAAACGGTATTCCATTCTGGAAATCAACCGGATTTTGCTCATCCTCTATGATTCGAGGAGGTTAATTGAATGTCTGAATAAAGAAATAAAATTAACGGTTGAAAAAAACTTCGAATGGGAGTATTATACCATTAAAGAGAAAAATAATGCACAAATTACCGTCACAGGAAATGCTGTTGGAAGAAAAAATGTACCTGCATTGTCTGATTGGGCAGAGTTTTTACATTAATAAATTAATGCTTTGTGTTTTATATATGATATAACGTTCATGATAAACAACAAAATAAGGAGGCCGCCATATGACAAATAATGAATTATTGCTTGCTATGTCTAAAATGATGGATGCAAAGTTTTATCCATTGCAAAGAGATTTGCAAGTAGTAAAAAATGAAGTACAAGTAGTAAAAAATGAGATGCATGTAGTGAAAGATGAAATGCAGATAGTGAAAAATGAGATGCAGGGAGTAAAAGAAGAAGTGCGGGTAATAAAGGCAGACTTGCAGGGAGTAAAAGAAGAAGTGCAGGTAATTAAAGTAGATTTGCAAAACGTAAAAGATGATGTACAGGGTGTAAAACATAATCTGCAATCTGTGGAATTTGAGATACAGAAGATAAAGTTATTTCAGGAAAACAAGATTATGCCGCGCCTCAACACGATTGAATCCTGTTATGGGGATACCTATGATCGTTATAGAAGCTATGTGGAAAAAATGGATGCAGCTTTTATCGATATCGACATACTCAAAAAAGTAGTATCGGAACATTCACGAAAGCTGCAGAAATTAGCATAGCTGCAAGCCGCCGTGTTATCAGATAATACGGTTCAGCTCACATTCAGCCAGGACGTTATATCATATATAAAGCACAAAGCATCTGGTACAATAAATTCAGATAAATTAGGAAAAAACTGAATGAAAGTCAAAGGAATAAACTTTATCCCAGCCAGGGCCTTTGATATAATATAAGTATAAATATTAACGAACAAAGTACATGGAAAGCAGGTGATGTCTGTGACTGAAAAAGAAATGATACAAAGAAATATTGAAGATTTTTCAAGAGTTCAGGAATAGATGTTGTTAGCGGACAAAGAGTCTGAAGTATATAAATCTTTAAAGAAAGACACATCGATTTAAAGGTTATCCTTTCTGCATCCGGCGTAAACCTGACAAAAATCGACAGAATTAAAGAATAGCAGTAATAATAACCTAAGAGCGATCAAAGGGATAAAGCCTGTCGGATCATGACAGAACTTTATCCCTTTTTGCCTGTTACAGCAGAACGCAGGTAAGTAAATCCACCCCCAAAATCTGCATACGCTATGCTTTTCCTGATTCTTGCAAGATATACAAATTGAACAAAATGACGGGCGCTATACACAAGATGGATTGAATGTTGCACAAAAATGTATGCAAATTTTGTTTGAAATGACGAAAAATGACAACCTTTAACGCCTTGTAAAATCATGACGAAAAGAGTATAATTTAAATCGTACTTCAATACTTATGAAAATGTTTGTGAAATAAATCACAAAAGACAACGGAGGTTCGCTCATGGCGGCTTGGGGATTCGTAGCCATTGATAAAAGCGGAAAAGAGATAAAGGGCAGCAAGGAGGCCGACAGCGAAGAGCAGGTGCTCAGGGAACTGAAAGCACAGGGTCTGATTGTGCTGGATGTGACGGAACAGAATGCATTGACGAAGGATATCAGCATCGATATCGGAGGGAAGCCGACGGCGAGAGACTTGTCGGTATTCTGTCGACAGTTTGCCAGTATCACCCGCGCAGGCGTTACGATTATCGAAGCGCTTCGTATGCTTGCGGAAGCGACGGAAAATAAGAAGATGCAGAAGGCTCTGATGAATGTCCGGGCTGACGTGGAAAAAGGTGAGACTTTTGCGGATTCTCTTGCGAAACATCCGGCAGTTTTCCCGGAATTGCTGATACAGATGGCGAGGGCGGGAGAGTCTTCCGGTAGTCTGGAAACTTCGATGGAGCGTATGGCGATACAGTTTGAGAAATCAGCCAAGACAAAAGCGCTCGTGAAAAAGGCGATGATTTACCCGATCGTCGTTATGATTGTAGCGATAGCGGTTGTTATCGTTATGCTTCTGGTCGTTATCCCATCTTATACGGATATGTTTGAGCAGTTAGGTGCGGAGTTGCCGGGCATTACGCTGGCGGTCATCGCGATGAGCGATTTTTTGAAGAATTACTGGTTCATTATCATACCGGTTGTCATAGGAATTGTTTTCCTTATAAAAGCATATGCGAAAACATATAGTGGTAAGCATCTGTTTGGAAAGCTGCAGTTAAAGATTCCTGCACTCAAGAATCTGGTCGTCAAAAACGCATCCGCGATGATGGCGAGAACATTGAGCACGCTTCTGACTGCCGGCGTGCCGTTGAATGAAGCGGTGGGTATTGTGGCGGATACGATGACGAATATCTGGTTCAAAGAAGCGTTGCATGATGCGACGGAACAGATCATGGTCGGTGTACCGCTCTCACAGCCTTTACAGAACTGCGGGCTTTTTCCGCCGATGGTCTACTATATGGTCCGTATAGGTGAGGAAGCGGGTTCTACCGAAGAAATGCTGAACAAGCTGGCCGATTATTATGAAGAAGAAGTCGAACTGGCCGTGCAGTCCCTGATGGCGGCGATGGAACCGATGATCATCATTGTGCTGGCAGTGGTAGTCGGCGGATTGATTGCGGCATGTATGGCGCCGATGATGACGATGTATGAGGCATTGGATAATTTATAAAATTATAAAAGTTAGAATTTGGGGAATAAAATATAGTATATACGGCTTTATAGAGTTTATCTGAAAGTGCTGGTAAAAGCAAAATGGCGAGGAGTATGCAATGGCTGAAAATATGCTGTTTTCCGGTGAATCAAAGAATGTTGAATATTAAGTAACCGTGCCGGATAAAAGTGACAGGTATATGAAAACGGTGGTAGCCTTTGTGAATGGCAGTGGCGGCAGGATTGTGTTTGGCATAGATGATAAAACGTCGAAAGTTGTCGGTATGGATTCGGACAATATTTTCAAAACAATGGATGCCATAACGAGTGCGATTTCAGATGCCTGTAAGCCGCGCATCATGCCGGAAGGTACTTATGTAAGGATTTCTGAAACGACCAGACCAGTAGAAGGATATATGCTGAAAGAACTGATTTTGAGAGGACAGAATCGATATTATGACAGTGAGCCGTGTAATGGGATGGGTGTAACAGATGCAGAAATTGAAACACTTTGTAAGAGCATGAAATAAATTGCTTTAAAAAATACATGGCAAGACAGCGAGAAAGCAAAAATCAAAAATGCCACAAAGAATACCTTGGTTTCATGGGGTGTGCTTGCGGAAGAAAACGGTAAAGTGATTCCGACGAATGCGTATGCACTCCTTACCGGCACGATACATATGCAGCCGATTATTCAATGTGGTGTGTTCAAGGGGAGAGATAGAGCTTACTTTGTGGACAGGCGAGAGTTTGGAGGTTCGATTCAAGAGCAGGCAGAGGCGGCTTTCCAATATGTATTGGAGAAAATTAATCTAGGTATGAAGATACAAGGTATCTACAGGCAGGATGTATATGAACTTCCTGTAGATAGTGTGCGAGAGCTGATTGCAAATGCTGTTGTGCATCGCAGTTATTTAGAGCCGGGAAACATTCTGGTGGCAATTTTTGATGACCGTTTAGAAGTGACTTCTCCGGGAATGCTGTTAAACAATGTTTCCATCCCCAAAATAAAGGAAGGGTATTCTAAACCAAGAAATCCCGCTATTGCTAGAGCATTTGCCTATATGAAGATTATAGAAAAGTGGGGCACAGGGATTCCGAGGATTTTTAGAGAATGCAAAGAATATGGACTTCCTGAGCCGGAGTTGATTGACTTTGAGGGCGATTTCAAGGTGAATATGTACCGAAGAACAAAAGAAACATTCGGTGTCAGTAATGGAACTACCCAAACGCACCAAACTACCCAAACGCACCAAACTACCCCCAACGGCACTGTGAAGCTATCCGAGGAAGATAAAACAATCCTTGCAATTGTACATGATAAGCCAACATTGACACAGAAAGAATACGCATTGGAACTTGGGTGGACAGTAGATAGAGTGAAGTATTATCTAAGAAAAATGAAATCACAGCAAATGATATCCAGGGTAGGAAGTATCCACAATGGACATTGGGAAGTGCTGATAGAGGAAACTCTTAGAACTGAATTAAACATGGCTGGCGAGTAGGGAGCAGTCATGTTTAAGATAAAAATTTATGAAATAAATTATGAGAGAAAAGGAGAATGAGGAATGAAAAAGAAAATGGATAACAAAGGTTTCTCCCTGGTGGAATTGATCATCGTTATCGCCATCATGGTAATCCTGGTAGCTGTTCTGGCACCTCAGTATCTGAAGTATGTGGAGAAGAGCCGTGTTGCAACAGATACACAGACAACGGTTGAGTTTATCAATGCTATGCAGGTTGTTGCTGCAGATCCGGACATAACATTGGATGGAAGCACTGCTGGAAAATATAAAGTGACAGCTAGTGGAGCAAACATTACAGTTACTGGCGACTTAATAGATGTATTTGTAAATAATGGAATCATGGAAGAAGGTTCCTTTGCTAGTGGATCTGGTGATCGTTTAAGTACATCTAAGTATCAGTCCACAGCATATACCAATCCGTCTACTGCAATTACAATGACATTGGAATATAACTCAACAACAACTACTTGGACAGTAAAATGCACTGGCGTTGATAATTCAGGTGCAATAATCAAAACAACAACGCCGTAAGGTTCATGAACCATCGAACCGATTTTTCCGACTAACCCTACAGTCACACAAAAAACAATATAATTAACTAAAGGAACAAACAAACTATGCTCTGGACAATATTTTTCTACATAACCATATTTCTTTTCGGAATCGTCATCGGCAGCTTTGTGAATGTTTGCATCTACAGGATTCCCAAGAAAGAAGATATTGTCAAGGTAAGGTCCCACTGCATGAGTTGTGGATATCAGCTGAAATGGTACGACCTTGTGCCGCTTTTCAGCTACCTTGCCTTACGGGGCAGATGCCGTAAATGCAAAGCGAAGCTCGCCGCCCAATACCCGATCGTCGAGGCGGCGAACGGCATCTTATATGTTGTTATCGTGCTGGTAAACGGCGTAAACGTAGAATCCCTACTCTTCTGTTTGCTGACATCGGCACTGCTCACCTTGAGCGTTATTGATTTCAGGACGTATGAGATTCCGCTTGGGATCAATATCTTTATACTGGCGATAGGGCTGATCAGAGTTGTAACAGACCTTTCAGGCTGGCTGTCATACCTGATTGGCTTCTGTTCTGTCAGTGTTTTTCTTATGATTCTCTATTATGCGACCAAAGGCAGAGGAATAGGCGGCGGAGATGTCAAACTCATGGCGGTCTGCGGCCTTGTACTGGGTTGGAAATTGATCATACTGGCTTTTTTCATTGGCTGTATTCTCGGCGCAGTTATTCATGTTGTCAGAATGAAACTGAGCGGTGAAAGCCATGTACTTGCGATGGGTCCCTATCTTTCGATGGGAATCTTTATAGCAATGCTGTGGGGAAATCAAATAATAGAGTGGTATCTGAGATTTTACTAACGTAAATGTTGCTGAAATGTTATTGATATAATTTTTACGAATGTACAAAGCGGTGCCAAAATACAAGGTGACAAAACAGCTGTTTACAGACGGTTTTGTCAATTTGTATTTTGATGGTGCGAATAATTTTTTCTAAGGAGGAAACCAATTCATGGCTGGCAGAGTGTTAAGTATCGAAATTGGATATTCACTGACAAGAGTCTGCGAACTGGACTATAAAGCAAAAACCCCGAAAGTGTACCAAAATTTCACCGTTCCGACATTAGACGGTGTTGTGAACGACGGTGTGCTTCAGCTCGATACCCATTATCTGGAGGGGCTGCGTGGCGCTATGCGGGAAAATGGTATTAAGGCGAAACAGGTTATTTTTTCTATCAGTTCCGGAAAGATTGCCAACCGTGAAGTGACGATTCCTTTTGTAAAGGAGAACCGGATCGGCGATGTCGTGCGGGCGAAAGCTTCGGAATATTTCCCGATGGACTTGAGCCAGCATGAACTGGCCTATACGATTCTCGAGACGATAGGAGAGGAGAAAGGCAGCAAACAGTATAAGCTGATGGTGCTGGCGGTTCCGGCGGCTCTTCTGAAAGGCTATTATGACCTGGCGGCGGCGCTGCGTCTGGAAGTGGCGGCCATCGATTATGCGGGTAACAGCCTTTTCCAGATTGTTAAAAAAGAATGTACGACGGGCACGCATCTGATCGCGAAAATCGATGAACGTTCCACACTGATCATGGTCATTCAGGACCAGAAAATCGCTTTTACAAGAAATGTCGCATACGGCGTGGAAGAAGCATTGCAAGTCGTTGGGGACAGCGCGGCATGGGGAACCATTCGGAATATCCGGCAGGCGATTCAGATCGTGGAACAGAATAACTGTATTGATTTGGAGATGGACGCTTCGGACCACGATACGGCGACTCTTTCGAGAGAGGATACGGCCAGACGCCATGTGACAGAGGCATTGACTCCTATGGTCGGCGGTATCGTCAGGGTTATCGACTATTATATTTCCAGAAACCCTGCGGTCATCGATAAAGTGCATATCACGGGGGTGGGCGCGAATTTCCTCGGCATGAATGACTTGATGCAGAAGGAAATCGATTATCCGGTTTCCACTATTAAGAAAGTGGAAGGCCTGAATCTTGAGAAATATTTTAAAGAAGGCTTTTTCGGAGAATATTTATCCTGTATCGGCGCGGTCATGGCGCCCGTAGGCTTTAAGCTTCACGAAGATAAGGGGAAAGCGAAAGGCAAGGGAAAAGGCAGAAACGGTGCAGCAGCTTCGACGGGAGAAGCCAGCCAGGGATTTGCGATTGCGATGTGGGTCCTTTTTGCAGTCGGCTTTTTGTCGGCGGCCGGAATGACGGCTTTCTCTATTCTTACTTATTTGAAAGTGGAAAAGGAAAATGTCGATTTGAAGCATCAGGTAGAGGAACTCAAGCCTATCATAGATGTCTACAATACTTATGTTGATGTCAAGGCGGAATATAATAAGGTAAAAGCAATGTACGAAGTGACGGAGAGCCGGAACGATGAACTGTATGAGTTCATGTTGGAACTGGAGCAGAAACTTCCTGCGGATGTCAATGTCGTAACTTTTACTTCCGACAGAAGTCAGGTCACGATTACGATGAATGTCAGCACCAAAGGCGAAGCGGCGGCGACGATCGAACAGCTTCGAACCTTTGAAAGCTTACTTCCGGAGAGCATCACGGTAACGGCGGTGACGGAAGAAATCGATGAAGAGAGCAACAGCATTACCGTCAATTTCACGGCAGCGGCGCTTTATGCACCGGTCCAGCATGGTGACGCGGATGACGAGGCTGCGGCAGACACGGAGACCGGTTCTGCAGAAGGAGCGGAGAATGCAGGGACGGAAGAGAGCGCAGGCGACAATACGACAGCGCAGTAAGACTGGCGGAAAACGGAGGATAGCGGGATGAAAGTATCAAAGAGAGATATTTTAATATTGGTCGGCTTTATCGGAATCTTATTGGGCGGCTGCACGTTCTATTGGGTTTTCATGCCGGCACAGGAAAAAGTAGAAGCGATGGAAGCGGAGAACATACAGCTTCGCCAGCAGATAACGGACCTGACGATCAAGACCAACAACAAAGAGACCTATTTAACGGAAATGGACAAGATGTTAAAAGAAATCGATGACATCTATCAGGTTTTTCCGGTAAATGTCAAGGCAGAAGATGTGATTTTGATGGCGATCAATCAGGAACTCGTTTCCCCGATGGTCGTGGAGAGTGTTAATATTGAGCAGCTTGTTCCGGTGAGTTTTCAAGACCAGATAGCGCCGACGGAAGAACGAGACCATACTTATGATTTGGGTGAGAACGATGTGCTCGGTGTTGGCGATGAGCCGTTAGATGGGGCGGACAATACGACGGCGGCGGAGCCGGAAGAGGAAATCGACTGGCTTTACAATCGGAAGGCGACCTTTAATTACGGCGTTTCCTATGAGGGGTTAAAAAGAAGCATCCAACATATCGTGGACCAGCCGAACCGCATGGCAATTGAAACATTGACGGTCACTTTTGATGATTCTACCGGTCTTTTGGTTGGCTCGACGACCTTGAATATGTATCTTGCGCCTTACCAGATGGGAAAAGAATATGTACAGCCTGATTTTTCATCCGTACTGTTAGGAACAGATAATATTTTCGGCACGATCACGATTCATGGAGAAGCGGGACTGCCGGATGTAGGAGATATGGAGACAGAAGGCGGCACCGAGAATGCTGAAAACGCAGAGGATTCAGAAAATGCAGGTAACTAAGCCAGCCAATAGAGAATAGACAGGTGTGGAACGGGTATGAAAAAGAAGAACAATGATTCTTTCCCACAACTGAATAGGAATGCCGGTTTTTCTCTGGTGGAACTGCTGATTGCGGTCATCATTCTTGCGATCATCGTCGTTCCTCTGCTGCATGGTTTCGTGACTTCGGCGCGGATGAACGGCAAGGCCAGACAGACACAGCGGGCGATAACGGTCGCGCAGGACCTTATGGAAGGCCTTAAAGCTTATGATATCGAGGAGTTGAAGGAACAGTTCAATAATCCGGAGAATGGGTTTTATGTGATGGAATCCAAGCTGATCAAGGGAAGCATTGAGGAAGATAAGGACAGGGAGCAGAACGACCCTGATGTCCGCCCTGATCCGGAAATGCCGGGAATCTATTACTTCACGCTGGAGGGCGTGCAGATACAGGGCAGTGAATTTGATGCACTTATCCGGATTGATGCGCGGAACTATGAGCAGGATCCGACGAAAGATATCGGTATTGCTTATGGGCATGATAATGCTTTCAATGATATCAATATGGCGTCGCCGGGCAGTGTCATGAAGGGAAAGGATGGGAGTTATACACAGTCCGTTCAGTTGAATCTGCTGGCGGCGGAATACATACAGAAAGAAACCGGACTGGAGGCGGATGAAGACTCGCCTTTTACCTTTAAGACTTTCCTGGACAGAGGCGGAAAGGTCAAAAGCCGCACGATCACGTTGAATCTGAAGGATGGCGGGGTTGATGCGGACGGAAATGCGTGTTGTGATGCGCAGATTACTTATGTTTATGAATGTGAATATAACGGGGTGACTTATGAAACCAGCGGGAATATGAGTCCGGCTGTCGGAAGCGGGGAATGGGTAAAAGACCAGCCCTGTGGGACAGGTATCACCAGCGGGAATTTTTATCTTTTCTATTATCCGTTGTATGAAGCGGAGAAAGATAACATTGTGATTCATAACGATTCCGGCCAGCCGTTCCGTATGTATATCGTAAAACAGCTCGATAATGTGACGGAGGCCAGACTCTCCGATGTTCAGCTCAATAATGCGGAGATTGGCTATAAGGCGGTGGTCAATGTTGAGGGTACTGCGGCCGAACAGGTGAAGATTCGGACGAATCTTGGTATGAATCTTGTAAATGCCGCATTTTCAGGCAGTCCGACTCCGGCAGAAGGAAAACTTCCGACTTATGAGATAGAAAAAGCAGATATTCCGACGCAGGCAGCCTACCAGTTAAGAGGGGGAAACGGCCAGAGCATTGATGTTTTTGGTCTTTCGGGTATTCGTATAGAAACAGTCCCCATGCAGTCCGGTACGGGCAACGATGATGGAATAACAGAAGTTATATTTGATATAGAGATAACTGTTTACAAAAAAGGCGCCAAAGATGATGATTTCCCGGATTCACAGCGCATGGCACATATTACGGGAAGCAAGAATAATTAAGGACGGCAGAAAAAGAAAACCCCGTTTGTTATGCACATAATATGTTGATAGGATAAAGCATTTTGCATATAATATACAACAGGCGGTGCACAGCATGAACTGTCTTTATGCTGATAGAGTCGAAATGTTTTTCATTACAATCGTAAATGTGGAGGTGCATAATATGGCAACTATAACGAATTTGAATATACGGACAGAGAAAGCGGTGAAAGAAGCAGCAGAGAATATCTTTGCGGAACTTGGACTGAATATGACCACAGCAGTAAATATGTTCTTAAAGCAGACAATTCGGGAAAATGGCATACCTTTTTCTTTGAAGCTGAATACGCCAAATGAAATAACAATGGCTGCTATAGCAGAGGGACGAAGAATTGCTGCGGATTCAAATATAAAAGGATATAAGAGCCTCGAAGATTTGAAGGAGGCTCTGGATGAAGTATGAAGTTAAATTCACCGGTCAGTTTAAGAGGGATTTGAAGCTGGCGAAAAAGCAGGGGAAAGATATTCATAAGCTTTTCGATGTGATCAGTAAAATTGCAGAAGGCAGAAAACTGGACGAAAAATATCGCGACCATAATTTGTATGGTGATTATGCCGGATGCAGGGAATGCCATGTGGAGCCAAATTGGTTATTGATATATGAAGTGCTGGATGATGTTTTGGTATTGATGGTTTATCGTGTCGGTACGCATTCGGAACTGTTTTAGCAGGAATGAAGGATAAAAAATGGGGAACAGAAAAACAGGAAGAAAAAGCAGAAAATTGCATAAGGGTTTAAAACGCGATGACCGCGGCTCGGCAATCGTTGTCGTTATTATTGCGATGGCGCTGATTGGCATACTGGCGAGTGCAATCCTGTGGTCGTCCTACATGAATTATATGATCAAACTTGCGGATATCAGGAACAAGAACAGCTTTTATTCTGCCGAAACCGTAATGGAACAGATCATGGCGGGAATGCAGCATGAGGCTTCTGCGGCGATTACGCTCAGCTATCAGGACGTTATGAAGAACTGGGGAAATAATCATAATCCCGATGATCTTTATGGAAGTGAAGAGTATCGTTATCATCAGTTCGTAACGACTTATCTGGATACGCTTGTTAAGAATCTGACGGACCCGTTAAAAGGAACGGGATTTTACAGCCTGAAGGTATTGCAGGATTTTGTGGATGATGATTTGTTCACGGGGGTGGATGTGGCGGAATGGGAATCCAGCAGCTGCCGCATGGAACTTGTGAACAACGCAAGTCTCGTGCTTTATGACGTCCGGGTATCCTATACGGATGAAAACGATTATGTATCCATTATCCATACGGATATTTCTATCGATGTGCCGAAGCTTGTTTTTTATCAGAACGGTTCTATTGACAGTTTATATGAATATTCCCTGATTGGGAATACAGGAATACGGACAGAGGACGGCAGCGGCGCGGCACTTGTGGATGGCAGCATTTTTGCCGGAGCGGATGACGTGCTCGGCGGTGGCGGCATTACGGTGAATAAGGCAAGTACCCTTACCGTCAAAGAGGGGAAGCTTGTTATTTCCAAAGGCGATATTTCGGTAAAAGGGCCGAGTGCAGGCTTTATAGTCAGAGATGTGCCGAATTATGGCGCGAGCGTGTATGCGGCGGGCCTGAATCTGGAAAACGGGTCTTTAAGTCTGGACAGTAAGACTTATGTAGCAAATGACCTGATTCTTTCCGGCAATGGAAGCAGGGCGACATTGACGAAAGAATACTATGGATATGGTTCTTCTGTGGCGACGGGTATGACGGAGAGCGAGGCTGTGAATACGGCTTTGAGCAGTGCGATCATCATAAACGGCAGGAATGCAACGGTGGATATGAGCGGCGTGACCAGGCTTTTGCTCGCGGGACGTGCTTATATCGGGCAGTCATTGACGACGGGGCCTGCAGGTTCGGGAACCCCAGGAGGTCCGGCGGGCACATCCAAATCCGTGCTGATGGGAGAGTCCATTGCGGTTAAAGGTAATCAGATTGCCTATCTGGTACCCGCAGAATGTATCGGCACGCTGGATGGAAGAACAATCGTAGGCCAGAATCCGCTGAACAGCAGGATGGTGGAAGAGATGGCGCTTTATGAAGAGCAATATGGAACGGCTTTTATGGAAGTGGATTTCAACAAGCCGGTCTATAAGCTGGATAACAAGATGTTAAGCGATTTCGGAGTGACGGATATGAATCACATCCGAAAAGTTTATGCGCAGTATAACAGTGCAGACAGTGATAATAAAACGTTAGTTTATTACTACCTTGTAATGGATAAGGACCAGGCGGCGGAATATTTTGTGCAATACTATAATTTTAATACGAATAAGGAAGCGATTGACAGCTATTTCAAGAAGTATGCGGCGGGCGGCATTATTCTCGGCGATTATACTTCCGAAAACACACAGTACACCATTCTGGGAAACAGCCTCGTATCGAGTGCACTTTCCGACAGCGGTGTTACGCTGCTGAAAGGAATGCAGCAGCCCGTGCCAGAGGAAGGCGAGGACGAAGGAGACGGTTCGGAAGAGGGCGAGCAGCCGGTGCCGGATGAAGGATACCAGGAGATTTCCGACAATGCTTCCGAAATGGTGAATGTTAAAACGGAGGCGGAAGTCCTGGAGTTTTCGGAGTCCTGTGCCAAAACTTTTAACGCGTTGACTACAAACCTGACGGAAGATGCCTCGAGCGTCAGTCCGAATCAGAATGTCTTTAACAGTATCATCAGAGATGATATGCTGCGGGATTATCTGGCGGATAACGGTGGAACGGTTGAGTTCGTTACGGATGACGGTTTTAAAGCGGTTCTGACCAATGACGACAACTACACGGTATCGGATTCTAAAGTCCGTCTGATTGTGGCAATTGATAAAGATGACAATGAGGAAGACGGCATTACCGGCGGAAATGTGACGGTCAATGCGAATTTTACCGGACTTATCATTGCACAGGGAGAAATCACGGTTTCCGGTAATACGATTGCTGTCAACAGAGATAAAATGGGTACTTATAAGGTATTGAACCAGCAGCGCTCCGAGACGGATCCGCAGACGCCGATGGACTTTTTTGTCAACGGAAGCGGCATTCTTGCCGAGGAAGTGACGGATGTCTCCAAAGTGGATGAGACAGGTATCCTGAATATCGATCTGTCGGAAATAGTCAGATATACGAACTGGATTAAAAAGTAAAAAACACTTTTCAAAGTAAAAACTTTTCAAAGTAAAAAACACTTTTTGAAGTAAGATACATTTCTCAAAGTAGAAATAAGGGGTTGTTATGGAGAAAGATAACAAAGGTTATTCTTTGGTGGAATTGATAATTGTTATTGCAATCATGGCTCTTTTGACTGGAACGGTTTTTTTTTCCATCAACATGATATTCGGCGCCGGTGCGAAAGCCTGCGCGAACGATATCAAAGAAGCGCTTGCCGAGAATAAAGTAACTGCTATGGGTAAAAGCGGGGCAAGAGTGGAAATCTATCGGGATGCTTCCGATGATTGTGTTTACGCTGTGCAGTGGATTAAGAGCGGCACCGGCTGGGAGCCGAAAAGGGCTGATGAAAGCGGAAATCCTGTTCCGGATAAACTTGGTAATTCCAGAGTCTATGTTTCCTATACAACAGGCGGAACAGAAACGGAACTGACATCCGGCAGCTCCCTGATGATTGGCTATGACAGGAGCAATGGTTCCTTTACTAATAAAAATGGCTGTACTCTTTGTGAAAAGATATATGTCAAAGGCGGAAGCCGTTCTTATGAACTGACGCTTATTGAATTGACCGGGAAAGTCGAACTTGTGCTTCAGTAATCGGATGAGCCCGGACATTGCAGATAACAGAAAGGCATGGTATTCGTATGGAAAGACAGGGGAAGGATAAAAACTGTATGAAGGACCAAAGGGGTTTTACGTTGGTGGAACTTTTGATCGGTATCGTTATCTTGTCAATTGTGACTGCGGCGGTCTGCTCATTCATCGTAGTAGGTTCGAAAAGCTACGCGGCGGCGAATACAGAGATCATGCTGCAGCAGGAAGCGCAGCTTGCGCTGAATCAGATTTCCGATGTCATCATCGATACAACCAGAAGCGTGAATTATGCGGGCTATGCGGAAGACGGCACGCCAGTTTTTGCTGTAAAAGATGCGGATTTCACTTTTGAACCGCAGGATAAGAGCCTGACGATGTTCAACGGTGCAGGCACGATAAAGCTGGATGCGGACGGTAAGCCGGTTCAGGAGGTAAATGAGGACGGAAGTCCTAAAGTGGATTCGGAGGGAAATCCTGTCTATGAAATGATAATCGAGAGCGGCAGGGGCAACGAGAAAAATTATCAGTTCTACTGGAATAAGGAAGAGGCAAAGCTCTATTATTCCGAAATCGATGTTGACCAGACAGATTTTCCACAGACAGCGGCGGAAGGTCAGGTCGTTCTGGCGGAATATGTGACTGAATTTAACGTAGATTTGACGCAGGTTGAGGAAAAAAGAGTCGTACAGATTTCTATGACCTTTGAAAGAGATAACAAGACGTATCATACTTCCAACAACATTACGATTCGCAATAAAGTTCGTATCAATGATGTGGATCTGGAGCAGTTGGATAAAAGGGTAAAACTGAGCGTCGTCCCGAAGGAGAACTCCGTTATTCTGGAGCCGGGCGAAACCTATCATTTCTCGACCCCTCTTGTATCCGGACAGAATGTCATGGATAAAAGTGTAACATGGTCGATATCCACCGATACGCCGCCGGAGGACAGTGCGACGCAGTTCAGCGATACGACGAACGGCATCATCAATATCGCATCCGGTGAGACGGCTGACAGTTTCAAAGTCGTTATTACGACGAATGCTGCGGACTCCGAAAAAAATCATGCGACAGCGGAAGTCATCGTTTATGTGAAAAGGGCGAAGACGGTAGCGCTTTATAAATCGGAAGATGAAAATGCTGAAAACGGAAGTAATGAAGTCTCTGCCGGTAAAACTTTTACGATTTCCGCAACAACAGAAGGAAACAAGCTGGGTGTTTCCTGTGGTGGATGTGATGACCCGACGACGAAAGATAAATATGTTGTAGCAGATGAATATCCGATGTATGGATGGAAGATCATTCGTGGGGCAGATCTTGTTACAATGGAGTCGAGTGATAACAAGACAGCAACTTTCCGTATCAGTCCGGATGCGAAAAAGGGCGATGAGATAGAGATTCAGGCAGCATCCCTTTTATCTGTCGAGAAAAGTTATACAAAGGCGGGCGGAAGCGGTGTTGTATATGGAACGATCACGCTGAAAGTTGCGGAAACAAATGTGGACCTTCACTGGGACGGCGATTTCAAGTATGGTGATGAGCCGCTTACATTATCTTGGGACTACAGCAGTCACTATTCGTTAATATGTGTGCGTATTAAGACGGATGACCCCAACGCACCGACGGCGGATGATAAGGTCATGATTTACGACAGCGATGGTAAGGCGATTCGTGTCGGAGCCGATCTTTTTGGTTTGAATTTGGATCATGACTACTATATTTCCGTTCAGGTATTGGATTACGCTTTGGATAAGAATGCATGGGATTATGCTGCAAGGCGGGATGAAATCGTTGCGGAATATAATGGACATTTGGATAGTAAAGGAACATACATAGGTGAGATACCATCTTCTTCAAAAGTAACAGTACCGCTGCTTCGTCCGCAGTTTACAGTTTCCTATAATGGAAAGAATTATGTAGGAGAACAGGTAGATATCCAGACGATTTCAGCACTTAGTCCGTCTTATGTATCCTGTCCGCTGGTTGCCATAAGCAGTACCAGGAGTGAGGGCGAAAGGGTCTTAAACGATTCGAAATGTAATGTATATACAGGCAATGGAACGGATATTTCAGAGTGGACACCCCTATGGACTTATCAGGAGAATAACGGCTCTTATACGGGAACAGGAAGTGTCGGCGGACTATCATTTGGTAATTGTAGTGTACATAATGTGCGACAATTGTGTATAAAAATTGACACAAATAATAACGGTGCGATCAATGCGGTTGGCAGTTATCATTATGTTCCCTTTTTTCAATATTCTAATGCAACGGATGCGCAAAGATATAACGTACATTGGTATAACTACGAACCGGATTATGGTACGCACTATTATTACAGGCCGGAGAGCGCGATTAATTTTGAAATAGCAGGAAAGGGTAACATGGATTTATGGGCATATACTACCTCGACTAATTTTGTCAAGGGAGAAATTTATTTCCCGCTTCCTTCGGAATCAAAGTTTTCAGAATATTTTACTTTGCAGAATACATCCCCGCAGGAAACATCACAGGGGAACTGGTTTCAAATGCTTGGTGCTGATGGTGGCAGCTATGGAGTTGAGTTTTCCAAAATGGCTTGTCAGTATTATGCAATAGACGATGTATACGAGATTGAACTGTTCTATCGGTTCCAAAATCCGGTATGGGGATATGATATGGAAAAATCTGCCGGTCGTTTTCGTTGTGCTGCGAACGGTACGGAATGGAGCCGTCTTGACAAAGGTTCTCTGGATGATCAGTTTATTACAACCGGGCTGAATTTAATACCATTATACAATGGACCGATTCAAATAGATGGAAGCAATGTTTCTTTTGGTATGAAAGATGATAATGGAAATTTGCAGAATGTCAAGGCTTATATTCCGTTACCGACAGATGCTGCATTTACCGGACAATATTATGGGCAGTTCGGGTTTACGCTGGAGCAGGATGGAACTCAGACGGTAGTGAAAGATGGATTGGGATTTAAGTATCAGGTAATAGGGACTACGGGAATATCTCAGCGTAGTTGTAATCAAATAGTATGTACTTATGATAAAAATACCGATACCTATACACTGGAGTTGACATCGACATTGAGATGGGAATGGGATGGCAATCTTAATCAGTCGGTGGCAATAACTGACACCATAAAAGTCACCTGCAAGAGCACCGACACCCAATGGACAGTAGTTAAATAAAAACAGTTGTTTCAGATAGAAAACCGTTGTTTGAAGAGAATGTCAGTGAATTACAGATTTGATAGAACCAGTTGCCGGGCATGGGAAAGGGAAGTATCAATTTAAAATGCAGTAACTATCCAGGAATTTATTACAAAAAACAGGACAACACAGCATGAAAAGAAAAAGAGTAGCAAGACGATACCGGTATAAATACCAGAACAACCAAATAAAACCGCGTGCGGGTAAAAAGCTTGTGCTCGCTGCAACTGCCTCCGTTCTTGCGGTCGCGGTTGCAGGCACTTCTTTCTGGCATTTTCTGAAAAGTTCGATGCCCGTAGAAGCGCAGGAATCTTTCAGTGGAATCGGCAAGGTGGTGGAGAACCACAGCGAAGGAGAGCCTTTTGTCATACTGGATATCGTGCCGGGAACGGCATCGTATGCCTATACGCTTTCTGACGGCACGGTAATCAGTATTCCGGACGTGTCTCTCGGTACAATGGGATATCTGACGGACGGGCAGATACCGGCGCAGGAAAGTCTGCGAACGACTTTTGAGAATGATCAGGAAGCTTTTTACCGCTATGAAGAAAGGGAAGGACTGGCATCTGCGCTTTTGCCGCCGGGAATGGATACTTCTCTGTTCCAGATAAGCTATCGGGAAGGTTATGCGGGTGTTACGCCAGATTTATCGGAAGAAAATGGCTGGATTCGGATATATGACAGTTATTTTCCGGATGGCATCGGCAGTGCGGTTCATCGGCAGTACGGCTTTGTTCATGCTGCGGTACAGCCGTATGTAGAAGGCACTGACAGGACTGGCTTTGACTATAATCTGATCAGTGGCTCTTTTGCAGTGGATGCGCTGGGCGATGGAACTGCTTATGAATGGGCCGGAGGAAGCGGCGCTTATCATGCAGTCTTTTACTATGAACAGGAACCGGCCCTGCAGGGATACAGGGTTTTAGATTACAAACAGGTCACAGGCGGGGAATATTCGGATACTACCGGCGTTTATTTGTTGGAAGACGGTGTTTTCAAGTATGCGGGACATATAAAGGACATTCCGCGGAATGAAGGAGAGCAGGAGAACGAAGAGAGTGAAAATCCTGATGGGGATGATACGGAAGAAAATGTTACGGATGAGAATATACCGGATGTAGAAACGCCGGATGCAGAAACGCCGGATGAATCGACGAATCCTGATGGTACGGAACCGCCTCAGGTGGATGGCGATGATAATACATCCGATGGTGATGATTCTTCCGGTGAAGACAATGAAGGTAATGAAGGTAATGATTCCGAAGAGGGAAGCGACGGAAATGACAGTGGCTCCGATGGAACTGAAGGAGATGGTGGAACTGAAGGAGATGGTGGAACTGATGGCGAGGGTAATGCCCCCGATGACACTGTCGAAGGCAATGATGATGGCGAAGCAGCATCGACGGAAAGCATAGACACTGCAGGCCTTACCTGGCGTAAACTGGTATTCGTTGAGGATACGGTGATTCTGCTGTCGGAAGCGGGAATACAGCCGGGGCTTCCAAATGACATACCGCCAGCGGATAATAATACTGCACCAGCGGATACACCGGGAGACAATACATCAGGAGACAGTATATCAGGAGACAATACACAGCCCGGAGGGACAGAACAGCCTGCAGTGCCGACAGAACCGGAACAGCCGGATGATACAAGCTTAACTAATCCGGTCAATCCGGACGCAGGGACAACACAGGCCCCCCCCACCGACTCGAGTCAGGACGGAGGAACAGTTCCGCCTGCGGCACCGGGTGAAGAAGTTCCTTCTATACCGCAGATTGGCAGCGGACTGCCTGATGGATATTATGTTGTAGAGTTCGAGTATGTCAGCGGTCTGGAAGAAGCAGCAGGGCTTTATCAGCTTGGCAGCGCGGTTCCGGTGGAAGAAGCGGCCGTTGACGGTGTGATTCCTTATGATACATACAATCTTGCGGGCGGCAGCGTGATATCCGGCGAGGATGAACTGGAAAACGGAATAGAACCGCTGATGAGTACAATCGTACCGGACGGGACCTTTGTATATGCAGGCGCGGGCCAGGGACAGTATAAATTGCAGGAAGTTCCGGAAACAGAAGCGGGTTCTCTCCTGATGCTCTATAACGCACCGACCTATTTTAAATGCAGCGGCGGCAGCGACTGGCTGGAGCGATATGTGTTCCATTCGCTGGCGGGAGATGACAACGAATCGGAAACTTTTGATATTCAGGTGCAGGTCGTTACGGCGGATCAGGTGACTTCCGATGATGTCATGAATGCCGATCTGGTCTATCTGGAAGCCGGGTTGGGAGAATTTCTCGGAAGCGATGCGACCATCCATTATATGACGGAAAACGGCGGGGATATGTCGGCGGACGTGCTTTTTTCCATTGTTTATCGTGCAGTCACGGATTTGATGCCAGTGATTGCCGATTATGGGATTTTGACGGCAGGTTATGGCGTGGCAGGTTCGGGACCGGATGGAGACGCAGGACAGGACCCGGATACAGGGCAGACGCCGGGAACGGAGCAGAGCCTGTTGAATTATCAGAAACTCGTCCGGATTCTGCTCAAAAAGAATCTGTCCGCGTACTATCAGGATATGGAATCGCCCGATAATATGATGATGAATCTGGCGTCGAAGGACTATCCCGATAAAACGGATAATAATTATAATTATGTAAATCGCAATGTTTATATTGTGAATGGTGAAACGCTCGTATCGGAAGACTTTTATGCGCCTTTTGCTGATGATAAAGTTTCGGCGGGCTTCATGGAAGTTCTGGCGGCCCTGAAAGCGGAGAACAGCACGCTTTCCGATGACGATAAGATTTCGGAGATTGTCAGCAAGGCAAGAGCTGTGCAGTACATCATCAACTACGCGGTAGGCCTGATCAGCGATTTCCGGGATATCCGTGTGCTGGAGCTGCAGCCGACGACGAATACCGAGTCGGATTTGAAGCAGTATAATGATGAAGATAAAGATTATACCATCCTCTATTGGGAAAAAGAAGATGTGTCCGGTTCCGGGCAGCAGATTCTTAGAAGTTCAAAAGTGATCAATATTGATGTAGACACGATTTCGGTGGCGGAATTTTCCGGTGATCAGGGCGATATCAATAATCAATATCAAATGATATTTATCGGACTTGACGGACGGCGCCTCAATTATGAGCGAAAAGACGGAAAACGCTATACCGTTTATAACGATGATGAGATGAACGGCATTGTATACAGCAGTATCGGTGACTATGCGACAGAGAGTGATGAGCGTTACGAGGGTATTGACATTACACCGCAGAAAAAGAATGCGCTGATCGATTTCATGAAAGCAGGTTATCCGATCGTCGTGGAAGATGATTTCTTTACGGGACAGTCGGCAAAAGATGCGGGTGTGGATGAGATCAATACGGATTATGTGGACAGCGATTCACAGATGTATGCTTTCCTGCGGACAGCAGTCAATGAATATGACGATTATCTGTATACGATTTCCGATGTACATAGCAGCGCGGTATTTGCGGCGCAGGTCAACATACGCAGGCCGCAGATACAATATGTGAATGCGGACGATAACGAAGTGGAAGAACAGCCGGGAATCGTACAGCAGATTCGGGTCGATGCGGAAGGAAGATACCGGGCAACCCTTGCTTACCGGATAGAGGATGACCGGGGAGAAGCGTATTCGGATAATGTGGATATCCACGTTTATCTGGATCGAAATCAGGACGGCAGATTTGCGCCGGAGGAAGAAATATACGACGGCTTTACGGCGGATAACGGCGAATTTACGATTGAGTTCGAGACACCGCAGAAGGGAATCCTGCCCTGGAAGCTGGAAGTGTCCGATTCGGGCAATTCTTACAGGCGGGATGCTTTAACAGGATTTTTTGAAGTTTCTTATGATAACCTGACAACAGTCCGTATTTTGCAGATTGCGGCGGAAGAGCCGAATCTCAATGAAGCCGGGAAGTATAATCTGGCGCTGGCTTTTGAGGCGGATGACCAGACGATGATGGGCCATTATCTGAAGAGTGCGGAAGCCCTGACAGGTTCGGATTTTGAGATTAAGACGATATCGGCGGCGCAGTTAGAGCAGCAGCTTGCGCAGAACGGGAAATATCTGGAAGGTTTTGACGTGCTTGTATTGGGATTCGGTCCGGCGGAAAATCTTGGAAGCGCCGCGGGAGCAGTCAATCAGTACATTGCGGAAGGAAGGGGGGTGTTGATGTCCTCTTCGGCCGCCCTCGGTGATACCGGCAGAATGGGCATCGACGGCTCGCTGCTCGGACAGAGAGAAGTGCGGACTTATGGAAAACTTGGTGAGGAGAAGGGAGACCGCCGCTATTATCGCTTTGCGTCTTTGAGCAGCGATATGTTCGGTCCCAGAAGCGGCATGACCGTGCGGCAGATCAATGACGGTTCTATCGCTCATTATCCTTTTGAGATTGGTGAGAGCGGTACGCTGACACAATCCGTAAAAGGCGGAGATTATGTGCTGAATCTGCTGGATAACGGAAGAGAAGACTCCATGGCGGATGTTACGGCATGGTACTGCCTGGAAGACCCTGCATCGGATTCCATCAGTGCCTATGATATATCCAGAAAAGATGCGGCGAACAACTATTATGTTTACAGCAGGGGAAATGTGATTTATGTCGGTGAGGACTATTATCCTTACGGCTATGACGGTACTTCCGGTGTGGAACCTTCCGCGTCGGATGAAGGCGTAACGGAATGCCGGCTTTTCGTCAATGCGCTGATGGCGGCTTATAATGTAGGCATTAAGAACCCGAAAGTCGCAATTGTGGCGGGACTTGCCGCGGATGCGCCGGAAATCGAGAGTATCTGCATTCCGTTCGACGAGCAGATGATAGAAGCAGCGGACGGCAATGTCGGGCTTCTCGATGAGACTACGGATGTTTATTTCAAGATAACGGAGCCGAACCTTGCTTTCAACAAGAAAGTGCAGATATCCTTCTATTATCAGGATGATGCGGGTGGTACGAGTATCGACATCGGCGGGGAGAGTGTACTTGCGACGCCTTTCGCATCCCAGGTATGGACAGTGGAAGAGAACCGCCTTGTAGAAGTCGGAACGGAGTTTGCGCTCGTTCCCGGCAAAGTATACAAGATCAAGGCGCCTGTTATACCGCTTCGGAACGAGAGCCGTACAAATGCGGACATTTATATCGTCGTGCAGTCGAGCTTTTCACAGCTCGGCCGGGAGGAACCCGTTACCGGAAGCGACTCCATCGTCCTGAACAGGGCGCAGCTCTTCTTATTGGAGTAAGAAGGCGGATAACTCCATGAAATAAATAGACTTTGTGTCTTGGCTGTGATATGGCTGCTGTATCGTAGGACAGATAACTGTATAGAAAGCAGGTGGATCATATGGGCCTGACGAATAAACAGTTCCAGGGTTTTATCAGGCTTGCTTTAGAACTTCTTGAAAAAGCATTGCAAAAGTCTCCCGATAATGAAGAACTTAGAAAAGTAAGGGATATATTTCAGTCAATGCTGGAAGATGAGTAAGGCATATCGTTACATTATAACAAAATTCAGAGGACTGTCCGATGCAGGGCAGTCTTCTTTTTGGTGTATTGATAATACTGGGTGATAATACTGGGTGATAATACTGGAAAAAATTTGGAAAAAATTTGAAAGAAAATTTTCCTTGCAACCTTCCCAAACTTATTGTATAGTAGTTCTCGTTAATGCAATCATGCAAGAGAAAAGTGAACTTACGGGAATGGGGAATTGTTATGGCAAAGTATCTGGTGATCGTGGAATCGCCCGCGAAAGTGAAAACGATTAAAAAATTTCTGGGGTCAAATTATGAGGTTGCCGCCAGCAACGGCCATGTACGCGACCTGCCGAGAAGTCAGATGGGAATCGATATCGAACATGACTTTGAGCCGCGTTATATTACCATCAGGGGCAAAGGAGATATTCTTGCAAGCCTTCGTAAAGAGGTAAAGAAAGCGGATAAGATTTATTTGGCAACGGACCCTGACCGCGAAGGAGAAGCAATTTCATGGCATTTATTGAATGCTCTGAAACTGGAGGGTAAGAAAGTATACCGTATCACTTTTAATGAAATTACCAAAAACGCTGTAAAAGAATCTCTGAAAAACGCTAGGGAGATCGATATGGACCTGGTAGATGCGCAGCAGGCAAGACGCTGTCTTGACCGCATGGTCGGCTATAAGATTTCGCCGTTGCTATGGGCAAAAGTAAAAAGAGGTTTAAGCGCAGGGCGTGTTCAGTCGGTAGCGCTCCGGATTATTTGTGACAGAGAAGAAGAAATCAACGCTTTTATTCCGGAAGAGTACTGGACATTAGATGCGGTTTTAAAGATTCCGGGCGAAAAGAAACCGCTGCTTGCCAAATATTATGGAACCACCGAGAAAAAACAGGAAATCTCCGCTGTGGAAGAATTGGAAAAGATAAAGAAAACACTGGAGAATGCCGTATATCAGGTGGCGGATGTAAAGCATGGCACGCGGGTGAAAAAGTCGCCTCTGCCATTTACGACATCCACTCTGCAGCAGGAAGCCAGCAAAGTGCTGAATTTTTCCACGCAGAAGACAATGCGGCTGGCACAGCAGTTATATGAAGGCATCGATATCAAGGGAAACGGAACGGTAGGTGTCATTACCTATCTGCGTACGGATTCCACCAGAGTTTCCGAAGAGGCGGAAAAGGCGGCAAAAGACTATATCACCGGGCAGTATGGCGCGGAATATGCCGCAGAGTCCGGCACTGAGAAAAAGAGTACACAGAAGATACAGGATGCGCATGAGGCAATCCGTCCGACGGATATTGAACGGACGCCCATGCAGTTGAAAGATTCTCTGTCCAGAGACCAGCTGCGGCTTTACCAGCTGATCTGGAAACGTTTTGTGGCAAGCCGGATGACACCGGCGCAGTATGAGACGACTTCCGTGAAGATCGACGCGGCAGGGCAGCGGTTCACGGTAGCTGCTTCCAGAGTGAAATTTGACGGCTTTTTAAGCGTATATACAGACGAGGAAGAAAAAGAAGAAAATAACACGCTGGTCAGAGGCATTGATGAGAATACACAGCTCGTCTTCGATTCCTTTGAGGAAAAACAGCATTTTACACAGCCGGCTCCGCATTATACGGAGGCATCGCTCGTGCGTGCGCTCGAAGAACTCGGCATCGGAAGGCCAAGCACCTATGCGCCGACGATCACGACGATTCTTGCAAGACGCTATATTGTAAAAGAAAATAAGAATCTCTATGTAACGGAACTTGGCGAGGTCGTCAATCATATTATGAAAGAGGCGTTTCCGACCATTGTGGACGTGAATTTTACGGCGACGATGGAAGCGTTGTTAGACGGAATTGCAGATGGCAATGTGAAATGGAAAACGGTCATCTCCAATTTTTATCCCGATTTGGAGGAAGCGGTCACAAAAGCGGAGAAGGAACTGGAAGAAGTTGAGATTGCCGATGAAGTATCGGATGAGGTCTGTGAGAACTGTGGCAGACAGATGGTGATCAAATATGGTCCTCATGGAAGATTTCTTGCATGTCCCGGCTTCCCGGAATGCCGCAATACCAAGCCTTATTTTGAAAAAATCGGTGTTGCATGTCCGAAATGCGGGAAAGATATCGTCATGAAAAAGACGAAGAAAGGCCGAAAATATTACGGCTGTATAGAGAATCCTGAGTGTGATTTCATGGTATGGCAGAAGCCGGTAGACAAAAAATGTCCCCAATGCGGTTCTATTATGTTGGAAAAGGGGAATAAACTGTTATGTGCGGATGAAAAGTGCGGGTATGTGGAGGAGGCGCAGCCGACCGTTGAAGCATAAAAATTGGCAAGTAAGACCGCAATTCCAATAATTGTCTGAAAATTACGCTGAAATTCGGGTAATATCCGTTGAAAATACTGAAAAAATATGTTAGAATGTGTATATGATTTACAGTAAGTATTGAGACGGAATTACTTTCTGATTTTGAAAGGCGAAGAATGATGAGCAGCGTACAATTATTGGATAAAACCAGAAAAATAGGGAAACTTCTGCACAATAATAATTCGGGTAAAGTTGTTTTTAACGATATCTGTAATGTGTTGAAAGAAATTCTTGTATCTAATGTTCTGGTCATCAGTAAAAAAGGAAAGGTTCTCGGTGTGGGCGATCTTGACAGGGTGGAATCGCTGACGGAATTGATCGTTGATCATGTGGGCGGATTCATTGACCCTATGCTGAATGAAAGATTTCTTTCCGTACTTTCTACGAAAGAGAATGTGAATCTGGAAACGCTGGGCTTTGAGAATATCGATACGAGAAAATTTCAGGCAGTCATCACGCCGATTGAAATTTCGGGAGAGCGGCTCGGAACACTTTTCATTTATAAGTGCGATGAACAGTATGATATCGATGATATCATTTTGTGCGAGTATGGGACGACAGTAGTAGGGCTTGAAATGCTACGGGCGGTGAGTGAAGAGAATGCGGAAGAGAACCGGAAGGTCGCAGTCGTCAAATCCGCGATTGGTACGCTTTCGTTTTCCGAGATGGAAGCCATTACTCATATTTTTGATGAACTCGGCGGCATGGAAGGCATTCTTGTGGCGAGTAAGATTGCGGATAAAGTGGGAATTACCCGCTCTGTTATCGTCAATGCTCTGCGGAAGTTTGAGAGTGCAGGCGTTATTGAATCCCGTTCCTCGGGCATGAAGGGAACTTACATCAAAGTATTGAACGATGTTGTTTTCGAGGAAGTTGAGAAGCTGAAAGAACAGAGTAGATAGAACTGAATACAGAAGACAACGGATTGGTCAAAGATAAAAGGATTTATAACGGCGGGACAACTGGCTTTATAGGTCCTTTTTTGCCTGATTTCTGTCTATTTTTGCATTTGGCTATGCGAAGCGTATGAAAGAAAGAACATATTTTTTTTGCTTTTGACTTGTAATTTTGTCTGAATGAATTTATAATGGTTTAAGGATTTTTATCAGGGTTTGTATCAGGGTTGTTATTAAAATGAATGGGGTGTGATTATGAGTTCTTTGTTGAGTACAAATGCTTTTGACTACATTAATGTGTTGGATAAGGCCGCAGATGCTGCATGGATGCGGAACGACGCAATCAGTAATAACCTTTCCAATGTGGATACGCCGGGTTATAAAAGACAGGATGTGGATTTTCAGTCACAGCTTGCGAAGGCGCTCGGTAATTCCAGATATACTTCTATGGATTCCAAAGTGGCAAATCTGAAGACGAGCCGTCTTAATCCTATCTGCTATACGGACTACGCGAGTTTTTCTTATCGTCTCGACGGTAATAACGTAGATGTGGATACGGAAGGCGTCTATCTGGCCAAGAACCAGATTACATATCAGGGACTGGATTTATGTATTTCACAGGAATTTAAAAATTTACAGATGGTGATGAAATAGAAATAAGGGGGATATAAAACATGGGAATGTTTACGGCTTTTGATATCAATGCGTCCGGCATGACGGCGGAACGTTATCGTATGGACATTATTGCGGAGAATATTGCGAATGCCGAGACGACTCGTACGGAAGATGGGACGCCTTACCGCAGGAAAGTGGTCGTTTTTGAGGAAAAGAATTCTCAGACGCCTTTCCGTCATGTATTGAATGCGGCGAGAGACCGTTATTCGGGAACCGGAGTGAAAGTGACCGGCGTATATGAGGACGAGTGGACGGAAATGAAGATGGTCTATGACCCGTCGCATCCGGATGCCGATGAAAACGGATATGTGACTTATCCGAACGTCAGCACGATAACCGAGATGACGAACCTGATTGATGCCAGTCGTGCATATGAGGCAAATTCGACGGCTTTTTCGGCGAGCAAGAATATTGCAACACGGGGACTTGATATTCTGCAGAATGGTTAGAATGCGGAATATCGAAATCTATAGAAATATAAATAAAATAATAAATGTAAAAGGGATACAACTACTATTTGGAGGGGAAGAAAAATGGCTATGGATATTACGGCGCTGTATAATGTATCTTCCGGAGCGGTTAAAGAGGCGGCACAGCTTGCGCCGACAACGAAGGCGGATACATATACAGACACCAGTTTTAATCATCTTTTGAGTACGGCAATTGATAATATTAATACGACGAACAGTTATCTTTCCGATGCTGAGAATGAAGAAATCAAGTGGGCGCTTGGAGAGACTGAGAATACACATGATCTTTCTATTGCGCTTCAGAAGGCATCGACTGCACTGCAGTATACTGTTGCCATAAGGGATAAGCTGTTAGAAGCCTATAAAGAAATTATGCAAATGCAGATTTAATGGCATATGGCAGATTACTTAAGGAGAAATAGTTGCTGTGGATAAATTGTTAGAGAAATTAAAGGAGTTAGGAAATCGAATATTAGAATGGTGGAACCGTTTTACGACCAAACAGAAGACTTTGATTGTTATGGTCATATCGGCCGTTATCCTGGCCATCGTTATTTTGGTCACAGTGCTGAATCAACCGCAGTATATTCTTTTGAAGAACTGCGAGAATACGACGGAAGCTGCGAGCGTAAGGGATTTGCTGGAGGAAGAGGAACTGACTTATACGGTCTCGGACGACGGGCTGGAGTTCAGGATTCTGAAATCGCAGCAGTCCGATGCTATCCTGTTGCTGGGTTCCAATAATATCAGGACTGCGGGTTATGGTATTGAGAATGTGACGAGCGGCGGCTTTTCCACGACGGAGTCCGATAAGCAGAAACAGTATGTTTATTATCTTGAGAAATATATTGAAGACAATGTACTGGAACCGCAGGAAGCAGTCAAGAGTGCAACTGTCACGCTGAATGTTCCGGAGAACACCGGAACGTTGATAGATTCCGATAAAGAGTCTTTTGCGAGCGTTACGGTGAATCTGAAAGAAGAAATATCTCCGGAGACGGCAGCGGCTCTTGCCCGGGCGATAGCGACGGGCATCGGTAATCCGACGACGCGGAACATCACCATCATGGATACGGAAGGGAATATGCTTTTCTCCGGTGACGATGAGTATTCGGCATCGGGTACGGCCAACGCACAGCTTTCCGTAAAGGCGGAGGCCGAGAGGCTTGTTACAAGCGAAGTAAAACAGGTGCTGCTCGGTACGAATGAATTTGATAAGATAGAAGTTGCGACGAATCTGGTATTAGACTTTTCCACGAGTTCCAGGACCGATCATACCTATTCCGCACCGGAAGGCCGGGAAGAGGGAATGGTAAGTCATGAGGATGATTTCAGCCAGATAAATGAAAGCGGTATCAGCGGCGTGCCGGGAACGGATTCGAACGGCGACGACGGCACTACATATGTTCTGGAGGATAACAGCAATTCAAGTTCCGAGACAAATGAAACATCCCGCGATTATCTGCCGAACGAATCGATTGAAACGAGGGAAACGCCGGCAGGTCTGATTAATTACAGCCAGTCATCCTTGTCTGTAGCGATGATACGCCACATCGTCATCAAGGAAGAGGATGTCGAAAGGCAGGGGCTTCTCGATACGGTCACATGGGAAGAGTACAAACTGGCTAATCAGGAACGTACGAAGTTGGAAGTGGATGAAGATTTGCTTGATGTGGTCGCAAAAGCGACAGGCATCAATGCAGATAATATAGCAATCGTTGCTTACAGTGAGAATGTTTTCTTTGATGATGAAGGTTCCGGCATCAGTGCAACGGACATCATGCAGATCGTTCTGATCATCATCATCCTTGCGCTGCTGGCATTTGTCGTTCTTAGAAGTATGCGCGGCGAGAAGCATGAGGAAGAAGAAGAAGAACTTTCCGTGGAATCCCTGTTACAATCAACACCGGAGGCGCAGCTCGAGGATATTTCATTTGAGGATGAGTCCGAGACGAGGAAGCTGATCGGAAAATTTGTGGAAGAAAATCCGGAGGCGGCGGCAAATCTGCTGCGTAACTGGCTGAATGAGGACTGGGGGTAGGAACGATGGCAAAAAGTGAAGAGAAGATTACCGGTCTGCAGAAAGCAGCTATCCTGTTGATCGCTCTCGGACCGGAAAAATCATCAAATATATTTAAGCATTTGAAAGAAGACGAAATCGAAGAGCTGACATTGGAGATCGCGAATACAAGAACGATCACGCCGCAGGTTCGGGATGAAGTGCTGGAAGAGTTCTATCAGGTGTGTCTGGCACAGCAGTATATTGCCGAAGGCGGTATCAATTATGCGAAGGAAGTATTGGAGAAATCTTTCGGCGCAGACAAGGCAAGAGATGTTATTGGCAAGCTGACGGCATCTTTGCAGGTAAAACCTTTCGAGTTCGTCAGAAAAACAGATCCTTCGCAGTTGTTGAACTTTATTCAGGATGAGCATCCTCAGACAATAGCGCTTATCTTGTCTTACTTATCGGCGGCGCAGTCGGCGCTCATCATATCTGCGCTTCCGCCTGACAGGCAGGCAGATGTAGCAAAGCGTATTGCGGTAATGGACAGAACAAGTCCGGATATTATCAAAGAGGTGGAGAAAGTTTTGGAATCCAAGCTGGCATCTTTAGTAAATCAGGATTACACGATTGTCGGTGGTGTCGATGCGGTTGTAGAAATTTTGAATACGGTAGACCGTGGTACAGAGAAACATATTATGGAGACTCTGGAAATCGAAGAACCCGAGCTTGCTGATGAAATCAGGAAGAAGATGTTCGTATTCGAAGATATCCTTCTTCTGGATGACAGAGCGATTCAGCGTGTACTTCGTGATGTAGATAACAGTGACCTTGCGATCGCGTTGAAAGGTTCCAACGAAGAAGTGCAGAATGCTATCTTTAATAACCTGTCCAAGCGTCTTGCTGTTATGATTAAGGAAGATATGGAATTCATGGGTCCTGTTCGTATGAAGGATGTAGAAGAAGCACAGCAGAAGATTGTAAATATCATCAGGAAGCTGGAAGATTCTGCAGAAATTGTTATCTCCAGAGGTGGAGGTGACGAGATTGTTGTCTAGGAATATATACAAATCAAGCTGGGTTGTTGTAGAAAATGATGATAAATGTCTGATTGACAGTAATTCCCGTCTCGTCAGCAGGATTGAGGAGCGGGAGGCGGATAAGAGAAGACGTGCTGCCCTGGCCGCCGGTGAAGAAGTGGATATGGAAGGATTCATGGGCGGTCTCGGCGTTGAGCGGATTGATGCGCAGGGTTATGAGGAAGACGGCGAGGGCGGCAATGTGCTGAAAGCGCCGGAAGAAGTTCCGGCAGGCCCTACACCTGAGGAACTCAGGCAGGAGGCGGAGGCAGAATTGTCTGCCGCACGGGAAGAAGCGGAACAGATTCGCCGGATGGCCAGTGCCGATGCTGCCAAAGAGAAACAGGCGGCGGCGGAAGAAGGCCGGCGGATTGGTTATGACGAGGGGTATCAGATGGCTCAGGCCGAGGCTGACAGAATGCGCAGGGAACTGGAAAAAGAACGCGCCAGAATGGAAGCGGAGTATGAACGGCTCGTAGAGGAATTGGAACCGCAGTTTATCGATACGATTACGGCAATCTATAATCATGTTTTTCATGTGGAATTGGAAAATGAAAGAAATATCCTGGTGCATCTGATTGAAACGACTTTACGGAAGGTGGAGAGTAGCAGGACTTTTATTGTGCACGTTTCCAAGGATGATTATCCGTATGTCAATATGCAGAAGAAAGTGTTGGCGGAAAGCGCGGTAGGCGGCCGGGGTGTCGTAGAAGTCATAGAAGACATTACACTGCATAAGAATGAATGTATGATCGAGACTGACGGCGGTATATTCGACTGCGGTGTGGGAACCCAGTTGGAAGAACTGACGAAAAGGCTGAAACTGTTATCTTTTGAAAAAGATGAAAAGATTTTCTAAAACAGCATAGGACGCTGCTTTAGAAAATCTATGTTTCATCTGAAAGAATGCCCTGAAGGGCATTCCTCCGGACAGGGATATAGATATGGGTGTAGATGGATTATGGTAGATTTTACGAAATACAGTAGAATTGCAGATTATACTTTTTTTAAAAGTATGGGAAAAGTCGAGAATGTAGTAGGACTTACAATAGAATCCGCAGGACCGGAAGCGAAGCTGGGAGATTTGTGCATGGTGTTTCCGGCCGATAAGGAACTGCCGCCGATCATGTCGGAGGTAGTCGGGTTTAAGGGGCGGAAAACGCTGCTGATGCCTTATGAAAAGACAGAGGGTATTGGTATCGGATGTACGGTGGAAAATACAGGGATTCCCCTTTCCGTACAAGTGAGCGATGCGCTTTTGGGACAGGTATTGGACGGCCTCGGCAGATACGACGGAATGGAAGATGCGGGACAGATGATTAATTATCCGATTGAGGCGGCGCCGCCGGATGCGATGGAGAGAGAGATCATCGATGAAGTGCTTTCGCTTGGCGTGAAAGCCGTTGACGGACTGATGACGATCGGGAAGGGACAGCGAATCGGCATTTTCGCCGGTTCCGGTGTCGGGAAATCTACTTTGATGGGTATGTTCGCCCGCAACACCAAAGCGGACATCAATGTCATTGCCCTGATCGGAGAGCGTGGCAGAGAGGTGCGTGAGTTCATTGAACGGGATCTTGGACCGGAAGGAATGCGGCGTTCCGTGGTGGTTGTTGCGACTTCGGATAAACCGGCCCTTGAAAGAAAGAAAGCTGCCCAGACTGCGACTGCGATTGCAGAGTATTTCAGAGACCAGGGCAAGGATGTACTGTTGATGATGGATTCCCTTACCCGTTTTTCAATGGCGCAGAGAGAAATCGGGCTGGCCAGCGGGGAGCCGCCGGTATCCAGAGGATATCCGCCCAGCGTTTATTCCGAGATGCCCAAACTCTTAGAGCGTGCAGGCCGTTCTTCAAGAGGTTCTATTACGGGGCTTTATACGGTACTGGTAGATGGAGACGATTTCAATGAGCCGATTACCGATACAGCCAGAAGTATTCTGGACGGACATATTATGCTGGACCGTAAACTTGCTCATAAAAATCACTATCCGGCAATCGATGTATTGCAGAGCATTTCCCGTTGCATGAGTCAGATCGTGCCGAAGGAGCATAAAGTGGCGGCCGGTAAGCTGAAAAATGTGCTGGCGACCTATAATGAGGCGGAAGACCTGATTAATATCGGCGCCTATAAGAGCGGCAGTAACAAAAATATTGATTATGCGATTGAAAAAATAGATGCTGTGAATGATTATCTGATGCAGGACGTAGAAAGCAAATTTGATTATGAGCAGGAACTTGAACTGTTAAAAGAACTTTTTGCAGAGTAGAGGGGTGTACGGAAAGGCTGAGAAAGCATGGCGAAGTTCAGATACAGAATGCAGAGCATTCTGAACATCAAGGTTCAGATGGAAAATCAGGCGAAGATGGAGCTTGGGCAGGCACAGCGGAAACTGATGGAAGAAGAGGAGCGTTTGGAGGGACTGTATCGCAGAAAAGAATATTATCTTGAAGAAGGCAGAAAGCTGCGGATGGATTCTCTCAAAGTGCAGAGCCTGCGGGATAACGAGTATGCTGCGGCGCGTATGGAGGAGTATATAGAAGCGCAGAAAGAAAATGTGCGAAAGGCTGAACTTCTGGTAGAAGAGGCGAGGCAGAAGCTTCAGGAAGTCATGATAGAGAGAAAAGCACAGGAAAAGCTTCGCGAGAAAGCTTTTGAACAGTTCATGGCAGAGGAAAATGCAAAAGAAAGCAAAGAAGTGGATGAACTGACAAGCTATACCTATGGACAAAAAAGGGGAATGATGAGTAGGAATGAGGGATAAGAATGGCAGAAGCATTTGATGTGGTAGATACCAAAGCGGAGAAAGAAAGGCTCAAGAATGAGCGTAAGAAAATAAAAGATGAACGTAAGGCACAGAAGAAGGAAGCGAAACAGCGGGCAAAGGAGATTTCTGCGCAGGAGGCGGAACTCGATGATGAAGGAGGCGGATTATCAGCCTTTTTGGTAACATTTATCATCGTTATTGTCTGGATTGGCATTCTGTGTCTGCTTATCAAGCTGGATATTGGAGGATTCGGTTCTAACGTGCTGGCGCCTGTTTTAAAGGATGTGCCGGTGCTCAATAAGATTCTTCCGGCGGAGTCGGTCATTTCTACAGACGATGAAGAGGCCTACGGCGGTTATACCAGTTTAAAGGAAGCAGTCGATTATATCCGGGAACTGGAACTGGAACTGGCACAGGCGCAGTCCACAAGCAATATGGATACGGAAGAGATGGAGAGACTTCAGGCAGAAGTGGACCGTCTGCAGACATTTGAGGACAGACAGGTAGAATTCGACAGGATTCAGACGGAGTTCTATAATGAGGTTGTTTATGCGGAGAACGGACCGGGCCCGGAAGAGTATCAGAAATATTATGAACTGATCGATCCGACGAATGCAGAATATTTATATAAACAGGTTGTAGAGCAGCTTCAGCAGGATGCAAAGCTTACGGATTATGCGCAGGCCTATGCGTCAATGGAGCCGGTGGCTGCAGCAAAGATATTTGAATCTATGACGAATGATTTGGATTTGGTGGCGAAAATTCTCAGCCAGATGAGTGCGGAGAGCAGAGGAAATATTTTGGCAAATATGGATTCTGAAATTGCTGCACGGGTAACAAGGATCATGGATCCGGAATCATAAAAGCGGTCGTTAACTCTTTATAAAAAAGAAGAGTTTTACGATATATATTTTAGAACTTTGAAAACTGAAGGAAGGAGGAAAGAAAATGGCAAGCATACCTGTGAACAACAACTTGAATGCGTTTAACCGGATGGTGAATCAGACGGCAGGCGCTCAGGGGAGCCAGACCGCACCATATGCGAATGCTTCTTATACGAAGCAGGAAGAGGCTTTAAAGGACAGTTTCGATACGGTGATGAACCGCGTCAATGCTCAGACCAGGCCATCAGCGGATGTACGGGGCGGAAGCCAGACGAGCGTCGGAACGCAGACTGTGGCAAAGACACAGACGGCAGCGAAGACGACAACGGGAAGCCGGACATTGTCATCGGGCGCAGCGGCGGTAAACAATGCGAAAAAGGATACGGTACAGGATACGAAAGTATCGGAAACTGACGACAAAACGGCAGGTACGGCTCAAAACGACAAAGTGTCGGATACGGCGCAAAGCGACGGGACGGTTCAGAACACTGCAGAAGGAAATGAGAGTGTGGAAGACCCGACGGAGAATGGCATGACCGACGAGCAGAAAGCTGCGTTGACGGAAGCCGGTGAGAAGCTTGTGAAAGATGTCGCAGAGGAAATGGGCGTCACACCGGAAGAGGTAGAAGCGGCTATGGAGATTCTCGGATTGAGCGCTGTACAGCTGTTGGATCCTGAGAATATGAAGCAGCTTCTGATAGCAATATCCGGGAATGAAGATCAGCTTTCGATCATAACCGACGGTGAACTTTACGGACATCTTCAGAATCTTCTGGATACGGTATCGGTGAGTCTGGACGAATTGCAGACAGAACTCGGACTTTCCGAGGAAGAATTGAAGGCGCTTCTTGAGAAGGCAGCCGCAGTTGATCATTCGTCCGGAATGGTGGAAATGCCGGAGGATTTGACAGCAGGAACAGAAGAACCGGAAACGGCGACACTGGAGGGCATGAAGGATTATGCGGTAACGGTGCATCGTGACGGTGAAGAAGTGAAAGTAAAGGTACAGGTGGATGATGCCGGCGCGAACAAGAGCGTGCAGGAAGAAGTAACACAGACCCCCGAAGTACAGACCAGACATGAAGCGAAGTCAGATAACAGAGGCGCTTTTGGTCAGAACGGCGGGGAGGGCAGTACGCAGGAACCTTTTATGATGCAGACCCCCGTTGAACAGCCGAATCTGAGTGAAGTGACAGCAAATCAGCAGGTCATGGAACGTTTTACCAGCACGGAAGAAATCATGAATCAGATTACGGAGTATATTAAGATCAATCTGAAAAGTGATGTCCAGGAGATGGAATTACAATTACATCCCGCAAGTCTGGGAAGCGTCAACGTACAGCTGGCAGCCAAAGACGGAGTGATAACGGCACAGTTTACGGCACAGAACGAAACGGTCAAGGCCGCGATTGAGAGCCAGCTTGTTCAACTGAAAACGCAGTTCGAGGAGCAGGGCATCAAGGTGGATGCGGTAGAAGTTACCGTAGCAAACTACCGGTTCGAACAAAGCTTTTCCGGCAAAGAAGAAAATCCGGGAAACGGCCAAAACGGTAAAAAAGGGCCGAGAAGGATCAATTTGAACGACCTGAGTCTGGAAGAACTTCCCGAAGATATGGAAGATTCCGAAAGAATCGCGGCGGAAATGATGGCACAAAATGGCAACACGGTAGATTACACGGCATAAGCGTGCACTTATGCGATGTGCACGGATTATGGCAGAATTATTTAAAAAAGGCAGAGATTATAAAGATATAAGAAAGGAGAATGAAAAATGATAGCACCGATTGAAAATGGTAAGCCGGTGGAAACAACTTCACAGACATCTCTCAAGGAAAGCGAAAAGAAAAAAAGTAATTCCACAGTCGATAAAGACCAGTTCTTACAGCTTCTTGTAGCGCAGATGAAATATCAGGACCCGTTGGAGCCGACTTCCAATACGGAGTATATTTCCCAGTATGCGACTTTTTCGGAACTGGAGCAGATGCAGAACATGAGCGCATCTCTGGAATTGGCGAGAGCATCCAGCCTGGTAGGGCAGACCGTACTGATAAAAGTTACGGATTCCGCAGGAAAGACGACGACCGCACAGGGCAATGTAGACTATGTTTATTATGAGAATAATAAGGCATATCTTTCCATCAACGGTAATCTTTATTCCATGGATGATCTTGATACGGTAGCGGATCCGAAATATCTGTCAGCTTATACGGCAGCGGCGGACTTCCTGAATGCTTATAACAAACTTCCAATCTTACAGCTTGTTACGCTGGAGAATGAAGAGGCAATCAAGAAGCTGGATGAAACATACCAGAATATGTCGGATTATGAGAAGAAGTTCATCAGTGACGATTATGTGAGCGGTCTTAAGAAGTATGTTGAAAAGATTGAGGAACTGAAAGCCGGTCAGAATCAGGGAGACGGCGATACGACCGACAAGACTGAGAACGACAAGGATGAGACAGAAGGAACTGACAAGACGGAAGGAACCGATAAAGATAACGAAACCGGCAAAGGCGATAACGCAGATACAAAGTAAGGAAACACGGCAATCTCAAGGAGGAGAAAGGTTATGAAGATTCAGAATAACGGATTCCTTTCCCTGGAGCAGTTACAGGATCAATATCTTGGCCGGAACGGCAGGCAGGTGCAGAACAATTTCACCGAAGACGGTCTCAGTTTTCAGGATATTTTATCCCGGAAGACGGAGAAACCGGGAGTCGGAGAAGTGAAGTTTTCCAAGCACGCTGCAGGCAGACTGGCGGATAGAAATATTGAACTGACAGAGGAACAGGTAGAACGCCTGAATCTGGGTACAGCGAAAGCCGGTGCGAAAGGAATTAATGAATCATTGGTCATTGTCGATTCCTTTGCATTTATCGTGAATATACCGAATCATACGGTCATCACGGCAATGGAACGGACAGAAGCAAATGAAAATGTATTTACAAACATTGATGGAGCCGTAATTATTTAGCCGGACCTTTACGGAGGCTTACGTTCCTGACTGACAGAGGGAACGGCGGTACATCACAGTATTTAAGGAGGTCATTCATTATGATGAGATCACTTTTCTCTGGTGTAGCGGGATTAAAAGTACACCAGACAAGAATGGATGTTATCGGTAATAACATCGCGAACGTAAACACAACATCTTACAAATCACAGTCTATGTCATTCAGCGATCTGCTTTATCAGACAACACAGGCAGCATCCGGTGCCAATGCTGCTACGGGCCGAGGCGGTATCAACGCCAGACAGATTGGTCTTGGCGCTAAGAACGGAGCAATTTCCACAGCCATTACAACACAGGGGTCGGCGCAGTCCACGAACAATCCGTGGGATATCATGATCACGGGAGATTCGTTCTTTGTTGTCAGCAACGGTTCCCAGAACTTCTTCACAAGAGACGGTTCCTTTACGGTAGACGGTGCGGGAAATCTGGTTATGTCATCCACCGGTTATACGGTCATGGGATGGCAGGTCAATGAGGAAACGGGTGAAATCTATCCGGACACCGTATCCGCATTGAAAGTCATGCAGGAAGACAATCTGACTTATCCGCCGGAGTCTACGACCCTGGCTTATATGTCAGGTATCGTGGATAAATACGATTCCGCGCTGAGCAGTGCGGGCGGAAGGGTCGTTACGCTGAGTTTCTTCGATCAGCAGGGATACCAGTATACAGCGAAATTCAGTATCCACAGTCTCGGCAGCGACGGACAGTACTATGTACAGCTCGATGATATCCTGAACTCGAAAGGTGATTCCCTTGTGAAGGAATACGGCTTGAGCAGTATCAATGAGATCGCGACCTTCGGTGGGCAGGATACGATCACGGAGACGACATTGTATCAGCTGCTGGATACAGCGGAATATGATGCGGCAACTAATACCTATAATATGAAATATCAGCCGGCGAATATCCTGGAGGGGTATGCAACAAACCAGCTGGTGAATGCGGCTTCCAATGTGGTGATTGGCCTGCAGGATGGTGATAAGGTGGCGGAAGGCGGCGATGTAACCGTTACCGGAACGGTCAAATTATCGAAGAGTGAGCTGGTCGCGCCGAACTTTAACCTGATCTATGCGCCGGTTGAGGAACCAAAGCTGGATGAAAATGGTAATGAAGTGAAAGATGATGCTGGTAATACGGTCATGGTGAAGGTCTATCATTACTATGGCGATGACGGGAACGGCAATACAATTCAGCTGCCCGATGCGGCAAGCGGAACAGATGCAGGACTCGCGCAATGGCAAACGGCACTGCAGAAGTCTTTCCCGGGGGTTAAAGTGTCCAAGATCGAAGTGAAATCCGACGGCTCTGTCGAAATGGAATTCGAGCAGACCTTTAAAACGACGAAGGAAGTCACATATAAAGAGAGCGGCAACTATTTCGTCGGCGAGCAGATCACGAATCCGCTGGAAGCGTATGGACTGGCGGATACGGAGAATACGAAATACGGTTATCCTTTTGTTGCAGTCTCTCCTGACGGTCAGGCGCAGATTACCAAGACATTTAGCTATACAGGTAACAGACTCGTATACGATACGGAGAAGGGACTTTTCGATTATATTGGTTCTCCGAACAACGATTCTGCGATATTGAACTTCAATGCGAGCGCAACATCGAGACAGGGTGATGTCATCGATCTGACACGTTTTACCAATATTGATATTGATTTCTCTTTATCCAAGAACTATCCGAACGGCGGCACTTCTACCGCGAGCATGCTGAGCGGCGATAAAGGAGGCAATAACCTCGGAACCGGTAGAGCGCCTGGTGAGATGACAGGTATTGAGATCGCACAGGACGGCAAAATTACGGCATATTATGATAACAGCTGTTCCAAACTGTTAGGGCAGATTGCGGTCGCGAACTTTGCGAACGCTTCCGGTCTTTCCAAGCAGGGCGATAACTTATATTCGGCAACGGCGAACTCCGGTGAATTCGACGGAATCGGTGATGACATCACGAAAAATAACGGATATATGACCAGCGGCGTTCTGGAGATGAGCAATGTTGACCTTTCCCAGGAATTTACGGAAATGATCACAACACAGCGTGGATTCCAGGCAAACAGCCGTATTATCACGACTTCGGATACTTTATTAGAGGAACTTGTAAATCTGAAACGATAATTACCTGAAAATAATTCTGAAAGAAAGAGGAACTTTTGGGTTCCTCTTTCGCCTGTTATGTGGTAGAATAGGTAGAAGGGTGGAGTGTAAATGGTTGAAGTGACGAAGATCAACGGAGTCAAAGTTTTGATTAATCCCGATTTACTGGAGCTTGTTGAAGAAACTCCTGACACGGTCCTTTCTTTTACAACGGGACGCAAAATAATTGTAAAAGAAAGTAGACAAGAGGTTAAAAATTTAGTAAAATCGTATAGAAAGGATATTTTTGCAGATTAATGTAAAATTGTGTAAACAGGTGATACCGATATGGATTTAGCGTCAATTTTGGGTTTGGTTATTTGTTTTGTACTGGTTGTATTCGGAATTGTATTTGATAAGACAGCAGGAGTTAATTTTGGAGCAATCAATAACTTCCTCGATGTGCCGTCGGCATTGATCACATTTGGAGGTTCTTTCTGCTGTATTCTTGCAAGTAATACGATGAGCAGTTATGTAGGCGGACTGAAGAGTATTGCTTTGATCTTTAAATCTTCTGCGGTAGATGTTCCTGAAATCATTCAGAAGATTATTGATTTATCCAATGTAGCGCGTAAGGAAGGCCTGCTTTCTCTGGAAGAAGCGGCAGGAGACATTGATGATCCTTTTTTGCAGAAGGGTATTCTTCTGGTCGTTGATGGTACGGACCCTGAACTTGTCCGTGCGATTATGGAGACTGAGCTGGTCAGCGTAGAAGGGCGTCATAAAGAGAAGATTGGGTTCTGGGAAGACCTGGGGGCCATGGGTCCTGCCTGGGGTATGATCGGTACTCTGATCGGTCTGGTAAACATGCTTCAGGCGATGGATGATCCTTCGGCTATCGGTCCTGCTATGGCTGTCGCTTTGATCACGACATTGTATGGATCTATTCTTGCTAACTGGATCTGTGCGCCGGTATCGAGTAAGCTGAAGAGCAAGAACGCCGATGAAATGATGGTAAAGGAGATTGAGATCGAGGGACTTCTGTCTATTCAGGCAGGTGAGAACCCGCGTGTCATAGAGGAAAAATTGAAATCCTTCCTTGCGCCGAAGGACAGGGGCAATAGTGGAGAAGAAGGCGGAGGTGAAGTGGATGGCTAAAAGGAAACCTGATGAAGTAAAACCGGGTGCACCTGCGTGGCAGTCTACATTTGCCGATTTAATGAATCTGCTGCTTTGCTTCTTCGTTTTGCTGTTCTCTATGTCAACTGTTGACGCGCAGAAGTTCGAAATGATTGCGGCATCTTTTAATCAGACGTTTAGTATTTTTACAGCCGGAGCTACAGCAATCGGCGATGGTATTCTGATCAGTAATGGCGTAAGCCAGTTAAATGAATTAGATCAATATATTAACAGTACGGGTAAGATGGACAATGGCGAAGTTGTCTCAGAGGACGTGGCGGAAGCGATGGAAGAGATTGAACAGGCGCAGATGGAAGAGTCTGAGCAGATGGCCGAAATGATAGAAGAAGCTATTGAGGAAAGAAACCTGGACGGTGATATTGATGTTGAGTTTACGACACAGTATGTACAGCTTACACTGAAAGGTTCCCTGCTTTTCGATTCGGGAAGCACAGAATTAAAGGAAGGGGCGCTGACAGTCTTGGATCAGGTAGGCGTCATTCTGGAAAGTTATGCCGGAAGTACGATTGAAATCGAAGGACATACGGATAATGTACCAATGTCCGGTGCAAAATATTCTAATAATGATGAATTGAGTTCAGGACGTGCATTGTCGGTATTTAATTATCTGATAGGAACAACAAATCTTGATCCGGCGATGGTGAAGCATTCCGGGCGTGGAGAGTATATGCCTGTTGCGGATAATTCAACACCGGAAGGACGAACGATGAACAGGCGGGTCGAGATTAGAATATATAATTCACTGAGTTCTTATTAATGTGAATATCATTAAAGGGGAGGAAGTATTTGTAATGAAGAAAAATTTGATTTCTGTTATTATACTGGCATTGCTGATTGTAAATGTTGTTCTGACGGCTATCATGATGTTCAGTGTAACAAGCGCATCCAGAAAGACGGCGGCACTGGTTGATAACATTGCAACGGCGCTTAATCTGGAATTGACGGCACAGACAGGAGAGACAGAAACTGTCATTCCGATGGAAGATATTGCGGTATATACGATTCCGGAGTCTATGACGATCTCTCTTAAGAAGGGTGAGGATGGAGCAGATCATTATTGCCTGGTTTCTGTTAGCTTTTCCATTAATACAAAGTCGGATGGATTCAAAAAATATACTTCTGATTTGTCACCTCAGCAGTCGCTGATCATGGATAAGGTCAATGATGTTTTTGGCCAGTATACGATGGACGAAGCAAGGGAAAACGAAGAGCAGATTAAGAGTGAAATTATTTCAGAATTACAGAAAATGTTCGATTCTGATTTTATATTTGATGTGGCATTTAGCAGTATTATGTACTCATAGCCCTATGCTTATATATTGAGCGAATATACGAACACAGGGAGGTGAGTTTTCGTGGGCGAGGTACTGTCTCAAAGTGAGATTGATAATTTGCTCGCTGCCTTGAGCAGCGGTGAAGTGGATACAGACCAGTTACAGGATTCGGGCGATAAGCAGGTCAAGAATTATGACTTTAAACGACCTACGAAATTCTCCAAAGAGCATCTTCGTACTCTGGAAATTATTTTTGAACATTATGGAAGATTGTTATCAACGAGTCTTCCGGTCTATCTGAGAAAGAATGTACAGGTAGTTGTGACAAGTTCAGAGACAGTCATTTTTTCGGAATTCAGTAATGCGCTTTCTAATCCATTGATTTTGGGAATTGTTGATTTTCAGCCGCTTGGCGGAACAATTCTGGTGGAGTTGGCATCAAATCTGGGTTTTGCAATGATAGACAGGATGCTCGGCGGGCATGGCGATCCGTTGGAGAAGAACAGGGAATTTTCCGAGATAGAAATGACGATTATCGAAAAAATGATGGTAATCTGTATGCAGCTTATGCGGGAGCCCTGGAGGAATGTAGTAGACATTAATCCTGTTTTGGAGCGGATTGAAACAAATTCTCAGTTCGCACAGATTATAGCGCCAAATGATATGATAGCAATTGTTACCCTGAGTATTAAGATTGGGGATGTAGAAGGATTGATGAATGTCTGTCTGCCATTCTTTACACTGGAAAGCGTAATGGATAAGCTGAATACCAAATTCTGGTATGCAAATATGCAGGAGCAGGATGAGGAAGAGTATGATGAATACATTGAAGCATTGTTACGAAGGGTGGATGTTCCAATAAAAGCTGTTCTTGGAAGGAGCAGGATAAGCGTAATGGATTTTGTCAATTTGCAGCTTGGCGATATCATACGGCTGGACACAAATGTGGATAATGATTTGAATGTATATGTTGGAAATATAAAGAAATTTACCGCATTGCCCGGTTCTAATAAAGATAAGTATGCTGTCAGGGTGACGTCGGTATTTAGAGAGGGGGAGGAATAGGAGCATGGACGGAATGTTATCACAGGATGAAATAAATGCGCTGCTGAATGGTGGTGGTAATTCCGCGAGTGATGATTCATCGGCTGATACAGCATCGGCAGGTGATACATCGGTAATAGATGAAGAACTGATATCGGATATTGAAAAAGATGCCATTGGCGAAGTTGCCAATATCAGTATGGGGTCTTCCGCCACAACATTATTTTCTCTTGTTAATCAAAAAGTAAATATTACGACTCCGGTCGTAAGTCTGGCAAAATGGGGAAATGTTTTGTCAGAATATGAAAGGCCATGCGTATTTATTCAGATTAAATATACGGTTGGTCTGGATGGATCTAATATTTTGATTTTGAAGGAGCATGATGTTAAAGTCATAACAGACCTGATGATGGGCGGTGATGGCAGTAACACGGATGGAGAATTGGGAGAACTGCACCTTAGTGCGATTTCCGAAGCAATGAATCAGATGATGGGTTCTGCAGCAACATCTCTTTCCACGATGCTTGGAAAGATGATTGATATCAGTCCGCCGGAGGCCAGTCTTGTAGACTTGACCGAATTTAAGGAAGGCGGCGAGATAGCGGAATTCCTTGCAGGAACTTTTGTGAAAATTGCATTCCGTATGCAGATTTCGGAATTGGTAGATTCAACGATCATGCAGTTGTATCCGATAGAATTTGCGAAGGAGTTGTGCAGTACTTTCTTAGGAGCCCAGATGGGAGATGCCCCGGCACCGGCCCCAGAACCTGCACCTGCACCTGCAGCACCGCAGATGGATATGAACCAGATGCAGGCAGGTATGCCGCAGATGGATATGAGTCAGATGCAGATGGGAATGCCGCAAATGCAGATGGGTATGCCGCAAATGCAGATGGGAATGCCGCAGATGATGCCGCAAATGCAGATGCAGCCTAATATGAGTATTCAGCCGGCTCAGTTCCAGAATTTTGCCGGAGCATTCAATCCGATGCAGCCGCAGGAGAATATCGATCTGATCAAGGATGTACCGCTTGAAGTTACGGTTGAACTCGGAAGAACTGCCAAATCTATTTCAGATATTTTGGATTTTGCACCGGGCACGATTATTGAACTCGATAAAATTGCAGGCGAACCGATTGACGTACTGGTCAATGGTAAGTTTGTTGCGAAGGGCGAGGTTGTTGTCATCGAAGAGAGCTTTGGTGTCAGGGTAACTGAAATCATTAAATAGTGATACTATTAAAATTAATTTATAAAAATATGTAATAGGAGAAAAAGAGAATGGCAAAGAATATTTTAGTATGTGATGATGCAGCATTCATGCGTATGATGATTAAGGATATCCTGACAAAGAACGGATATAATGTCGCAGGCGAAGCTGAAAATGGTGCTAAAGCAGTTGAAAAGTATAATGAACTGAAACCGGATCTTGTACTGATGGATATTACGATGCCTGAGATGGATGGTATTCAGGCATTGAAAAAGATTAAAGAGTCCGATCCGGGAGCTATGGTTATCATGTGTTCTGCTATGGGACAGCAGGCAATGGTCATCGAGTCTATTCAGTCAGGTGCGAAGGACTTCATTGTAAAGCCGTTCCAGGCTGACCGTGTGTTGGAAGCGGTGAAGAAGGTAGTGGGATAAATGATATTGACTGTTTCCAACAGTGCAAATGCTTATCTGCAGTTTATGACTGTGCTTATTTTATTTGTTTTTGTTCTGGCGATTACTTACTGGACAACGAAGTGGATAGCGGGATACCAGAAAGGTAAAAGGGCAAATGCAAATCTGGAAGTTGTAGAAACGTTCCAGCTTGCGAGTAGTAAGTACATTCAGATTATTCGTGTTGGGCAGAAATATTTGGCAGTTGCAATCGGGAAAGATTCTGTTACAATGTTGACAGAGGTTCCAGAAGATCAGTTGACGTTTTCTAGTAGTGCGAATAATGAACAAATGAGTTTTAAGGAATTGTTTGAAAAAATGCAAAAGAAGACGATTCTGGAAAAAGAAGAAGACCGAAATAAAAGTGAGTAGGCGATAAGGATGAAAAAATATTTTTCCGGATACAAAGTGAAAAGGATATTATGCCTGCTGTTTCTGGCAGGCATATTGTTTATCACGATGTTTATCCATGAGAAAGATATTGTATATGCAGAAAGTGGACTTTCCCATGTAGACTCTAATTTGACTGGTGATACGGTCGAGCGGACCAATATAGATGAACCGGGAGCATCAGAGTCAGCTGAAGATCTGCAGGAATTGAATATTGCAAATACAGTGACGGTTACATATAACGATGGTAATGGTACGTTGAATGGTGCATTGCGGATTCTGCTTATCCTTACATTGATTGCTATAGCGCCGTCATTGATTGTTATGTTGACCTCGTTTACCAGGATTATCATTGTTCTGCATTTTACGAGGGCAGCGCTTAATACACAGTCGGCTCCACCGAACAATGTTATGATTGGTTTGGCGCTGTTTTTGACGTTCTTTATTATGCAGCCGACGCTTTCGAGCATCTATACGGAGGCGATTGTACCATTTGAAGCGGGAGAACTCGATCAGGAGGAGGCCTTTTATGCGGCGGCTGTTCCAATCAGGGAGTTTATGTATCCCCATACACAGGAGCGGGATGTAAGGCTTTTTCTGGATATCAGCCGTACCGAATGGGATGGAACGAATTTGGATGATATTCCGTTCAGTGTGCTCGTTCCGAGTTTTATCATCAGTGAACTGCGTACGGCATTTATGATTGGGTTTTTATTGTATATTCCTTTTATTGTAATCGATATGGTAGTCGCATCTGTCCTGATGAGTATGGGTATGATGATGCTGCCGCCGACGACCATTTCCATGCCGTTTAAAATTCTGCTGTTTGTTTTGGCAGATGGATGGTATTGGGTAATCGGAAGTCTTGTCAAGACATTTTACTGACCGTGTAGAAGGGAGTGGAAATGTTTGAATGCAATTTTCAAATTTTTGATTGAAATGTGCATCGGAGCGCGTAGGGGGGTATATGTATGTCAATAGATGACGTGACCGCGATTGCTGGTCAGGCTTTGTTTTTGATCATTAAATGTGCAGCGCCTCCGCTGCTTGTATCTTTGTGCGTGGGCCTTGCAATCAGTATTTTTCAGACGGTAACATCTATTCAGGAGCAGACGCTTACCTTTGTTCCGAAAGTGCTCGCTATTTTTGTGACATTGATGGTACTGGGGCATTGGATAATGAATAATATTATTGAATATATGCACGAATTGTGGTCGAATTTCAGTTTGTATATCAGATAGCAGAGAGGTAAGGGGATTTACATGATTGACATTTCTTTTACCTATGCGGATTTGGAATTTTTTTTATTGATTTTGGTGCGTGTGACTTGTTTTATCTATGTTGCACCGCTGTTTGGGATGAATAATACCGTGCCGCGCAGGGTCAAAGTCGGGTTCAGTATTTTTATCGCATATCTGTTGTTTTCCTATTTGGATCATAACGAAGTGATTTATAATACGGTATCGGAATATGCGGTTATTGTCATGAAAGAAGCTGTAACCGGTTTTTTGATTGGGTGGGGAGCGCAGCTTTGCATGACGGTTGCTTCTTTTGCGGGGCGTATTTCCGATATGGAGATTGGATTGTCCATGGTGTCGCTGATGGATCCTTTAACGAGAGAAAGCGCGACCTTCAGCGGTGTATTTTATCAATATATGTTTTCTCTGTTTTTGCTTATTACAGGTATGTATCAGTATTTGCTAAAAGCGCTGCTGGATACTTTTACTTTGATACCGGTAAGCGGCGCAGTCTTTAATACGGAGTCATTAATTAATTCTCTGATACGGTTTATGAATGACTATATCATCATTGGTTTTCGAATTTGTCTGCCGATATTCTGTGTCATGCTTCTGTTGAACTGTGTGCTCGGAATTCTTGCAAAGATTGCGCCGCAGATGAATATGTTTTCGGTCGGTATACAGATGAAAGTACTGACAGGTCTGGCCATTATGTTTTTGACAGTCCGGATGCTGCCCGGCGCTGCTGATTTTGTTTTTCGGGAAATGAAGGAACTGATGAACGCGTTCGCCATAGGGATGACGGGTTAAAAATCGGAGAATCTTCGACCTGATAAAAGAAGGGTGTGATTGCTGGGGTGGTCTTACAATATAATCTTCAGTTCTTTGCGAAGGATGGACCGGGCGGCGAGAAAACAGAAGAGCCTACTTCCAAGAAATTAACTGATGCCCGAAGTGAAGGACAGGTTGCCAAGAGCCGGGAGGTAGTCAATGCAGCTATGCTGTTAGGGCTTTTTCTGTTGATGAAATTCTGGGTCGGCAATATTGGCGTGAGTTTTATTTCTTTTTTTCAGAATATCTACTCACAGATACCGGAATATGTTAAAATGTATGATGGATATATACAGGAGATTACATGGCGGGCAATCTTTATCAGGATGTTAACGAGGATTCTGTCTATCATCGGGCCAATATTTTTTGTCGGTTTTTTTCTTGCTTTTGTTACGAATTTGCTTCAGGTAAAATGGAAGATTACGACGAAGCCGATGAAACCAAAGTTCAGCAAGATGAATCCTGTCAGTGGGATTAAGCGGCTTTTTTCTCCCAATTCTCTTGTAGAACTGGTGAAGTCGATTGCTAAAATAGCTATTATTGTGTATGCGGTTTATTCTTATTTGATCAAGCATGCACCCAGTATCTTTCTGTTGTATGGGATATCGTTGAATCAGGCGATTGCACAGATTGGTGATTTGGTCATTAATTTGGGTCTGCGAATTTGTTTTTTTTATACTTTAATCGCGGCGGCTGATTTTATTTATCAGAAGTTCAAGTTCAAGAAAGACATGAAGATGACCAAGCAGGAAGTAAAGGATGAGTATAAGAACCAGGAAGGTGATCCTGCGGTCAAGAGCAAGCAGAGGCAGAGGATGATGGAAGCATCCAGAAGGCGTATGATGCAGCAGCTGCCCGAAGCGGATGTTGTTATTACGAATCCGACGCATTATGCAGTGGCAATCAAGTATGATCCGGAGATTTATGATGCGCCTTATGTAGTGGCCAAAGGTGCTGATTATCTGGCTCAGAAGATTAAAGATACAGCAAAGGAAAACCATATAGAAATTGTTGAGAATAAGCCGCTCGCCAGAATGCTGTATGCAAACGTGGAAGTGGGCGGTATTGTACCGCCGGAACTTTATCAGGCGGTCGCGGAAGTACTTGCTTTCGTATATCACTTACAGGGTAAAGTCTAGTGTGAAGAGAAGTTCTAAGGCTCACAGTATAGGCTGTTTCACCAAGAACTTCTATGGATTTGCAAAGCAAATCTTCTTCACACCGAAAAATGCCCCAAATCCGGGCATTCTTCATCCAGATTTGAGATTCCGCAAAGCGGAATCAAGGAGGTTAGGGTGAAAAGAACTTCTAAGATGTCCCGCCATTGGACGGGACGCCAAGAAGTTCTACAATCTGCAAAGCAGATCTTTTCGCCCGACAGAATCGCGGTCAGCGATTCTGTCATTAAAGGGATTATAGATAAGATAGAATATAGGGGAAAGGAGAAGAGGATATGGGGAGTTTGAAAAAGGCGGATGTCGGTGTTGCGCTGTATTTGCTTTCGGCGTTTATTATGCTGATCGTTCCGATACCGTCATGGCTTCTGGATGTATTGCTTGCATGTAATATATCGGTCGCTTTTACGGTCATGTTCGGGTGTATGTTTGCGAATGAAGTGTTAAAGATGTCGTATTTTCCTACGATTTTGCTTTTCACGACAGTATTCAGAATTGCCCTGAACGTATCCTCTACCAGATTGATTCTGACATCCGGACAGCCGGGAAACGTTGTTGAGACATTCGGACAATATGTTGGCGGCGGCGATCTGATCATCGGCGTTATCGTATTTATTATTCTGATCATTGTACAGTTTATGATCATCAATAAAGGTTCCGAGCGTGTTGCTGAAGTAACGGCAAGATTTACGTTGGACGCTATGCCTGGTAAACAGATGGCGATTGATGCGGACTTAAATACCGGCGCGATCACGGATGCGGAGGCAAAGGAACGACGTGAAAAGATTCAGGAAGAGTCGGGCTTTTTCGGTTCAATGGATGGTGCCGTAAAGTATGTTAAGGGAGATGCTACGGCAGGTCTCTTTATTACAGCAATCAATATTATCGGCGGTATTGCAATGGGTATGTGGCGGCAGAATATGGAGTTTACAGATGCGCTGAACCGCTATGCGATTCTGACCATCGGTGACGGTCTGGTGAGTCAGATTCCGTCTCTGCTCATTTCACTGTCAACCGGTATTCTCGTTACGAAAGGCTCCAAAGACGCAGATTTCGGTACGGTGCTCGTCAGTCAGCTGTTCGGTGTGCCGAAAGTACTTTATCTGGTGGGGAGCGTTATTGCGGTCCTGGGTATTATTACGCCTTTGAATACGGTCATTTTTGTAGCACTGGGTTTGTGTTTTATCATCGTTGCAAGAATCATTTCCGGTACGATTGAAACAGCGGAGATAGAGAAGGAAGTGGATACGGAAGAAGCGGCGGCGGAAGAAATCAGGCAGCCGGAGAATGTTACCTCTCTGCTGCAGGTTGATCCAATCGAGCTGGAGTTTGGTTATGGTATCATTCCGTTGGCGGATGTCAATCAGGGCGGCGATTTGTTAGACCGTGTTGTTATGATCCGTAGACAGATTGCGTTAGAGCTTGGTACGGTCGTTCCGATCATCCGTCTGCGTGATAATATTCAGTTGAATCCGAATCAGTATATTATTAAAATAAAAGGTGTACAGGTCAGCGAAGGAGAAATCCTTTTCGACCACTATATGGCGATGAATCCAGGGTATGTAGAGGAAGAAATTACCGGTATTCCGACGTTTGAACCCTCTTTCCATCTGCCGGCCATCTGGATTACGGAAGGACAGCGGGAGCGTGCGGAAAGTATGGGCTATACGGTTGTTGATCCGCCGTCAATCATTGCGACTCATTTGACAGAAATCATCAGACAGTACATAGCAGAACTGCTGACCAGACAGGATGTACAGAACCTTGTCAACAATCTAAAGGAGAGCAATCCGTCTCTGGTGGAAGAACTCGTACCGAAGCTGCTTGGGCTTGGTGAGATACAGAAAGTATTGCAGAATCTGCTTTCGGAAGGAATTTCTATACGAGATCTGCTGACAATTTTTGAAACGTTAGCGGATTATGCTTCAACGACGAGGGATACGGATATCTTGACCGAATATGTCAGACAGAGTCTGAAACGGGCGATTTCCAATAAGTTCTTCCCGGCCAATGAGACGACCAGTGTTGTGACGCTCGATCCCAAGCTGGAACAGGAGATCATGGGAAGCGTGAAACAGACGGAGCAGGGTGCATATCTGACGTTAGACCCGACGAAGACGAGGGCAATTATGGATTCGGTCGGCACAGAAACAAAGAAACTGGAAGATTTAGGCAAGATTCCGATTGTCATTACTTCACCGATCGTGCGTGCGTATTTTAAGAAATTGACAGAAGACTACTTTAAAGATCTGGTCGTTGTATCTTATAATGAAGTGGAATCTAATATCGAATTACAGTCCGTTGGGATGGTGACAGCATAATGATAATTAAGAAATTTTTAGGGAAAACAGAGGCGGAAGCGGTAGAAAGTGCGAAGAAGGAACTTGGCGCAAACGTTGTCGTGATGAATGTCAGAAACGTAAAGCGTAAAGGACTGTTCGATTTTCTGAAACCGCAGAAGGTAGAGGTGACGGTCGCACTGGAGGAAGAAGCGAACAGTCAGGAGAAGGATGTATCCGCAGAGGTAAAAGCGGCGGTATCCGCAATCAATGAAGTCGTCTCGAGTATGAATAATGCGCCGGTGCAGCAGAACGAAGCGCCACGGGCCATTATACCTGTAAATGCGGAAGAGTTTTCTGGAAAAAAAGAAAATAATGTCATAGAGGAAAAGCTGGACAGTCTGCAGTCACTGATAGAGCAGCAACTGCAAAAACCGGAGGAAGAGAAAAAAGAGGAAGAAAAAGTTGAAGAAGAAATCAGCGAAACGGATATGTTCATGAAGCTTTTGCATACGACGATGCTGGAGAATGAAGTGGATGAGGCTTATGCGGGACAGATCATCGAGGAAATCGAGAAAGTCAACAAACCGAACTGTCCTTTTGATTTCGCACTTGCGAATACTTATCAGAAAATGATATTAAAATTCGGAAAGCCCGTCGGTATCACGCCTTCCGAAAAAGGGGTGAAGGTAGTATTTTTTGTAGGCCCTACGGGCGTCGGAAAGACAACGACGATTGCCAAGATAGCATCCCGTTTCCAGGTGGATGAGAAGAAGAAGGTGGCGCTTTTAACGGCGGATACTTATCGGATTGCGGCGGCGGAACAGCTTCGTACCTATGCGAACATTCTGGAAGTGCCTTTTCGAATCGTCTATACGATAGAAGAGATAGAACAGGCGCTTTCCGATTTTAAAGATTACGATTATATTCTGGTGGATACGGCGGGCCACTCTTATCAGAATAAAGCACAGAAGGAAGCGATGACGAAATTCATTCATTCAATGGATGATAAGGTAGAAAAAGAAGTATTTCTTGTTCTCAGCGCTACGACAAAATACAGAGATTTGATCAGCATCGCTGATGCTTATAAGGAAATGGCGGACTATAAGCTGATTTTTACCAAACTGGATGAGACTACGACTCTGGGAAATCTGCTGAATCTGAAATTGTATACGGGAGCATCCCTTTCCTATGTAACGCATGGCCAGAATGTACCCGACGATATTGAGGACTTTAATCCGCAGAAGACGGTCAAGAGGTTACTCGGTGGAAAGAATTAGAACTACCTGAGAAAGGAGAAAAAATGGATCAGGCTGAACAACTGAGAAATATAATAAAGGCAGGCAGCCGGCCTCAGCGACCATTGGCAAGAGTCATCACCGTTACAAGTGGAAAAGGCGGTGTCGGGAAATCAAATGTTGCAATCAATCTGGCTGTTCAGTTCAAAAAAATGGGACAGCGTGTCATCATATTGGATGCGGATTTTGGACTGGCGAATATCGAAGTAATGTTTGGCGCGGTTCCGAAGCATAATCTCTGTGATCTGATCTATCAGGGTAAGAATATTAAGGAAATCATTACATGGGGGCCGATGGATGTTGGTTTTATTTCAGGCGGTTCCGGGATTGCTGGTATGTCGAATCTGAGCATCGATCACCTGAATTATATTATCAAAAACCTGACGGAATTGGATGAGATGGCGGATATCATTATCGTAGATACCGGAGCGGGTATTTCCGATGCAGTTTTGGAATTTCTGGTGGCAAGCGGTGAGATTTTGCTTGTGACAACGCCGGAACCGACTTCCATTACGGATTCTTATTCTCTCGTAAAGTCTTTGAACAGACATCCGCGGTTCTCCAAAGAGGATTCGCAGGTCAAAGTAATTGCCAATAAGGTAGAGAACGGACAGGAAGGAAGAATCCTGTTTGAAAAGCTGGATACGGTAGTTACGAGGTACCTGAAGATTCCAATCACCTATCTCGGTATGATACCACAGGATGCGCAGCTTGCAAAAGCAGTTATGCAGCAGATGCCGGTATCCATCCAGAATCCGGACAGTAAGTCCGCACTGGCATATGAGATGCTGGCGGCAAAATTGATGAATAAAGAACTGAACAAAACTTTGACAAAGCGTGGAATGGCAGCATTTTTTTCGCATATTATATCAAAAAGATAAAAACAGGTAAAAGGGACAACGAATATGGGAATTATACTTTCAAAATATATAGCGCCGGGGAGCCGGATTGAACTTCAGAAAGCGAAAAGATACCGGGATGATGACGAAGAGAAAAATAAGGTCTATGCGAGTCAGGTTGTTGATATACTTTCCGATGACCGGATTGAAATCTCTATGCCGATGGAAAAAACAAAATTAATATTGCTGCCGGTAGATGTAGAGTATGATCTGTACTTTTTTACGCCGAATGGTCTTTACCAATGTTATGCAAGGGTAGTGGACAGGTATAAAAATAATAACAGGTTCAGTCTGCTGCTCGATCTTACGAGCAATCTCAGAAAGTATCAGAGAAGAGAGTATTACCGTTTCAGCTGTGCGCTGGAAATGAATTCCAGACCGTTACAGGAAGAGGAAGTGCAGGCATTTGAGAAAAATTCCGTAGTCCTGACGCCGGAACTGCCTTTACAGCGGAGCGTTATTGTGGATATCAGTGGCGGCGGGCTGCGTTTTGTGGCAGAATACGCGTATGAAGTGGAAAGTTTGATTTTATGTAAATATTTTTTGTGGATAGATGGGGAAAACAAGGAATACAATCTGTGCGGCAAGGTGTTAAGCGTTAAGGAAGTGGATAACAGACCGGGATTTTATGAACACCGCGTACAATATGTTAATATGGATAAAGATAATCGAGAAGAGATTATCAAGTATATCTTTAATGAAGAGCGAAAAATCATCAGAAAACAGAATGAATAGATTAGATATCAGAAAATAAAATAGAGGGAAGGTTGTCAGGATGAAAAATATATTAGTAGTTGATGACTCTGCACTCATGAGAAGGGTACTCTGTGATATAATTGAAAGCGATGAAAGATTCCATGTACAGGATCGCGCGACGAATGGTCTGGAGGCATTGGATCTGCTTACCAGAAAAAGCTACGATGCGGTAATTTTAGATGTAAATATGCCCCGCATGAATGGTCTGGAACTGTTAAAAGAATTGCAGAACCGTAAGATTCAGGCAAGAGTCATGATGGTCAGTACGGATACCAGTGAAGGAGCAAAGACGACGCTGGATGCGCTGGAACTCGGTGCGCTGGATTTTGTGCATAAGCCGGGTACGGCAATGGACTGCCGGACAGCCGATTTCAAAGAGAAGCTGTTATGCACGCTGGGGATTGTTGTAGAATCCAGACTGCTGACATATGATAAACCGGCTTCAACGCCGACACCGGTCAAAGTTGAACGGGTGGCGCCGATAAGACCGGGCAGTCTTGCGAGCAGGCGGATGGCTGTCTCTTCCGGGAATAAGGTCGTGGCGCTTGCAAGCTCTACAGGAGGACCGAAAGCTTTGCAGGCCGTTGTTCCGAAACTGCCCAAGGGGTTAAAGGCGCCGGTTGTGATCGTACAGCATATGCCTGCTGGTTTTACAGCTTCTTTAGCGGAGCGGCTGGATACATTAAGTGAAGTTCATGTAAAGGAAGCCGCAGAAGGCGATGTATTAGAGCCCGGTGTTGTTTATATTGCGATGGGCGGCAAGCATTTAAATGTCGTAACAAACGGGAGCAAATACAGCATCCATTATTCGGATGAGCCGTCCAGAGAAGGAGTAAAGCCTTGTGCTAATTATATGTACGAATCACTGGCAGACAGCAAATTTGATCAGATCATATGTGTTGTAATGACTGGTATGGGGGCCGACGGTACGAAGGGAATCCAGAATCTGAAAGAAAAAAAGAAACTGCATATCATTGCGCAGGAAGCAAGTACATGTGCGGTATATGGAATGCCGAGAAGTATTGTTAATGCGGGACTTGCGGATCAGATTGTACCGCTTGACCAGATTGCGCAGGAGATTACAATGAACGTGGGGGTAAGATGAAATGGATGTTAGCCAGTATTTGGAAATTTTCCTTGATGAAACAAACGAGCACCTTCAGAACCTGAATACACAGATTCTGATCCTGGAGCAGGAACCCGATAACATGGACACGATTAATGAGATTTTCCGCGCAGCCCATTCTTTAAAAGGTATGGCGGGCACTATGGGATATAAGAGGATGCAGAACCTCACCCATGATATGGAAAATGTTTTTTCCGAGGTCCGTAACGGGAATATCACGGTCAAGGCGAATATGATAGATATTCTTTTCCAGTGCCTTGATGCGCTTGAGGAATATAATACGAATATCAGGGAAAGCGCTGATGAGGGTACGAACGACAATGAACCTTTGATCAAGCAGCTCAATGCTATTTTAAAGGGCGGCGCTGAGCCGGAAGCAGAGGAGGAGAAACCCGCTGCACAGAAGGCGGCAGAAGCTGAAACGGCTGCAGAAGGTCAGAAGTGGCAGGAAATGAAGCTTGGTGATGCCGAGAAAACAGTCATTGCAGAAGCTCTGCATCAGGGTAAAAAGGTCTATGGATTGACGGTAAAGGTGCAGGAAGCCTGTATTTTGAAAGCTGCGAGGGCATTTCTTGTGTTCAAGGCAGTAGAAGAATTCGGTGAGATTATTTCGTCCAATCCTTCTGCACAGGATATCGAAGATGAGAAGTTCGATCTGGATTTTAGTCTGATCGTTGTAACGGATGAATCCCTTGAAAAGGTAGTTCAGGCAGCCAAGAGCGTATCCGAAATTGACGATGTTGTCGGCGGTGTTTGCGAGACCGGTAAACAGGTGTCGGCGGAACCGCAGGAGGAAGAGCACGCTGCCGTGGAAGAGAAGGCGGTCAAAGAAGAGAAATCGGTTCAGGCGGTATCTGCTAAGGAGGAGCCGGTTAAAGAGGTACCAGCCAAGGCAGAAGTGCAGAAAGCGGCGGAGACATCAGTGCAGGCACCTGCGAAAGCAGCACCGGCCGGAAAGAATGATAAGAAACCGGCAACAGGAAAGCCAATCGTTAATAGAACCGTCAGGGTAGATATTGAAAAACTGGATACACTGATGAACCTTGTCAGTGAGTTGATCATCGCAAAGAATTCCCTTGTATCGGCTTCGGAGACGGTGGAAGGCAATGCCAATTCGGAAGTGAACGACCAGATTGAGTACCTTGAGAGCGTTACGACATCTCTTCACGAATCTGTTATGAAGGTACGAATGGTGCCGATTGAAAGCGTTGTAACGAAGTTCCCGCGTATGATTCGGGATTTGTCCAAGAAACTCGATAAAAAGATGGAATTGTATATGTCCGGTGAGGAAACGGAACTCGACCGTACTGTTGTGGATGAAATCGGCGATCCGTTGATGCACCTGCTCCGTAATTCTGCAGATCATGGTCTGGAGTCCGCAGAAGTGCGTAAGGAAAGAGGAAAGCCGGAAGTTGGTTCTATTTTCCTGGATGCTTATCAGGATGGCAATAATGTTGTCATCGAAGTAAGGGATGACGGTAACGGTATCGATACGGAGTCTGTGAAGAATAAAGGAATTGAGCGCGGTGTTATTACGCCTGAACAGGCGGAGATCATGACCGAGAAGGAAATCATCGATCTGCTGTTCAATGCTGGATTCTCTACAGCGAAGACAGTATCCGATGTTTCCGGAAGAGGCGTTGGCTTGGATGTTGTCAAATCGAAGATTGAAGCTTTGAGTGGCGAAGTGGAAGTAAAGACGAAGCTGGGGGAGGGAAGTACTTGGATCATCAGACTTCCGCTTACTCTCGCGATCATACAGGCCCTTATGGTCGTTATCGGAGGCGAGAAATATGCGATTTCCCTTGGCTCCATTCAGACACTGGAAGATATTCCCGCATCGGATGTAAAATTGGTGCAGAACAAAGAAGTCATTCATTTAAGAGATCTTGTCATTCCGCTGATCCGTATGACAGAAATTCTGGATATTGAGAGTACGAAGGATCCGAATGAAAATCTTGTTGTGGTTATTGTCAAGAAAGGCGATAAGTATGCCGGCCTGGTAGTAGATGAACTGATCGGACAGCAGGAGATCGTTATAAAATCGATGGGCAAGTATATCAACAAGTGTAAGATCATCAGTGGTGCAACGATTCTCGGTGATGGTGAAGTGGCATTGATTCTGGATGCGAATGCACTGATGTAAGGGAAGGAGAGACGGTAGAATGGAAGAATTAAAAGCGGTTAATGATACAACTCAGTTCATCGTTATCAAACTGGGCGAGGAACAGTATGGCATTGATATCAAATATATCGATAATATTCTGAGAATGCAGAAGATTACGAGAGTACCGAAGGTCGCTTCTTATTTAAAAGGCGTTATTAATCTGCGCGGGGAAGTTCTCCCTGTTATGAGCATTCGAATCAAAATGGGACTGGAGGAAGATGTCGTTACCAAATCCAGCAGGATCATTGTTATTAAAATGGAGCAGCAGGGGATGATCGGTATTATCGTGGATGAGGTAAAAGAAGTAGTTACTTTGGAGATGGCACAGATTGAAAAAGTTGCCTATGCTTCCAAAGATGAGAAAGATAATTTTATTTACGGAATTGGAAAATATGAGGGCGGCCTGATTTCGCTTTTGGATTTGAATCTGGTTGTTCCGGAAAATTCTTAGGAGGTTTGTTTGTGAGTGAATTGAATTTTGATGAAATGTCTCAGGAATATTTCGATATTCTGAGAGAACTGGGGAATATCGGTGCAGGAAACGCGACTACAGCGTTGGCAGAGATGCTACAATGCAAAGTGGATATGTCGGTACCAAAGGTAGGCTTGTTGGAATTTAAGGAAGTGGGCATGGCAATGGGCGGTGAAGAGCAGATCATGGCCGGCATTTATCTTGGAGTAGAAGGGGACATTACAGGGAGTATTATGTTCCTTTTGGAGAAAAATTCCGCCAGATTTCTCGTATCGAAGTTGATGGGGATGGAAATGGAAGGGGATGATTTCTCCGAGATGGAATATTCCGCAATGAAAGAGGTAGGAAATATCATTACGGGAGCATATTTAAATTCGCTTTCTTCTTTGACGAATTTGAAGATATTTCCTACGATACCGGATATTGCGGTAGATATGGCAGGTGCCATTATGAGTGTGCCGGCAATCCAGTTCGGAGCTGTCGGCGATAGAATGCTGTTGATACAGACACAGTTTTTTGATGATGTAGCAATAGATGGGTATTTTATATTGATTCCGGATATGGAGTCATATAGTAAAATATTATCGGCATTAGGTATGTCGGTTTAATAATACTGACAATGAAAGTGGGAGATTCAGGAAATGGCTGAGGTGATAAAGGTCGGTATGGCCGATTTGAATGTATGTGTTAGTCCCAATGGAATTACGACACTGGGACTTGGTTCGTGCGTAGGAATTGCAGTGAGGGATCCTGTGACAAAAATAGGGGGACTGGCACATATTATGCTTCCCGATAGCACAGCAATCAGAAATAACAGCAATATTCCTAAATTTGCCGATACGGGAATAGAGGAACTGGTAAAAAGGGTTGTAGCTAAAGGAGCGAACAGAACAAGACTGGTAGCAAAGATTGCGGGCGGCGCTCAGATGTTCTCTTTCCAGGGAGGGAACTCTGAGGCGACTCGTGTGGGAGAAAGAAATGTTGAGGCTACAAAGAGGAAGCTTGCGCAGCTAAGGATACCGATTCTGGCACAGGATACGGGAGCAAATTATGGTAGAACTGTTATTTTTTATCCGGAAACGGGCGACTTTGTAATCCGTGCAGTCGGAAAGCCGGAGAAAATAATTTGAAACTGTTATGGTGTCCGCTGAAGCGGCTAAGGGGTGCGGAAATTGAAAAAAGAAGAACAGGAAGAACTGGAGCAGGAAGCGCTGGAACAGGGCGAACCGGAGTTTATAACGGATATTGCTGAACTCGAAAGAGAAAAAGCAAGAGAACGCGAACTGGAAGAGAAAAAAGCGGCGATACGGGCAAAGAAGAGAAAAATGATTCCGCCTTTTGTTATGCTTTTTGCAGGCGCGGTAACCAGCATTACGATGTTTATGCTGCATTATAAGTCAAAAGATATGCTCGTTATATTGTTGTTGGTGTTAATTGCCTTTTTCATAGCAGGTGAGGTGCTGAAATGGATGTTAGACCGTTTTGAAGCACAGATTGAAAAGGAACGCAGGGAAGCGGGGGAAGTATACGAGAAGGAGCTTGACGAAGCAAGCGGTACAGAAAAATTTAAGGAGCCGAAAGGGGCCGGTAAGGCGGCACAGGAAAAGCAGCTGAGTCGTGATGACGAAGAATTGATTTTCTGACAGGGCGCTCGGTATAGTGGGGAAATGTGATGGACGAAGCAGGCAGAAAGAAACTTTGGGAAGAATATGATAAGACCAGATCTTCCGCGGTGAGGGAAAAAATCATATTGGAGTACGCCCCGCTTGTGAAGATGGTTGCAGGCCGTCTGAGTATGTATCTCGGATATAATGTGGAATATGAAGATTTGGTCAGCTATGGAATCTTCGGATTGATTGATGCGATTGATAAATTCGATGCCCTGAAGGACGTTAAATTTGAGACATATGCCAGTTTACGCATCCGGGGTGCAATTTTAGATCAGATACGAAAAATGGATTGGATTCCGAGGACAATCCGGCAGAAACAGAAAAAAATTGATACGGCGATCAGAGAAATCGAGGCGAGGTGCGGGAGAAGCGCGACTGACGAAGAGATAGCCCAAAATCTGGGGATTTCCAATGAAGAATATGTTGACTGGCAGTCTCAGATGAAGATAACGAATGTGATTTCCCTGAATGAGTTTCTGGAGCAGGGAAGTGAAATTCCGAATGACAACAACTTTAACCGTAAAGCGCAGTTCGATGAACCTGAAGCGGTAATTGAGCGGGATGAATTAAAGCGCATTCTGGCAGGAGCGTTAGAACTCCTGACAGAGAAAGAGCGGAAGGTCATCGTGCTGTATTATTATGAAGATCTGACTTTGAAGGAAATCAGCAGCATACTGGAAGTTTCTGAGTCCAGAACTTCCCAGCTGCATACAAGAGCGTTACAAAAAATGAAAAGCAAACTGGGAAATTATATGGGTATTCTTACGGAACGGTAACGACTGGTTTACAATGGTGCCCTGGATAAGAGGTGAGCATGAACGGATATTTCAGACTAATGCACGAGGAAGGAAAGACTGGTATTCAGCTGATTCCGCCCACAGAGGGCGGCGATGCCATTTCCATAAATGACGTGACAGAATATCTGTCAATGAAAGATATTGTATATGACAAGAATCTTCTTTACAAGGCAGTCGCAGCATCGGCCGAGAAAAAAATGGCTGTATTGCTGGAAAGACGTACAACGCTTCCGGAACGGGAATGCTACAAGTTTGCGATAACGCCTGATAATATGAGTGCATATGTCAGATTTTATGCACCTTCCGTCGGCGGAGAACTGATGACGGCAGATGAGTTGATCAATGATCTGGAAATCAGGGGAATTCGGCATGGTATTCTGACGGATGTGATTAGGGAATGCTTTGCAAAGCGGCGTGATTATTGTAAAGATATTCTCATTGCACAGGGTACGGAGCCGGTGCAGGGCACGGATGCCTATATTAAATATTATTTTAATACGGATAGAAAAGCAAAACCGGCTTTAAAAGAAGACGGCAGCGTGGACTTTTTTCAGCTGAATGTTGTACAGCATTGCGATAAGGGGGATGTTCTGGCAAGACTGATTCCGGAAGACCCCGGAAAAGATGGCATGAATCTGCTCGGACAGAGGCTGAAACCGCGGGACGTCAAAAAGGCGGTTTTAAAATACGGTAATAATATAAAAATTTCTGAGGATAATACGACATTGGTATCTATGGTCAACGGCCATGTGGAATTGATTGAAGATAACGTTTTCGTTTCTGATGTCCTGACCGTGGAAAATGTTGATAATTCGACCGGTAATATAGATTATGAAGGAAGTGTTCAGGTCAATGGAAATGTAGGAACGAATTTTCAGGTAAAGGCGAAGGGCAACATCGAGGTAAAAGGTGTTGTAGAGGGCGCTGTGTTGGAAGCGGGAGAGAATATTATCATCGCCCGCGGTGTGAATGGTATGGGAAAAGGTTCCCTGAAAGCGGGGGGTAACATTATTTCCAAATTTTTGCAGAGTGTATTTGCGCAGGCTGACGGCTATATTGCATCCGAATCCGTTCTGCACAGCAGGCTGATGGCAGGAACTGAAGTAAATATAGACGGCAGGAAGGGCTTTATTACCGGCGGCAGCGTCTGTGCAGTGAACAGTGTTAATGTGAAGACGCTCGGTTCGGCAATGGGAGCGGATACGGTAGTGGAGGTCGGCATCGACCCGAACCTGAATGTCAGATTACAGGAGATTCAGAAGCAGATTGAAGAAGAACACAAGGAAATACAGTCTATTCAACAGATTTTGATTTCCACGAAGAAAAAGACGGCACAGGGTGTAAAACTGTCGCCGGAGCAGCTCCAGTATTTGCAGACACTAGTAGAGGCCAATCAGATAAAATCAAAACAGGTTGCTGAGCTGGTTGAGGAAATGGAGCGGCTGCAGAGCCAGATGAAGGGAAAGAGCGGTGCATGTGTCGTTGTCAGGGACACTGTGCATCCGGGGACAAAAATCTGTATTGGTGATGTCTCTATGACAGTACAAAGGGAAACGCAGTATTGTAAATTTATAAAATCGGGCGGCGATGTAAAAATGTCTCCCATAGTCTGAAAGATTAAAAGGCATAGCCATTAGAAAAGAGGGATGATGCTGGATGGCAATAGGACAGATTGAAATACAGGGCCAGATTACCAGGGCGCAGGATTTCACGACAATCAAACATCATGAAGATTCAAGGGGCATGGTAGAACAGGCCAATGTAAGCGAGCAGTTTTCAAAAGTCATCGAAAATCAGATGACGAAGGTATACCGCGGAGAAAAATCGGAATATCAGAATAAAAAATTTGATGCCAAAGAAAAAGGCAGCAATGAATATCGTGGAGACGGCGGCCGAAAGGGTAAAAAGAAAGAAAAGCAGGAAGCGGACGGCAAGGTACTCCTAAAAGGAGTCGGTAATTTTGATATATCCATGTAAGACATATGTGAAAACGGGGGTTTAAGATGGGCATTGTAGAAATTGTTTTGATCATAGCGGGGGCTGTTATTTGTATCCTCGGATATCTTATGCCTTCCAGGAAAGAAGATGTGGATGAAACGCTTCAGCAGCTAATTAGCGAAGACGAAATAAGGAAAGTAGTCGATAAAGAGATAGAAGATGCGAAAACACATATTGTGAATGTAGTGGATGAAACGATTACTTATGCAATGGAGAAGACCGAACGGTCTATGGAAAGAGTGACCAATGAAAAGATCATGGCGGTCAATGAGTATTCGGATACGGTGCTGGAAGAAATCAATAAGAACCACAAGGAAGTATTGTTTTTGTATGATATGCTGAATGATAAGCATGATAATCTGAAAAATACTGTTTCGGAAGCGACACGGACTGCAGAAGAGATAAAGCAGACAGTCAGGGATGCTGAAATTACAGCAAAGGAAACGCAGGAATCCGTAAAAGATGTGGAAAACACGGTTCGGGAAGCGGAAGACGCGGTCCGGGCTGTCATGAATGCAGCATTGGAAGCGAAGGAACGCGGTACAGCACCGGTATATGCTGAAATTGCAGCCGGAGAAACGGAAAGAGAGATTTCTGGCCTCAGGGCATCGAGATTTGACAGGGAAGTTCCTGACATCGGAACACCAGAATTTGACAGGGAAGTTCCTGATATCGGAACATCGGAATTTCATATGGATGTCCCTGATATCGGAACGCCGGAATTTCATATGGATGTCCCTGATATCGGAACACCGGAATTTCGCACGGAAGTTCCTGATATTGGTGTACCTGAATTTGTTGATGAGGAGACGGATATTGTTGAAATAGAGACTGGCAGGGAAACTGCACATGTAGAGGCGATGGAAGTTGCAAGAGCGGCATCTTATACCGGAAAAGCGGAAGCGGCGGATCAGTTCGTTCCAATCGCGCCGCCCCGGGTAGAGATCATTCACGACCCGGACAGCGAGTATGACTATATTGCCGAGCCACCGCAGACAGAAGAGAGCGTGCCGGCGTCATTTTCCGGAAAACAGGAGGAACTCCGTTCAGTTGCGATTCAGTTCACAAATGGGAAAAATAACGGCCGAAACAGTAATGAAAGAATATTGGAGCTGCATAAGGCGGGAAAATCCAATATGGCGATTGCAAAGGAATTAGGACTTGGTATAGGTGAGGTAAAGCTGGTCATCGATTTATTTGAAGGACTGTAAGGGAAAAGAATAAGTGATAGGTGGGCTATGGAATTAAAATACTATTTACGAGGTCTGGGACTTGGAATTGTCGTAACGGCAATTATTATGGGAATTGTATCATCCGGAAGCAGTGCGATGACTGACGAAGAAATTATTGCCAGGGCGAAACAGCTAGGAATGATAGAGGGCAGAGTGTTGTCTGAGGCGACTCAGGAGGAGAAGGAGACTTCCGGAAAGGATTCTGCCGATGATGTGAAGGCTGCTGCTGATGGTGTGAATGCGGCTGATGAAAACAATCCGGCAGAGAAAGACAGTTCCGTACAGCCGGATGCTGTACAGAATGAAAACGTACTCCCGGATGGAGATACGCCGTCGGATGGAAACAATGTTGTAAATGAGCCGGAAGAAACAAACGCAGCGGAAGATACATCTGCGGCTGTATTGCCGGATGATGAAGAGACTGGACAGGAGGAGATGCCGGAAGAGTCGGCACAGTCGGAAAATGCAGATTCTGATGCACCGGTAGTCGTTACTGTCGGAAGCGGAGACGGTTCTTATACGGTCAGCAAAAAGCTGGAAGATGTGGGGGCGGTTGCCTCGGCTTCGGCATTCGATACGTTTTTGTGTGAGAATGGATATGATAAAAGGATAAGGGCCGGAAGTTATACAATTCCTGCGGATGCCGGAGACGAACAGATAGCGAGAATGATTACCGGACTTGAATAGGTTACAGCGTAAATACAGTATTGAATATACTATAGAACCTATAGAACATATACTGTAAAAATTGTATACTGTAAAAATTTAGAAAACCCCTTGCAAATAAGGGGTTTTCTGTGTTATAGTATCTAAGTGTGTGCGGATAGACTGTTCCGCATGCAGGATGCAGAAAACACATATGCCTATTATCTGTTGGTGCTTCAAAGCATTGGGGTAAGCAGATGAGTCATATGGCATATGGAAGAAAACAACCAAATGGAGGTAGAGAACATGAGCGTTATTTCAATGAAACAGTTACTGGAAGCAGGTGTGCATTTCGGACACCAGACAAGAAGATGGAACCCCAAGATGGCTCCTTATATCTTTACCGAGAGAAATGGTATCCACATTATCGACTTACAGAAGTCTGTAGGAAAAGTGGACGAAGCATACAAAGCTGTATTTGACGTTGCTTCCCAGGGCGGAACCATTCTTTTTGTTGGTACGAAGAAACAGGCACAGGATGCTGTTAAGACAGAGGCAGAGCGCTGCGGTATGTATTATGTAAACGAAAGATGGCTTGGTGGTATGCTGACCAACTTCAAGACGATTCGCTCCAGAATCGACAGATTAAAAGCAATCGAGACAATGTCCGAGGACGGTACGTTCGATGTGCTTCCTAAGAAAGAAGTTATCAAACTGAAGAAAGAATGGGAAAAATTAGAGAAGAACCTGGGTGGAATTAAGGAAATGACAAGAATCCCCGACTGTATTTTTGTAGTAGATCCCAAGAAAGAGAAAATCTGTGTTCAGGAAGCTCATACACTGGGTATTACACTGATTGGAATCGGTGATACGAACTGCGATCCTGAAGAACTCGATTATATCATTCCAGGTAATGATGATGCAATCAGAGCTGTAAAACTGATTGTTTCCAAAATGGCAGATGCCGTTATTGAGGCAAATCAGGGTGCTGAAGAGTATGTAGAAGAAGCAGTACAGGAGACCGGGGAAGAAGTTGAAGAAGCTTAATCGGGATAATATAAAACGGGAACAACAATGATAATTCGATGTTACAGGAGGAAATAGAAATGGCTATCACAGCAGCAATGGTAAAAGAATTGAGAGAATTGACCGGTGCAGGCATGATGGATTGTAAGAAAGCCCTTGGTGAGACTGATGGCGATATGGATGCAGCGGTAGAGTATTTAAGAAAGAATGGACAGGCGAAGGCAGAGAAGAAGGCTGGCAGAATTGCGGCAGAAGGTCTGTGCCGTGTTGCAGTAAAGGATGACAAGACAGCGGCAGTCGTAGAAGTAAACTCCGAAACGGATTTTGTTGCGAAAAATGCAGATTTCCAAGCTTATGTTGAAGCGGTTGCAGCACAGGCTGTTGACTCTGATGCGGCGGATATGGATGCATTTATGGCAGAAGCATGGCATCTTGATACCGCTAAGACCGTAAAGGATGCTTTGGTCGATAAGGTTGCGGTAATCGGTGAGAATCTGAATATCCGAAGATTTCAGAAAGTTGTTGCGCAGAACGGCTGCGTCGTTACTTATGTTCATGGCGGCGGCAGAATCGGCGTTATCGTGGAAGCAGCTACTGATGTAGTAAATGATGCGGTTAAAGAAGCGATGACAAATATTGCGATGCAGGTTGCGGCATTGGCTCCGAAATATATCTCTACAGCAGATGTATCCGAGGAATACAAGGAACATGAGAAAGAGATTATCGCAGAGCAGATCAAGAACGATCCTAAGATGGAGGGAAAGCCGGAGAAAGTAATCGAAGGAGCTGTAAACGGCCGTCTCAACAAGGAATTGAAAGAAGTATGTCTGTTAGAGCAGGTATATGTTAAAGCAGAAGACGGAAAGCAGTCCGTAGCAAAATATATCGAGCAGGTCGCTAAAGAAAACAGTGCAGATCTTTCCATCAAATCCTTTGTTCGTTTTGAGACCGGAGAAGGCATTGAGAAGAAGGAAGAGAACTTTGCGGAAGAGGTTGCAAAGCAGATGAAATAATTGTCGTATTTTGTCGACACATTGATATTTAAAACAAAAGTTCTTGTAAACGGTGCAGTGGCACTGTTTACAGGAACTTTTTACATTTCAAGGAAATATAAGTGGTAGAATACGGAGAAAAAGTATGTTAGAATAGAAAAAATGAGAACCTACTTATGATTTGGAGAAGTGAGTATGGACGTAAGCGTCAAATCCAACGCCTTGGATAGTCAGCGCTTTTATGCGATACTCTAAAGAACACAAAAAAACTAGTAGTT
>CAJTUC010000012.1 GCA_910579395.1 uncultured Lachnospiraceae bacterium | reverse complement strand
CAGCGAGTTTTATAAATCGAAATTTGTTAAAGAAGGTAAAACGATGGATAAAGAATGGGAAAAATTATATGAAGAAGCAATGAGCGTTTTGAACCCTCATGATGTTTCAAATAAAATGTGGGTAGGAAGTGTGGCATCTGCCGTACTCACAAAAAAAGGTAATATTTACAAGGGTATATGCATTGACACAGATGGCTCTATAGGAATGTGTGCTGAAAGAAATGCTTTATCAACAATGCTTACATATGGCGAAAGTGAGATTAAAAAAGTGGTTTCAGTATATAAAGATGGAAATATAATTCCGTCTTGCGGTATTTGCAGAGAATTTATGATGCATTTAGGCGGAGATGTGGAAAATATTGAAATTCTACTGGATAAAGAAGGACGGACAATTAAATTGATTGATTTGATGCCCGAATATCCACGACATAAATAAATTCCCGTTTATTCTGGAAGCCGGAGAGTAGGAAACCCGGCTTCTTTTTCGTGTACGGACAAAAAGAAAACCCTTCCCCCGGAAAGAGTATCAGGGCTGGAAATGGAAAATCGCCTTCTCGAAAATGTTATTTCGGTAATTAATAATACTTGTTGATATCATAAAGAAACATGTTCATTCATATATGCGTCTGTCGTGAAACAGTCTCTTGCAATTCCTTCCAAGTCTGTGTAAAATAATAGAATCGAGAAAATTTTTGGCAGAAGGGGAGGTCAAAGATGAAAAAAATACAAACGAAGATCATGCTGATGGTCATGGTAGCGACGCTGGGGGTCTCTGTCATCAACAGCTTACAGAGCGTGGCGACGACGCGCAGTTCTACAATATCGGCAATCGAGAAAACCTTAACGGAAGTGACGGCGTTAGCGGCTTCCACGGCGCAGAACATGATATCGACTTATACGCTGACGATTGCGGAAATGGCATCGAACCCGGTTCTTTATAATGAGAAAACTACTCTTGTGCAGAAACAGGAGTATATTCAGTCCAAAGTAGAAGAATACTATATGCGTTTCGGCGGCATGACGGATGAAACAGGATATGATGCGGTTCATGATGCGGATATTTCCGGTGAACCATATTTTCAGGCGGCAATGAAAGGCGAAAGCTATATGTCATCACCTTATATCGTCGGGAACGATAGTTATATGTTCGTTTCCGCGCCGATTAAGGAAGGGGATATTATACACGGGGTGCTTTATTTCCAGTGCGATACCTATATTTTGCAGTCCATCGTGGAAGAAATCCAAATCGGTGAAGAGGGCGAATCCTATATTCTGGATAAAAACGGCGTAACCATTGCCTGTGGTGATAAACAGGCGGTGTTAGAACAGGAAAATATCATAGAAGAAGCGGCGGCAAATCCCGAAAATAAGGACTTACAGGCGCTTGCCGAGGTTGAAAAGAAGATGGTAGCCGGAGAGAGCGGCATCGCATTCTATACTTATGAAGAAGATAAATCGAGTAATATTCAGGGATATACGCCGATTCCAGGAACAGATGGCTGGAGCGTTGCGGTGACATTGGATGAAGATGAGTTTATGCGCGATGCCTATGCCGGAAATAACAGGCAGATTCTGATCGCAGTCGTGCTTTGTATCATTGTTATGCTGATTTCGATAATACTCAGCCATTCCATTGCCAGACCGATTGTGAGATGCACTGATCGTCTGCGTGCACTTTCGGAAGGAGATTTGAAGAGTCCTGTCCCGGAGGTGAGGAGCAAAGATGAAGTACATATCCTGTCGGAGTCCATTGAGCACCTCATAGAGAACTTCCGGGCAATTGTAGAGGAAATCGGTACGGTACTCGGTGCAATCGCGGGCGGAGATCTGACACAAGAGGCTGTCAATGCAAATTATCCGGGTGATTTTCATGATCTGCAGAGTTATCTTCAGACGATCAATGATAAGTTGAACAGTACTCTGGGCGGTATCGTAGAAGCGGCGACCCGTGTATCCGAAAATGCGGGCCAGATGGCTTCGAGCAGTTCTATGCTGTCACAGGGAGCTGTAGAACAGTCCAGCGCCGTAGAACAGCTTTCCGTGACCACATCGGATATGGAACGTGATGCGGAGAAGACCGACGGGCTTGTTACGAAGGCGAAACTGGCAGTTGACCGTACAGGGGCGGAACTGCAGGAAAGCGGAGAGTATATTGAGCGTTTGAATCAGGCAATGAATCTGATTCTGACATCTACCAGCAAGATCAGCCACATCATTGATACCATTGAAGACATTGCCTTACAGACGAACATTCTGGCCCTGAACGCTTCTGTGGAGGCGGCGCGTGCGGGCGAAGCAGGCAAAGGTTTTTCGGTGGTCGCCGGAGAAGTGCGTGAACTCGCGGCCAAATCCGATGAAGCGGCAAAGGCAACGAAGGAACTTATCAGGAGTTCGACCGAGGCGGTCAATGGCGGAAGCGAGGTCGTGGAAAAGGTAACGAAATCGGTAACGGATATTGTGACTCAGTCTGCGCTGATAGCGGAGCAGATGAGCATCGTATCGGAAGCGATAGAACGCCAGACGGGGGCGATCGGGCAGGTGTCCGAAGCAATCAGTCAGATTTCCAATGTTGTACAGTCCAATACGGCGACAGCGGAAGAAAGCGCGGCATCCAGCAGGGAATTATCGGAGCAGGCGGCTGTATTGCAGGGACTTGTCAGCAGTTTTTCACTGCGCTGATAGATTTTCCCTCTTGACAAAGCCGCACCGATTCAATATAGTTTATGATAATGAATCACAAGTCAAAGGTGATGACAAAGAGGAGTACACGATGCCCGCCGTCAGAGAGAATGGCCATTCGCTGCGAGGCCGTTTCGGAGAGGAATTGTGGAAGGTAGCTTTGGAACCGGAATGCCGAACGCTGTTCATGCCGAATGCGGCTTGCACCGCAGTAAGTATTCCCGCCCTATCCCCGTTAGCGGATAAGATTCTATTTGGAGTCGTAGAGTGATAAACGAAGGTGGTACCGCGTAATGAACGCCCTTTGCCAGAAATGGCAGAGGGCTTTTTTAGTGATATAGGGTTCGATTGCGGCGGGGCATCCTGCGGCGTCCGGCAGGCCGATTGCGCTGTGCATCGTCTGTGCGGCGTGCCGCTGTCCGGGAATAAGGACTTTTGGGCATTCCCGTTGTTAGTTATGAGAAAAGGACGCAAACGGCGCATATCCGCCATCCATGGCGAAACTGCGCCTTTCCGGAACATCGTGTTCCGGAATTGCTGATAGAAGAAGGGAATGCCGCGAAGTTCTAATTCCCTTCCACAGGCACGCCGCACAGACGATGCACAGCGCAATCGGCCTGCCGGACGCCGCAGGATACCACACCACACTCGAATTATGATAAAAACAGAAAACAGGAGGAAAACACTATGAGCAAAGAACTGGCAAAGACCTATGACCCGAAGAGCATAGAGGACAGGCTGTATGAAAAGTGGATGGAGAAGAAGTATTTCCATGCTGAGGTGGATAAGACGAAGAAACCTTTTACCATCGTGATTCCGCCGCCGAATATCACGGGACAGCTTCATATGGGTCATGCGCTTGACAATACGATGCAGGACATTCTGATTCGTTTTAAAAGGATGCAGGGCTACAATGCACTCTGGCAGCCGGGAACGGACCATGCTTCCATTGCGACGGAAGTCCGTATCATTGAAACTTTGAAAGATGAAGGCATTCAGAAGGAAGATTTAGGCAGAGATGGCTTCCTGAAACGGGCATGGGAATGGAAAGAGGAATACGGCGGCCGAATTATCGGCCAGCTGAAAAAGCTGGGTTCTTCCTGCGACTGGGACAGAGAACGTTTTACGATGGACGAGGGCTGCAATAAGGCGGTCACGGAAGTGTTCTGTAAGATGCACGAAAAAGGATGGATTTATAAGGGCAGCAGAATCATTAACTGGTGTCCGGTATGTAATACGTCCATTTCCGATGCGGAAGTGGAATACGAGGAGCAGGCGGGCCATTTCTGGCATATCAAATATCCGCTCGTGGATGAGAACGGGCAGCCGAGCAAGACGGAATTTCTGGAATTTGCAACAACAAGACCAGAGACAATGCTCGGGGATACGGCGGTCGCAGTTAATCCGAAGGATGAAAGATATGCTTATCTGAAGGGCAGAATGGTATGGCTTCCGATCGTGAACAAGGCGATTCCGGTCGTTGAGGATGAATATGTCGATATGGAGTTTGGTACCGGCGTTGTTAAGATTACCCCGGCTCATGACCCGAATGATTTCGAGGTTGGCAAACGGCATAATCTTCCGGAAGTCAATATCATGAACGATGATGCGACTATCAACGAAAACGGCGGGAAGTACGAAGGACTGGACCGCTACGAGGCGAGAAAGCAGATTGTGGAAGAATTGGAAAAAGAAGGACTTCTCGTGAAAATCGAGGATTACTCTCATAATGTAGGAACGCATGACCGCTGTGGCACGACCATTGAGCCGCTCATCAAAAAGCAGTGGTTCGTGAAGATGGACGAACTGATCAAACCGGCGGTAGAAGCGGTCAAAAATGGCGATATCAAGCTGATCCCGGAAAGAATGGATAAGACCTATTTTAACTGGACCGATAACATCAGAGACTGGTGCATCAGCCGCCAGTTGTGGTGGGGACATCGGATTCCGGCTTATTACTGCGATTCCTGCGGTGAAGTCGTTGTGGATAAAAAGATGCCCGCAGTATGCCCCAAGTGCGGAGGCACTCATTTTACACAGGATGAAGATACGCTGGATACCTGGTTTTCTTCTGCGCTCTGGCCTTTTTCCACACTGGGATGGCCGGAAAAGACTGAAGAACTGGACTATTTCTATCCGACCGATGTGTTGGTAACGGGCTATGACATTATCTTTTTCTGGGTCATCCGCATGATTTTCTCCGGTTATGAGCAGATGAAAGAAAAGCCTTTCCATACGGTACTTTTCCACGGACTTGTCAGGGATTCTCAGGGCCGTAAGATGAGCAAATCGCTGGGAAACGGCATCGATCCGCTTGAGATCATTGACCAGTACGGCGCGGATGCGCTGCGTCTGACACTGATCACGGGCAATGCACCGGGAAATGATATGCGTTTCTACAATGAAAGAGTGGAAGCGAGCCGTAACTTTGCCAATAAAGTATGGAATGCTTCCCGTTTCATCATGATGAATATTGAGCAGACGGAGGAAAAAACGGGCGCAAGGAACTGGGAAGTTTCATATAATGAAATAAAAGAACAGCTTGAGCCGGCGGATAAATGGATTCTTTCCAGATTGAACACGCTCGTCCGGGATGTGACCGACAATATGGAGCAGTATGAGCTGGGCATTGCGGTGCAGAAAGTTTATGATTTTATCTGGGATGAATTCTGTGACTGGTATATCGAAATGGTAAAACCCCGCCTTTACAGCAAAGAGGAGGCGGATGACCGGAGCAAGGCAGCGGCGCTGTGGACGTTAAAGAACGTGCTGATGGATGCGCTGAAACTGCTGCATCCGTATATGCCGTTCGTGACGGAGGAAATTTTCTGTACGATACAGTCAGAGGAAGAGTCGATCATGATCTCCCGCTGGCCGGAATATGCGAAAGAGCGGAATTATGAAAAAGAAGAGGCGGCAATCGAACTGATGAAGGAAGCGGTACGAGGCATTCGGAATGTCCGTACGCAGATGAACGTTGCGCCTTCCAGAAAAGCAGCCGTTCATGTAGTCAGCGAAAAAGAAGAAGTGCGGAATGTATTTGAAGAGGGCAGATTGTTCTTTACCTCGTTAGCCGGCGCTTCCGAAGTGATGATTCAGACAGACAGAGCCGGAATCGCGGACGATGCAGTCTCCGTCGTTGTTCCGAATGCGACTTTGTATATTCCTTTTGCGGAACTCGTCGATATCGGGCAGGAAATCGAACGTCTGACGAAGGAAAAGAAACGGCTCGAGGGTGAACTCGCGCGTGTAAACGGTATGTTGAACAATGAGCGGTTCATGTCCAAGGCGCCGGAAGCCAAAGTTGCAGAAGAACGTGCAAAACTGGAAAAGTACGGACAGATGATGGAACAGGTAAAGAACCGCCTGGAGCAGCTGCAGCGATAAATTATAAATCTTTTCTAAATCTTTTGTTGGGACTGGAAATAAAGTATTTTTTAGTATAGAATAGAATCAGAGGAGATAGGAGGTGAGTCGCGTGAGCACACAATTTTCTTCTGAACAACTTGATAGATTAAAACTTGCGATGGCAAAGCTGAAAGAGACGGTCGAGCCTGAGGAAACCGAGCAGCAGAGCGTCACCGTTGAAGAAGAAGAGCGTATTCTTGCCAAAGGCACTTATCTGAAAGTGGATGAGGATGAGATGGCTGCGTGGCTCTATCTTGCGCCGCCGGAGCCGGATATGGATTATAAGAAGCAGGATCTGATCGATTATCTGGCATCGAAAGGCGTCATAGAAGGACTGCATCAATCCAATCTGTCTGCGATGATCAAGAAAAAGGTTTATGACAGGGAAATTCTGGTAGCACGGGGAAGAGAAGTACAGGATGGTGCAAACGGTTTTTTTGAATATCTGTTTAAGCCGGAAGAATATGGTGCACCGAAAATCAGAGAAGACGGTTCCGTTGATTATACAAATATCAATGCCCTGCCCAATGTGAAGGCAGGACAGAAAGTGGCAGTTTATCATCAGGCAATACAGTCGGTGGACGGCTGTACGGTGCTCGGCAATGTGATACCGGGGAAACTCTATCACGATCTGCCGCCGATGCGCGGAAAAGGTATCCGCCGGGAGGATGAGTTCTATTATGCGCAGATGGACGGGAAAATTGAAGTCAAAGACGGCAAGATAGACATCCAGAATGTGCATGAGATTTCCGGCGATGTCGATATGATCATCGGAAAAGTAGAATTTTTCGGTGATATTATCATTTATGGAAATGTGGAAGAAGGTGTTGTCATCCGGGCCGGTCGAAATATCGAAATTCACGGTTCCACCAGCCTTGCCAATCTCTATGCGGGCGGCGATATCATTCTTTCCCGCGGCATCCAGGGCGGCAATCGGTCGAAAGTAACGGCCAGAGGCAATGTGTTTGCGGATTTTATCGAGCATACGACGGTGGAAGCGGGCGGAACAGTACAGGCGAACGTATTCATGAATTCCAATATTTATTCGAAGGATAAAGTCATTGCGACCGGCAAGAAGGGTTCTATCATCGGCGGTTACGTCGATGCAGTCAAAGGCGTGGAAGCTGTCTGTGCGGGTAATACTGCAGAACTCAAGACAGTCATCCATTGCGGATATGAGGCGCAGACCCATGAGAGAATGCTGGAGATCCGGCGGAAAGAAACGGATATCAAGGCGAAGATAGCGGAACTTGTCGATACGATGACGGAGGCTTTGCGTGAAAAGCGTATGCGCGGCGCCCAGACATCGGAATCGACGGAGAAACGGCTTTTGGACTGGGATAAGTTAAAGGATCAGTACTTCGTGGAGCTGGATAAGGTAGAAAATGAACGAACGCAGCTGGAAGAGACGGTCGAGCGCAGCCGGGGAGCGGAGATCAAGATAGACGGAAACCTTTATCGCGGCGTGGTGATCTGCATCAATGCGGAACAGCTCATGATAGAAAGAAACACTTGTTATATGAAATACAATGCCGAAAAAGGAGTGATTGAAGGCAGTGTTATCATACATAACTGATGCTGTAAAAACTTATGAGGCAGCAGAACAGTATATCCTGGGGATTCCCAAATTCACCAAAAAGAACAGTATGGAAAATACAAGATGTTTTCTGAAACATCTTGGCTATGTTGATGACCGGAAGGTCAAGATTATTCATGTGGCGGGCACAAACGGAAAAGGTTCCGTTTGTGCTTATTTGCATTCGATTCTGAAAGAAGCCGGTTTTCGGACCGGAATGTTCACATCCCCTCATCTCGTTTTGATGCGGGAACGATTTCTCATAAACGGGGAGATGGTATCCGAAGAAGCGTTTCTATGGGCTTTTCAGACTGTGGCGGAGAAACTATGCGATCTGCCGGAAGTTTTGCAGAAAGCATCTTATCATCCCACTTTTTTTGAATATCTCTTTTTTATGGCGGTTGTGCTTTTTGGGCATTATGGAGTAGAATATATCATATGGGAGACGGGGCTTGGCGGAAGACTGGATGCGACCAATGCCATCGACAGAAAAGATGTGTGCGTGATCACTTCTATTGGATATGACCACATGGAGTATCTGGGGGAAACGCTTTCCGAGATTGCGGCGGAGAAAGCGGGGATTTTTCGGAAAAATGTACCCGTCGTTTATTTTGATAAAGAAAAATCAGTGACAGAAACATTGGAAAAATGTGCGGTTTTGGCAGAAACTTTCACCTTTCCCGTATCTTTTCGGGCGATAAAAGAAATAAATAGTCATGATAAAACTATTGATTTTTCTCTCCAATCAAATTATTATGGTTATATTAGGTTTCGTGTGCCTACCATTGCGTTATATCAGGTAGAAAATGCTGTGCTCGCCGTGGCGGCTGTTGAGCAGCTTGCGGACAGGACAAGGATCAGTAAAGAGCAGCTTACAGAAGGTGTAAGGAAGATGCGCTGGGAAGGCCGGATGGAGGAAATCATGCCTTCGGTTTATCTCGACGGCGCACACAATACCGACGGCATACGGGCCTTTTTGAAGACAGCCCGACAGGATGGCTGTGCGGGAAGAAGATTTCTTCTTTTTTCCATGGTACAGGAGAAACAGTACCGGGAAGTAATGGATATGCTTGCAGGAGCAGAGTTGTTCGATGAAATTGGTGTGGTGGCAATACAGGATAAAAGAGCCTTGCCGCTGCAGGAACTGGCGGATTATTTCAGACAATATACAGAAATACGGATACTGGAATATGTGAACCTGGAAGATGCGATGCAGGATGTGTGCAGGCGCAGCGCCGCTGGGGAGTGCGTGTATATTGTCGGTTCATTATATTTGGCGGGCGAAGTGAAAGCCCTTTTAAGGAGGCACTCGCATGATTAATTTTGAGGAAGAGTTGAGGAAATTTCATCCGAGCCTTGAGGTGGAGGATGCAGAAGAAGCGATATATAATCAGGATTTAACGGACATGGCCGATTTGGTAGTCAAGGTGGTAAAGGAATCAAAGGCGTCGAAAAATTTGGAATAATAAAAAGGCATCGATATCAGAAAGGTATGGTTATCATAGATGAATTGTTACAAATGCGGATATGAATTGTCCGAACATGATTTTTGTACCAGCTGCGGCGCCGATGTATCACTTTATAAGAAGATCATGTATATCTCTAACAGATTTTATAATGATGGACTGGAAAAGGCGAATGTCAGAGATCTGACCGGCGCAATCGCAAGTTTACGTCAGAGTTTAAAGTTCAATAAAAATAATGTAGCAGCAAGAAATTTACTGGGACTGGTTTATTTTGAGATGGGAGAGGTCGTTGCGGCCCTGAGTGAGTGGGTCATCAGCAAGAACCAGCAGCCGAAGAAAAATATAGCGGATGACTATATTAATATGATACAGACCAATCCGACACGTTTGGATACAATAAATCAGACTATTAAAAAATACAATCAGGCATTGACATATTGTCATCAGGATAGTCTGGACTTAGCGGTAATACAGCTCAAGAAAGTATTGTCTCTCAATCCGAAGTTCATCCGCGCGCATCAGCTCCTTGCGCTTTTATATATTAACAGTGAAGAATGGGAGCGTGCCAAAAGAGAACTGACGAGATGTGTGCAGATTGATTCCAACAATACGATGACGCTGCGCTATCTGAAAGAAGTCGATGAGATGCTTTTGCCTGAAGAGGGCGTGAAGTCGGGCGGTAAGAAAAAGAACCGTTCGGACGAAGTCAGGAAGTACCAGAGCGGGAATGAAACGATCATTCAGCCTGTGAATATCAAAGAAGGCAAAGGCGTAGGCTCTCTGTTGAATCTGGGCATCGGGCTCCTGATCGGAATTGCGATTGCATTTTTCCTGATCCTGCCTGCGAGGATTTCATCGGAAAAGGCAGATATCAACGAAAACCTGCGTATTGTCAGCGAGCAGTCGGATGCTAAATCCGCGACGATTGACGAGCTGGAGCAGCAGCTTGCAAGCTTACAGGAAGAGAAGGAAACACTGGAGCAGGATTTGCAGGCATATATGGGCAAAGACGGCAATATCCAGTATTATGATCTTCTTACGAAAGCGGCGGATGCTTATCTGACGGATTCTTCGGATGTGATGACAGTTGCCGATTACCTGGATGAAATCGATGCAGCAAAGCAGGAGGATGAAATCGAGATTTCCGAGTCCTATGAGAAATTGTACAATACGCTGCTTGCCTTAATCGGGCCAACACTTGGAGATGCTTATTATGATATGGCGTATGAGGCATACCAGCATGTGGACTATGATGTAGCGATTCCGAATTTCGAGAAGGCATTCCGGTATGATGCATCGAACGGAGATGCCCTGTACTATCTGGCGGATGCCTATAAGAGTGTTGGCCGGACAGAAGATGCCAGAGAGGCGTACAGACAGGTAATAGAATTGTTCCCGGGGACTTTGAAGGCATCTAAGTCTACGACTTATCTGGAGGAACTGGAAAGCGCGGCACAATAGAAGTGTGAGAAGAAATATGATAATATACGAAAGAGAACAGAGTAATGCTTTGTTCTCTTTTTTTATATGAAAGTTCCGGACTGCGGCTGAGCAGATGGACAGGCTTGCCCGTATAAATCTCAGACATTGACCGGACAAGTCGGTATGAGCAGGAAGGAGGACAGCCCGGATTGCGAATGCCGGCGGCGATTGCGGGAGCACAGTGGAGCAATCGGCTTTCCTGTTTCGTATAAAAAATGCTCGTACAGTAGAAAGGGGAAAACGGATAATGGAAGAGGAATTTAAAGTAATCGACAACTACCTGATGATAAGAATGCCGGATGAAATAGACCATCATCAATCGGTTCACATAAGTAAAACTGCAGATAAATATATTCTCGATGAAAAAGTGGGAAACGTGGTCTTTGATTTTGAGCGGACAACCTTCATGGACAGCTCCGGAATTGGTATTATTGTGGGAAGATACAAAAAAATTGCCTGTTTTGGAGGGAAGGTGTATGCGATCAATACAGACAGCAGGATTCGGCGTATCCTGATGTTGTCGGGGTTACATAATGTGGTTGAAATTATGGAGTAAGCATGTCAATGGCGTGAATAAATCCATGAATCAATTATATCAATAAGTTGGATATATCAATGAATTAGATATATCAATAAATTGAATATATCAATGAATTGAATATATCAGTAGTCTGAATAGAACAATAGAAAGGAAAGGCATTATGATTGAAATTGTAAGCTGGAAGAAGGGGACAGAGGTAAAGAACGAAATGAGATTGGAATTTCGGGCGATTTCGGATAATGAAGCTTTTGCACGGACCGCGGTAGCGGCTTTTGTGGCGCAGCTCAATCCGACACTGGAAGAAATTTCGGATATCAAAACAGCGGTATCGGAGGCGGTGACCAATTCTATCATACATGGGTATGACGGTGAGGTCCGGGAAGAAAACAAAGTATGGATTCACTGTTTTATCAAAAGCGATGTATTGGAGGTGGAGATCAGGGACTGCGGTATCGGAATCGAAAATATCGATAGAGCGATGGAGCCTCTTTTTACGACGAAACCGGAATTGGAACGTTCCGGTATGGGATTTTCTTTTATGGAGGCTTTTATGGATGACCTGGAGGTGCTTTCCGAAGTGGGACAGGGTACGACAGTACATATGATAAAAAAACTCGGCACCACATCATGGATTGAGGATGTGGAGTGAGGGCCGTGCTGCGGATTGTTCATATGATAAGAAATAGCTGTAATCATAGTCATCTTTGGAAAGGAGCAAGGCTTATTTATGGAAGAAACTGCCGTATTGATTGAACGTTCACAGGCAGGGGATAAAGAAGCGAGAGAAAGACTGATAGAAGAAAATCTGGGATTGGTAAGGCATATTGTAAAGCGTTTTCTGGAAAGAGGTTATGATCCGGAGGATTTATTTCAGATCGGCTGTATCGGTCTGATGAAGGCAATTGATAAATTCGATCTGCGCTTCGAAGTGAAGTTTTCAACGTATGCAGTACCGATGATACAGGGGGAAATTAAACGTTTTCTGCGGGATGACGGCATGGTAAAGGTGAGCAGAACCCTGAAGGAAAATGGATGGAAGATCAGACAGGCGGCGGAAAAACTGTCTCATATGCTCGGACGGGATGCGACCATGCAGGAGATTTCAGAAGAAACAGGATTGAGCGTAGAAGATATCGTTCTGGCGCTGGATGCTAATATCGAGGTGGAATCCATTTATAAATCGGTCTATCAATCCGATGGAAATGAAATCTATCTTGTGGACCAGGTCGTGGGCGAGGCAGGCGGCGTCGGATATTCGGTACTTGAAAATAATACGGGTGGAAGCGTCTGCGAAGATACGGAGAAAGAAAAGCTGTTGAATCATATGTTGCTCGAGCAGCTTTTGGATGGGCTTGATGAGACGGAGCGGGAATTGATTCAGTTACGATATTTTCAGGATAAGACACAGGTTGAAGTGGCAAAAAGGATGGGAATCAGCCAGGTGCAGGTGAGCCGGATGGAAAAGAGGATTCTGCTGCAGCTGCGGAAGGAGGTGTGTACCTGCTGAAAGGAGGATTGTAATTCGGTATACAGGCCGGGACAGAGCATGGCATTGTTCCTTTGAAGGCACGCTTTCGCTCCGCGAAAAATCGCAGCGGTACTAAGTTCAAAAGCAGCAAAGTCTCTTTTTCACTAAGTACCGGCGTTTTTCAAGGACCTTCGCAGGAACAATGCCATGCTCTGTCCCGGCCTGCATGCCGAAACGTAACTGCACCTGGCCTGCCGGTTTTGTAATTCAAAAAGACGATTTTTTTAAATTGTATACCCGTAGGAAATGGAATATAATTATGCTGATAAATCACAATTTTTTTGAGGGGGCAGAATAATGTATATAAAATCAAAAAGATTTGTTATAACAGATTTTACGATGGATATGTGCAGTGATTATCAGAAAAATTCCGTAGATGATGATAACAGGCTTTTCGTACCGGATGAGGTATGTGAGACTTTGGAGGATGCAGTGAGAACTTTAAAACGGCTGATCGGGTCATATTCTACTTCAAACGGACCATTCGTATACCCCATAATTACAAATGAAAACAGGAATATCGGATATGTTCAGGCATGCCCATTAGGAGAAGGATTCGAGATTGGCTATCATATAGCCCAGAAGTATACGGGCAATGGGTTTGCCACAGAAGCGGTAAAAGTATTTTTGCCGGTAATAATGGAAATGCTTCAGATTGATAAAATATACGGTATCGTTTTGGAAGAAAATATTGCTTCGCATAAAGTTTTGGAAAAGAACGGTTTCAAATTAATTTTCAAGGACATTGATAAATATCAGGGCAGGGACCGGGCGTTACGAAAATACATTTTTGAACGGTAGTGTTTTCTGAATAGTAGTTTCCATTCTTCCAGATTCGGTGTACAATAAACTGAGAGAAATCGGTGGATAAATCGGAGGTACAAATGACATATCAGGAGAAACTGCAGCGGGTTCAGGATGAAGTGAATTATGTGATCAGGGGAAAGCAGGACGTGGTCTGCCGGGTACTGGCGGCGATGGTCGGCGGCGGGCATATTTTGATGGAAGATATTCCGGGCGTGGGAAAGACGACGCTTGCCACGACTTTTGCGAGGGTGCTTTCGCTGAAATATCATCGTGTGCAGTTTACGCCGGACGTGCTGCCCAGCGATATTCTGGGATTCTCTATGTATAACCGTAAGACGGAGGAGTTTCATTTTCGGGAAGGCTCTGTGTTCTGTAATCTGTTCCTTGCGGACGAACTGAACAGGACTTCTCCCAAAACGCAGTCCGCGCTTTTGGAAGTGATGGAAGAGCGTCAGGCCAGCGTGGAGGGGGAGACGAGAAAACTGCCGGAGCCGTTCATTGTCATTGCGACTCAGAATCCAATCGGTTCTTCCGGGACACAGATGCTTCCGGAATCTCAATTAGACCGTTTTATGGTCAGTCTGTCCATGGGTTATCCGGCACATGGGGATGCGGTGGCACTGCTGCGCGGCGAAGTCTGGAAGCAGGCGGAGACGCTTGAACCGGTGATAACGTTGGACGAACTGCGGGAAATGTGTCAGGCAGCGGAGAAAATTTTCGTGCATGATGCGATTTATGAGTATATTGTGTCGCTCGTGGAGGCTACCCGTACCCATGAGCTGTTTGCGATGGGGGCGAGTCCGAGGGCCTGTATTGCCCTGCTTCGTATGGCAAGGGCGATGGCGCTTCTTGCAGGCAGGGATTTTGTGACTGTACAGGATGTACAGGTCGTGCTGTTGGATGTGCTGCGGCATCGCGTGAAACTCGGTGCGCGGGCGCGTGCCGAAGGCAAAAATATGCGCGCCTGTATACAAGAATTGTTTCAAACCGTGAAAAGTCCCCGCTGTTGAGAGGTTATCGAATGGAACAGAAGATACGGTATAAAATTCGTCCGGTGCGTTTGATTTTTTATCTGATTTTTTGGGCGGCGGCCTTTTTCTTCTATAATGTATTCCGCAGTTATTTTCTTTGGCTCGCTGTTCTGGTGATGACATTTCTTCCGGTGATTTCTGTGGCAGGAGCGGTGTATTTATGCGGCCGGATTGTTCCGGAATTGTTGATCGACCGGCCTCGGGCTGCCAAAACGGAAGAAATTCTGCTGGAACTGCATCTTCGAAATGATGCCTGGTGGCTGGCGCTTCACTGTCAGATGCAGCTTTCATTTTCCAATACTTTTCTGGAACGTGTATCGACGCTTTCCGTGCAGATGCCTGCAGCTATTCACAGAGACAGCGTATTGACGCTGCCTTTTCGGGCAGTAGAGCTTGGGCGTTATACAGTATCGTGCGGTTTACTGAACGTGCAGGACGTGATGGGCTTTCTTTATTGCCAAAAGGAGATATCCCTGTCGAAAGAACTGTCTGTAATTCCCAGGCAGAATGCGGTCGAACCGATAGATGTCACAGGCTTTATGGCGGGCGCGGCAGAGCGGGAAGAGAGCAGGCAGAAGGGGAATGATTTCGCGCAGGTGAGTGATGTCCGGGAATACATATCCGGCGACCGGTTCCGGGACATTCACTGGAAACTGTCTGCCAGACAGGAGACGCTTATGGTAAAAGAGCGGGTGTCAATGGCGGGCAGCGAAATGGTGTTAATGTTGAAATTGGTCAAGGATTCGGCGCAGACGGAGCAGATTCTGGAATTCGCCTGGTATCTTGGACAGAGTTTTATGGAACAGCGGCTTCCGGTGTGCCTGCTATGTTGGAATCAGCCGGCTTTTCAGTGGGAAGAATACGACTGCGGTACGATGCAGGAACTCGCCGAAGCATACGGCGGTATTTTCAGCCTTGCATTGTCCGATAGAGTCAATGAAAATGCCGGGGAACATATGCGGAACTGCTATCCCTTTTTGAAATCTTATCTGGCAGTTGCAGTACAGGATGGGGCGGTAAGAGTGCAGATGTGCGAAAACAATTAGGCTGGTGTGAGAAGAATTTCTACAATTTGTGAAGCAGGGAGACGGTATGATCACGAAAGGTAAAAAACGCAGGAAGGATGGCGCGCGGCAGGACCTTTCCTTAGCGGGTATCGTTCTGCGGCCGGAAGCTGTGGAACGGGAAGAAAACAGGATTTATACGCTTTTTCTGAAAGGCATGCTGGTCTATTTGTTCGTTATGGGCGGTATCGGCTGTTTTCTGTCCGCTCTGGATATAGATTATTCCCGGTTTACTGTTAACAGCATCGTTTTTTTGATTGCGATATTATGTTCTGTGTTGTATTATAATAAGTATACGATGAATATCGGGTATCTGGCGGTCATGATACTCATGGTCTTTGGCGGCAGTTTGTTCAGCCGTTATATTAACAGTGGTTTCTATGCTGTGATGAATGAAATAATGCAGACAGCGTCCGATTTCTTTGGTACGAGCGCTATGAGAAATTACGGTGAGCAGGTAGGAAACCGGTATTTGGCGGTGACAATCTCTACCTGTTATATCGGTTGTGTGTGCGGTATTTTGCTGAGCATCATGATTTCGAGAAAAATGCGGCATTTTCTGGCGTTTTTGCTGAGTATCGGAATATTGTGCATACCGCTTTATCTGGAACGGGAACCGGACGGCATCTATGCGTCGATGCTTCTTGGAGGACTGGTTTCATCCGATATTCTCTGCGGCAGCGGCCATTTCCGGCTGACGCAGAAAAATGCCAGTTACCAGTATTTACCGGAGAAAAAACGAATTTCCTATGTGCTTAGCTGTCGGACGATGGCGGGATTGATGGCGGCAGTTTTTCTCTTTTGTTTTCTGCTCACGCAGCTTATGGCGGTCTTTTATCCGAAAGAACAGTTCCAAAGGAATCATTCCATGAGTGCAATCAAAGAAAGTACGATGGATACGGTGGAGAATATTTCCATGCTCGGCCTGATGGGACTGTTCAATTTTTATCCCAGTACCGGAGGTATGACGAACGGTAAGCTCGGCGGGGTCAGTTCCGTGCGTCTGGACTTTGAGACGGACCTGACGATAGAATTTGCGCCCTATTGCAACGAACGTCTTTATTTTAAGACTTTTACGGGAAGTGTTTACCTTCCTTATCAGAATCAATGGAATCGTGCCACGGATGAGAACGGGCTTCTGGCTGTGGAGCAGGACAACACTTTTTTGCGGCTGCGTGAGGACTATGAAAACGGAGAAGCGTATTCTGCAAAGGGTCTTATGAAAATTACCAATGTGGCAGCGCCTGCAGGCGTATATCTGCCTTATTATTCAGAAGATACGGACAGGCTGATCTATCCGGGACAGACGAAGGAATATACTTATTATCCGCTGCTATCCGGGGAAGTGCCGGGGAGATTGAAAGAGCATGTGCCGGAAGAGTGTCTTTATGTACCGGAGCAGAACCTGGAAGCGGTCGCGGCTTTTTGTAAAGAAGCGGGGCTTTTAGCAGGAGATGCGGATGTGTTCGAGACGGTCCGAAGACTGGCCGGATATTATCAGGAGGAGATTCCCTATACGCTGCGTCCCGGAATGACGCCTTACGGGGAAGATTTTATTAATTATTTTCTGTCGGAAAACCGAAGGGGATACTGTGCACATTTTGCGAGTGCGGCAACGATGATCTTCCGGTATCTTGGGATACCGGCAAGGTATGTGGAAGGGTATGCTATCGATCCTGTCGATATTTCCGAGAATGGTACGCTCATCGAGGAGGCGCGGTATGAAGCGTATTATGACGGTCATTCGCTGCTCGGAACGGAGGCGGTCGTATCCGTAGAAGTCAGTGATGCCAATGCCCATGCCTGGGTGGAGGTCTATGATGAGGCGCTTGGCTGGGTGGCCGTGGAGGTGACACCGGCTTCGGACGAAGAAGAGGAAGGGGAGAGTCTGTGGCAGCGACTGTTGAATTTTCTGACCGGAAATCAGAATAGCGATTCGGGAGCAGCACAGGAAGAGGAAGAATCGGAAATGGACTCTGACGGGCCGGCGGGCCGGGGAGCGGGCGTATTTTTCAAGGTGGCCGTTTTTCTGCTTATCATCGCAGCAGCCGTGCGCTGGTCTGTCAGGGCGGGGCTCAAAAGATATCGTTATGAGCAGGCAGACAGGAATGAAAAACTGATTATGCGTTATCAGGAATATATTTGTAAACTTTCGAGAAAACACCGGCTATTACGGGAGAAGGTCAACTATGAGCAGCAGCTTTTGTGGCTTGCTTCCGAAAATCTCTGGACGGCGGACGAAGAAGAAATCGGGGAATGTACCCGGATACTGGAGCGGGCCGGATTTTCGCAGACAGAGATATCCGAACAGGAGTTTCTGCGTGTCATAGGGCATTTGACGAACCGCGCATCCCATACATAACGCGGTTTATAAGAAAGGACAATAGGAATGAATTATCGTACAGATAAATATGGAAATAAGCTTTCGATTCTCGGATATGGATGTATGCGCTTTACGCAGAGCGGCGGGAAAATTGATTTGGAAAAAGCTGAAAAGGAAATCATGTCGGCTTATGAGTCAGGTGTCAATTACTATGATACAGCCTATGTATACGGCGGCAGCGAAGATGCTCTCGGGAAAATCCTGGAAAAGAACGGGATTCGGGATAAAGTCAATATTGCAACGAAGCTTCCCCATTACCTGATCAAAAAAGCGGACAGCATGGAAAAATATTTTGCCGAGCAATTGCGGCGGCTGCGTACCGATCATGTGGACTATTACCTGATGCACATGCTGACGGACGTTAAAACCTGGGACAGATTGAAAGGACTCGGCATCATCGAGTGGCTGGAGGAAAAGAAAAAAAGCGGAGCAATCCGTCAGGTAGGCTTTTCCTATCATGGGAATTCGGATATGTTCTGCGAACTGGTGGACGTATATGACTGGGATTTCTGCCAGATACAGTATAACTATATGGATGAACATTCCCAGGCAGGTCGGAAGGGACTTCATTATGCCGCTTCCAAAAAGCTTCCGGTCATCATTATGGAGCCGCTGCGGGGCGGAAAACTGGTCGGCCTTCTGCCGGAAGAAGCCAAAAAGCTGATGGAAGATTACGTTGTTAAGAGAAGCCCTGCGGAGTGGGCTTTCCGCTGGCTCTGGAACCAGCCCGAAGTGACCTGCGTTCTTTCCGGCATGAATTCGTTGGAAATGGTGAAGGAGAACGTGAGAGCGGCATCCAATGTGCAGGTCGGTGAGTTCACGGATGCGGACGAAGAACTGCTTCATCACGTGGTAAGAGCGATCAATGCCAAAGTCAAAGTCGGCTGTACGGGGTGCAGATACTGTATGCCCTGTCCGAAAAATGTTGATATCCCGGGCACTTTTGCTTCTTACAACAGGCGGCATACGGAGGGATTCAAGGCGGCATTCATGGAATACTTTATGTGTACGGCGATGCGGAAGGATTCTTCTGCAGCATCCAATTGTATTGAATGTGGAAAATGCGAGCAGCACTGTCCGCAGCATCTCGAAATCCGCAAAGAATTGAAGAACGCCCGTAAGGAATTGGAAGGGCCGTTGTATAAGATTGGACGTAAGATCGTGCAGTGGATGAAACTGTATGGGTAAAAGGGCTTGCATCCTTTTGCAGGATATGCTAAAATACAGCCAGTTATCATAAAAGATATTTCTCAACTTTTAAGTTGACTGTCTGCTGAGGCAGGTAGAAGGAGGTAAGGTTGAAAGAATTACATTCTTTCAACCGAACTTGTTCGGTTTTAGCGATAGTTTGTGCCTTATGGCCCAAACATCGCAGGATAAGGAAAGGCATGGGGGTAAAGATGCGAAAATAGTCTGCTTTTGGAACATGGAAACGGTAATGATGCGAAGAGCATCATGCGACAGAGCGTTATATGATAGAACGTTCTTGATAGTACTGCGTTTCATTCATGTTGTCAAAAGTGGGTCGTTTTCTGTATCGCCCTCTTTTTTTGTTGCGTAGAAAAACCCGCTTTTGTATTTGAAACGGAGTGCACCCGGAGAAAAATAGAAAGGCGGGATTTTTATGGCGAAAATAAGCGTATCTAATTTAACATTCTGCTATGAAGGCAGTTCGGACAACATTTTTGAGCAGGTATCCTTCAGTATTGATACGGACTGGAAACTGGGATTTATCGGGAGAAACGGAAAGGGGAAGACGACGTTTCTGAATCTTCTGCTTGGGAAGTATGAGTATCGGGGGAGCATTCAGACATCCACGGCTTTTGATTATTTTCCCTACCGGATTGAAAAAGAGCAGCTTACGAGGTGTATGTCGGACTTTCTGGAAGAACTGGCGCCGGACTGTGAGGAGTGGAGAGTCATCATGGAACTGGAGAAAATGAAGATGAGCGCGGAACTGCTCTACCGCCCTTTCGGGACGCTCAGCCATGGGGAGCGTACGAGGGTGATGTTAGCGATTCTTTTTTCCAGAGACAATTACTTCCTGCTCATCGACGAGCCGACCAATCATTTAGACCAGGCATCCAGAGAAATCGTCAAAGAATATCTGCGTCACAAAAAGGGCTTTCTGCTCGTTTCCCATGACAGGGACCTGCTGGATGCCTGTGTGGACCATATTCTGGTATTGAACCGTGTCACCATTGAGGTGCAGAAAGGAAATTTTTCTTCCTGGTGGGAAAATAAGGAACGCAAAGATGCGTTTCAGGTGGCTGAAAATGAGAAGCATCGGAAGGAAATCGGTAAACTGAAAAAGGCTGCCGAACGGACAAGGGACTGGGCGGACAAAAACGAAAGCACCAAGATCGGATATGACCCTGTGAAAGAGCATGACCGGGGGAATGGAACCCGGCCGTATATTGGCGCAAAGACGAAGAAGATGCAGAGCAGGGTAAAGCAGATAGAGGAGCGGATTGGAAGAGAAATCGAGGAAAAGGAAGGGCTGCTTCAGGATATCGAGAATCCGGCGGACTTAAAAGTAATGCCCCTGAAGCATCATAAAGATGTGCTGGTACGGGCAGAAAAATATGGTCTGGCTTATGGAGAGCGCATTCTTTTACAGGACTTTGATCTGGAACTGCATCAGGGTGAACGGGTACTTTTGCGTGGACCGAATGGATGTGGGAAGTCCAGTCTGATCAAGGCGATTCTGCGTGCAAACGGGAGAGCGGAGAGCAGCGAATATGGACTTGGCAGTCAAACTGCCGCGACGGAGGCGGGTTTAGTCGGTGAAACGGAAAGCGCTCTCCGGGAGAGCGGCGTGCTGCGGACGGCCAGCGGTCTGCGTATTTCCTATATTGATCAGGATACGTCCTTTTTACAGGGAAATCTGACCGATTACTGCAAAAAGGAAAATCTGGACGAGAGTCTTTTGAAAGCTATCCTTCGGCAGCTCGATCTGGAGCGGAGGCAGTTTGGCGGGCGGATGGAGGAATTCTCGGAAGGGCAGAAGAAAAAAGTGCTGATCGCGGCAAGTCTGCTCAAACAGGCGCATCTGTATATATGGGATGAACCGCTTAATTATATCGATATTTTTTCCCGCATTCAGATAGAAAATCTACTGCTGCGTTATCAGCCCACGATGCTGTTCGTGGAGCATGACATCCGTTTTCAGGAGAAAATAGCGGACAGGGTAGTGGAATTGGGTTGAAATATGGAATTATTTCATGTAAAATAGATTCATGATTATGGATAAGCAGCCGGGTCCTCAGCGGCCTGCCTGCGTTAAAAGGAGGAATTTTGCAATGGGCTCTACAGTTTTTTTACTTTTGGCCGGAGGATTTGTTGTTATTCTGATTCCTGTCGTCATTTCGGTCGTGTCTGCGGTCGTTTCGGGTATAGCGGCGGCCGTAGACGATGAAGGTGAAGACTAAATCTGGCAGGAGTGGAAGGTTCTTATATGAATACATTTCAGTATCGGGTAGTGAGCATTGACGGCGATTACGCAAATTTGAAGCGGACGGATATCGAGAGCGATGAGATAAAGCTGGTGGCGCGGGCGTTATTGCCGCCGGAGATTGCTGAGGGAACAAAGCTTTTGTATGAATATATGCAGTATCAGATCATAGAAGAGTCATAGCGGGTTGAGAGAGAGGCATGATTACGAGAATGAAAACTTTCAAAACCGAATCCAAAATCGCTATAGCACTTGTTATACTGTTCGTGGCGAGTCTGCTTCCCATCTTCTGGCTTGGCAGTTATGGTTATCCGTCTGCGGATGACTATGGTTTTAGCGCCTATAGCCATATTGCATGGACTAGTACGCATTCCATCTGGCAGACAATCAAAGCGGCCGGCGATACGGTCATAGAACGTTGGTATGGCTGGCAGGGAACCTTTTCCAGTATTTTTCTCATGGCTCTTCAACCGGGCATATGGGGAATGTATGGGCTGGTTCCGTTCATCATGATCGGAATGCTCACGTTGTCCACGCTTTTCTTTTTGTACATCGTTATTGTAAAAATCTTTCAGGCGCGTCCTGCAGTATTTATCGGCACAGCTATGCTGTATCTTATTTTTGCGGTACAGTGTATGGTGGATAAAACGCAGGGCTTTTTCTGGTACAACGGGGCGGCACATTATATGATTCCGCACAGCGCTGTGTTATTTCTGTGCGGCTTGTGCATCCTGCTGATGACAGAGAAAAAGAAAAGGATACTGCGTCTGACAGCGGCCTGTCTGCTCGCCTTTTTTGTGGGAGGCAGTAATTATGTGACGGCATTGATCGCGGCGGTTCTGTTTGTGACGGCCTTCGGACTTTTGCTGCTCGGAAAACAGGGGAAAAAGTGTAGGCTTCTTATCCTGCCCTTTCTGTTTTTTGTAATAGCGTTTCTGTTAAATGTGCTGGCGCCGGGAAATGCGGTGAGACAGGAAGAGATGTTGGTGAGACCGGGCGTTTTCAAGTCCATTCTGCGCTCTTTTTACTATTGTGTGGAATATGTCGTCGATACATGGTTCAGCTGGCCTTATCTGCTGTTCGTGCTGGCGTTGCTGCCTTTTGTGTGGGAAACGGTTAAGGCCTTTGGACGCTGTTGTGCTTTCTTGTTTCGGGCGCCGCTGTTAGTGGTATTTTATTGTTATTGCGTGTTGTCCGCCATGTTTACACCGAGTTTGTTTGCGACCGGCGATGTGGGAGGCGGAAGAATTTTTAATATTATTTTTCTGGATTCCATGCTCTATGTTATGTTCAGCCTTTTCTATTGTATGGGCTGGCTCTACCGGAAACTTGAAGCATTCAGGGCGGTAGAGAAGAGTGAAGCCGGCGTAAATGTTTTTGGAAAGCCTGCTGGCTGCTTTGAAATAAAAGCAGTGCGGTGGTATTTGGCGGGTGTTCTGTTCTTCGGCGTATTCTTCGGTGCAATGTATATGAAAGTAAATCCTGATTATTTTACGACTGCTTCGGCCGTTTATTCTCTTGCGACTGGGGAGGCATCGGCTTATGGACAGGAAACAGCCGAAAGAGAGAGGCTTCTTCAGGAGATGGAAAAAAACGGAGAAAGCGAAATCGCCATCCCACGTCTGACCGGGCACCCTTATCTTTTATTCTGGAGCGATATTGAGGAAGATGCGGGGGACTGGAAGAATAAGTCTATGGCGCGGTATTATCAAAAGGATGCCATTTTCGGAATGCAGAAGTAGAAGCGTCAAGGATAATGAGCATGTTTGAAGGAACAAAGGTGCAGGCGGAAAAGGGAGCGGGCAAGATGAGGAAGAAAGCTGTGTCATGTCGAATAATCGGAGGGGCCGACGGGCCAACATCGGTTTTTATCGCAGGTAAGGAGAAGAATCTCTTGCGGCGTATCGGCCGGGCGCTGTATGACAGGAAAAGCCGGCGAAAAAGAGACAAGACAAAGCGCTCTATTGTTCCGGGAACCCATACGATTCAGGAAGTGGTTCAATATGCCGAAGAACGGTATGGAATGGTTGAAGTGGACGCTTCTTACCGTGGGTATGAAGAACGGAAACGAAACCATAAGCATAATCTGATTTACCGCAAAAAGCCGGAATTGATGCAGGAGGAAAGAAGGATTCTTCCGCCGAAAGATTTCCATAATGAAGAAGCTCTGAAAGAATATACGAGACAGGTTATGGAGTGGACGGCTATGCGTGAGCGGGAAATCGATGCAATTCCGCCGGAGGTCTTTCCAACGGACTATCATCTGTTTGTCGCTGATAAAGGAATGCAGGGCACATTGGAAATGGAAATTGATATGCTGTACGGGGATATTGCAGTTTCCTGGTTTGACGGTAACATGGATATCATGAAAACGATGGTAAAGGATATCTATCGGTATTATGGTGTATCCCAGGAGGACATTGATCATAATACCGAACGATACCGGGCACATTTGATGATGCTTAGTATGTGAGGGTTATGAAGAATGGCTCGATAGAGAAAATTTTCATTTCCTTTTTATCTGGGCAAGCAGCTGTTCCCTTTCGATGATCCATGCTTCTTTTTCGGAGATTAGGGTTTGATTCATTCTTGTTAGTTCTTCGATTTTGACGTCCTGTTCTTCGATTTTGGCGTCCTGTTCTTCGATTTTAGCGTTTCGCTCTTTGATCTTGGAGTTTTGTTCTTCAATTTTAACGTTTCTTTCTTCAATTTTTGCATTCTGTTCTTTCAGTATTGCGTCCCGCCGGTCCATCTCATACTGTATGCTGGCCTGGTGGCGGTAATAATCTTCTCTGGCTTCACATTGGAGCCGGATTTTTTCGTCTTGGCTGAGTTCGTAAAGGGTAGCAGCAGCTTCTGCAATGTAAGAATTTTTTTCGGCAAGCATTTTTAAATCCTCCCATGTTGTAGTTTTGAAGAAGGCAGCCCAGTCGTCAATCTGATAGAGCCGGTCTTCTTCCGTTGCAAGTTCCATTTGTGTTAAGTCTAACACAGACAGACGCAGTTTGTCACTATAAATTGTATATTTTTTGACATTTAATAATTGATAAGTTGCATAAAATTCCGGAGATTCCGGAAATAGGGTGAAGTCGAGGATGCCGATTTGAATGACAGGTTTGACGGTCTGGTAGGCTTTTCCGCGCGTAAGCTGATCAAAAGAACGGCAAAGATAGCTGAGGGAGCGGTCAGTCCAGTTGTACTGGTTGATGACCTGCATTTCCAGCTGAACAATAGTATTGTCGTTAAAAAGGACTTTGATATCCAGAATAAAAGTCTTATCGTTGATTGCTTTTCCGAGTTCGATAGGATTGAGTATGTCTGCGGAATGAATATCTCTGGCATTCAGGTGCAGTAAAGCACAGACCAGACCTTTTAATACACTGCTATTGCATTGCAGAAGGGAACGGAACATATAATCGTTGGTCATAGGAAAGGCGAGCGGTCCGGTGGCAGTATGCCACAGATTGCCGATGGAGCAGTCGGCATGGGAAGTGCTGCCGGGGGATAAATTTTGCGTTTTGCTGAGATTGTCCATAGATGTGTCCTTTCTTTGGTTAGAATGTTAGAATTATAAGAGCGTTATCAGATTACATGGAATTGTAGAAATACCCTGTCAAACTTGGATAGTGAGATATTTATAGCATAAACAAAAACAGAATGCAAACGGTTTGTTATTTAGAAGGTGTAGAAAAAGGATGTACGGAATTTCGATACCTTGAAATAAAAATCAAGATATAGTAAATAAAATGATAATACATGGGAATTGGGAACAAGGTATAGTATTGTGCAATATTACACCTTGCACTCCAACTGGCAGTCGTATGGTTCTGCCTCGACGTGTTTTGAATGATAGAGCTGTGCTTCGACGCATCCCATTTTCCGGTAAAAGGCCTGGCTTTCAACGGCCGAATGTGCGGAAATGTAGAGTTTTCCTGCACCTTTTTCCTTTGCCCATTTTTTGGCGGTCTGAAAAAGCGTCTTACCGATTCCCGTGCCCCGCATATCTTCTGAAACGTGGATGCTGGATAAATCCATGTAGCGATGTTCGCCGCCAAACAGGCTAAGTTCAACGGAAACAAATCCTTTAAGCATATTCTGGTAAAAAGCAGCATGTACAAGGCCGCCTGTCAAAACAGTATTTTTCAAACAGGAAACCAGAAACTGGTAGTCTTTTTCGTTCCAGTCATCGATGAAGGGAGCGTCATTAATGAGCCATTTATCATTTTCTTTCCTCCAGCATTTTGTAACGACCTGATGGCGGATAAAATTTTGAAATAATTCCGGGCAGATTTCTTCTGCTGATAGAGTGCGATATTGTATCATTGCAATAAGGCTCCTTTTTTCTTTTCTGTGCTTTTTCGGCCTGAACACTTCTTTTTTGTGCATAAAATTATACCATAAGATGAATAATATAGTCAATTGATTAAAGCGGAAAACACCAAAAGGGGAATTGTTATGTCAACTAATAACGTGACCTTATATTTAAAAGCGGAGCAGAATGTGGAATTGCAGTCGGAGGATGTCTATGTTAAAGATATTGGAAAAATGACGTGCAGTGACAAACATATTCTGGCGAAGGTCAAAACGATTAAGCTTCATCATTTTAAAGAGGAAGAGCCCAAAAGGCAGGTCATCAGCATTTTAAAGGTGATTGCAGAAATCGAAAAGACTTTTCCGAATGTAACGGTGGAAAATTTGGGAGAGATCGATGTGCTGGTGGAAAAGATTAATGTGGACAAGCATAAGGGGCCCGTGCAGATGATCAAGATCGTTTTTGTATCTCTGATCAGTTTCTTCGGAACTGCGTTTACGATCATGGCATTTCATAATGATATTGGTATCAATGAAGTATTTACAAAAGTTTATGAGATGGTCATGGGACAGTCGAGCGATGGTTACAGCATATTGGAACTCAGCTATTCGATCGGGCTGGCCGTCGGCATTATCACATTTTTTAATCATATTGGTGGAAGGCGTATCACCAAAGATCCGACACCGATCGAGGTGGAAATGCGCGTTTATGAAACGGATGTCAATAAGGCACTTATTGAGACTGCGGACAGGGAAGGGAAAATGTTGGATGTTCATTAGACAGATTTTTTTGGCACTGCTCGGCGCAAGTGCAGGATTTATCGTATCGGGCGGCGTATTTACGGTTTTGATTTCCGTCGGACTGATACCGAGATTTGCGGGAAAAATGCACATTGCAAGACATATATTTGCATTGGAAGAAATGGTTGTTCTGGGGACACTGGCGGGTGATTTTTTCAGTGTTTTCAGTGATTTTGGAAAACTCGGAGAGTGGGTGATCTCCAATCAGCTGTTCGGAAAGGGAGAAACGGAGGCAGTTTGGCATGCCATAGGAAATGTTCTGCTGATTTTGTTCGGCATCTTTTCCGGAATTTTTGTAGGCTGTCTGGCATTGGCGATTGCGGAAATGCTGAATACGATTCCGATTTTTGCACGACGGATTGGATTTCGGCATGGACTTGGCCTGGCGATTCTTGCCGTTGCGCTCGGAAAGCTGGCGGGCAGTTTGATTTATTTTACGCAGGCGGTTTATTTATATGGTTAGTAGAAGGGCATTCTTTCTGTTGGCAGGAAAATTAAAAGAGAAGGGAGAATAGAAAATGGAACAGGAAAATATGAGTACGGAACAGAATACAAAAGCGGCCAAAGAGCAGCAGTATCAGGAGCAGGTGAAAAGCATAACGCCTACACACAATCTTTTCCTGCAGATGGTAAAGGCGTTCCTCGTAGGAGGCATTATCTGCTGTATCGGACAGGTTATTTTAAATTATGCGACGAACAGTGCCGGGCTGGATAAAGACACGGCAGGGGCGTGGTGTTCTATGCTGCTGGTGTTATTGAGCGTGCTGCTGACCGGTTTTAATATCTATCCGAAACTGGTGGAATGGGGCGGTGCGGGTGCGCTTGTGCCAATCACCGGTTTTGCCAATTCCGTGTCCGCTCCGGCGATAGAGTATCAGAAGGAAGGCCAGGTATTCGGTATTGGCTGTAAGATTTTTACGATTGCCGGGCCGGTGATCCTGTATGGAATTTTTACGAGCTGGGTGCTTGGCATGATTTACTGGATTATGAAACTGATGGGGATTATGTGAGAAAAGCAGAGCGCAGACTGCAGAGCCTGCGCTTTTTCGTGTGATAGGAAATTGCTGTAATCGCAGATGGCAGAAAAGCTTTTGTGAAAAAGTAAACAGAAAATTGGACAGAAAGCGGAATGTTCCTTGTATATCACGGAAATACCGTGTTATAATTTTTATACTTTTAAGGTTTTGCGGGGAATGTCTTTTATACATGGAAAGCGGGGAATTGCCATGAAACAGAAAAAGGCGGATTTTTTTATGCGCTGCACGCTGCTGTGTGCGGTCTGTGCCGTTTTGTGTGCCGGCTGCGGGTCGGAAGAAGAGGAGCATGTGCAGGCACTTGTGCCGGTAGTGACTGAATGGGCGTTGGAAGAGCAGAGCGGGGACGCCGGGCAGCAGGAATCGGAGGACAGAACGGCAGCCGAAACAGCGGATGCGGCGGTAGGAATAGAAGATATCGGAGCCGAAACAGAAACGCCTCTTCTGGAGCAGCTTTTTACATACGAGATAGATGCTGTTTATTGGTGGGATGAAACTTATCTGGTGATTACCGGAATTGCCGAGGAATACAGGGACGATTTCTGGGTGTATATGGAGAAAATCCGAGAGAAAGCCAGAGACAAATACAGTTACGGAAGCGAGTGGGTTATGCTGATTCCGTCCGACATAAACGGGATACCGGTAAGAAAAATCGCAGAGGATGCTTTTGCGGATGAACAGATATACGGTGTGATTTTTTCGGATACGGTGAAAAGTATCGGGGAAGGCGCCTTTCAAAACAGCGGACTTCGGGAAGTCATATTTTCAGAGAATCTGGAGTATATCGGTGCTCGGGCTTTCGAGAACTGTCATCTTTCCAGAGTTGCTTTTCCCGATAACCCACTGATGATCGGGGAACGGGCTTTTGCAGAAAATCCGTTATTATGGACGGCGCTGATTCCGAATGTGGAATCGAAGATGGAAAAAGAAGTATTTGAGGGCTGTGCTTCGCAGTTTCTGTTATGTTACGGAACGGGACAGGAAGAAAAAATAAATGCGGTACTTCCCTATGCGGAGGCGAACGGTTTAGAGACGATGGCGGTTCTTGTTTCCAGAGAGCCGGTCATCAATTATCATAACGAGCCGCTTGTGCTGGAGCCGGAGGTACGGAATTTTTTTTATGGGGATGACGGAGATTATGAGAAAGACCAGTGGTGCAGCTGGGAAGAAGATGTGAATGCGCCGAATTTCGGTTATGCCGACTGGCAGTGGAGCGGGTGTTCGAGCTGGTGCGGCTGTCTTGGTTTTGAGCAGGAGGCCAGGGCGTCGTCTGAGCTTGCTTCCGCAGACGGAAGATATGCTGCGGAAAATATACTGCGGCAGAACCGGGAAGCAGCCTGGGCGGAGGGCGTGGAAGGACCGGGTATCGGAGAGCGTATTACCTATCGTCAGAGTTATACTTCCATGGTCGATAACCCTTGGGAGATGATTACCTGGGATAACCGGGAGCCAATACAGAACGGCATATACAGCTATACGGAAGTCTGTATTGTGAACGGCTGCGCGAAGAATCAGAAGACATGGGAGGAAAACGGGCGCATCAAAAGGCTGGCCATGTACGTTGAGGGACGGCTGTATGCTTATCTGGAATTGGAGGATACCATGCTTCCGCAGTATTTCCTTCTGCCGGAGAATGATATTATCGTGCTCAACAAAGGAATGCTGGAGGTGTGCTTTGAAATCGAGGAAGTGTATCCGGGTACGCTCTATGAAGATACCTGTTTGACCGGATTGGTCATGGAGTTTTCGGGGCGTTATGCCCACTAAAAGCGTGAGAAGAACTTCTATAGACGTCTCGCCATGGGACGAGACGTTAAGAACTTCTACGGTCCGCGCGGCGGAGTTTTCTCACAGGACAAACAGGTTCGCCTTACAGAATGTTTCTGCGAGTCATTCTCCATGAGGTGTGGGATATTTAAAATGAAGTGGTATGTAAGAGTGTGCAGGAGGATTTTCAATGGACAAGAACAATTTTGCACTGACTCCGCCGATGGGGTGGAACAGTTATGATTATTATGACACAACTGTCAATGAAGCACAGGTAAAAGCCAATGCGGATTTCATGGCGGCGCATTTGAAGGAATTCGGATGGGAATATGTGGTGGTGGATATCGAATGGTACTCCAACGATGCCGGAACGATACGGGACAGATTCCAGTATATACCGTTCGGCGATGTCGAAATGGACGCCTACGGCAGGCTGCAGCCGAGCCCCGCACGGTTTCCCTCGTCGGCAGACGGAAAAGGTTTTGCGTCATTGGCGGAATATGTACATAATCTTGGACTGAAATTCGGTATTCATATCATGCGCGGGATTCCACGGAAGGCTGCTCATGAAAACTGCCCTGTTATCGGCGCCGGGGAAACGGCGAACCGTATCGCGGACCCTTCCTCTATTTGTATCTGGAATCCGGATATGTATGGCGTGCGGGATACGAAGGACGGGCAGGCATATTATGATTCCTTACTTTCCATGTATGCGGATTGGGGCGTGGATTATATCAAATGCGACGATATTTGTGACAGCAGATTGTATCGTGAAGAACCGTTCCTTGGATGGGAAGAGACGAGAATGCTGCACCGTGCCATTGAAAAATGCGGCCGCCCCATTGTGCTCAGCCTTTCTCCCGGACCGGCGCATATTGACCGTGCATGGGAATACTGTAAATATGCTAATATGTGGCGGATTACCGATGATTTCTGGGATGACTGGAGCCTGTTAAAGGCGATGTTTGCCCGCTGTGAGCTGTGGCAGGACCATGTGCGGGCCGGCTGTTTCCCGGACTGTGATATGCTGCCAGTCGGAAAGTTGGGCAAAGGCTTCGGGCAGGAGTGGGAGACACGTTTTACAAAAGAAGAACAGAGGACGATGATGACGCTCTGGTGTATGTTCCGCTCCCCGCTCATGATCGGTGCGGAACTGACATTGCTGGATGAGTGGACACTGTCGCTTCTGACAAATCGGGAATTGCTATCCTGCATGGGCCGGACCTGCCATGGAATGCAGATCATGCGGAGCGAAGAACAGGTTATCTGGAAAAATGAGGATACCGAGTCCGGCAGGCTGTGTGTCGCGCTTTTTAATATCAGCGATACCGACGCTGTGCTTTCCGTGACACTCAATGAACTGACGGGAGCGAGGGGCTCAGATGACGGTGCCGGAATAGACGAGAACGCAGGCAGAAGCGGCGCAGAGGGCGCGGAATCGGAAAAGACATTGTATGAACTCTGGACAAAAGAAGAGAGCCGCACGGTATCCGGTAAAATTGAGGCAGCGGTACCGGCTCATGGCGTAAAGGTTTACCGGGTGGGTCAATGAGAATATCTTATGAAGTTTCCAGGGCGGCTTTTGTGTCCGTATTGTTGTTTTTAGCGGGTATTTTTTGTATTGTGAAGGGCGGCGGTATCATTTGCGCGGTCATCATGCTCCTGCTCTGTCGGAACTGTAAGGAACAGCGCTTTGGGAAGGCAGTTATGCCGCGGGGGAAATAGAGACTTGTCTGGTCAAAGAACTCAAGTCGGCCGGCCCGGGGACCCGTCGAATTATAACAGAGAGAAAAAGAAAAGATTTGGGGAAACGATTGCGTAATGACTTCGTTGACGGTATAATAAGAATATCAGAGAACCGGGAAACGGTTCTGACAGATTATCATTGTGTCACGAGAAGGAGGTACGCATATGCAGGAAATGATCAAGATTACTTCTAAGCATCACCCGAATATTGAGTTAAAAGCAATCCCCGGACATTTTGTAACGCCGAGTTCCCATATCAATTACTTTTTGGATATGACGACGTTGAAAACGCGTCTGAGCGAAGCATCCCTGACGGCAAAAGAACTGAGCAGGCAGATCGTGGCATCCATGGTAGTAGATACGATTGTATGTATTGATGGCTGTGATATCATCGGTGCATTTTTGGCGGAGGAACTGACGAGAGCCGGCATTTATTCCAGAAATGCCCATCAGACGATTTATATTATAACACCGGAGTATTCTTCTTCCGGACAGATGCTGTTCCGTGATAATTATCTGCCCATGATCAAGGATAAGAATATTCTGCTTCTTCTGGCAACTGCTACGACGGGGCGGACGGTTACAAAAGCGGTTCAGACACTTACTTATTACGGCGCATCCATAAGCGGTGTCAGCGCGGTGTTCAGCGCTGCGAACAGCGTTATGGGAATCCCGATCAATTACTTATTCAGCATTGCGGATATCCCGGATTACAAGACCTTTAATTCGGAGGAATGTGCTTTATGTAAGGATAAGAAGCCGATAGATGCTTTTGCCAATTCGTTTGGTTATTCGATGCTCAATTAATGATGATGTGCCGACGGCCGTCGGTATAGAGGAAGGAAAGCGCGGGTGAGAGTGCCTGCGCTTTTTGTATTATTGCGGAAAATTACGGCGGTCGGTGGAATGACTTTACGGATAGCAGAAAGTCATGCCCTTGCAGGTATCGGTGAAAACGGAGTCGGCAAATCTACGCTGATCAAGATGATAATCGGGATTTTGGCACCGATGGGGGATATCAGGGCTATGGGCAGAATCCGCTCACCATATCCCGTTTATTTTGTGCTATAATGTTTCATGTAATTTATTTTTCGGCAGACAAACTTGTTTGTCTTGCGAATACTGGTGCCGAGATGCTTTCCGTGTCGGCCCTAAGTTCGCAGGTTGAGAGAAAGGTATGGTTATTTATTATGAACAAATTTGCAGACGCATTGACCTATTCCGTTCCATTCATATATGATTCTATACAGATGAAGGGCGTTCCTGCCGGGCCTCTGGAAATTAATGTCCCTGGCTCTAAGAGCATCACGAACCGTGCGCTCCTGCTTGCCACATTGGCAGAGGGCGTTTCCACCCTGCGGGGTGTGCTTTTTTCCGACGATTCCAGACATTTTCTGAAATGTGTACAGGATCTGGGATTTGAGACAGAGGTAGACGAGCCCGCCCGCCGGGTTACTGTCCGAGGTCTGAGCGGCATAGTTCCCCGGCCCAAGGCCAGCCTGTATGTGGGCAGCGCCGGAACTGCGGCACGCTTTCTGACTGCTTTTCTGGGGCTTTCCGAAGGCGTATACCATATGGATGCTTCCGAACAAATGCGCAGACGTCCCATGGCCCCTCTGCTTCATTCCCTGAAAGAACTTGGCTGTGAAATTCTTTACGATACAGATGCGGAGGAGGGACATTTCCCCTATATTCTGCGCGGTCATGGCTTCCGTAAAGAGCAGATTTCCATCAACATCGACAGCAGCAGTCAGTTTTTGAGCGCTCTGCTCATCGTGTCCTGTCTGTGTGATAAAGACTTTACTACGCATATAGAAGGAACCCACGGCATGGCTTATATCGAAATGACCCTAAAAATGATGGAGCAGTTCGGTGTATGTGTGAAAAAGTTTTCGGACAGTGCCTTTCTCACCCAGGCAGGACAGCATTACCGGGCTTTGGATTACCGGATAGAGCCGGACGTGTCTGCGGCGTGCTATTTCTATGCCATGAGTCCTCTGTTGAATCTTCCGGTAAGGGTCGAACATGTGCATTTTGACTCCCTTCAGGGGGATGTGGCATTTATCAGGCTTCTGGAAAAAATGGGCTGCCGGGCGGCGGATACGTCTCAGGGAATCTTGCTGGAACCACCGGCGGATGGCATATTTCACGGGATTACAGCCGATATGTCCGCCTGTTCCGACCAGGCTATAACGCTGGCTGCCATCGCACCTTTTGCGGACGGCCCGACCACGATCACTGGAATCGGTCATATCCGTTTTCAGGAAAGTGACCGCATCGCAGCCATCACCACGGAACTTTCCAAAATGGGTATCCGATGCGAAGAACGAAAGGAGAGCATCACAATCCATCCGGGCAGGCCTGCTCCATCCATGGTGGAGACCTATGATGATCACCGTATGGCGATGGGATTTTCCCTGATCGGCCTGCGCAGTCCCGGTATTGTCATTGATAATCCCGGATGCTGCCGCAAGACCTTTGAAGACTATTTTGAAGTGCTGGAAGAATGTCTGCTGATGCAGACAGATGGAGGTACACATATATGAATGACAGATTTGAAATAAAAGATGATTTTTACCTCAACGGTGAAAAGGTAAAAATTAGATTCAGAGAAAGGGTTACGGAACGTTGAAAGCCGTACGAAGCACCGGATTGTTCAATAATCTGGATAATATCTCGCGGCGGATGCAAAATGTACTGCTCCTTCCGATGGAAGATTGTCAGGTCTGTCTTTTGAAACACTGCCCGAAGAGGGGGAACCGGGATTTTATGAGTTCCTTTTACGGCAGAAGAGACGGGAGATACTTTTATCGAACTTGCCGGATGAGGAAAAGGCTGTGTGCTCGTAAACGGTTTCAATATCGGAAGATTCTGGGAAATCGGCCCGCAGAAGCGCTTCTACATTCCGGGGCCCCTTTTGCAAAAAGGCGGGAACAGGATCCTGGTCTTTGAGACAGAAGGAAAAGCACCGGGAGAGGTCAGACTGTGCGGTGAGCCGGCTCTCGGCTAGTGTGATATGAAGAAGAAAGGAAATCAAACGATGAAGTTCAGAATAGAAAAAGAAAAGGGAAATAAAATCAATGAAGGCATGATCGGTCTGTTCTTCGAGGACATCAATTATGCGGCGGACGGCGGCCTGTATGCGGAAATGATAGAGAACCGCTCTTTTGAATTTTACGACTGTTATGGTGATAAAGGGGATTATTATGTGAAGCCGGACCCGGGCTATGGCTGGAGTTTTGCACAGGTGAGCGAAAACAGCAAAGGAGAGTACTGTGGCGGCGGGAATGGCAGTAGAGAGGATTGCGGCAGCGAGAACAGAAACGGCGGGAATGCTGCCGGTGAACTGCAGTATGTCATGGGCAGTCCGCTATACCGGGAAAATCCGCATTACCTGCGTTTTACGGCCGTGCAGCCGGGGCAGGGGATTCGGAATCAGGCATACAGCGGCATTTATCTGGAAAAAGAGAAAGAATATAAAGTATCTTTTTATGCAAGACAGATTTCCTATGAAGGAAAATTCAGGGTTACTGTCCGGAAAGAAGGAGCCATATATGCGGAAGCGTCCGTGCCTTGTCAGAGTGTGCCGAAGGATGCCTGGAGAAAGTGGATTCGTTATGAACTGACGCTGAAAGCGGCGGAAACGGTAGAGAGTGGTGAATTTGTCCTGTCTTTGGACGAGGCGGGGACCGTAGAGCTCGATTTTATTTCCATGATGCCGGCGGATGCGGTGGCGGGCGTTTTCCGGAAAGACCTGTTCGAGCGGTTGAAGGAACTGCATCCTGGCTTCCTGCGTTTCCCGGGTGGCTGCATCATTGAGGGAAATACACTGGAGAACCGCTATCGGTGGAAGGAAAGCGTCGGTATTCCGGAGCGGCGCAGGGCCAATTACAGCAGATGGTCGCTGCACGGTACGAACCCGGAAAACGGGTGGCATACGGAATATGCCCATTACAATCAGACGCTCGGAATCGGTTTCTACGAATATTTTCTGTTGTGTGAGCTGATCGGGGCGGCTCCGCTTCCGGTGTTGAATGTGGGACTTGCCTGTCAGTATCAGTCCTATGAACTGATAGAAGTGGAAGCACCGGAATTTCAGGAGTTTCTACAGGATGCGCTGGATTTGATCGAGTTTGCGAACGGCGGACCTGATACAAAATGGGGCGGCCTGCGTGTGGGAATGGGCCATCCCGAACCTTTTGGACTGACGATGATCGGTATCGGCAACGAGCAGTGGGAGACTGAACAGGTCGATTTTTATGCCCGTTACCGCCTTTTTGAACAGGCGATTCATGAAAAATATCCGGAAATCCGGCTGATTGGTTCCGCCGGGCCGGATATTACGTCAGAGCATTACCGGGATGCCTGGAAGTTCTATCATGAAGCGGCATCCGAAAATCCGCATTTCTGTTACGCGGTGGACGAACATTATTATGTGAAACCGGAATGGTTTTATGATCATGTGGATTTTTATGACGATTATCCGAGGAATGTCAAAGTTTTTGCCGGAGAATACGCGGCTCATCCCGTCAGCGGGATGAAGGAGCCGGGAGCCAATACCTTTGCGGGGGCGCTTGCGGAAGCAGCTTTCCTGACGGGCATTGAGAAAAACGCGGATGTGGTGATTCTGGCTTCCTATGCGCCTCTTTTTGCGAGAATCGGATATGCCCAGTGGGCGCCGGACATGATCTGGTTCAACGAAACGGATACTTATCCGACCGCGAGTTATTATGTCCAGAAGATGTACGGTGAAAACATGGGAACTGTACTCGTACCGATGCACGGCCAGGAAAAGGAACTGCGGAAAGAAGGAATCTATATCAGTATTTCCTTTGATGAAAAAGATGGCGAATACATTCTCAAGGCGGTCAATGCGGCAAAAGAAGAGAAATATTTAGAACTGACGGATGCGCGGGAAGAGCCGGTTCGGGGAACGGTTATGATGAAGGAACTGCGGAAGGACGTGCATGATGCGGAAACAGAGGCAGGTGACAATGCAGCAGAGACGTCCAATGCCGCAAGCGGGGCAGATAATGTTGCGGAAGGAAAGAGCGGCCGGCCGGAGCCTGTCTGTTATGAAGAGCGCAGTATGAAATTGGACGGGATGCTTGTGCTTGCCCCGGAAAGTTTTGTGGTGGTACGGATGAAGATGCCGGAATGATTTGACAAAAATATAACGACAGGCATATAATTTGACTGAATATTCAGAAGAAAGGATAAGCGCATATGATCAAATGGCTGACTAATAGAGAAAATGCAAAATATGTCTTCTGTCTCCGCATTTTGTACGGCGTGGCGGTGGGGGCGGTCATGTGCGCTTTTTATATGCTGTGCGGATATCTGGATTTCGGGAAGCTCTGTTTTGCGCTGATCGGTGCGGCGGTTCCGGTCATGATGAGCGGCGGTATTTATCTGTCCGGTTTCATGAAAACATCGGAAACGCTGGCCGGCAGAGTGTTCGGGAAGGCGGCTCCCGGGAAATCGGACTTTAGTGCAAAGGCGGGCTATGCTGGCACGCAGGCAGCTATCGCAGCGATGACCTTTTACCTGCTGTATGCGGGCGGACTCTCGGAAGTCCGGGAAGACAGGCAGCTGGCGTTTCTTTGTATCGGCTATATGATTTCCAGAACGCTGTACGGCATGGCGTTCGTGTGGTTTCCGGAAGCGGAAAAGGAGAAAGGAAAAGGCAGGCGCGGGGACGCAGTTCTTTCTCCGGCATTGCGGAAGGCTCTCAGGATAATTCTTAGCGTTATCTTAGCGTTGTGCTTCTGTACTTGTTTGGTTATTGAACCTATAATGGGCATGTTGGAAGCGCTGCTTTGTATGTGGGTGTGGACGTATTATTACTATATGTCCAAAAAGCTATTCGGCGGTGTTACGAAGGAATCGGCGGGATATTTCCTGACATTGTGTGAACTCGCGCTGGCGTTGTTCGCCGGTATGTTCGGCAGTGCACTGCTTTAACGGACTTACACGAAACGTACTTTCAACTATGGATTTGAATGTCTGCAGAGGCAGACAGATGGGTATAATGATGGGAAAGAAACTGGTCCTTGGGATTTTGGCGCACGTTGACGCCGGAAAGACAACATTAGCGGAAAGTATATTATATATGAGCGGCAGCATTCGGAAAGCAGGAAGAGTGGATCACAGAGATACTTTTCTGGATACGGATGCGCAGGAGCGGTCGCGCGGCATTACGATCTTCAGCAAACAGGCAGAGTTTTCCTGGGCGGGAATGGAGGTAACGCTGTTAGATACGCCCGGTCACGTTGATTTTTCCGCAGAGATGGAACGAACGCTGCAGGTGCTCGATTATGCGGTGCTTGTCATCAGCGGCGCGGACGGGGTGCAGGGGCATGTTATGACGCTCTGGAACCTGCTTATGCGTTACCGGATACCGGTCTTTCTTTTCGTGAATAAGATGGACCAGCCGGGGACAGACAGGGAAGCGTTGATGCGGGAACTGCAGGAACGCCTTGGCGGGCAGTGCATTGATTTTACAGCGGATGCGGCGCGGCGCGGCGGCTTATCGGCGGCATATGATGAGAGTGTTTCCCATGATGCGGATTGCAGGGAAAAAGATTCTGACGAAGCGGATTATGAGCGGTTTCTGGAGAATATCGCTGTATGCGACGAAAAGCTTTTGGAGAAATATCTGGAACAGGGAGGGCTCGCCGATGGGGAGATTGCTTCCCTGATTGCTTCGCGAAAGGTATTTCCCTGCTATTTCGGCTCGGCGCTGAAAGTGGAAGGCGTAAAAGAATTATTGGACGGGGTAGAGAAATTCAGTCTGGCCCGGAAATATCCGGACAGTTTCGGCGCGCGGGTCTATAAGATTGGCAGAGACAGCACGGGCAGCCGTCTTACTTATATGAAGGTCACGGGGGGCAGCTTACAGGTAAAGCAGCTCGTGAAAGGTTCCACGGGGGACTGGGAAGAAAAAATTGATCAGATTCGGATTTATTCAGGAGTGAAGTATACTCTCGAAAAAGAAGTACCGGCAGGGACGGTCTGTGTTGTGACCGGACTTAGCCGGACTTTTTCAGGAGAAGGACTGGGAACGGAACAGGGGAGCGTTTCTCCGGTGCTTACACCTGTTATGACATACCGTGTCGTCCTGCCGTCGTCCTGCGATACGCATGCGGTGTATAAAAAGTTATGTCAACTTGAAGAGGAGGAACCGCAGCTTCACATCGTCTGGAAGGAGCAGGTCGGGGAAATTCATGTACAGCTCATGGGAGAGGTGCAGATTGAAATCCTGAAAAATCTGATTGAAGAGCGTTTTGGCGTTTCGGTCGGGTTTGACGAGGGAAGCATTGTTTACAGGGAGACGATCAGCAGGACGGCAGAGGGTGTAGGGCATTTCGAGCCGCTGCGTCATTATGCGGAAGTGCATTTGCTGATGGAACCGGGAGAAGCCGGGAGCGGCCTTGTTTTTGATACAGAATGCAGTGAGGACGTGCTGGATAAGAACTGGCAGCGTCTGATTTTGACACATTTGGAAGAAAAAGAGCATCCGGGTATTTTGACGGGAGCTCCAATTACGGATATGCGGATTACGTTAGCGGCGGGCAGGGCACATTTGAAGCATACCGAAGGCGGTGATTTCCGTCAGGCGACATATCGGGCGGTCAGACACGGACTGCACCGGGCGGGCGGCGTGCTTCTGGAGCCTGTTTATGAATTTCGGCTGGAACTGCCTTCCGCGTTGATTGGGCGTGCCATGACGGATGTACAGGCGATGAGCGGTCATTTTGATGCACCGGTTACGGAGGGGGATGTTTCTGTTTTGACCGGAACGGCGCCCGCAGCAAAGATGCAGGGGTATCAGACGGCGCTGATGGCGTATTCCGGAGGAAACGGCAGGCTTTTCTGCAGCCTGAAAGGGTATGAACCCTGTCACAATGCGGATGAGGTGATCGAACAAATCGGCTATGAGGCGGAGCGGGACCTGGATAATCCGGCTTCTTCCGTGTTCTGTGCGCACGGAGCGGGTTTTCTGGTGGAGTGGCAGGATGTGGAGCGGTATATGCATCTGGAAAGCTGCCTGGATAAAAGAAGCGTTTCGGCGGAAGGCGTCGGACAACAGCACGGTGCGGAAGGGCGTGCAGGAAGCATCCGGCAGAGCGGTGCGGAAGGAAGCGCGGGAAGAAGCGGACAACCCGGAGCGGAAAATGATGCAGGAAACGGCGGATATGCCGCGTATGCCGCAGGGGAAAGGGAGCTGGAAGAAATCTTTCATCGAACTTACGGAAAACGGGATGCTTCCGGAAACAGAGATTCCGGAAAGCGTAAAGGCGCATCCGGCGGAAGGTCCGGCGGCAGCGCATTGGACAGCCGCCGCAAATGGAACGGACCAAAGACCATTTCTGCCGAGACTGCTGATTCCGGCAGAGAGCGGAAAGTGCCGTCAGCTTCCGCACAGGAAGAGTATCTGCTCGTGGACGGGTATAATATTATTTTTGCATGGGAAGAGCTAAGTGAACTGGCAAAACTCAATCTGGACAGCGCGCGGGGGAAGCTGATGGATATTTTGAGCAATTATCAGGGATATCGGAAGATGACGCTGATACTGGTCTTTGACGCGTATAAGGTCAAAGGCAGTCCGGGCAGCATTTTTCCTTATCATAATATCCATGTGGTCTATACGAAGGAAGCGGAGACGGCTGACCAATACATCGAGAAGGTGACACATGAGATTGCGAAAAAGCACAGGGTAAGCGTTGCAACGTCCGACGGACTGGAACAGCTCATTATTATGGGACAGGGCGCAAAGCGGGTATCCGCGCGGGAACTGAAAGAGGAGATTATGTCAACCAATCAGGAACTGCGGGAGCTTTTTCTGGAAAATTCCGAAAAAGGAGCAAAAGAGAAGCAATATCTGTTCGATACACTTTCTCCGGAACTGGCGGAACATATGGAAAATGTCAGATTAGGAAAAAAGGAGTTTTAGCGATGTTTTTATTATATTTTTTGCTTTGGGTCATTTTCAACGGAAACTTTACATTGGAAATCGCGGTCTTTGGCGTGGTCATTGCGGCGGCGGTCTTTGCCTTTACCTGTAAATTTGCGGATTACAGCATAGAAAAAGAAAAAATGCTATTCCGCAATTTCTTCCGCATCATCAGATATGTCGTCGTTCTGGTGATTGAAATCGTCAAGGCAAATTTCGCGGTCGTGCATCTGATCTTATCGGAAGAGGAAGAAGTGGAACCGGCGCTCGTCACTTTTCAGGCGGACTTAAAGGCGGCGGCGGGGCGTTCGGCATTGGCCAACGCCATTACCCTGACACCGGGAACCATTACGGTACAGCTTGAAGATAACGTTTATACGGTGCATTGCCTGGATGAATCGCTGGCCGAGGGCATTGATGAATCTATTTTTGCAGAGATGATGAAAGAAATCGAGAAAGGGGGACACTGACCTATGGAAAAAGGAATACCGGTGCTTGACCAGGCATATCATATTCTCTTCACCGCATCACTGGTAGTTTTGGCAATTATGATTATCCTGTGTCTGATTCGCGCTATTATCGGGCCGCGGATTGCGGACAGAATCGTTGCTACGAATATGATGGGAACGATCGTTATGGTCATCATTGCCATACTTGCCATTATGCTCGGGGAAGGCTACCTTGTGGATATCTGCATCATCTATGCTATGATCAGTTTTCTGGCGGTCATTGTACTGACGAAGGTATACATGGGCGTTTATCGGGAAAAGAAGGAGGAAGAGAATGATGGAAGTCATTGAATGGATACGGTTCCTGTTCGGTACGCTTTTTATCCTTTGCGGTCTTCTGATTTTTCTGATTGAAATGATAGGCGTCTTCCGCTTCAAATATGTGCTGAACAGAATGCACGCGGCGGCGATGGGAGATACGCTGGGAATCGCCTGTTCACTGATCGGGCTGATGATCATAAGCGGCTTTAACTTTACATCTTTGAAGCTGTTCTGTGTCATTGTATTTTTGTGGTTTTCGTCTCCGACATCGTCCCATCTGATCGCGCGGTTAGAGGTTGCAACAGATGAAAAAAGAGAAGCGCATTATTCTGTGATAAATCTGGATGATACGGCGGCAGAGCAGGAACAGGCGGGAAGACAGGAGCATGTAGAAGAGCAGGAACAGGCGGGAGAAAGAGAAGAGGCTTTGCCCTCTGTCGAAGAATAGAAGGGGAGGAGCAGAATGCAGGTTTTTACAAATATTTTGCTTGGATTTTTGGTCATTTGCGCCATTGCGGCAAGTCTTTCCAAAAATCTGTTAAATACGATCTTAATCTTTATGTCTTACAGTCTGGTTATGTCCATCATCTGGATTTTGCTGGAATCGCCCGATCTGGCGATTACGGAGGCGGCAGTGGGGGCAGGCGTGACGAGCGTGCTGTTCTTCGTTACACTGAAGAAAATACATGCTATGGTTGGCAAACCGGCCGAGGGTAGTGGGGTACAGGCTGAAGAAAACAGCAATAATAAAGGAAAGGAAGGCGTGGAAGGTCATGAGTAGAAAGATACCGGAGCAGGAATATCAAAAGACCCTTTCTTTCCGTTTAAAACAATGGTTCGATGGAACGAAAGACCCCTTTGTGGATACGGTGGAAATGAAGCCGCAGGAGGAAGCCGGGCGGGATGAAAATATCGACTGGAAGCGAAAAAGAGAGAAAAGGCAGCGCATTGAGAGAATTTATGATTTGGCGCATAACTGGGAGATACGGAGTTTTCAGGGATTTTACAGGATATTCAGCGGCTTGTTCTGTCTTTTTCTCGTGGCAATGCTGTTGATCGCGGTTTCCTATCTGCCATCTTATGGACATCCGGAGAATCCGGCGAACAATGAAGTGGCGGAGCGGTATATCGAGAGCGGTCTGGATGAGACCGGTGCCGTCAATATTGTGACGGGTATGATATTGGATTACAGAGCATTTGATACACTGGGAGAATCACATGTGTTATTTATTGCGACCTGTACAGTGTTGATACTGCTTCGCAAGGATAGAAGGAAGGATGAAAACGGAAGGGATATCGAAGAGAGCGACCGTGCCTATGAACCGAAGAACGATGTGATCTTACAGACGGCTGCCCGCGTGCTCGTGCCGCCGATCATCATTTTCGGCATTTATGTGATACTGGGCGGACATCTTGGGCCGGGCGGCGGTTTTTCCGGGGGAGCGATCATCGGTGCGGGACTGATCTTATATCTGAATGCCTTTGGTTTTCAGAAAACAGAGCGTTTTTTTACGAGCAGGACTTATAAGGTACTCAGTGTCTGCGCACTTGGCTGTTATTGTCTGGCGAAAAGTTATTCCTTTTATACAGGCGCAAACCATATCGAAAGCGTGATACCGCTCGGGACACCGGGCGCAATCCTGAGCAGCGGGCTGATTCTGATCTTGAATATCTGTGTCGGTATTGTTGTCGCGGGAACGATGTATACTTTTTATGTCATGTTCCGAAAAGGGGGCTATTAGAATGGATTTTGCCAATTTTTTGACGAATTATGAAGAAGCTGTGTCAATGATTCTCTTCGGTATCGGTTTTTCCAATTTATTGATGCAGAAAAATCTCATCAAGAAGATTGTCGGCATGAATATCATGGACACTTCGGTATATTTGTTCCTTGCATTGAAAGGGTATATTGCGGGTCATAAGGCACCGATCGTAGTGGACGGCGTATGCAGTGCGGAGGTTTATATTAATCCGATTCCGAGCGGTCTTGTGCTGACCGGTATCGTGGTGTCCGTTTCCGTAACGGCGCTGATGCTTGCGCTCACGATACGGTTATATAACCGGTATCATACGCTGGATCTGGATGAAATCTCCACGCAGCTGAAAAAGGAGGGATTATAAATGGCATTCGTGCAGAATTTCCCCTTTATTTCTATTCTGCTTTCGCTGTTTGCGGGACCCGTCTCATCCGTATTGGATGGAAAATGGGCCAAAAGGCTGAATCTTTTCGTGATTACGGTGATCGGCGTTATGTCGGCGGCCGTGCTTCGGTTTGTGCTGGGAACCGGGCAGGAATATGTCTATACGATGGGGCATTTTCCGGCACCCTGGGGAAACGAGATACGGGTCGGCATTCTGGAAGCGGCTATGGCGCTTTTTTTCTGCATGATCATGTTCTTATGCGTCATCGGCGGCGCGTTGGAGCGGGAGCTGGAAATCGAAGCGTCAAAACAGAATCTGTACTATATTATGGTGAATCTGCTGCTTTGCTCTCTGCTTGCGCTGATTTATACCAACGATTTATTTACGGCCTATGTCTTTGTGGAGATTAATACGATTTCCGCCTGCGGTCTGATCATGATCAAACAGACGGGGCGGACATTTGAAGCGGCCGTCCGCTATATGATCATGAGCCTGCTGGGTTCCGGTCTGCTGCTGCTAGGCCTGTGTTTCCTGTATAGTCTGACGGGACATTTGCTGATGAGCAATATCAAAGAGCAGGCGGCGCTTTTATATGCGTCGGGAGAGTACCACATCCCGCTGCTCGTTTCTATCTGCCTGATGTCGGTGGGAATTGCGATCAAGAGTGCGCTTTATCCTTTTCACACATGGCTGCCCGATGCTTACGGATATTCGACGCTGTCCTCAGCGGCAATTTTATCCTCCCTTGTTTCCAAGGGATACATCTTTTTGCTGGTAAAGATTTTTTACCGTGTTATCGGATTCGATATCATTCGGGAGAGCAAGGTCATCAATGTCCTGTTTGTTTTCGGCGTGGCGGGGATGATCATGGGCTCTGTCAATGCGATTAAGGAAAACAATATCAACCGGATGATAGCTTATTCCTCGGTGGCGCAGATTGGCTATATTTACATGGGTTTTGGTCTGGGAACGACTTCCGGTATCATTGCGAGTATTTATCATATCGTGTCCCATGCGGCGACCAAGTCTCTTCTTTTTGTGGCGGCATCCGGCATTACGGACGCTTCTGCCAAAAGCAATAATTTCTTCGACCTGACCGGTGCAGGATATCGGAATAAACTGGCCGGCGTGGCCTTTACGGCAGGTTCCCTGTCCATGGTGGGCTTTCCGATGTTTTCGGGATTTATCTCGAAGCTGCTCTTTGCGCAGGCGGCGATGGAGAACCGGCATAAGATCATGATCACGATGATCGCGCTGGCCATCAGCGTAATCTTAAATGCGGTGTATTTCATGAAAACGGTCATCCGTATTTATACGCCGGAAAAGAAAACGGTCGTTATGGATAAGGGTTTTGAGGAAATCGGTTTTTGGGAGCAGCCTTCCAAAAGCGCCGCACTCGTATGCTTTATCGCATTGAATGTATTTCTTGGTCTGTTCTCGGAGCCGGTCATTGGATTGATCGAGAAGGGTCTTGCGATGTTTTCATAAAACAAAGAGAATCGCCTTGGAGCGATTCTGTCTGTTGACTTGATAAGAGATGTCTGTGAAGAGCGGGCAGGAGGTGTGTATGTATGAATGAAATATATGATGGCTTTTGGCTGTTATTGCCGATATTGCTGTCCGGGGCGTCCGGGATTGGTCTGCTTTTGAAACGGGAGGCAGGGAAGCGGCTTCATCTTTTTGTGGGAGTGGTGCTTGTTCTGTCTGTCGGCCTGATGTTCGCGGCGGTGTGGCCGGGGAAACGGAGCCTGACGTTGTTCACGCTGATGGATGGCATTCCGGTCTATTTTCATGTAGACGCGCTGGGACGGCTGTTTGCAGTGATAACAAGTGTTATATGGCTGATTACAGGCATTTATGCCTTTTTATATATGAAGCACGAGGGAGAAGAGAAGCGGTTCTTCGGTTTTTATCTGCTTGCGTATGGCGTACTGCTTTCGCTGGATTTTGCGGGGAATCTGATTACGTTGTATTTCTTCTATGAATTGATGACGCTGACTTCGATGCCCTTCGTACTGCACAGCGGCTCGAAAGAGGCCATTATGGCGGCGCTCAAGTATTTGTTCTATTCCATGTGCGGCGCATACTGCGCGTTGTTTGGCATTTATGTTCTGTATCAATACTGCGATACGCTGACCTTTACGGCGGGCGGCACGCTGAATCCGGTATTGGCTGCGGGCAACAGCGGCATTTTGCTGACTGCCGTTTCCCTGATGCTGCTGGGCTTCGGTGCGAAGGCGGGAATGTTTCCGCTTCATGCCTGGCTGACGGCGGCGCATCCCGCGGCACCGGCTCCGGCATCCGCGGCGCTTTCCGCAATCATTGTAAAAAGCGGCGTGCTGGCGGTCATCCGCGGTGTATATTATATCATCGGCCCCGATTTTATCCGGGGAACCTGGGTACAGACGGCCTGGATGTCGCTCAGTCTGCTGACCGTGTTCATGGGTTCGATGTTCGCATACCGGGAAAAAGTGTTCAAAAAGCGTCTCGCCTATTCTACGATTTCGCAGGTTTCCTATATTCTGTTCGGCTTGTCTCTGCTGACGCCGACAGGCATGACAGGTGCGCTGCTGCATGTCGTATTCCATGCGTGTGTGAAGTGTGCGCTGTTCTTAACGGCCGGCATTTTCATTTTTCGGACGGGTAAAACGAGAGTGGATGAATATACAGGCATCGGAAAGCGGATGAAGGTGACGTTATGGTGCTATACGTTTGCGTCTCTTGCGCTGATTGGAATACCGCCCTTTAGCGGTTTTACGAGCAAATGGTACCTGGCTCAGGGGGCATTACAGTCGGAAACCGGCATTTTCCGTATTCTCGGTCCCGTTATTCTGCTGCTCAGCGCGCTGCTGACCGCCGGATACCTTCTTCCCATTACGATGAAAGGTTTTCTGCCGGGAGTTGGCGGCCAAAATGCGGAAAACCTGACGGAGGAGACAGGAACTCCGCCGGCGGACAGAATGCAGAGAGAAACGGACGACGGACGTTCCGCAGAGAAGATGGATAAAATGTCCGCTGCACTGCTCGTGCTGACGATTCTGACGGTGCTTCTCGGCATCTGGCCGAATCCCCTCATCCAATATGCGGCCAAAATCGCGGCGGCGGTCATGTAGGGGAATGCAGAATGTTTTGGCAGGCGGATACAGGCCCGGCAGGGGAATGCAAAAGTTTCCCCTGAAAGGCCCTGTAAAAGGTGTCGGCACTTGGATTTCAAGGAGCTTGCGACGAAGAAATCCTTAGTACCGCTACACCTTTTAGCGGAGCGAAAGCGTGCCTTGAAGGGGAAACTTTTGCATTCCCCTGCCGGCCTGTATCCGCTTGAAAAAACTGGCAATATCTGAAAGGAGTATGATGAGATAAAATGAACGCATATATGATGGTAATTGCAGTTTTGCTGCCGATGTTCGGCGGCGTCCTCATTCCGCTTCTGCCTTTTCGGAAGAGAAATGTAATGGCCTTTTATATAGAAATCATTGTGCTGATAACATCGGCGCTTACTTTTCTGCTGATGCTCCATCCATCGGAAGAGGCCTTCGTGCTGTTCCGCTTCACGGGGCAGTTGAGCATCAGTCTGAAACTGGACGCGGCGGGGAGCGTTTTTGCCGTGATACTGGCATTTCTGTGGCCTTTTGCGACACTGTATTCTTTTGAATATATGAAGCATGAAAAGCATGAGAGAGTATTTTTTATGTTTTATACGATCACTTACGGCGTTACGCTCGGCATTGCGATGGCGGAGGATATCGTGACGATGTATTTCTTCTACGAAATGCTGACGATGGTCACGCTGCCGCTCGTGCTTCATACGCTGTCCAGAGAGGCAGTGCTGGCGAGCCGGACCTATCTGTATTATTCGCTGGGCGGCGCTGCTTTTGCCTTTATCGGGATGATTTTTATCCTGATTTATGGAAGCACCCCTGATTTCACGCCGGGCGGCGTGTTGGATGTGGCGGCACTTGGCGAAAAAGTCAATTTGCTGTTGTTTGTTTATGTATTGTGTTTCTGCGGTTTCAGCGTAAAGGCGGCCATGTGTCCGTTCTGTGCCTGGCTGCCCAAGGCGGGCGTCGCGCCGACGCCTGTTACCGCGCTTCTTCATGCGGCAGCAGTCGTCAAGGCGGGTGCTTTTGCGACGATGCGGATTACTTATTTCAGTTTCGGAACGGAACTGCTGCGGGGGACATGGGCGCAGAATCTGATCATGGTGTTGACGATATTTACGATTGTGTTCGGATGCAGCCGGGCGCTGAAGGAAACGCATTTGAAGCGCCGCCTGGCATGGTCAACGGTCAGCAATCTGTCCTATATTCTATTCGGCATCGTATTGATGACGCCGCTCGGACTGACAGGAGCCTTCAGCCACATGCTCTGTCATGCGGTCATGAAAATCTGTTCTTTCTTCTGTGCCGGTGCCGTCATTTATAAGACGGGCAGAACGTATATTCATCAGCTGGACGGGCTGGGGAGAAAGATGCCGAAAGTGTTTACGATTTTTACGATAGCTTCGTTTGCGCTGATGGGGGTGCCGGGATTGTGCGGCTTTATCAGCAAATGGAATCTGGCAAAAGGAGCGGTAGAAAGCCGGAATCCGCTTGCTTATGTGGGACTCGGCGCGATTTTGATATCGGCGTTGTTGACGGCAATCTATATGTTGACTATTGTGGTCAGAGCCTTTTTTCCGGGAAAAGAGTTTGATTACGCAACCGCAGCGGATGTAAAAGATCCGAACTGGATGATGCTTCTGCCGCTCGTCGTTTTCGTAATCGTTATGTTCGTGATTGGTCTGCATCCGCAGTTTTTGAACGACGCGCTGAGTCAGGTCGTGGCGGCTGTATTCGATTCTTCCAAGTTGTGAAAGGAGAGTACAAAAATGAATGAAAATATGATTCCTGTCGTGCTGGTATTTTATCCTTTTGCGGGTGCGCTCATGTCCGGTATCATCGGGCGGAAAAAGGAAACGGTCAGAGATTACTTTGCGGATTTTATTGTGGTGAGCGAATTTCTGCTGGCGTTTGTTTTGTTTGTGGGAAACGCGGGACAAGGCGGTGCCAAGACCTTCTATCAGTGTTATCTTCCGGGCGTCTGCGGTATGGGGCTTCACTTTACGGTGGAAGGCTTTCGGCTGCTCTATGGGCTGATTGCAGCGTTCATGTGGATGATGACGACGATTCTTTCCGGGGAGTATATGCGGCATCATGAGAACCGGAACCGCTATTATCTGTTTCTGCTCGCTACGCTGGGTGCGACGATGGGCGTGTTCCTTTCGGCAGACTTGTTCACGATGTTCATTTTTTTTGAAATCATGTCCCTTACTTCCTATGTGTGGGTGGCACAGGAAGAGACGGAAAGTGCTTTAAGAGCGGCGGCAACCTATCTGGCGGTCGCGATTGTCGGCGGGCTTGTCATGTTGATGGGCATTTTTGTGCTGTATCATGAACTGGGTACGTTGAATATTACAGAGCTTTTTCTGGCGGCGCGGCTTTATTCCGGAAATCGGGCAATCCTGTATGGTGCGGGGGCCTGCCTGCTCGTTGGTTTCGGGGCGAAAGCGGGGGCATTTCCGCTGCATATCTGGCTGCCCAAGGCGCACCCTGTTGCGCCGGCGCCGGCTTCGGCCCTTTTGTCCGGGATTTTGACAAAGACCGGTATTTTCGGGATACTGGCTGTCAGCTGTCATTTGTTCCTTTTTGATGGGGCATGGGGGAGTCTGATCTTGGGTATCGGGGTGCTGACGATGTTCGGCGGCGCACTTCTGGCGGTCTTTTCCGTTGACTTAAAGCGTACCCTCGCCTGTTCGTCCATGTCGCAGATCGGCTTTATTCTGGTGGGTGTCGGGATGCAGGGGCTGCTTGGGGAAGAAAACCTGCAGGCTGTGCACGGTACACTGCTGCATATGGTGAACCATTCCCTGATCAAACTTGTTCTGTTCATGGCGGCGGGCGTTGTTTTCATGAATGTCCATACCCTTGACCTCAATGAAATACGGGGATTTGGGCGTAAAAAGCCGTTGCTGAAGAGCGTTTTCCTGGCGGGTGCGCTGGCGATTGGCGGTATTCCGCTGTTTAGCGGATACATCAGCAAGACGCTTCTGCATGAAAGTATTTTGGAGTATGGCGGCGGAAGTCTGATGAAAGCGGTAGAGATCATTTTTTTGTTTAGCGGCGGATTGACGGCAGCATATATGACGAAGCTTTTTATCGCTGTTTTTGTGGAAAAGAACAAAGACGACGGGAAGCAGGCGCAGTATGATGAAAAGCGAAAGTATATGAATCCGGGAAGCGGCTTTGCTTTGAGTGCAAGCGCAATCGTTCTTTTCCTGTGGGGACTGTTTCCGTATACGCTGATGGACAGGGCGGCCCGTCTTGGCAGTTCTTTTATGAATCTGACCGTTTCAGAAGAGGCGGGAGAAGCTGTGGCATATTTCAGCTTTTCCAATTTAAAAGGAGCGCTGATTTCCATTATTATTGGTGCTGTCGTATATATGCTCGTCATCCGGAAACTTTTGATGCACGAGGGAGACTATGTGGATAAATGGCCTAAGTGGCTGGATATGGAAAACCTGCTTTACAGACCGCTGCTGCTCGGATTTCTGCCGGTGGTATGCGGAATCGTGTGCAGAGTTTTTGACAGCATTGTAGATATTACAGTTGTGATTCTTCGCAAGACGTTGTATAAGGATTCACCGCTTCCCTATGAGCGGTGGGAAGGAAACGTCATTACGGAAGGTCTGGGCAAGATGATGAATGTGCTGCAGTCACTCCGCAATCACTTGTGGGGAAGGAAAAAACAAACTCATAAGGATTTTGTCCATTTGACAGCAGCCAGGATGGAAGATTTCCGGGAGAGCTTTATGATCATACAACGGAGCCTTTCGTTTGGTCTGCTGATGTTTGGTATCGGGCTGGCATTGACGTTGATTTATATTCTGTGGTGGTGAGTGCGGAATCGGACAGATTCACTGCTGCACTTGCCTCTGCATTGGTCATTGCGCGCGGATATACGGAAGAAACGTTATATTGGTGCGCGTCGAACCGACGCTATGGCATTCATTGCAGTTCCTGCGGCGAAAACGGATGAAATGAACTGATTGACATTACATTGACAGCGTTATACCATGATATACAGATTAAGGAAGAACAGAACGTAGCAGGTTAAGGAAAGGGATGGTCATAAAAATGGATTTAACAAAATTCAAATGGACGAGGGAACCGGAAAGCTGCAAAATAAGCCATGATACGATTGAGGTCGTCACGAGACCGCATACGGACCTGTGGCAGAGAACCTATTATCACTTTCAGAATGATAATGCGCCTGTTCTGCAGATGGAAACGGAAGAACCCTATTTCAGTTTTGTTGTGAAAACGGAATTTGAAGAAAGTCATCACAGATTCGACCAGTGTGGTATTGTTATGTACCTGGACAGTGAAAACTGGTTAAAAGGCTCCATCGAATATGAAAACGATGAATATCAGCATTTGGGAAGCGTGGTAACGAATCATGGGTATTCTGACTGGGCAACGACGGTAATCGACGCCTCGGTAAAATCAATGTGGTACCGGTTCAGCCGGAGAGAAGACGATTATTGTATCGAGTGTTCCGCGGATGGGATAACCTTTAATCAGATGCGTATCTGCCATATGCACGGTGGAAAAGGGAAGATACGGTTTGGCATTTATGCCTGCTCGCCGGAAGATTCCTCGTTCAAGGCAGTTTTTTCGAATATGCAGATACTGGAATGCCAGTGGAAGGCGCATGACGGGCAGCAGCCTGATAAAATGTAACTAATGACATTACATTAACATCGGTATATGATGATAAACAAAAAAGCTTGTGCTCCAATATCGCGGGCTGAGCAGGAATGGAGACGCGGAATGCAGATTTCAGGCCGGTTTACGATAGCCATCCATATGCTGGTATATATTTAAAGATGAATATAAGATTACCGGTGATTTTCTGGCTTCCAGCATCAATGTCAATCCCGTTATCATCCGGAAGCTTTTGGCCCGGTTAAAAGAAGCGGGACTGATAGAAGTAAAAAGGGGGCCGGGCGGAGCGGTCATCGCAGTACCTTTGGACGAGATAACACTTTTTGATATTTATAGGTCGGTGGATTGCATCGAGGAAAATACGCTGTTTCATTTCCATGAAAATCCAAGCCCGGACTGTCCGGTAGGAAGGAATATTCATAATGTCCTGGATGATAAGCTGATTCGAGTTCAGACGGCGATGGAACAGGAGTTAAGATCGATCACACTGGCCGATATCAGGGAGAATTTGAAAAAATACCTGGAAAAGAAAAGCTGATTGCGGCAGGAGAGAACGAAAGGAATTTATCACACCGATGGAAATTACAATGTTCGGCACGGGAAATGCAATGGTAACGGAATGCTATAATACCTGTTTTATGCTAAGCGACGGGGAAGGGCATTTTTTGATTGACGGCGGCGGTGGAAATACGATACTGCGCCAATTAAAAGAGACCGGATATGACTGTATGGATATCCATGAAATTTTTGTCACCCATAAGCATATAGACCATTTGCTGGGAATCATCTGGGTAGTCCGTAAAATCTGCCAGAGCGGCGGCAAAAGGCGGCATATAGAGGATGTGAATATTTATGGGCATGAAGAAGTCATTGTCCTGCTCAAAAATATGCTGCGGGAACTGCTTTGGAAGGAGCAGTTTCGTTTTGTAACGGAGCATATTCATTTTATTGTCGTGAAGGATGGTGAAAGGCGGTATATCCTGGGCAGAAAAGTAACCTTTTTTGATATCCATTCCACGAAAGATAAACAGTTCGGTTTCTGTATGGAACTGGACAACGGGGAAAAACTGACCTGCTGCGGTGATGAACCTTATAATCCCTGTGTGAAGGCGTATGTGGAAAACAGCGCGTGGCTTCTGCATGAGGCCTTTTGTCTGTATACGCAGGCGGACATCTTTTCCCCTTATGAGAAACATCATTCGACGGTCAAAGATGCCTGCGAGATTGCCGAAGAGCTCGGCGTGAAAAATCTGATTCTTTATCATACAGAGGACAGGAATCTGCCGGACAGAAAAAGGCTGTATACGGAAGAGGGCAGCCGGTATTTTCATGGGAAACTGTATATACCGGATGACTTGGAGCGTATTTTGATAGAAAAATGAAAAGCAAGAGGAGGTCCTGATAGCAATTTGACTTCTCCTGAGAACCGAAATTATATATTTAGCAGCAGTTCGTATGGGTTTAAAATGATTTCTGCCTGTATTAAGCATATCAATATGATCGAAAGCAATAAATAACAATCATATATTTTTAGCAGTCCAATACTGGTTCATATAAGCAGTTAAATACCATTCGGTAAAGAAGATTGTAAAAGGTAATGAAGCAATTATTCTTGCAGAATGCCTTTTATCATCTACCCAAAACAATGCCAATCGTAAATGGTAAAATCAATGAGCGTATATTGAAATCTTTTGACATTCTTTTTCCTCTAAAATTCCCAATCTGTATTTCTCATAGAATACCATAACTACATACATATTGCCAGCCGATAGCGGTTTTTCTGTGCCGTCTTTTGAAGTGAAGTCTTCCGTTGTACAAAATAGACAATCACAAGAAGGGTGCTATCTTGGAATCCTGCATTTCGCAATTACCCGGAATAATGAATCAGAATAAAGGAAAGGCTGATAATGTATGCGGAACGATACGTTATCATAAATGATGGGAAGTAAAGGAGGAATTTCAAATGTTACAGGAAAATGTACTGACATCTTTTTTGAGAAAATTTGACCAGCATCCTTTCAATGTAGTAATAAGCGGGAAAAAACATCGAATCGGTGATGGGGAACCGGTCTTTACGGTAATCTTCCACAGGGAAATCCCCTTATCCGCTTTGACGATGAGCACATCCATCGCCCTCGGAGAAGCGTATATGAACAGGGATTTGGAAATCGAGGGGGATTTGTATTTCGCATTGGACCATTTCTTGGGACAAATAGGGAAATTTTCTACGGATGAGTCTGCATTAAAGAAGATCATGCGCAGCTCGACGGCGAAAAAGAACCAGCAGAAGGAGGTGCAAAGCCATTATGATATCGGAAATGACTTTTATAAATTATGGCTTGATGAAACGATGAGTTATTCCTGCGGTTATTTTTTACATGAGGAAGATACGCTATATCAGGCACAGCTCAACAAGGTAGACCATATTCTTAAAAAACTGTATCTGAGTGAGGGAATGTCTCTGCTCGATATTGGCTGTGGATGGGGCTTTCTTTTGATTGAAGCGGTCAAAAAATATGGCGTACATGGAACGGGGATTACGCTGAGTAAAGAACAGTACAGGGAGTTTCAACGGCGGATTGAGGCGGAACATCTGGAGGGACAGCTTACGGTAGAATTGATGGATTATCGTGATCTGCCGAAATACGGAAAAGAATTTGACCGTGTTGTGAGCGTTGGGATGGTAGAACATGTAGGACGTGATAACTATCAGCTGTTTATGGACTGTGCAAAAAAAGTGATGAAGCCGGGCGGCATGTTTTTGCTTCATTTTATCAGCGGACTGAAAGAACATGCCGGTGACGCGTGGATCAGGAAATATATTTTTCCGGGCGGGATAGTGCCGAGTCTGCGGGAGATGGTCTCCTGCGCGGCAGAGAACGATTTTCATACGCTTGATGTAGAAAATCTCCGGCTTCATTATAACCGCACTTTGCTGTGCTGGGAAAAGAATTTCGAGGAACACCTCGAGGAAGTCCGGCAGATGTTTGACGAGAGGTTCATCCGTATGTGGCGTTTGTATCTGTCAGCCTGTGCGGCAACATTTCATAACGGTATTATTGACCTGCACCAGATATTGTTTACAAATGGCGTAAATAATGAACTGCCGATGGTGCGGTGGTATTAAGACGATTCATGTATTTTGGCTCAGTCCGGGCGTTGCTTTTCACACTTTTTTCGCAGTTTTATCGCAGATTTATCACAAAAACACCGCAGATTTATCACATTTTTTTTCTATACTCTGATCATAGCATTAAGCAGACAGCAACATATTAGATTATGGAAAAGGAGTGAAGTCTATGTCAGGGTATCCTAACGATTTTGAAAACAGAGATAAAATGTATCAGCACAGCAGCCAAAGCGGTGAATGGAATCAGGCTCCTGCACCGAAAGTAGAAAAGCAGCGCAGCGGCAGGACAGGGCGCGTCGTAAAGAAGATTGGTGCGATCGCTTTAAGCGCTGTTCTGTTTGGGAGTGTAGCGGCAGGAACTTTTCAGGCGATGAACTATGCCGCCGGCTATACCTCTTATACCGTATCGGCTAAAGACGGCACGTTGAGCAAGACTTCCCCGTCCGGCGGGCAGGAATTGCAAAATGAGCTGCAGACTACAGCGCTTTCCGCAATGGAGACGGAAAGAGGGAGCCTGGATGTTTCGGATATTGCGGAATCCGTGATGCCTTCTATTGTTTCCATTACCAATAAATCCGTTCAGGAAATCAGGAATTATTTCAGTATGTTCGGTTACGGAGGCCGTTCGCAGCTTATGGAAACGGAAAGCGCCGGTTCCGGCTTTATTATTGGAAAAAATGAGGATGAGCTGCTGATCGTCACAAATTGTCATGTTGTGGAAAATGCAGATACGATTTCTGTCTGCTTCATTGATGATCAGGCGTATGAAGCCGATATAAAGGGTACGGACTCTGTCAATGATCTTGCTGTCATTGCGATTCCGCTGAACAGTATTTCAACGGACACGATGGCACAGATCAAGATTGCGGCTATCGGAGACTCCGATGCGCTAAAGGTGGGCGAACAGGTGGTTGCTATCGGCAATGCCCTTGGCTATGGACAGTCCGTGACCACAGGTATCGTAAGCGCTAAAAATCGTACGATCAACGACGGGAACAGTATGGTCAATACTTCCACAGGCGATGAAGAGATGCCGACCTATATCCAGACGGATGCGGCGATCAATCCCGGAAACAGCGGCGGTGCGCTGGTCAATATGAACGGTGAAGTGGTTGGCATTAACTCTGCAAAAATGTCCAGCACAGAAGTGGAGGGTATGGGCTATGCGATTCCAATTTCCGGGGTTTCTGATATCATCGAAACTTTGATGAACGAAACATCCCGGACAAAAGTGGAGGAAAGCAGAAAGTCTAACATCGGTATTTCCGGAGTCACCGTTGATGAATCCGTCAGCCAGATTTACGGGATTCCTGCAGGTGTCTTTATTGCGGATGTAACAGCGGGCGGCGCCGCGGAAGAGGCGGGTATCGCAAAGGGTGATGTTATCACAGAATTTGACGGCAGGACCGTTACTGGTGTCGAAGAACTACAGGAGATTCTTCAATATTATGCAGCCGGAGAAACCGTGGAGATTACGCTGAAGGTTCCGGATACGGGAGAATACAGCGATAAGACCGTATCTCTGACGCTCGGGCATGCCACGGATTCAGAAAACATAGAAGAAACAGAAACCCTCAAGATGCCTGTATTCGGAATTTACCGATAAATAGGATTATGCTCCCGTTTTGCGAGTATTCTGTCAGCCGGGATTTGGAAAAGGCCTAAAGCGATTCGATGCTCCAATATCCATCATAAGCGTACCCGGTCTTTCCGATCAAGAAATGCTCAGACTTCTGAAATCCCAGCTTTTGAAGTGCGCTGATTCTTTCAATCGCATAAACGGGAGCTTTCGTAATGATCGTTTTACATTCAAAAAGCTCATAAGTCGGCGGGACGATGAGAGAACCGATGCGGAGCAGGCAATCTTCTTTCTCACGATCGCTTCTTACATCGATTCGCAGAATCGCGGCGCCGTTAAAAACATCATTGGAGGCACGGCGGCATAATTCAATCGTGCCGATTACTTTGGAATCTGCTTTCTCTACGACGGCCCATCTTGCGAACCACTTATTTTCATAGGCGGACTGCCAGAAAAGGAGGGCATCGTTCATCCGTTCTATTGTCGGATAATAAAAATTATCCCCATCACAATTATCGCTGTTAAAAAACGGCAGAGCGTTCTTGTCGCTGTATACCGCTAACAAATCCGTACAATCCTCTTTTCCAACAGGGCGCAGTAGAAGTTCATCGTTTTCAAAGGTTGGAAATTTATCATAGATTTTCATGTGATCTCTCCTTGAAAGTCAGGTGGTTATTTTGTTTCTGTTTTTCAGTGTATCATGTGCTGGCGGAAAGTACAACGCAAAATTGGCAGGAGAATAAATGAATGAGGAATGGAAGATATTATATTTGCGCTTTTTGCTTTATGATGATAGAATGAACAATGAGCGTTAGTGAGGAGAGCATGCTTGTATGTTCGACGAACGGCGAATGCTGATCATGAATCTCTGATTCATGATATAATATATTGAAAAAAATTTGAAAGCGTACATAGCCGGTATGGATTTGTTTGAATACATGAGAAATACGAATATGGAGAAGGAGTCCCCTCTGGCAGCGAGGCTGAGACCTTTGACGTTGGATGAGGTGGTGGGGCAGCAGCACATTATCGGAAAGGACAAACTGCTTTACCGCGCCATTCAGGCAGATAAGCTCAGCTCTATTATTTTTTACGGACCGCCGGGAACCGGCAAGACGACGCTGGCCAAGGTCATCGCCAATACGACGAGTGCGGAATTTACGCAGATCAATGCGACGGTGGCGGGGAAAAAGGACATGGAAGCCGTGGTGGAGCAGGCGAAGAACATCGGCGGCATGTATGGCAGGAAAACGATTCTTTTTATAGATGAAATCCATCGTTTCAATAAGGGGCAGCAGGATTATCTGCTTCCTTTTGTGGAGGATGGGACAATCATTCTGATCGGTGCGACGACAGAAAATCCGTATTTTGAGGTAAACGGCGCATTGATATCCCGTTCTATTGTATTTGAATTGAAGCCGTTATCGCGGGAAGATATCAAGACGCTCCTTATGCGTGCGGTATATGATAAGGAAAAAGGGATGGGAGCCTACGATGCGGTCATCGATGAGGAGGCGCTGCAGTTCCTTGCGGAACTTTCCGGGGGCGATGCAAGACATGCGCTGAATGCGGTGGAACTCGGCGTGATGACGACTGAAAGAAGCGGGGACGGCAAGATTCATTTAACGTTGGAAGTAGCGCAGGAGTGCATCCAGAAAAGGGTCATCCGCTATGACAAGACCGGAGATAATCATTACGATACGATATCCGCTTTTATCAAAAGTATGCGGGGCTCCGACCCGGATGCGGCGGTTTATTATCTGGGAAGGATGCTCTATGCGGGGGAAAGTGTAACATTCATTGCCAGAAGAATCATGATATGCGCCGCGGAAGATGTAGGCAACGCGGATCCGAACGCTTTGACTGTAGCGGTCAGTGCATCCCTTGCGGTGGAAAGGGTCGGAATGCCGGAAGCACAGATCATATTGGCGCAGGCGGCGGCCTATGTAGCCTGTGCACCTAAGAGCAACGCCAGCAGTCAGGCGATTTTCGAGGTAATGGAAACCGTGCAGCAGACAGGAAATCTCCCGATTCCGACGCATTTGCAGGATGCGCATTACAAAGGCGCCGCGAAGCTTGGACATGGGATTGGATATAAATACGCACATGATTATCCGAATCATTATGTGAAGCAGCAGTATCTGCCTTACGAATTGAATGGAAAAGAGTTTTACAGTCCTTCGGGAAACGGATATGAAGTGAAAATAAAGGAACATATGAAACGGATAAAGGAAGAAGCAGCTCATGAGTCAAAATAGTCAGTTAGAAGACAAGAAGAAAAAATCGAAGGAAAACAGGGCGCGCATCAAAGAAAAGCTCAAGGAAGAAAAGAAGAAACTGGCACAGCAGAAGCGTCAGGAGCAGGAACTGGAAGAGGCGCTCCAGATCAAAGAACTCGATCAGGAAGAGGCTTCGAAGAAGACCGGAATAAAAGTGACGGAGACCATTGCTGAGACCATAACAGTCAATGATGCAGGAACCCTGGAAGAGACCGTTCAGGTGGAAGAAACTTTTCAGGTGGAAAGAAGTATTCCGGTCGAAAAAAGCGTTCAGGTGGAAAGAAGCATTCCGGTCGAAAAAAGCGTTCAGGTCGAAAAAAACGTTTTGGCGGAAAAAGATGTTTCTGTGAAAGAAAAATCCGGGTCTGTGAAGACGAAGAAGGACCGTGGGGACAGGAATAAACTGATGCCGGTGTTCGCTTGTATTGCGGTGGTGGCTGTTGTATTTGCGGTCGTTGCTTTTGTCCGGGTTCAAAATCAGAATGCCGCGCTGGAAGCCGAAAATGCGGCAATCGAAGCGATGGTGCATATGGAAGCCGTGGAACTTGCCGAATACAGCCAGACGCAGCATAAGCGTGACCGGATGAAGGACCAGCTGAGAAAAGAGGCCGGAAAAGATGCCGCAAGAGCGTTGACCGATGCGGCCGGTTATATGATACACGGTATGCGCAACAGGCCGCCGGAAATCAAACTGACAGAAGAGAATACGGCGGATTTTGCGACAATTGAAAGCTGTGTCATTAACAGTGAGACAGGTAAGATCGATATTACGATGTCTGCGCCCGGGCTGGCAGTCAGTGACGATGGGTATTATTATCTGTTTGAAGAAAAAACCTATGAAACGGCGCTGAGCGGCGAGGACTACATCGTAGAAGATCAGAAAGATGTAGATTTGACCTTTTCTGTTAACCTTAATTATGATACGGTGAGCTCCAGGCTTTTTTCTAAATTCGTGATAGCGGTACGCAAAGACGGAGAATTTGTGGCGATCAGCGAACCGAAATACATAACGAATCCGGAGGCGGTAGCCAGATACAGTCCTGCTTTTTTATCGACGAAGTCAAAGAAGGGACTGCTTGTTGACCCGGAGAAACTCGCCAGTTCCGAATTGGAAGATCTTGGCGTAAAGCATGCTGCATATAATATTCCGCTTAGCAGGATTTTAGGTTTTACGAGTAATGAGATTTATCCGACGGTAACATATTCTTATAACGGGAAGACTTATTATTTTAACGGACAGATTGTCAATGAGTATGATTATATCTTTTCAACGCTGACGAATAAGGGCATCACGACGACGGCCATTATTTTGAATGATATATCCTATTATACAGGGGATTTGATTCATCCGCTTGCGCGTTCCGGCGGAAATGCACCATATTATGCTTTTAATGCGGCCGATGCGGCCGGTTCGGAATATCTGGCAGCGGTTGCTTCTTTTCTGGCGAGCCGCTATTCCGGGAATGGGCATGGTGTGGTCATGAACTGGATCATCGGAAACGAGATCAATGCCAGAAATGAATGGAATTATATTCAGTACATGGATACGGAAAGTTATGTGGAAGAGTATGCGAAAGCATTTCGTATTTTTTATAATGCAATCCTGAGCATTAACGCGAATGCCCGTGTCTATATTTCCATAGACCAGCAGTGGGGCAAAAGCCTGTATTCTAATAATGGCTACGGTTCTAAGGAAATCATAGATGAATTTAACCGAAATATTAAGAATGGCGGAAACATTGACTGGGGTGTGGCACAGCATCCGTATAATTATCCGCTGACGAGCGCCAAGGCATGGAGCACGGCAGGAAGAGCCGGTACATATATATTGGATTCCGAGACGACACCGGTGATTTCCATCCGAAATATTCATGTATTGACGGATTATTTACAAAAAGAAGAATTTCTGACGGACTCCGGAGAAGTGCGTCATGTAATCCTGAGTGAGATTGGCTATACATCTTCACAGGGGCAGGATTTGCAGGCGGCATCTTTCGTATATGCGTATAAAGTCATAGAAGCGAATCAGTATATTGACAGTATGCTCTTTTCCAGAGAAACGGATGCCACGATTGAAATCAATCAGGGACTTGCGCTCGGTATCTGTACGCTGGAAGGGAACCGGAAATCCATTTATGATGCTTATAAGTATGTGGATACCGACCAGTCGGCGGCCCATACGGATTTTGCCCTGCGGCTTATCGGCGTTTCGAGTTGGAGTGAGATTATTAAGAATCATTAGATGTGTAAGAAATGAGCAGCTTTTCATTCAGAAGAGCTGCTCAATTAAATGTTGGTAGATGATCTGATTTTTTTTCTGCCAGTTGCTGCAGATGGCGGATGCCGTTTCTTCATCGGGAACCGACAGGGTGATATCGACCAGCCGGATATTTCTTTCCGATGCGGTAAGGTGGGCTTCGTATTCTCCGGAAGTTGATTTGTAATAATCCGAAAGAATGGAGACTTCGTTCCGCATTTCCATCGCATTTTCCCGGAAAAAGGCGTTAATCTTCTCTTTCGTGGAACTGCTGATGCGGTTCTGGAAAAGATACAGCGTTTCCCGGCCTTCTTCCGTAATGGCGAGGTGGGTACGGTTGCGGATTGCCTTGGCGGAAATCATTTCCGAAGCGGTCAGTTCCGCGAAGACCTGCTGTAATGTGAAAAAGTCCATATATTCTTTTTCCAGAATAAAATCGGCAACCTGCGCTTTCGTGATCGGAAAGGCGGCGCGGTTCAGCAGGTAGAGGACGATTAATTTATAAAAGATCAGAACATCTTTGTTCAGCGTGTCAAGGTTGACGGGTTCTGTCTGCAGCGGTTCCTGTTTTGTGCTCATTCATATCCTCCATTTATAAGCCGGCCCTGAAAAGTCTGCCGGATCTTCATTTCATGATGCAGGGAATTTAGGACATCCCTTTTGTTCAGGCTCCACAGGGGAGCTAATAGCAAGTCTCCTGCCCCGTCTCCGGTCAGCCTGTGGACGACCGTTTCGGGTGACAGCCTTTCCAGACAATGAATCAGAATATCCAGATAGGCTTCTTTGGAAAGAACGGATATGCTGCCGCTTCGATAGAGCGTTTCCAGATCGGTTCCTTTCAAAATATGAAGAAGCTGCAGTTTAACGCCCCATATGCCGGTTTGATTCAGGTAGTCAATGGTATGGCAGATATCGCATTCCGATTCGCCCGGCAGTCCGATGATGACATGGGTGATTATGGGAATGGAAGCATTCTGCAGTAATCTGACAGCATTGTCAAAACAGCTCAGCTCATAGCCGCGCCTGATATAACGGGCAGTTTTCTCGTGAATCGTCTGTAGCCCCAATTCAATCCAGACAAATTTGTCGGAAAATTTATTTTTTAAATCGACCAATATAGTCAATATCTCTTCCGTAATGCAGTCGGGTCTGGTAGCAATGGAAATACCGCGGACTGTATCTTCAGCCAGCGCATCTTCATAGATTTTGCGAAGATACGATATGGGACCGTAAGTGTTTGTATACGCCTGGAAATAGGCAATATAGTGGCTTCCTGCTTTTTCATCATGGATATTTTTGCATGTAAAAAGCTTTCTGCCTTCGGCAAGCTGCGCCGCGACGGTGGGAACAGCTTTCATATCGATCGCGAAATCGCCGCTGCCGCCCGCGCTGCAGAAGATGCAGCCTCTCGTATCCAGCGTGCCGTCTCTGTTGGGGCAGGTCAGGCCGGCGTTCAGTGCGATCTTATAAAGTTTTTTTCCATAAGTATGTCTGCAATAGGCATCCAGAGAATAGTACGGCTTTCCGAGCCAGTGTTCCTGTTCCGACATTTTGTGACCTTCTGCCTGGTTCTTTCTATGCGAGTTTCTTTTTCTGCGTGTTTCCTATGCGTGGATATGCGCTTTTACCGCTTCCGCGACAGTTTCCGCGACTCTGGGGTCAAAGGCCTCCGGCATGATATTGTCTTCGTTCAGTTCTTCTTCCGGCACAAGAGAAGCGATGGCGAGCGCTGCGGCCATTTTCATTTCTTCCGTGATCTGTTTTGCACGGCCTTCCAGCGCGCCCTTGAAAATACCCGGGAAAGCAACCACGTTGTTGATCTGGTTCGGGAAATCAGAGCGGCCTGTGCCGACGACGCGCGCGCCCGCCGCTTTGGCGATATCGGGCATGATCTCCGGTACCGGGTTTGCCATGGCGAACAGGATGGCGTCTTTGTTCATGGATGCTACCATCTCGGCGCTCACAATGCCGGGGGCGGATACACCGACGAAAATATCGGCGTTTTTCATGGCATCCGCAAGCGTACCGGTCTCACCCGCCGGATTGGTCACTTCCGCCATCTGTTTTTGTACCGGATTCATATCCGGATAAGATTGATTGAGGATTCCGGCTCTATCACACAGAAGCACATTGGAAAAGCCATAGTTCAGTAACAGTTTGGTAACGGCGATTCCCGCGCTGCCTGCGCCGTTTACAACAACCCTGCAGGCTTCTTTCTTTTTGCCCGTGACTTTCAGGGCGTTGATGATACCGGAAAGGACGACGATTGCCGTGCCATGCTGGTCATCGTGGAATACGGGAATGTCCAGCGTTTCTTTCAGTCTTTCTTCTATTTCAAAACAGCGGGGCGCGCTGATATCTTCCAGATTGATGCCGCCGAAGCCCGGCGCAAGGTAGGTGACAGCCTTAATGATCTCTTCCGTATCCTGCGTATCCAGACAGATTGGTACGGCGTTAACGCCGCCGAATTCTTTGAAAAGAACCGCTTTTCCTTCCATGACCGGCATTGCCGCGTGGGGACCGATATTGCCAAGGCCGAGGACTGCGCTTCCGTCGGAAACGACTGCGATCGTATTGGCTTTCCATGTATAGGTGTAAGCGGCTTCCGTATCTTTTGCGATTACTTTACAGGGCTCCGCGACACCCGGTGTATAGGCAAGCGAGAGGGCTTCTCTCGTTTTTACCGGCGTTTTTGAAACCGTTTCCAGCTTGCCGTTCCATTCTTCATGCAGTTTCAGTGCTTTTTCGTTCGTTGTCATGGTTACTCCCTTCCTAAGCGCCTTATGACGCTTTTACTATCCTGATTTTGATGAGCCAAGTCTTTCTTAATCATATAGTATTTGGAATTTTTCTGCAATAAGCACTTTGGAAAAGTGTATATTACAATTCAGCGCCGTCCGGGCAGGGCATGCGCAGCGTATGGTTCCTTTGGAGGCACGCTCCCGCTCCGCGAAAACTCGTAGCGGCACTAAGTTCAAAAGCCGCAAAGCGCCTTTTTCACTAAGTGCCGACGGTTTTCAAGGGCCTCCGCAGGAACCATACGCTGCGCATGCCCTGCCCGGACGGCGGCTGAATTGTAATATATAACCAGAAACAGACCGGCGGAAAGTTCATTGCATTTTACCGTCAGTTACCGTATAATCAATAAGAAGAATGATTTAAAATAATCGAAACAAATTTCAAAGGGCAAGAACGGATAAGATGAACAACAACGAATGGCAGCAAATGGGAGAAGATATCAAACGACAGGTGCAGGACGCAATCGATGCGGGTGATTTTTCCAGACTCAGCAAGACCATCGGGGATACGGTCGGACAGGCAATCGGCGGTATGGGAAAAAGCCTGAATGAAGCGGTTGACGGTGTGGGAAAGAGCCTGAACGACGCGGTGGACGAGATGGGAAGGAGCCTGAATGAAGCGGTCGGCGGCATGGGAAGAAATCCGAGCGATGTGCGGACGGGTTTTGCAGTGCCCGAACAGGACGGCCGGCGCAATGTGCCCCGCCGCATGAAACCGAACCTGCGGCCGGACAGCCGATTTTTTGTCAGGAAGCCTAAGGGAAGCGTTTCCGGTATCGTGTTTATGGCGATCGGGTTCAGTTTTTTTGGCATCGGAATCTTCTGGGCATTTATGTCATTGATGATGGCTTTATTCGGCGGAGAGTCCTTTGCAGCTTTCTTTGCGTTCGGGATTTTTGCCGCGGCGGGGGCAGGGCTTGGATGCAGGGGAATTACATTAAAAGAGCGGGCGAAAAGGTTTAAACGTTATGTATCTTTGGTACAGCAGAAGCTATACTGTTCGATTGAGGAATTGTCCCAGAGGACGGGGCGGAATAAGAAGTTCGTTCTCAAAGATATCAAGCGGATGATACGAAGCGGCTGGTTTTTACAGGCACATCTGGATAAACAGGAGAGCTGCCTGATCGTCAGCGATGAGATGTATGAACAGTATCGACTGACACAGTCAAACTATGAGGAACAACAGAGGATCCAGGCGCTGCAGATTGAAGAGCAGCGGGCACAGGAAAAGAGGAGACGGGAGCAGGAGAAAGCACAGGCACAGAATGGAGCGAAAGCGGGCAGGGCGGCGGACGATACAGGGAACCGGACGGAATACGATAGGATGTTGGAAGAGGGGCAGAACTATATCCGGATGATTCGTCTCTGCAACGATGAAATCCCCGGAGAAGAGATGTCCGGGAAGCTGGATAAGCTGGAACTTCTTGTGACGAGGATTTTCGATCAGGTGGAGAAGGAGCCGGAACTTGCGGCGGACCTGCATAAAATGCTGAATTATTATTTGCCGACGACACAGAAGCTTTTGGAAGCCTATCGGGATTTGGACAGGCAGAATCTGGAACTAAGCAATATTTCCAGTACCAAAAAGGAAATCGAAGCGACGGTCGATACGATCAATCAGGCTTTCGAGAAGTTTTTGGATGAGCTTTTCCGGGAAAAGGCATGGGATATCCAGACGGATATTTCCGTACTGCATACGATGCTGAAGCAGGATGGATATCTGAATGGGGATTTCGAAAAGCGTGAGTAGAATTTTTGGCACTGAAATTGTCGGATTTCATTTGGATTAGTTTATACCGGTGTTGCCGGCATGAATGTATAGTTGACATAATATGGGGGCAGGTAATTGCGAAACGCATCCTTTCAGGAAAGCAGTTGTACAGAATAGACAAATCACAAGCAGGGTGCTATGTCGCCGCCGGTGTTTAGACGCCGTGTTTTGGCGTCTTATGCACCGCTGCGAGCGACAGTGCAGCGAAAGCGTGCCCTGCGGTGATTGTCTATTTTGTACAACGGAAGTCTTCGAAAACATCGTTTCGCAATTACCTAAAATATGGGAAACAGGAAAGGAGCAGCACGACGATGAGTGAAGTGAAAGAAGCAACAGTACCGACTCTGGTATTTGGTGAGGTACTTGAGGAAAAACAGGTTCCGGCTGGTACGGAAGCAAAAGCGGAAGCGGAGGAAAAGCTGGACGAGAGCATCTTGACCGATGAAGAGCGGAAGATGGTAGAGGAATTTAGTAAGCAGATTGATTTACATAACTCTAATGCCATTTTGCAGTATGGTGTCGGCACGCAGAAGAAGATGGCGGATTTTTCAGGGGATGCGCTGGAAAATGTAAAGACGAAGGATTTGGGAGAAATCGGTGAAATGCTGTCCGGCGTTGTTGCAGAACTGAAAGATTTCGACGAGGAAGAGGCAAAGGGCATACTCGGTATTTTCAAGAAGACTTCGAATAAGCTCGATGCCATGAAGATAAAATATTCCAAAGCGGAGACGAATATTACCAAAATCTGTCAGGCACTGGAGCAGCATCAGGTACAGCTTTTAAAGGATATTGCGGTTCTGGATAAGATGTACGACCTGAACCTGGCATATTTTAAAGAATTGTCCATGTATATTCTTGCCGGGAAAAAGAAGCTGCAGAAGACGAGAGATGAAGAATTGACTGCGCTGGTCAACAAAGCACAGGCAAGCGGACTCCCAGAGGATGCACAGGCTGCCAAAGATTTGGAAAGCCTTTGCGATCGTTTTGAAAAGAAGATTCATGACCTGGAGCTGACGAGAATGATTTCTATCCAGACTGCACCGCAGATACGCCTCGTGCAGAGCAGCGATACGATGATGGTGGAGAAGATTCAGTCAACGGTCGTCAATACGATTCCGCTCTGGAAAAGTCAGATGGTGCTGGCGCTCGGCGTCAACCATGCGGAACAGGCGGCGAAGGCGCAGCGGGAAGTCACGGATATGACAAATGAGCTTCTGCGTAAAAACGCGGCCATTCTAAAGACTGCGGCGATAGAGAGTGCCAAAGAATCCGAACGCGGTATTGTGGATATGGAAACATTGAAGAACACCAATGCGTCGTTAATTTCCACCCTCGACGAAGTCATGAAGATTCAGGCAGAGGGCAGAGAACGGAGACGGAATGCGGAAGTGGAAATGCAGCATATGGAAGAGGAATTGAAAAAGAAACTGCTGGAGATGAGCGGTCGCTAACGAAGACCCGGAACCGCCCCTCCAGCGCGTGCGCAGCATAGGGTTCCTTTGGAGGCACGCTCTCGCTCCGCGAAAACCTGTAGCGGTACTAAGTTCAAAAGCCGCAGAAGCGGCTCTTTCACTAAGTACCGACGGTTTTCCAGGGCCTCCGCAGGAACCCTATGCTGCGCACGCGCTGGAGGGGCGGTTCCGGGTCTACAGTTTTAGAGCCATTTCAGCATACCCAACAGCAAAAGATGGGCCGGATAGAAGATATAGAAGAACCATTTATGTATCGGATTCCGGCTCCCGCTTTCTCCGTTGTAACAGAATTGGATGAGAAAAGGAACGGTGAAAATACCGAGCTGAAAGAGTACTCGGAAAGGAGCACCGATTAGAAACGCGGGTATCATTTGCGGAATAAAACTTAATATCGTGATAATGCTGAATGACGTCCATTTTTTCCGGGGTTCATTCCTGTAGCAGAAGAAGAAAAGTGCATACAGTACATCGAAAACAGGCCAGTCGCCAAAGGCGGACAGAAGGCACAGGCCGATGATGCCGAGTACTTTGCACCATTTCGGGCAGCTGCCTCTGTCATAGAGCCAAAGCGCGAGAAGGGCAAGGAACAGCGTATAGATGACGCCGAAGGCCGGATAAACAAAAGGTTTGCCGTTTTCGATAGTAATCGGCAGCACGCCAAATTCAAAGAAACAGAACGGCATCCAGGAGAGCAGCGCAAAAATGCCGAGGCGCGCCGCATATTTTCCGACATTCCGGGTATGCTGGTAGCCTTCTGCCAGAAAATAAGCCATCGTCGGCCCGGTCAGCCGGCCGATAAAGTGCATGATCTGTCCGACCGGAGACTCCGTCGGTACGAAGGCCCATGCGATATGGTCGATGAGCATAGCAGCAATGACCAGATATTTCAGTTGATTTCGATTTAAAGATATGGTCTTCATGTTGATCCCCCTATGTATGTTGAACTCGCGGGAGTGGCCTTATGCCAAATCAGCGGGTGAAGAAGGTCCGTATCTTGGGCATTCTTCGGTGTGAAGAAGATTTGCTTTGCAAATCCATAGAAGTTCTTGGCGAAACAGCCTTTGCATTATTTTCCAAAAATATCTCTTCCTATTTTAGACAAACTGTTGTATAATGATTTTGGTAACGAGATATTTATGTCATTTCAGTATACATATCAAGTATTTATAATCCCGATAAAAACCAAAGAGTGAAAGAATAGAGAATTTAAAGCTGAGTACTCAGCGTCGAAATAAAGTGCAAAAGTACAGGAGGAATGTATGAGAGAGAAGTATGAATCATTGGCGCTTGCGGATTTAAAAGAAATCGCCAAGACAAGGGGTATTAAAGGCACCTCTACGATGAAAAAGGCAGATCTTGTAGAAGCGATGCTGCGGGAAGACGAGAAGGATAAGGCAGAGGGCAGGGAAGTTGCTGTCAAATCTATCGTACCCAGAAGACAGGAAAGGGCAGAAGGCGCAGCTTCGGGCAATGAAGAAGAGAAGTTCCCGTCAGAGCTTGACAGCGGAATTGTGGCACATGGCATTTTGGAGGTCATGAGCGATGGTTTCGGTTTTATCCGGTGTGAAAATTATCTTCCGGGAGAAAATGATGTTTATGTGGCGCCGAGCCAGATTAGAAGATTTGGATTAAAGACCGGAGATATTCTGGAAGGAAATACGAGAGTCAAGACCCAGAGCGAGAAATTCAGCGCGCTGCTTTATGTGAAATCGATTAATGGTTATTCGCCCGATATAGCGATGCGCAGGGTGAACTTCGAGGATTTAACGCCGATATTTCCCAATAAACGCTTGAAACTGGAAGTGCCGGGTTCTTCCGTTGCCATGCGGATCATGGACTTAATGAGTCCGGTCGGAAAAGGACAGAGAGGTATGATCGTGTCCCCGCCGAAGGCCGGTAAGACAACTCTTTTGAAAGAAGTGGCGAAGTCCATTACGAGGAATACGCCGGAAGCCCATCTGATCATTTTATTGATTGATGAGCGTCCGGAGGAAGTAACGGATATTAAAGAGGCTATTGAGGGCCCGAATGTAGAGGTAATCTACTCTACCTTCGATGAACTGCCTGAACATCATAAGAGAGTCTCGGAGATGGTCATCGAGCGTGGAAAACGACTGGTAGAGCATAAAAAGGATGTGGTAATTCTGCTCGACAGCATCACCAGACTGACAAGAGCCTACAACCTGACGGTTCCGCCCAGCGGCCGTACGCTTTCCGGCGGTCTTGACCCTGCGGCGCTCCATATGCCGAAAAGGTTTTTCGGTGCGGCAAGAAATATGAGGGAAGGCGGAAGCCTGACGATTCTGGCGACCGCACTCGTAGAGACGGGAAGTAAAATGGATGATGTTGTTTATGAAGAATTTAAAGGTACCGGCAATATGGAAATGGTGCTGGACCGTAAACTTTCCGAGAAACGTGTTTTTCCGGCAATTGATATTCCGAAATCCGGTACCCGGAGAGAAGATTTGCTGCTGACACCGGAAGAACTGGAAGCGATCAACATCATCAGAAAAGCGCTGAATGGATTAAAACCGGAAGAAGCGGTCGATAAAGTATTGGATATGTTTGCGAGAACGAGAAATAACTTTGAATTTGTCAATATGGTCAAAAAAATGAAGTTCATTTAAGAAAAACTACTTGCATACGCCGGACAGCTATGCTACAATGTATAAGCTGCCGGTTCATGGCAGCAGTGGATGAGAACAGAATTTTAACGGTCTTGTAAGAAGGCCGTCTACTTTAGAGGAACTTGGACAGCTTCCTCACACAAATCAGGAAAGGAATGGGTATTGAAATGAAAGAAGGAATTCATCCTGCGTATTATCAGGCAACTGTAACATGCAACTGCGGAAACACATTCGTAACGGGTTCTACCAAACCTGAAATCCATGTAGAAGTTTGTTCCAAGTGTCATTCATTCTACACAGGCCAGCAGAAAGCGGCACAGGCTCGTGGACGTATTGATAAGTTCAACAGAAAATACGGTGTGGAAACCAAATAGTTTGCTTAAAAAGGTTGGGGTGAATATCTCAACCTTCTTTAATAGTGTGAGAAAATTGGAGGAAAGTTGCAATTGTGAGAAAAAGACACAACCGTTATTCCGGGATTGGCGGGCAGGCCGTTCTGGAAGGCATAATGATGAAGAACGGAGAGCAGTATGCGATAGCTGTCCGGAAACCGGATGGAGAAATTGAAGTAGAGGTAGATACCTATCACAGCGTTATACATGGCAGCAAGCTTCTGAAGATTCCCTTTGTCAGAGGTATTTTTAATTTTGTGGATTCTTTGATACTGGGTATGAAATCCCTGAACTTTTCCTCGACTTTTTATGAAGACGAAGATGCGAAGGAAACGGTGGTGGATAAAGCATTGGACAAAGTATCCAAGGACAGGGCGGAGAAAATTTTCACGACGCTCGTAACGGTCTTTTCTCTTGTGCTTGCAGTCGGCATTTTTATGGTACTGCCTTATTTCCTGACATCGTTGTTTCAGGATTATATCAGAAATGCTTCTTTGATGGCGATCATCGAAGGGGTTATCCGCATCGTTATTTTTGTGCTGTATGTTCTGGCGATTTCCCTGATGAAGGATATTCGAAGAGTTTATATGTATCATGGTGCAGAGCATAAATGTATTGACTGTATCGAAAAGGGCCGTCCGCTGACGGTGCGCAATGTCATGCGCAGTTCCAAACAGCACAAGCGCTGCGGGACCAGTTTTATGCTGTTCGTCATGTTCGTCAGCATCATCCTGTTCTTTTTTATCAGAGTGGAGAATCCGGTTTATAAGGTGCTCCTGCGTATCGCGCTGATACCGGTCATTGCTGGGATTTCCTATGAAATTATCAGATTAGCGGGAAAAAGCGACAATATCCTTGTACGGCTCATTTCTGCGCCCGGTCTGATGCTGCAGCGTCTGACGACGAAAGAACCGGACGAAAGCATGGTAGAAGTTGCCATAGCAGCGGTTGAAGCGGTCTTTGACTGGAAAAAATATTTATATGATACGTTTGGTTACGAGATAGATGATTCATGGCTGGTCGATGATGTGAAGCCGGAGGACGAAGACGAATAGCCACGGAGCGCTTCTGCCGGGTGATAGTGATATCTGAGATTTAGAAAGTAGTGGGCTTATGAGTTATAAAGAGGTGTTTGACTGGGGAACGGAAGAACTTCGACAGGCACAGATTGCAGAAGCGGAACTGGATGCAAGACTGCTGCTTGAGTATGTGTGCGGCACAGACAGGAATACGCTGCTCGCGCATGGAGAGCGGGAAGTGACTGCACAGGAAAAGGAAAGTTATGTAAACTTAATATCCGAACGGAGAAAGCACATACCATTGCAGTATCTTACGGGTGTACAGGATTTTATGGGATTAGAGTTTTCTGTAGACACAAATGTGCTGATACCGAGGCAGGATACGGAGATACTGGTGGAAGAAGTCATGCGGCATCTGCATGACGGAATGCGTATTTTGGATATGTGTACCGGTTCGGGCTGTATTTTGCTGAGCCTGTTATATTATTCCAATGACTGCACGGGACTCGGTGTGGATATTTCAGAAAACGCATTGCAGACGGCGAGGCGGAATGCGGAGAAGATCAGTGCGAAGAAAGCAGAAGAAGAAAAGAAAGAACTCCATGCGGATTTCATGCAGAGCGATTTGTTTGAAAAGATGAATCCGGAACTGTTCGACATTATCGTGTCGAATCCGCCTTATATCAGGCAGGATGTGATAGAAACCCTGATGCCGGAAGTCAGAGATTATGAACCTCTTCTGGCACTTGACGGCAGGGAGGACGGACTGTATTTTTACCGTGCGATATTGAAGCAGACGGGAAATTATCTGACCCGCGGCGGCATGCTTTTTTTTGAAATCGGTTATGATCAGGGGCAGACGGTGAAAGAACTGATGAAAGCGGCAGGATATGCGGAAGTGGAAGTGATTCAGGACTTTGCCGGGCTTGACAGAGTCGTGTGGGGAATCCGGATATAGAAGGCAGACATTTTTTCTGAGGCGTCAGAGAATGCCGTCGCGAGAAAACAGGATTTTTGCTTTAAAGAAAGAGGTTGAAAGATGTTTGATAAATTAGAAGACTTACTCAGAAAATTCGAAGAAATCATGAACGAGTTAAGCGAGCCTTCCGTGGCGAATAATCAGGAGCGTTTCCGGGCGCTGATGAAGGAACAGAGCAATTTGACGCCAATCGTAGAGGCTTATAAAGAATACCGGAAATGCAGCCAGGATATTGAGGACAGCCTCGCTATGCTGGAGAGCGAATCCGACGAGGAGATGCGGGAGATGTTAAAAGAAGAACTGTCCGCATCGAAAAAAAGAGTGGAAGAGCTGGAACAGGAATTAAAAATACTGCTCCTGCCGAAAGACCCGAATGATGATAAGAACGTTATCGTAGAAATCCGCGCCGGTGCGGGCGGCGATGAAGCGGCTCTGTTCGCGGCGGAAATTTACCGTATGTATGTTCACTATGCGGAGAGCAGACGTTGGAAAGTGGAAACTGCGGAAATGGAAGAAATCGGCATCGGCGGCATGAAGAGTGTTACTTTTATGGTGACGGGGCAGGGCGCTTATTCCGTTCTGAAATATGAGAGCGGTGTGCATCGTGTACAGCGTGTACCCGAAACCGAATCCGGCGGGCGTATCCATACTTCGACCATTACAGTAGCCGTGATGCCGGAAGCGGAAGAGGTGGATGTGGAAATCGACGAAAAGGATATCCGTATCGATGTCATGCGTGCATCCGGAAACGGCGGACAGTGCGTCAATACGACCGACTCCGCAGTCCGTCTGACCCATTATCCAACGGGAATCGTCGTTTACAGCCAGACCGAGAAATCGCAGCTCCAGAACAAGGCAAAGGCTTTTGCTCTGCTGCGCGCCAAGTTATATGATATCGAGCAGCAGAAAGCACACGATGCGGAGGCGGAACTGCGCAAGAGCCAGATTGGAACCGGCGACCGCTCGGAAAAAATCAGGACCTACAATTTCCCGCAGGGCCGTGTGACCGACCACAGGATCAATCTGACGATTTACAAGCTGGATAAGGTCATGGACGGCGATATCCAGGAAATCATCGACGCCTGCATCGCCGCCGATCAGGCAGCGAAGTTGTTGAAGATGGGAGAGAATTAGAATGCCTGATCGGTTGATTAAGGCAGGCATAATCTTAATTTTTCCTAAACTCTATTGACAAATAAGCTAAAAGCTGATAAATTGTCTTTTTAGGTGATTAGTTCATTTAAAAGATTTATTTTGATTCGGTTCATAATGAATCAGAAAATTATGTAAAAAGAGGGAGGACTTTAAAAAATGAAAAAGTTATCACTGATACTTGCAGGGGCATTGACAGTTGGCCTTCTTGGGGGTTGTGGAAATTCTTTTGATGCGGCAGCTTATGCAAAAGCTTTATTGGACAATTCCTACAAGAATGATTCTACACAGTTCGTATCCATGAAGATTGGAACGGCAGAAGAGGCAGCAGATTTATATGAGCAGGGAATTACCGCTAATGTAGATGCAATCGTTTCATCAGCAGGCGGCAGCATTACACAGGAACAGGCAGAATCATTCCGTGAGGTACTGGAAGACATTTATGGAGGCGCAAAATATACAGTCGGCGAAGCTGAGAAACAGGACGACGGTTCTTTTGTCGTAACAATTACATATGAGCAGATGAACGTATTTGAGCCTGCGATGAATGCATACATGGAAGAGGTTAACAGCATGATCGAAGAGTGGACAGCAGCTGCTTATGCGGGCGAAGATGTTCCGTCAGACGCAGAGATGAGTGAGCAGATCATTATGGCATACAGAGATTGTTTTGTTGATGCTCTTGCTAATGTGACCTATGATGAACCGGCAACGGCAACGCTCAGAATCGAACTTGTAGACAAGGTATGGACACCCAACGAAGATGATGTCATGAACCTTGAAATGGTATTCTTCGATATGGAAGATGCAATGAATGTATTACAATAAAAGTGTGAGAAGAACTTCTAAAGATTCGCATCAGAGGATGCTTCGACAAGAACTTCTTCACACCGGAGAATAGAGATAGTTGTATGATGCAAAAGTCCCCATCAGATATTCTGGTGGGGATTTTCATATAGCGGAAAAAGGAGAAGATTACGTTGCTTCGGATTGCCATATGTGATGATGAACAATTTTACAGGGAAAAGATACGGATGCTTCTGGAACAATATTTTGAAAAATCGGATTTACAGTATGAACTTGCAGCTTTTGCATCGGGAGAGGATTTTTTAAAAGCGTGTGAGAACCGGGTAAAGTATGATATTGTATTTATGGATATCAGCATGGAGGAACTCGACGGTATGCAGACGGCGCAGCAGATTCGGGCTTTTCACAGCGATACCGAAATCGTGTTCGTGACCGCGTTCCTCGATTATGCGCTGGAGGGTTATAAAGTAAACGCGATACGTTATATTTTGAAGGATATGCTGGACGGAGCGGTCGTGGAATGTATGGATGCCATTTTGCAGAAAAGAAAGGCCGCACAGGTGAAATTCTCTTTTATGGAAGGAGAAAGAAAAATGTATACCGAAAATATTCTCTATGTGGAGAGCAGAAAGCATAAATCGGTTTTTTTCTATATGGAGACTGAGATTGTTATGTATCAGATATATGAAAAGCTGGATACGATTGAAGCAAAGTTGTCCGGCTGCGGTTTTTTGCGTATCCATAAGAGTTATCTGGTGAATCTGAAGCATATACGGAAAATCAGTAATTATATAGCTGTACTCAGCACGGGAGAAGAACTGCCTGTTCCGCGCCTGCGGTATCAGGCAGTAAAAGAGGCATTTGTGGAATATAAAGGGGCGTTGTGATGGGAATCATTGTAAGAAGTCTGGTTTTGAGCTTTATGACGGGGATAAGCTGTAAACTGTTTTTTGAGACACTTCTGTCGGAAAGGAGAAAATGGCCGGGGTGGGTAATGCGTACCGAGATTTTGGCCTTTACGGCTGGCTTTATGCTGATTGCGGTCACACCGATTCCGCCTTATATTTTGCAGCCGGTCCGTGTAATTTTTGTACTTTTTCTGATTACGCAGTTCTATTATCGGACAGGTATCGCCAAAAATCTGCTTTCCGCAGTTTTATTCTGCGGTATTTATTGGCTGATATTCGTTATGCTGCTTTCGACAGCGTATCTGCTGCCTTTATCGGGAAACAGGGAGCTAGATGATATGGTGGAGATTATCGGAGAAGTAATTCTCTTGTGTCTGATGATGGCCTTTCGTATTGATTTCCAAAAACGTGCCCGTAGGCTTGACGGTCTGCAATGGGAAAAGTTCGGCTTTTTTTCAATCCTTGTCATGGTGGTTGTGCTGGCAGTCAGCGTGGTGACATGGGATGGAACGACAGCGGAGAATTATGCGCGTTTCATCGTCGTTGCGGGACTGGTTATTTTGTGTGTGAGCATTTTTTATTTTGTCATATGGAGACTGGAAAAAGAAGAAGAACTCCAGTGGATGCAGCTTAGCCGCGAACGGGTGCAGAATCAGATGGATATGTACCATAATATGCAAAAAAGTTATGAACGGCAGCGGCGGCTTCTGCATGATTATTCCAATCAGCTGCAGTGTATACAGGAGATGTTAGTGCATGGAGGAGCGGAAGAAACATTGAAATATCTTTCCGGACTGACTGGAAATTTGAAAAAAAGTGTGTATTATGTAAACACGAACAATATGATCGTGAACGTGGTACTGAACCGAAAGTATCAGGACGCACTGGAAAAAGGTATTGTTATGACGATGTCAGTCAATGATTTGTCCGGAATTACGATAAGCGAAGAAGGAATCGTCACACTGCTGGTCAATCTGCTTGACAACGCAGTCGAGGCGTGTGAGAAACTTGTTGATCATAAGGTCATTCAATTCAAAATGGTGCTGGAAGCGGAAGAGCTTATCCTTTCTGTCCGCAATCCGGTGAAAGAACCCGTAAAGATAAAAGACAATCGAATCGTTACCAGTAAACATGACAAGGACCTGCACGGAATCGGACTGCTGAATGTGGAGGCCGTCATCAGACAAAATAACGGAACGAGTGTTCTGAAATGCGAAGACGGCTGGTTTTATTTCGCGGCGATGATACCGATGGCCGGGAGCGGAGTTCTGCCGGCATAAAGCATAAAATCTGTCCAACGGAAAAATTACAGTGAATCTCCTTTTTAGAGAGAGAAAAGGCACGCAGGTGCCTTTTTTTGTTGCCTGACCGTCGATTCATGCCGAAGGGATTGTGGGGACGGGGGATTTGGAAATACAATAAAAGTAGTTAGACGGAAAACGCCGGCGCAGGCGGGCAGGTGAAGAAGTTTCCTTTGCAGGGCACGCTTTCGCTCCGCTAAAAACGCAGCGGTGCTAAGGATTTGGTGTCACCAGTGCCCCCAAATCCAAGTACCGGCGTTTTTACAGGGCCCTGCAAAGGAAATCTTCTTCACCTGCCCGCCTGCGCCGGCGTTTTCCGGCCAATTAGAAAAATCAAAGAAGGAGTGTGTCAAAGTATGAGAACACAGAAAATGAAAATCGCGGCGGTATCGGTATTTGGAAGTTTTTGGCTGGGGGCCTGCGGGATAAGCGGACAGGCGGAAGTACAGGCAAAAGGAGCGGAAGCGTTGGAAGAGACTGTAGAGTGTACGATGGAAAGTCTGAAAGAACTGGATTTGGATACTTTTAACGAATGCACGGATAATTACGTCGAGACTTATTATAACTGGCTCGGCATTCCGACAGAAAGGGAATATCGGGTATTCAACGAATTATTACAGCCAGGTCTGAAAATTGGAAAACATTATCGATTTAATCTGGCGATGGCGGAAAAAATCGTGGATAATCTGGAATGGGAAATAACAGATATCCGAGAAGATGGCAGCCAGGCCGAAATTGACATGGAGATTACGAATCTGGATATGGCGGATGTGGCCGGAAACTATGAAATCCTGCTATTGGAAAATATGATCGCGGCTGAGGGAACCGGAATGTGGCAGATGGTATCGGATATAGCGGACCTGGCAAACGGCGGTGAGGCGCTTCTTGCGCTTATGGATGAACAGGAAGATACCTGCACGATGGCGGTCACGGTGTCGGCTTATCTGGAAAATGGCTGCTGGAAGCTGCACGCGGACGATGAATTCATCAATGCCTTTATGGGAAATATGAATCTGGGAGAATATTCGGAAGAGGTAAAGGGGCGGCTTGCGGAGCTGGAGGAAGCATATGCGGAAAAGATGGAGGCATGGGGAGCGGGTTTTGGCAACAAGGTAGAAAAATGGGCGGATAGAATATTTGAATGAGAGATTTGGAGAAGTAATTTCATAAGCTTATGTAGTTTGCATAAGTTATGACGAACAGTAAATGACTTTTCGGATGAAGTGTAGTAAAATGGTTATGAGGTATTTGCACAGACAGGGAATCACGAAGGGAGCAGACAATGCAGCAGCTATCAAAAAGAACAGCAGGATTTACGGATTCCGTGATCAGGCGCATGACGCGCATTTCCAATCAATATCAGGCGGTAAATTTATCGCAGGGCTTTCCCGATTTTGATCCGCCTAAGGAGATTCTTGACAGGCTTGCGCAGACGGCACATGAAGACTTCCATCAGTATTCGATCACATGGGGCGCGCAGAATTTTCGGGAGGCGCTGGCGGTGAAACAGTCTGCGCTTATGGGAAAAGAGATTGACCCAAACGGCGAGATTGTCGTGACCTGCGGCAGCACGGAGGCGATGATGGCGGCCATGCTGACGGTGACAAATCCGGGCGATAAGGTGATTGTCTTTTCTCCCTTTTATGAAAATTATGGAGCGGATACGATTCTGTCCGGTGCTGAACCGATTTATGTAAACTTATATCCGCCGGCCTTCGACTTCCGGCCGGAAGAATTGGAGGCCGCATTCAAGCAGAAGCCGAAAGCGCTGGTTCTTTGTAATCCCTCGAATCCGTGCGGAAAGGTTTTTACGCGCGACGAACTTGGTTATATCGCGGAACTGGCCAAAAAATACGACACATATGTCATAACGGATGAAGTCTATGAACACATCGTGTATGAGCCGCATCAGCATATTTATTTCGCGTCTCTGCCCGGTATGTGGGAACGGACGATTTCATGCAGTTCGCTTTCCAAGACCTATTCCATTACCGGTTGGCGGCTCGGTTATATCATCGCGCCGCCGGAGATCATCGATGTGGCAAAGAAGGTGCACGATTTCCTGACCGTCGGGGCTGCGGCGCCTTTGCAGGAAGCGGTCATTCCGGGGCTGCGTTTCGGCCGGTCCTATTACGACGAACTGCGGGAAAAGTATACCCGCAAAAAGAACCTCTTCTTAAAGGGACTGGATGAAATCGGTCTGGTGCATACGAATCCGGAAGGCGCCTACTATGTTTTGCTGGATATTTCGGAATTTAGCTATGAGAGCGACCTGACATTCTGTGAAGCGCTGGCGGAGAAGGTGAGAGTCGGTGCGGTGCCTGGTTCCAGCTTTTTCCGGGAGCCGGTGAACCATCTGATACGCCTTCATTTTGCCAAGAAGGATGAGACGCTCTATGAGGCGCTCAACAGGTTGGAGAGCATTCGAAAAAAGATGTAACAAAAATGCAGAAAAAAAGGGAGGATGTGCTGTTATGGCTGTTTCAAAGGAATTTCATGATCATATTCTGGAAAATCTGCAAAAGGCGGGCGAGGTGACGACGCGCGCCATGATGGGTGGATACTGCGTTTATTTTCGGGGAAAATTAGTCGGCGATATCTGCAATAACTGCCTGTTTCTCAAACCGACCGAGGGTGCACTGCGCATGCTGCCGGATGCGGAGCGCGGTTATCCCTATGAAGGTTCCAGAACGAAGATGATCGTTGTCGATGATGTGGAAAATACGGAGTTGATGTCGAAAGTGCTGCAGGCGATGTACGAAGAGCTGCCTGCGCCAAAACCGAAGAAGGGGAAAAGTAAATCATGATGGAAGATAAACGGATTCGGTTACAGGAAAATGAAATCGAATATAAAAAGGGCTTTAAGTGGCATACGCTGCCTTATACGGATATCCGTCAGGCTTACCTGCGGGTCGAAGAGGTGAACGGCAGGCTCTGCTGCGGCGTAGCCAGTTTTGATATGTTCTTTCTGATGCTAAAGACAAACAGCGATGAACTGCTTAAAATCGAGGCAGCTTCCAAAGACATCGTGAAGCGGATGTTGGAGGAAATCAAAAAGAAGAATGAAAAAACGGAGATTGGGTATAAGAAGCCCTAATGCTTTACAATCTTCTGCTGTAAGCTGGGTGGTGTCTGCCCATGTTTCTATTTCGTCCGCTTCGTTTCCACTGTTTCGGCGTTATCTTCTCGCCGTTCTGTAAAAGCGTTAAACATCCAAATATTCTCCCCATCTAACATCACCTTTCCGTTAATGTAACAGGCAGAACAGCCAAACAGCCGCTGCGGGAAAATAAGAGATTTGAAAACTTTTGCAGAGGCGGTTATCTTCTTTCGGGTATGTTAAAGATTATTGACACAATGTTAATTTTCAGAAACCCATGAAATGTGTGTCAATATTGACAAATTGACAACCTAAATTGCTTGAATACAGATAAACTATATTGTAGGCTGGAAAAAAAGGAGGTAATGTGAAATGAAATTTAACGAAAAACTATTAAAACTCAGGAAAGAAAAGGGACTCTCACAAGAAGAACTGGGAATGGAAATGCAAGTATCAAGGCAGACAGTTTCAAAGTGGGAGGCAGGACAATCATATCCGGATTTTACCAGATTAGTTATGCTGAGTGATTTCTTTGATATGACTTTAGATGAACTTGTGAAGGATATTGACGTGCAGGAAGTAAGGGAAAATTCCCTTACAAATGAGAAAATAGATTCTATTTATCGAGTTTCCCAGGACGTAAATTCCGTTTTTCAAAATAAAACGCTGAAATATACTATAAAAGTGGTAAAATGGTTTATAGTGGGTAGTTTTATATTTCTATGTATAATTATGATAGTTTCACTTATGCTGCATATTATTTATCCGGGCGCCAATACATTTTGGCGTACCTATTAATTGCGGCATGACGGAACAGAGTAAAAGGGCACGGTTACACAGAGTTTTGATGACAGTCTGTCCATATATAACAAGGAAGAATTAATAAAATGAAAAATAACATAAAAAGAGAAAGGTTCCATTTCTGATGCAAAAAAGAATCCTTATCATAGAAGATGACAAAGACCTGGCCGCCATCACCGGCGATATGCTGCAAAATTACGGGTATGAAATACAGACCGCACCAAACTGCGAATACGCATTTGACATCCTGACGCATGAGCAGTTTCATTTACTTCTGGTGGATATCAATCTGCCGGATGGCAGCGGGTTCGATGTGTGCCGGGAACTTCGCAGGGTATCGAAGGTGCCGGTCATCTTTGCCAGCGCGAGGACAAGTGAGGATGATAAGATCAGGGGACTTGACATGGGTGGCGACGATTATCTTGCGAAACCCTATTCGCTGCGGGAACTGTTGGCAAGAATCAATGCGCTGATGCGCAGGACATACGGTGCGGAAACGGAAGCGCCGGTCTATGCTTTCGGAAACATCAAAGTGAATACCGGAACGCGGACGGTGGAGCGGGGCGGTGAGGAAGTCAGGCTGGCGCTGCGGGAGTTCGATCTTCTGGCATATTTATGCGCCCATCCGAATAAAGCGATTCGAAAAGAAGAGCTGCTTCATGAGGTCTGGGGCGCTTTTTCGGAAGCGGAGTCTGCGACGGTTGCGGTTCATATCCGATGGCTGCGGGAAAAACTGGAGGAAGATCCTGCGGCGCCGCAGTTCATCAAGACGGTCTGGGGCGTCGGGTATCAGTTCGATATGGCGGAGAGTCAGGCAGATGGACAGTATGTTGATAGTCTGTAAAGCAGACAATGGGGGTTAACATAACATGAGAAAACAGTTTGTAAAGATGTCATCCGCTTATATTAGCCTTTTTATCCTGATTGCCTTTGCGGCTTCGTATCTTCTGGGAAAAAGGGCTGTGGAAACGGGCATGGAAGCAGGAAACAGACTGGTATTATTAAATGAGATCGAACAGCTTACGACGGATGCGGAAGACGGCAATCCGGCAGAAGAGGAGTTTCAGATTCTGAAAGCGGCGCTGCAAAAAGAGAGTGCAAAGGGACAGGCCGCGTATATCCGGCGCGTAGGCTTTTTTTATGCCTGTCTGACGCTTTTCTTTCTGTCCGGCAGCCTGCTCTATATTTATTTTAAGATTTTAAGGCCTTTTTATAAGCTGGAAAGCTATGCAGAGGAGATTGCGAAAGGCAATTTCGACAGCGCGCTGGAATATGAACGGACAAATTTTTTCGGTGCATTTACATGGGCCTTTGACCATATGAGAAAAGAAATCATAACGGCGCGCAAAAATGAAGCGGAGGCAGTTCGGGAGAATAAGACGATCATCGCCACCCTCTCACACGATATCAAAACGCCGCTCGCTTCCATTCGTGCCTATGCGGAAGGGCTGGAAGCCAATCTGGAGGCGGATTATGAGCAGCGGGAGCGCTATCTGGGCGTTATCATGCGAAAATGCGATGAGGTGTCCCGGCTTGTGAACGATTTGGTACTGCATTCTCTGTCGGAGTTAGAACGGCTGGAAATCAAAGAACAGAACGTCAGCATACGCGGACTGCTCCGGAAAATGCTGCAAGACTTGGAATATCCGAATGTGTCTTTGCTGGAACCGATTCCGGATGCCGTGCTTGCCGTCGATGAAAAGAGGCTGGCACAGGCCCTTTTGAATCTTTTGGAAAATGCGAAAAAATATGCGAAGGGCAGTCGTGTGGAAGTGCGGGCCAGACAGGAAGGAGAGCGGTACGAGATTCGTGTAAGGGATTACGGTATCGGGATTTTGCCGGAAGACATGCCTTTTGTGACCCGGAAATTTTACCGTGGAAAAAATGTGCAGGATGAACCGGGTTCCGGGCTTGGCCTGTATATCGTCTCTTATATCATGGAAAGGATGAAGGGCGGTCTGGTTTTGGAAAATCATGAGGACGGGCTGGAGGCGGTGTTGTGGCTGCCGGTTTCTTGATAGTTCTTAAAGACTTCTTAATAATTATTCTGATAAGATAATTCATACAGGGCAGAAATGGTCCGTGTGCAGCGCTGGCCTGTCTGCCCTGTCGTTGTTTAAGTGAAGACTTGGAAAGGAGTATGATTATAAAGATGATGAAAAAGGTTATTATGAAAGCGGTAGATCTGTGCAAGAGTTTTGCCAACAACGGCGGGCAGAATCATGTGCTGGATATGGTCGGGCTGGAAATTTATGAGGGAGATTTTACGGTCATCATGGGCTCTTCAGGCGCCGGGAAATCGACCTTGCTCTATGCGCTGAGCGGCATGGATAAACCTACCGGGGGCGAAGTATATTACAAGGAACGGTGTATCAGCCACTTGAGGGAGAAAGAAATGGCGGCCCTGCGGGCCGGAGAATTCGGTTTTGTTTTTCAGCAGGCACACCTTGTCAGCAATCTGTCACTTTTTGAAAATGTGACAGCGGCAGGTTTTCTGGATAAGCAGAAGAGCGGAAGAGAAGTAAAGGATAGGGCGGAAAAGCTGCTGTTACAGATGAACGTGGAGAAGGCCATGAACCGCCTTCCGTCACAGGTATCGGGAGGGGAAGCGCAGCGCGCCGCCATTGCCAGGGCGATGATTAACGAGCCGGGGCTTCTTTTTGCCGACGAGCCGACAGGAGCGCTGAATAAACGGAACACGCAGGAAGTGCTGAACCTTCTGACCGGATTGAACGAAAAAGGGCAGAGCATTGTCATGGTAACGCATGACATCAAGGCGGCCATCCGCGCAGCGAGGCTTTTGTATCTGGAGGATGGCAAGGTCATCGGCGAGATGTCCATGCCGCCATACCGCAGTGAGGAAGCGAGGAGCCGGGAAAAACAGGTGGATGCGTGGCTGTCTTCGATGGCGTGGTAGAGGGTGAGAAGAACTTCTAAAGACGTCTCGCCATTGGACGAGACGTCAAGAAGTTCTGCTTCTCACCCGAAAGAATGTCTCTGGAGAGACATTCTTCCGTAAATCTGTCAGGAGCGATTCTGGTGTGTATAATTATATGATTGAGAGGTTGACATAATATGAAATATTTAAATTTGTTAAAGGCGGATATGAAGAGCCAGAAAGGAAGTCTGCTCGGGATTTTTATGCTGGTTTTGATCATTACGGTCTCCCTGTGTGCGGTTCTGGCCGTATGGGGTAATTCCAATGCTTATGAAAGAGAGCAGATAGACCGGGTCGGGTATGGCGATATGGCTTATTGGCTGTCAGGTGTTCCGGACCGGGAAAAACTGGCAGAACAGGTGGCGGGGCTGGACGAGGTGGACCGGGTGGAAGTAGAGGATATCGTGATTTTTAACCGCTATTCAATCGGCGGACAATCGATCGGCGTGACAGGTTCCCTGCATTTGCTCGATGCGGCAGGCGGCCGTTACCGTATTTTTCAGGAAAATCTGGATGGTATTCTGGAAACGCCGGAAGAACTGCAGGACGGAGAAATTTATGTGCCTTCATCTTTTTGCTCCCTGTATGATGTGCAGGCCGGGGATGTGCTGAGGCTTGCGGCGGCGGAAGGGGAACCGGAAGAACTCTTTACCATAAAAGGTTTCTTTGAAGACCCGGTAGCCGGAAGTGCGCTGATGGGGATGAAAGAAGTGCTCATGACCCAAAACGATATGGAGAGGCTTGCAGGTCTGCTCGATAGGGCAGGAGAAGCTGCACAGGGGCGGCGGGCGAGCATATTCCATATATTTAGGATATCGGACAGTGCCCTGTCTTTTGGGGAATTTCAGAAAATCCTGAATGAAAAGACCGACCTGATGGCGGTATGGGGTTTTTCTTACAGCAAAGATACGATTATGGGGTTTATGCTGATCCTGCATAATATTTTTGCCGGATTTCTGCTTGTATTTGTCATGATTTTGCTTGTTGTTGCGCTGATCATCATCGGACACAGCATCAGCAGCGGCATCGAACAGAATTATGTGGATATGGGAATTTTGAAGGCAATCGGTTATACGCGGAGTGACCTGCGCATCGTCCGGCTTCTGCAATATCTGATTGTGATTTTGTGTGGTATGGCGATTGGGCTTCCGGTATCGTCACTTGTTGTTCGGGAAATTAATTATTTGACGGTTACTGTGACGGGACTTTGGATACCGTCGAATATTCCGATTGGAAACTGTCTGCTCGCACTGGGGCTGATCTTGCTCGTTATCATCGCTTTTATCTGTTTCAAAACGGTCAAAATCGGAAAGATTACGCCCATACGGGCAATCCGTGGCGGTGCGGAGGATGTTTATTTCAAAAGCCGGTTCATGGCGCCGATTCAAAAAGGGGGCTTAAGTTTCTGGCTTGCATACAGGCAGCTCATATCCGGGAAAAAGCAGTATATCAGCGCCTGCTTTGTCGCGTCTCTGCTTGTTTTTTTCCTGTCGTTGACGGCCAGAATGGATGCATGGCTTGGACCGAACGGGGAAGGGCTCATGAGTTCCTTTTCGGCTTCCCGTTTTGATTTGGGCGTGGAGCGTACGGATGAGGCGCTGGCGGATGAGATAGAGGATATCATCGAGGCGCGTGCCGGGATAGCCGATTCCTATCAGTTTCAGATGAACAGGGCGGCAGTTGAACAGATAGAATATTTGCTGAACATTATTTCCGAGCCGGAATATTTTAATCTGCTTCAGGGGCGGACCTGCCTCTATCCGAACGAAATCGTGATGACACAGACCGTAGCGGATGAGTTGAATGTCGGAATCGGGGATACGGTGTCTGTCGCTTTTGGCGGAAAGGAATTGGAGTATATCATCAGCGGCATCTATCAGTGCGCGAACGATATGGGAGAAAATTTTGGCATCAGCAGGGAAGGATATCGGCGTCTTCTGGACGCGGAGGATGAGGAATCCTCTTATTATACTTATTATCTGTTTCAGAATACCTCGATGGTGGAGGAAATTTCGCAGTTCCTGCAGGAAAATTATGGGGAAAAAATCAACATTGATGAGAATACATGGTCCGGTGTTGACAGTATTCTGCTGGTATTATCGGTCCTGATGGTCTTTATGTATGTAATCACGGTTGTTTTCGTCCTGATCACGGTCACGCTGACCGGAAGCAAGATTTTGTATAAAGAACAGCATGATCTGGGCATCTATAAATCGCTTGGATATGAATCACGGAAACTGCGTTTTGCTTTTGCCCTGCGCTTCGGTATCGTTTCCGCGGCGGGGGCCGTTCTGGGGATCCTGTTAAGCAGCGTTTTGACCGACCCGCTCGCATCGGCGATGCTGAAAATGTGCGGGGTAAGCCAGTTCGTATCCAGCCTGAGTTTGTTTCGGATGGTGCTCCCGGCATTCATTGTGAGCGCGATGTTCCTTCTTTTTGCTTATTTTGCAGCCGGCCGGGTGAAGAAAGTGGAGCCGGGGATTTTGATTGTAGAGTGATCTCCAGATTGATTAGAATACAGCCGTTCTGGAAAAATGTTAAGATATCAGGCGAAATTGTAATTTTATGTTGGTAGATTTTCGTTCGCGTATTACTTATAATTTATTTATACAAAACACAGGAGGTAATAGCCATGAGTTTAGGAAATAGCCTTTTTAATGCGCGAAAAAGGAGCGGTTTGTCGCAAGAAGAAGTTGCTGAAAAACTGGGTGTCAGCAGACAGACGATCTCAAAATGGGAACTTGACGAAACACTTCCGGATATACGGCAGTCTCAAAAGAAAAGTCGTCACAGGCAGAATTTTTTCTTCCTGCCGACTCTATTACCATCAATTCATTTTAAGTTATATCAGATCATTCCCATAGAGATATTTGGCATTGAACGGCACATGAATTGATGTTATGATGAATACAACAGAAATGGAGGAAACAGAGATGACCTATGAAGAATTTTTTGCGGAAGTAAAGGAACAGTTTCAGAAGGCGGATGTCAGCCATGTAACAGAGCATTTGGCATACCAGTTCAATATTGTCGGGGAAGCGGAAGGCATTTTTTATGTGGAAGTAAAAGACGGCAAACTCTATGTTGAGCCATATGAGTATTATGACAGAGATGCCATTTTTATTGCCAAAGCGGAAACCCTGAAGAAGATTGCAACAGGGGAGCAGGATCCGATTCTGGCGGTCACACTGCAGAAACTGAAAGTAGAAGGAAATATCGACAAGGCATTGAAGCTGAAGGATCTGATCGAGAGCGCGAAGAAGAAAGGGAAGAAGAAAAAGTAAAGCGGGAAAAGGAAATGTAGAACGGAGATATGTCGCAGGCTGAGAGGAAAGCGTGAACATGAAATATAAATGCCCTTGCTGCGGTTATTATACTTTTGATGAACCGACAGGCAATACCTATGATATCTGCCAGGTCTGTTTTTGGGAAGATGACGGCTGGCAGCAGGATAACCCGGACGAAGCAGGCGGTGCCAATGCGGTCAGTCTGAATCAGGCGCGAATAAATTATCAGAAATTTGGCGCCTGTGTCCCAGAAATGAAACAATATGCGCGGACAGCGGATGCAAAAGACCGTATTTGTGCCGATATCAGTGAGCTGTTCGTTGGGCGGGGCAGGATTCCCTATCCGGGACTGAGCCTGGAAGGACATTTAGAAGTATATTGCGGCAAGTATTTCGTGCAGGGGAATCCCGATGGATTTGAATATATTTATTGGCCGGTGGACGAGAACAATCTGCACAAGGCGCTGGCCGATAAGGAGTTTATCGTTGCAGTCATCTCGGAAAAGGCAGGATTTGCTTTTGTCCTGGACGAAATGTACGATAAATTCCGTGAGGATACGAAGGATTACCGCTTCGAATACATTCGGCTCGACAGCCTGACCGAAGAAAATCTTGCGTGCGCGCACCCGGAACAATTGCCGCAGGAATACAGGAATATCGTCTGGATAAACGATGATTTCATGGACGATGATAAGATTGACTTCGATTATGAGGCATTTGAACTGATTGACTCAGGCGTTGACTATTTGAATCCGGCGCATTTTTCGATATATGATTTCGCAGGAAAAAGTAATGCTTGACACTTCATTCCCCCGTAAGCTATAATAGCGACATGTTAAGTGTGATAGTAATGGAGAATGCAAAATAAATATTGCAAGAGGTTTCAGCGGATGACGCTATCAGTCTGCCCTCGTTTCTGCCTTACGAAATGCTTAACATAATCGACCGGAATCCACATCATAGAAATTTTTTGTGAATTTTATGAAGGATTTCATGAAAGAACTTCATGAAAAGAATCATGAAGCTGGGAAGTTATCAAAGAATGTTTATCAAAGAGCATGACCGTATGGTCATGCTTTTTTTGTGCAAGAGAGGAGTGTCTATCATGATGAATACAAAAAATGTTATCGAAACCAGAAATCTGACTAAAATTTATAAGCGATATGTGAAAAAAGAGGGAATAGGCGGCAGCATAGCCAGTCTGTTCAGGCGGGAATATGTGGAAAAAGAGGCGGTCAGCCACATGGACCTACAGATAAAGGAAGGGGAGTTCGTCGGACTCATTGGGCCGAATGGAGCCGGCAAAACGACATTTATTAAAATGCTGACAGGAATCATTGCACCGACTTCCGGTGAAATCAGCGTGCTTGGGTATTATCCGAACGATATGAAGAATGCGTTCAAAAAGCAGTATGCCGTCGTTATGGGTCAGAAGAGCCAGTTATTTTATGAACTGACGACCAACGATATTTTGCGTCTGTTCAAGGAAATCTATGAAATCCCGGAACATGATTTTCAGCGGAATAAAGAGTATTTCATAGAACTTTTTGGTGTTCGGGAACTGATGGATGTCCAGGTCAGAACGCTGTCTTTGGGGGAGCGGATGAAGATGGAACTCATCGTTGCCCTGCTGCATGAACCGGGAATCCTGTTTCTGGATGAGCCGACAATCGGTCTCGACGTGGTGGCTTCCAAGCAGATTCGGAAATTCTTAAAGGAGATCAATGAGGAAAAAAAGACAACCATCCTTCTGACATCGCACTATATGGAGGATATCAGGACATTGTGTAAACGCAGCGTCGTCATCAATCACGGTGTCAAAATCTATGACGGCGGAACGGAAGCGCTTTTTGGAGACGAAGAGCCGGCTGCGGTCATGGAGCGGCTTTATGGGGAAGCAGAGCCGGCTGTGGGTAGTGTGCCGGCGGATGATGCAGCGGCGGATTGTAAGTCACCGAAAGATGATTTGTGAAGGGAGTGTGCCGATATGAAAATGCGTAAATATATTGAAGTGAGTAAGGTTAACTTTAAGGCACAGTCCGCATGGCGGACGGATGTTATTTTTAACATGATTTTTACGATATCCAGGATTTTATTTGCTTATCTGCTCTGGCATATGGTCTTTTCGGGAAAAGAGATGATTTCGGGATTTACGTTCCATAGTATGTTATCGTATTATATTGTCAGTTCTTTTTTATCCCAGCTGGAGATGTCCGCCGGAATCAGCAGCGAAATCTTCCAGCGGATTCGTAACGGTACATTTTCCAAATATATGATCATTCCAATCAGTATGGAAGGCTATTTTGTGGCGATGGAAGCGGGCGCAGTGCTGTTCTATCTGGCTTTTGACCTCATTGCGGCGCTTCTGTGGGTTTTCATTTTTCAGATTGAATTTGCATTTGTTACGGATGTGTTCATTCTGCTGAGCGCATTGTGCCTGATTCTGCTGGGGCTGTTCTTCATGGTGCAGTTCAGTTATTATCTCGGTATTTTGACGTTAAAATACCAGGGAATCGACACTTTTTTGATGATTAAGAATAATCTGATGGCGCTGATCACGGGAACGATCGTGCCGCTGGCGCTATTCCCGGAGGCGGTCGTCCGCGTGATGAAAGTGCTGCCTTTTTACTATGTGACCTATCTGCCTTCCATGCTCCTGATCGGAAGATGTCAGGAGGAGGCGTCTGCCGGCATCGCCATCATGATATGCTGGTGTCTGGTCTTACAGGTGGTAATCAGGCTGACATGGGCAAAATACAGCAGAAAGTATGATGGGGTGGGAATATGATGAATGATCTTAGAAAAAATTTGAGAAAAAATTATAGGGTATTAAAAGAACTGATGAAAATACGTTTTCATAACCTGACCGTGTTCCGGCTGGACTTTTTTGCGCCGTTCTTCGTGGACGGAAGTCTGTTTCTTGTGCAGCTTCTCGTTTTTCGGGCTGTTTATGCGAATGTGGATACCGTCGGAAGTTGGAAAAGCGGCGAAATGATTATTTATATAGGCACTTTTTCCCTGCTGAATGCAGTCAGCATGACAATCTGCTTTTTCGGACTGATTGGAATTCCGGGCAAGATTTTGAACGGAGAGATGGATTTATATCTGTCAAAACCGGTCAGCCCGCTGTTTCGCCTGACGTTTGAAAAAATGAATCCCGGTTCCTTTCCGCTCGTGCTAATGAGTCTGTACATCATCGTTTATGGTATAAAGGCCGGTGGAATTTCTGTTGGATGGCAAAATGGAAGTGCGTATCTTTTCTGGCTGGCGGTTATGGCGATATTGTATTATAATATGGAAGTCCTGATTCGTTCCGTGTCCTTTTATGCCCTTTCCAATGCAAGGCTGGCCCAGCTGGAGGAGGCATGCCTCGACTTGTGCATGAAACTGCCGGGAATTGCCTTTTATGGTATCTTTAAAGTGATCTTTTATTGTCTGCTCCCTTACGGCATTATGGCAACCCTGCCGGTGCAGAGCCTGATTGGCGAGATGACATGGAAGCTTGCCGCCTGGGGCATCGCAGTCTTGCTCGCGTTCAGCCTGCTTACCAGTCTGGTATGGACGCGCGGACTAAAACATTATAACGGCGCAAGCTCGTAAGAGCGGCATATGGAAATCAGATTATATAATATTGTCCTATCATTTAATGCTGCGTCACAGCCTCCGCCCGGCCAGGGCCTGCTACAGTTCCTGCGGAGGACTTGGAAAAGCGTCGGTCCTTAGTGAAAAAGCCGCGCAGCGGATTTTGAACTTAGTACCGTTACGATTTTTCGCAGAGCGAGAGCGTGCCTCCAAAGGAACTATAGCAGGCCCTGGCCGGGCGGAGGCTGTGACGCAATACCCCAACCAAGGAGGAGAAAATCCATGAACTACGACCTGACCCAGGGAAATATCATGAAAAATCTGTTGAAATTTGCGTTTCCGATCATGGTGGGAAACATGCTTCAGCAGCTTTATAACGTGGTCGATACGCTGATCGTGGGCCGGTATTTGGGAGAAAACGCGCTGGCGGCAGTGGGTTCTTCCTATACGCTGATGGTATTTGTGACTTCCGTTATTTTGGGACTTTGCATGGGAAGCAGCGCTTTTTTCTCCATGCAGTTCGGCGGCCGGAATTATGACAGGCTGGAAAAAGGGCTTTTTATCGCATTTCTTTCCATCGGTGCCATTGCGGTCGCTCTGAATGTTCTTGTCTATGCGGGCATGGACGGCATTCTGATTTTTCTTAAAGTGCCGGATGAAGTGGCGCCGCTGATGGAAGAATATCTTGTATGGATATTTGCGGGCATTATGGCGACTTTTTTATATAATTTCGTGGCGAATCTGCTCCGGGCGGTCGGGAATTCGATGGTTCCGCTCTGCTTTCTGGGGGCTTCCGCGGTGCTCAATATCGTACTCGACCTTCTTTTTATCAGAGGCTTTCACTGGGGCGTCGGCGGTGCGGCGGCAGCTACGGTCCTGTCGCAGTATGCGGCGGGCATCGGTATCTTGTTCTATTATTATGCAAAATATCCGCAGCTGCGGGTAAAAAAAGAAAACCGCTGCTGGGACGGCAGGATTTTGAAAGAACTGGCGGGCCTTTCTTCACTGACCTGTCTCCAACAGTCGATCATGAATTTCGGTATTCTGCTCGTGCAGGGACTCGTGAACAGTTTTGGCCCTGTCGTGATGGCGGCGTTTGCGGCGGCGGTGAAAATCGATTCTTTCGCCTATGCGCCGGTACAGGATTTCGGTAACGCATTTTCGACCTATGTGGCGCAGAATTATGGCGCGGGAAAAGAAGAACGAATCCGCAGGGGGATGAAAGATGCCGTTCTGGGCGCTTTTGTGTTCTGTCTGCTCATTACGATAATCGTTGTCGGTTTTGCGGAGCCGCTGATGGGGCTGTTCATCGACAGACAGAGCGTGGAGACGGTTGCGGTAGGCGTCGGTTATCTTCGTATCGAAGGCGCGTTCTATTTCGGCATCGGTCTGCTGTTTTTGTTCTATGGCTATTATCGTGCGATTCATAAGCCGGGCATTTCGGTAGTTCTCACAGTTGTGTCACTTGGAACCCGCGTGCTTTTGGCCTATGTCCTTTCGGCGGTTCCGTCCATCGGTGTCAAAGGCGTCTGGATGTCGGTGCCGATCGGGTGGATACTGGCGGATTTGACGGGGGCGTGTTATTATGTTATGTATCGGAGAAAACAGGCGCAGTAAATTCGAAGAACATTCGGGATAACCGGAAAAGAGATAAAGTACAGGCGGAAAAATTAAGATTAAGAAAAAGACAGCAAAGAGTGAAAGAGATCTAGGAAAAGATAGGATAGGAAAGGAAATAGAAGCAATGAAAGAACAAACATCACAAAAAGACATACAGTCATTATTTGCCTTTATCGACAACAGTCCAACCGCATATCATGCGGCGGCCAATCTGGGAAAGATGCTTGCCGGTGAAGGTTTTGTCTGTCTGGAAGAAAAACGGGCATGGGAGGTACAGTGGGGCGGAAAATATTATGTTAATCGAAATGGTTCTTCGATCATCGCCGTCACCATACCTGACAAGCAGCCGAGAGGATTCCATATGACGGCAGCGCACAGCGATTCTCCGTGCTTTAAATTGAAAGAAACGGCGGAAATTGCCGTGGATGACCTGTATTTGAAATTGAATGTGGAAAAATACGGCGGCATGATTCTTTCTACCTGGCTGGATAGACCGCTTTCCATTGCAGGACGGGTTGTCTTTCGGGGAGAAAAGGGCATGGAAAGCCGGTTGGTCAATCTGGAGAAAGATGCGGCGGTGATTCCGAACGTGGCCATTCATATGAACAGGGATATGAACAAAGGGGTCGAATATAATCCGCAGACGGATATGGAGCCGATCATCGGCAAAGCAGATGCCAGGGGCACATATCTGCGGGAACTGGCGAAGCAGGCCGGTGTGGCAGAAAGCGAAATTCAGGGAACGGACCTTTTTCTGTATAACCGGGAAAAATGCCGTCGTATCGGAATTGACGATGCTTTTCTGGCAGGCCCCAGACTGGACGATTTGGAATGTGCCTTCGCCGGAATGACTGCTTTGATAAAAGAAAAACCGGCGGAGTATATCAATGTCTGTGCGGTCTTTGATAATGAGGAGATCGGCAGCGGAACGAAGCAGGGAGCGGACTCCACTTTTTTAAAAGACGTGCTGGAAAGAATCTGTGGAAGGCTTGGAATCGGTGCGGAAGAATATCGTTGTATGCTTGCGGACAGTTTTTTGATTTCGGCGGACAATGCCCATGCGCTTCACCCGAACCACCCGGAAAAAGCGGATGCAACGAACCGTCCGGTTTTAAACGGCGGAATTGTCATCAAATATCATGGAAGCCAGCGGTATGCGACGGATGCTTTTTCGGCGGCAGTCATGAAGGATATCTGCAATCGGGCGGGGGTGCCGTATCAGTCCTATGCCAACCGTTCAGATATCGCGGGCGGAAGTACGCTTGGCAATATTTCCACCGCGCAGGTATCGGTTAATACGGTCGATATCGGGCTGGCACAGCTCGCCATGCACTCATCCTATGAAACGGCAGGGGCAGCGGATATCGAACATTTGATCAGTGCCCTGCGTACTTTTTACCGGGACTAAGCACCTGACATCCCTGACAGTGCCGCATATTTTCGCTTTGTTAGAAAAGCGGGATTGCGAAGGGGTCCATTTCGACCACGTTGGAAGAATTGGCGACCCGCTCTCTGTATTCGGTCGGTGTGCAGTTCAAGTAACGTTTAAAAAGCTTGTTGAAGTAGCTTATGCTGTTAAATCCTACCGATAATGCCAGGTCTGCAATCGAATGTTTGCTGTCGCGGTCATCCAGAATCTGTTTGCTTGCTTCAAAAATACGGTATTTCATCAGATATTCAAAGGGTGTCATCTGAATCGTGGATTTGAAGCAGCGGCAGCACTCGCTTTTGCTGACGGAAATGCTGTCCGCAATATCTTCCAGAGAGACTGCTTCGGCATGATGCAGACGTATGTAGAGCATAGCCTGTTTTACCCTCTGCTCGTTCATGGAAATATTGGGCGTCGCCGGAATATTTACCTGAAGAAGCCTGTTCAGCAGCGTTGCCCAGAACTGACACAAATATCCTTTCGTGACCATTTCATAACCAAAACTTTTCGTCAGATTAACGGAAAGGATTTTATTCAATATGTTGAGCATACTCTTATGCCATGCGTTCTGTTCTTCCATCAGCATTGTTTTCAGCACGGAAAAACTCTGCATCGGATGCAGAAAGTTCGTCCGCAGATAAGAACTTGTGTAGCCGAACAGAAAATCCGGATGGAATACGAGTGAATAATAGGAACATTTCTTGTCCTCTATACTGTGAATCGAGTGCATGACATTCTGATTCAGGATAAATCCCTGTCCCGGCGTTAAAATCTGTTCTTCATCATCTGTCGTTACTTTGGCATAACCGCTTCCGATGAGAAGGATTTCCATTTCTTCGTGCCAGTGCCACCGGATAGACCGGGAGTTATGCTGGTCGAGATCGATCTGGTAAACGCTGACCGGATATTCCAGATTTCCATGTTCGCTTTTGTCATAAAGATTGTTATAAGTCGATGTCGGACGAAAGCTGCCGGAAACATCTGCTTTTTTTTCATTGTCGTTTATCACTTTGTGCCTCCCACTTTCTGGTTAGTCTGATTAACAGGTTATATATTGGTCATTTGTATATGGAGATTGTGAATCTTTGGTAGTGACTGGTTATGCTGATTCGCTAATAGTGGATATGTAATGCTGATTCGCTAATAGTGACTGGCGGGTAACGATTATGTAAAGGATAAAAGGAACGATAAAAAAAATAATAAAATCATAACGATTTATCAATAATAACTTGTACTCTTATTGTAGCACCTCATGGAAGTGAAGTCAAAATATTTTTATGGAAAATATGGTAAAATACTGAAAAAAAATATAATGATATTAACTCGTTATAAAACAATTTTTGCAAGCATATAACGATATTTGAATTATCATTTTTGATATTGACATGATACCCTGCAGGGGTATATACTTAGCATACCCCAATGGGGTATGCGGCATAGAAAGAAAACAGGAGAAGAAAGACATGGAACAGGAAAACGGGAATGCAGAAATCGCTCATAAAACGAAAGAGCGGAGCGAAAAGGAATACAAAGATTTGATGAACCGGCTGAAACGGATAGAAGGACAGGTGCGGGGAATTCAGGGCATGCTGGAAAAAGATGCCTACTGTGCCGATGTGCTGATACAGGTGGCTGCAGTGAATGCCGCACTGAACAGTTTTAACAAAGCACTGCTCGCCGAGCATGTAAGGACCTGCGTGGCCGATAATATCCGCGCGGGGAACGATGAGGTAATCGACGAATTGGTAGTATTACTGCAGAAGTTAATGAAATAGGCCGAATCATAAATTTTCGATTTGCCTATACAACCTGTTGAGCGAAAGGAGAGATTTTTTTATGGAGCAATATAGTGTTACCGGCATGAGCTGCGCCGCGTGCAGCGCGCGGGTTGAGAAAGCGGTCTCCAAGGTTCCGGGCGTGACGGCCTGCTCGGTCAGTCTGCTGACAAATTCTATGGGCGTGGAAGGGAACGTGTCCCCGGAAGCAGTGATCGCGGCGGTAGAGGCCGCGGGATATGGTGCAGGACAAAAGAGCGCCGCCGCAGAGAATCGGGAAAGTTCAGGCGGAAGCGCCGCCTATGAAGAGATGCTGACGGACAGAGAAACGCCGCTTTTACTGAGGCGGATGATCGTTTCTATCTGTCTGCTTCTGCCCCTGATGTATTTTTCCATGGGACATATGATGTGGGGATGGAAGCTTCCTGCCTTTTTTGAGGGAAATCATGTTGCAATGGGGCTGGTACAGCTGCTTTTTACAGCTGCAATCATGGTGGTCAATCAGAAATTTTTTATAAGCGGCATCAAAAGTCTTCTGCATGGAGCGCCCAACATGGATACCCTTGTTGCAATGGGAGCCGGAGCTTCTTTTGTGTACAGTGTTTATGCGCTGTTTGCCATGACGGATGCTATGATGAAAGGGAATTCACAGGCGGTCATGCTTTATATGGACGAATTTTATTTTGAATCCGCAGCGATGATACTGACATTGATTACCGTGGGAAAAATGTTGGAAGCGCGTTCCAAGGGAAGAACGACCGATGCCATCAAGAGTCTGATGAAGCTGGCACCGAAAAAGGCGGTCGTGATACGAAACGGTGCGGAAACAGAAGTGGATATTGCACAGGTCAGGATTGGCGATGTATTCGTCGTAAGGCCCGGAGAAAATATTCCGGTGGACGGCATTGTCGTGGAAGGAACGAGTGCGGTAAACGAGGCGGCGCTGACCGGCGAGAGCATCCCGGTAGATAAACAGGCGGGAGACAGCGTTTCGGCGGCGACCCTGAACCAGTCCGGCTTCCTGCGCTGCGAGGCTGTGCGGGTCGGAGAGGATACGACCTTGTCACAGATTATCCGGATGGTCAGCGATGCCGCGGCGACGAAGGCGCCGATTGCCAAAGTTGCCGATAAAGTGTCCGGCGTTTTTGTGCCGGCGGTCATCGGCATAGCGCTTTTGACAGGTGTTATCTGGCTGCTTGTGGGAGAAAGTTCCGGTTTTGCGCTGGCGAGAGCCATTTCTGTGCTGGTCATCAGCTGTCCCTGTGCGCTGGGGCTGGCAACGCCGGTGGCAATTATGGTAGGAAACGGCATGGGAGCGAAGAACGGCATCATGTTCAAGACCGCCCAGTCTCTGGAACTTGCCGGAAAAGTGCAGATTGCGGCACTCGATAAGACGGGGACGATCACGAGCGGGGAGCCGAAAGTAACGGATATTGCGCCGGCACGGGGATGCGGCGAAGGAGAACTGCTCCGGCTTGCTTTTGCGCTGGAACAAAAGAGCGAACACCCGCTGGCACGCGCAGTTCTGGAGAAGGCACAGGAACTGGAGATACAGGCGGCGCCGGTGGATGCGTTTCAGGCCGTGCCGGGAAACGGCCTGACGGGTATCTGGCGGAATGAAGAACTGGCTGGCGGCAATCTGCCCTTTATCCGCGATAAGGCCTCCATACCGGAAGAAGCCGCCGCACTTTCCGAACGTTTTGCAGGGGAAGGAAAGACGCCGCTGTTCTTCAGCCGGGCAGGTGTTTTCCAGGGCATTATCGCGGTGGCGGATGTGATAAAGGAAGACAGCGCCGAAGCGGTCAGGGAACTGCAGAATATGGGAGTCAAAGTGGTAATGCTGACCGGCGATAACGAAAGGACCGCGCAGGCTATCGGCGCGCAGGCCGGTGTGGATAAAGTCATTGCGGGCGTTCTGCCGGACGGCAAGGAAAATGTGATCAGGCAACTGCAGAAACAAGGCGTTACAGCGATGGTCGGCGACGGTATTAATGATGCGCCTGCGCTGACAAGGGCGGACATCGGTATCGCCATCGGCGCGGGAACGGATATCGCCATCGATGCGGCGGATATCGTGCTGATGAAGAGCAGGCTCCGCGACGTGCCGGCGGCCATTCGTTTAAGCCGGGCTACGCTTAGGAATATTCACGAAAACCTGTTTTGGGCATTTTTCTATAATGTCATCGGTATTCCGCTGGCGGCCGGGTTGTGGTATCCTGTATTTGGATGGAAACTGAATCCCATGTTCGGCGCTGCGGCCATGAGCCTTTCCAGCTTCTGCGTCGTCAGCAATGCGCTGCGGTTGAACTTTTTTAAGATGTACAGCACGGCAAAAGATAAGAAGCCGGGGCGGAGAGCGGCAAAGCTGCAAGAAAAGGAGAGAAAACAAGAGGAAAAGGCGGCAATGCCGGAGAAAAAGGAGACAAAACAGGCGAAAAGAGCGGCAATGCCGGTAGAAGAAGCAGTGAAGCAGGAAGACAGGACGGATGGCCGGCGTCCGGAAGCAGGGGAAGCAAGACAAAATAATATAAAAATAGAAAAGGAGACAGGAACAATGAAAAAAACAATCGAAATCAAAGGAATGATGTGTGGACACTGTGAAGCGGCAGTAAAGAAAGCTTTGGAAGCACTGCCGGAAGTGGCGCAGGCGGAGGTCAGCCATGAAAAAGGAACCGCAGTCGTTACGCTGCAGGCGGAAGTGGCGGATGATGCCCTGAAAAAGGCTGTGGAAGAGAAAGATTATGAGGTGGTTTCCGTTCAGTAGAGCCGGTAGAGCAAAGACGGGGAGAACGATTCCGGTTTGGATATAAGCAATCGTCCGCAAAGCGGAATCCGGCTCCGTTGTTCTGCATAAAATAAAGCGAGGAAAGTAACAGGGAGTGCACTGCATGGATTCCCAGAAATTTGAAAATATTCTGAATCTGGCACTGGACACGCCGGCGGAGGAACGGGACAGATCACTGGAATTGAATATCGGATATGAAGAAGAGGACAATACATGGGAGCTTATCGTGAAGTATCACGGCAGTCTGCGGGATGGATTGTCCCCTTTTTTGGCACTGCCGCAGGGAAGACTGCTTCGGATAGAAGAATTGATAGCGGGATATGCGATTTTGGCGGTGCCGGAATCTTTCATGGAGTCTTTGGCGGCGGTGGAGGAAATCGAATATATTGAGAAGCCGAAAAGGCTTTTTTTTGATGTGCTGCAAGGCAAAATAGATTCCTGCATCATACCCGGAAGTCCGTTGACGGATTCACTGCGCGGCCGTGGTGTGCTTGTAGCGGTCATTGATTCCGGTATTGCCTGGAGAAACCGCGATTTCCGGAATGCTGACGGAACGACAAGAATCCTTTACCTGTGGGACCAGACGCTGCAGGCCGGACAGGTGTGGGAACGCATTTCGGAAGAAGAATTGCTGCCGGAGGACAGAAGGGAAACCTATGCGCCGCCGCCGGGCTTTGTAACAGGGGTGGAATTTAGCAGGGCACAGATTAATGAGGCGCTTGCGGCGTCTTCGGAAAGCGACGGAACCCTGCTCGTGCCGAGTGTGGATACTTCCGGACACGGTACGGCGGTTGCTGGTATCGCTGCGGGAAACGGAGCGGGGTCTGACGGCGTTTATGCAGGCGTGGCGCCGGAGAGTGAACTCCTGATTGTGAAGCTTGGAACGCCGGGACCAAATGCTTTTCCGAGGACAACGGAGCTGATGCGGGCGCTCACTTATGTTGTCAGAAAATCTTTGGAACTGCAGAGGCCATTGGCTGTTAATTTAAGCTTCGGCAATACTTACGGTGCACATAACGGAACTTCTCTGCTGGAGCGGTTCATCGACAATGTTTCGGAAATAGGAAGAAATGTGATCTGTGTGGGAAGCGGCAATGAAGGCGCTTCCGGCGGACATACCGGCGGAAGCGTTGGCGTTGTGTCCGGCAGTGCGGCTTCGGAAAACAGCATGCAGACGGTCGTAGAAATGGTCGTAGGAAATTATGAAATGGGATTGAATGTCCAGCTGTGGAAGGATTATGTGGACCGCTACAGAGTTCGGCTGATCTCTCCTGCTGGGGAAGAGTTTATGGTCGATACGGACAGACCCGGAAAACAGACTTATCTTCTGGAGCAGACCAGAATTCTTCTATACAATGGAGAGCCGGCTCCCTATCTGACCAGTCAGGAGATTTATTTTGATTTTCTGCCAAACGGGAATAGAAGTTATATAAACAGCGGTATCTGGACTTTTGTACTGGAACCGATTAAAACGGTGACAGGGAACTATACTTTTTATCTGCCTTCGGAAACTGTACGCTCGGGGCAGACTCGCTTTGTCAGGCCCACGCCGAATGTGACGCTGACGATTCCATCTACGGCTTCCAAAGTGATAACGGTGGGGGCTTATCGTACGGGACTGGAAGCCTATGCGGATTTTTCAGGCCGGGGATATCTATATCAGGACCGGCTCGGCGGCCGGATAGAAGGTTCCTTCATCAAGCCGGATCTTGTGGCTCCGGGAGTTGGGGTTCTTGCACCCACCAGAGAAGGGACTTACGGAGCGGTCACGGGAACCTCTTTTGCCACGCCTTTTGTTACCGGTGCTTCGGCGCTTTTGATGCAGTGGGGGATTGTTGATGGAAACGACCCGTATCTTTATGGGGAGAAGGTGAAGGCATATCTGCGGAAGGGGGCGACACCGATAAGGGGAGAGAATGAGTATCCGAATGAGAGAGTGGGGTATGGGGCGCTGTGTTTAGCCTCAAGCCTTCCGTCCTGAGGCAAAATAGTCTGCCGGGGTAGAAATGAGGGGGATTTTGGGATAATAAGCACTTTATTTGGTGGTGTATGGTGTCGAATAAAGTAATAATTATGAGTTAGTTCAGGATAAATCGAATGAAATAAACATATGAGATATGAAAAATGCAAATTGTATTTTAAATATAGTTGTGTATACAGTATGATAATGATATGATGTAAATAAGAAATACGGAGGATTGTTTATGGGAAATATATATGATGGAGCATTTCGGACAATTTTAAATGATTGCAGACAGATGATTATTCCGGTAATCAATGAGATTTTCAAGGAAGACTATACAGGAAATGAAATAATAGAGTTTCATCCAAATGAACATTTTATTGACCAACAGGATGCAGCGGATAAGGAAAGAATAACAGATACTAATTTTATAATCTATGGGAAGAAAAAGAAGAAATATCATCTGGAATGTGAGAGTAGCCTGCCGGATGGGCGGATGACAATCAGGTTGTTTGAATATGATGCTCAGATCGCTTTAGATGAAGGTGAAGTCATCAATGAAATATTGACAGTGACATTTCCCAATACAGCAGTCCTATATCTAAGGAATTATAAAAAGACACCTGATAAAATGCGATATGTGATAAAAACGCCGGGTGGCACCGTAGAGTATGATGTACCAATTATGAAGGTGCAGGAATATACTCTGGAAGAGATTTTTTCAAAAGGCTTGTTGCTGTTAATTCCGTTTTATATTTTTTCACATGAAAAGAACTTTAAGGTGTATAATAATAATGAACAGAGATTGGCAGAGTTGAAAGCGGAGTACCGAAATATCTTGGAGAGACTTGATAAACTGGAGCAGGAAGGGATTATTGGGGCGTTTGACAAATGTACCATTATAGAACTTTCTGGTGATGTGATCAGAGAAATCGCACAGAAGTATGAGAAGGTGCAGAAAGGAATAGGTGCAATGATGAGCGGAGCGTTACTTGAGACAGAAGCGAGGACAATTTTAAATAGAGGGAAAGACGAGGCTAAAAAAGAGACAGCACTCAGAATGTTGATGGATGGTGAATTATCAATTGATAAGATTGCAAAATATTCAGGGCTTGATGTTGCAGAAGTAGAGTTACTTACAGGGATGCAGTGAGAGTACAATTTGTAATTTACAAAGTAAAACGAATTCATTATAGCATTTTTAATAAAAGTTGACATTTTGGTTCGTGTACCTTTCTAACTGGAAAATAAAATGCATTGCATCAGAAATGATATGGTATTCACCAATTATGCAATACTTTGGAGTTGCTGTACAAATGGCTGAAATAAGGTTTTTGGTTGCAAAAGTATAAGAAAGTTTAGAGAGAAGAACAAATGGATAAAGCTTTTGATGCTGTTTTGCAAAGTGAGGTAGAGGCTGCAGTTATTGCAAAAACATCATATTGTTTTTTGGGGGAGCGATTTCGTTACCAATGCCTGTGTTGTGGTGAAGAAGTTTATCTTGCCGCAGCTGATAGTAGTGAACGCTCTCCTCATTTTAGACATCGAAAAGGAAATAATGATACGGAATGTGAACGATATCTTGGACAGCTGGACGCAGTGGAACATTTTGCGCTTTTGAGAAAGCATAAACAAGGGCATATAGAGTTTTATTTTAACAGGGACAGAATGACATTTGAGATTTGTGCTTTTTTTACGGAAGAAGAACTTCAGGCGTATGAGAAAGAAAACGACAGGCTGATGGTATCTTCAAAATGTTGCACGGCTCCATTTCTCTCTATACCTCTTAGCAAAGAAGTATTTGTTCCGGGTAGAAAAAGTTATTTTACAATCACAGAATTTTCAACGCAATATATTGTTAATGTCGTTCTATATGCTATTCTATATTCGCAATGTCAAAAAAACAAGTACGCACTTTTTTGACAAATACTATCTTTAAGGAAAGTACCTGTATGAGCATGGAAAAATTTGAAAAAAGAATTGTTTCTTTAACAGACAGTCCTTTTGGCTACACGTTGTCTATGATTGGTGGAAAATGGCGGTTGGTTATTCTCTACTGGCTTGTGGAACATGAAGTGATACGTTTTAATGAATTACAGCGGAAAATTGGAACAATCACCTATAAAACTTTAAGTACAGAATTAAAGGCAATGGAAGCAGATGGGCTTGTTATCCGCAAAGAATATCCGCAGATACCGCCGAAAGTTGAGTCAATTCACAGCACATGGAAAAGCTAAAGAGCAGCTTTCCCACATCCTGCAAACAGAGTTACCCACAATTCCAAAAGACAGCCAATTATACACATTACCACCAATGCCGACTACTACGGAATCCCTCTCTTCATTTTTTATAACATGACATTCTATTGACAGGTTTATGCGTTATAATATACGGGAGGTGATAAAAATGCGGGAAAGCAGATTATTTAGAATTGTATACTATCTTTTACAGAACGGAAAGGCAACCGCCCCCGAACTTGCT
>CAJTUC010000011.1 GCA_910579395.1 uncultured Lachnospiraceae bacterium | reverse complement strand
AAGAGAAGTTCTAAGGCTCACAGCATAGGCTGTTTCGCCAAGAACTTCTATGGATTTGCAAAGCAAATCTTCTTCATCCAGATTTGAGATTCCGCAAAGCGGAATCATGGAGGTTAGTGTGAAGAGAAGTTCTAAAACTCGCACCGGTCAAGTGAAAGGCACAAAGTTCGCAGGTCGAGAGAAAGGCATGGTTATTGTTATGAAAGAAAAACTATACACAATTCCACTGAATGACGCCATGAACGCGGGCGACGAATGCCCTTTCTGCTATATCGAAAGGAATGTCGAACAGGATTTACTGGACTTTACGCTCGGTTCCGGCTCTTCCTATATGGAAAGCGATGTCCGCGAAGCTACCGATAAAGCCGGCTTTTGCAGGGCGCATTTCAAGAAAATGTTCGATTATGGCAACACGCTCGGGAACGCCTGGATTCTGAAAACGCATTATATTCAGATGAACCGCGAAATGAAGGCCCAGTTCAAAAATTATAAACCGGGCAAAACTTCTTTCAAAGACAAGCTGAAAAAACAGACCGAACGCACCAATCCCATCGGTCTCTGGGTCGCAGAAAAAGAAAATTCCTGCTACATATGCAACCGCTTCCGCGATACTTATGAACGCTATATGGATACTTTTTTTGTCATGTATAAAAAAGACGAAGAATTCCGGGAAAAGGTAAAGAACAGCAAAGGCTTCTGCCTGCACCACTTCGGCGATCTGTGCGAAGCCGCGGAAAGCCGCCTGAACGATAAAGAAAAGGCCGCATTTTTTGAAATGTGTTTTGCACTGATGGAGTCCAATATGGAAAGACTTTCTGAGGATGTTGCCTGGCTGGTGGAAAAATTTGACTACCGCAACAAAGATGCCGACTGGAAAAATTCCAAAGACGCCATTCAGCGCGGTATGCAGAAGTTGAAAGGAGGCTATCCGGCAGACGCCCCCTACAAAATGAATAAATAGCAAATAAGCGCAAGCAGTCAAAAGCTTGCGCTTCTATTTCATTAGGGCATTAAAACAAAACTACCTACTTTTCATCATCAAAAAATTCTTCAACTTTCGCGGCTGCCTCACCGGCTGCTTTCCCGGCCTGCTCTGCTGCACCGACAATTTTGTCTGTCGCCTCTGCTTTCGCAGCATTCAGTCCCTCTTTAAATGCCTCTGCCGTTTCCTCAGCCTTCTCTGTCACATTTTCTGCCGCTTTTGTCAGGTCAAGATCAACATATTTCCGATCCGCTTCTGCTTTTGAAGAATCTTCTTCGTCCAAATCGTCATCGAACTCGTCGAAATCATCCTCTGCATCAAAATCGTCATCTGTTTCCGCATCTTTTTTCCAGAAGAAATAGTATGCGCTTGCGGCAAGCGCTCCCAAAGCTGCCGTTGTCATGAGAAATTTACCAAATTTTTTCGCCATGTGGAAGTCTCCTTTCACCGTTCCTTTTAACAATATATTAATACTATTTTGTGAAAATGAAAAGGGAATATGTATAAAATATCTATAAAAATTTTTCTCCAAAAAAGATTCTTTTTTTATTCCAGTATCAGAAAATGACCGGCATCGCATTGGCACAATATCTTGTGGCTTATAAAAAAATCAGAACTAGTTTTTTTAAATCGTTGAATCTGTTTTTTATTTATGTTATATTAAGATTCGACCCGTAAAGTCAATATCTGTCATTTTAAAGTCGGTTTATGTCACTTTTCACATCCAATGGAGATATGTCATCCGAAATGTCAGACCATAGCGATTTTGTACCGAAAGGATTATGTTAATGAACGAAAAATTTTTTGATTTGAACAAAGAAAAGCAGGACAGGATGATCAATGCCTCCTTGAAGCTTTTTGCCATGAACGGCTATAAGCACGCCAGTACTGACGACATTGTCAAAGAAGCCGGTATCAGCAAAGGCCTGCTGTTTCACTATTTCGGGAGCAAACTCGGTTTATATACTTTTTTATATGATTACAGTGTCAGATTTATGAAACTCGAATTGACCAGAGGGGTCATCGATGATAATCGAAAGGCTGACTATTTTGAACTTCGCAAACAGATTGAATTTGCGAAGATGCAGGTATTGAAAAACTATCCCTATATGCAGCAGTTTCTGGACCGTTCCAGAAGTGAAAATGTAAAAGAAGCGTTGTTAGCCATCGAAGAACAGCGCGATGTTCTGGCGGGTGTCTATGCGGAAATCATGGAGCGCGCAGATACCAGTCTTTTTGCAGAAAATATCGACCTAAACAAACTGGATGCCATGCTGGAATACACCATCAAAGGTCTGATGACGGAACATTTTCAGGATGCTTCGTTCCATCCGGAGATGCTCTATGAAGAAACGGTCAGTTACTTAATGATGTTGAAGAAACTCGCCTATCATTAGGCGGCAGACAGACTCTTCCCTACAGGCTGTGGAACAGGCACAAAAAAACAGCAGCATAATGATATATCATATATGATAAGCCGCCCTCAACGCATGCAGCCCATCTACGATATCCTCCTGCGATAACGCACCATAACCGAGAATAACCGCCGCCTTCCGCTTTGCCCGGAGCGGCGTTTCCATGTAAAATTCCGCCATCGGATAGACTTTGATTCCTGCATCTTCGGCGCATGTTCGAAGCTCTTCTTCCGTCCTTTCCTTCTTATCTGTCAACAGCATATGCAGTCCGGCATTTTCTCCGGAAATCACAAAATCACGCTCAAATGCTTTCAATTCATTTAACATCAGATCGTGCTTGAGCTTATAATATTTGCGCATTTTATTCAGGTATCTTTCAAAGTAACCGTTCTGAATGAACTCGTTCAGAATCGTCTGGTCGATTCTCGAAACTGTCGAAGAATAAAAACCGCATTTTTCTCTGTATTCTGTAAGGAGTTTTACCGGAAGCACCATATAGCTGATACGGATTGCCGGCGCGATCGCTTTGGAAAAAGTACCGATATAGATGACTTTATCATTTTTATCCGATGCTTTGAGGGCCGGAATCGGTTTACTCCGGTAGCGGAATTCACTGTCATAATCATCTTCGATGAGATAGCGCTCCTCTTTTTCCGATGCCCACCGCAGCAATTCCATCCGCCGCCCGATTGGCATGACAATCCCGGTCGGATACTGATGTGCCGGCATCACATATGCGAGCTGTGCGCCGCTTCCTTTAAGCGCATCGAGCCGCATACCGCCCTCATCCATCGGCACAAAAGACACCGGATAAGCAAAGGACTGAAAAACCCGGCATGCTCTCTTATAGGTCGGGTTTTCCATCGCGACCGGAATATGCCGCCCCAGTATTTTTTCAAGCAAAAGAAGCAGGTAATCATTCCCTGCTCCGATAATAATCTGCTCCGGCTCACAATTTACGCCCCTGGAAGCGTGTAGATAACGACTGATCGTCACACGCAGTTCCCAATCGCCCTGCGGCTCTCCCAACGCAAACATACTGCTCCTTGCATCCACCAGAATATTTTTTGTTATTTTCTTCCATGTCGCATATGGAAAAAGCGACATATCAATAGCATTCGGGGAAAAATCATAGCGGTAATTCCCATAATGCTTCCCGATGCCTTCCTGAAAACGGCCTCCGCTCTCACTCATTTTCCATTCCGGAAATCGTTCTGAATCTATCGGAATATCGTACAATTCTTCCATTTCACAGACAAAATATCCACGATGTGGCCTGGCTTCCAAATATCCTTCAGAGACCAGTTGTCCATACGCCATATCCACCGTTGTCCGCGAAACCTGCAAAGACTCTGCAAGATACCTGGATGACGGGAGTTTCTCCCCCGTCAGCAGATTTCCCGACCTGATTTCTTCCCGGATGAACTCATAAATCTGCTCATATAAGCATCTTTTATCCAATGGATTCAATTGTACTTGAACAGGCAGCTCTTTCATTTGACACGGTATTGCTCTGCCTTATTTCTTGGCAGCATTCTTTTCCTTGATTTTCTTCACTAACATTTCTTTGACCATTCTCGCCTTATCCTTCATACGGGGATTGGCAGACGGATTGGTCAGGATACCGGACACCAGTCTGGTCGCTACATCATACTGTTCGAACCGCATGGAAAGTACAGCGATCAGATAATCCACAGTCGGCTCATCCATACCGCACATCGGGAAATTCTCCGTTTGTCTTGCGGCAAGAAAACCTTCCAGTGCATTATGTAAGTACTCGTTCTCCTCATCATCCAGCTTTTTCTTCTGCTCCGCATAATCCGCCGCAGCTGTGTCCATATGCTCGCCTTTGCCGCGCAGAAGCCATGCCGTCTTCAAACAGATATAAGCTTTCTCACTCGGCTTCGCCTGCTTTACGATTGCATTCGCCAGCGTCAGCTTATAGCGTTCCAACGCATCCTCATAGCTGTAAGTCTCTTTCACTTCCGTCTGCGGTTTAAAGGAAGCGGATATCGTTGCTTTGATATTTTTTGACTGTAAAGAAGTCACAAATTTGAAAAATCTGCTGAGTGCCGCATAACCGCAGTGTGGACACATGATAATATCATACTTTAATAAATCCACCTGGTCATATTTCGGCCGCAGGTCAAGATCCGTACCCGCCAGCTTTACCTTGCCGACTCTGACGGTTCTGGCCTTAAATTCCTTATCACAGATCGGACAGCTATAAGCCTTATCGAACAGATAATCCTGTTCCTGCATCACTGGTGCCGCCGCCGCTGTTGCTGCTTTTCCCCCGTTTTCATCTGTCTTTTTGACAGGCTCGTCATATAGGTTCATGTTCTTCAGATTGCCCAGACCAAACTGTTCCAATCCTGACAATAAATCTGACATTGATATTTCCTCCCCATTCTTTTTTAATGATATAGTTATAATATATTGTAATCCCTTAATTTTGCGCTTCCAACATCAGTTTTTATTCCTTCTTCTGATCTTTCGGTAAAACAAAGGAACTTTTCAGTGATACGATTCGGTTGAACACGAGTTCTCCTGGTTTGGAGTCCCTGCAGTCCACACAGAAGAAGCCCTGTCTTACGAACTGGAAACTGTCATAAGCCTTCGCATCGCTGACAGAAGGTTCCAACCGGCAGTCCTTCAATACAGTCAGGGAGTTGGGATTCAAATTCAGGCTTCCGTCTTCATTATATACCCCTTTTTCCTCATCTACAATATTTTCGTATAATCTTACCTGTGCTTTAACGGAAGAAGATGCAGGCACCCAGTGAATCGTTCCTTTCACCTTCCGCCCGTCCGGGCTGTTGCCGCCCTTGGATGCCGGATCGTAGGTACAGTGAACAACTGTTACGTTTCCGTTTTCATCTTTTTCAAAACCCGTACAGGTAACGAAATAAGCGTGCATCAGTCTGACTTCATTTCCCGGAAAAAGCCGGAAATATTTTCTCGGCGGTTCTTCCATGAAATCCTCTCTGTCGATATAAAGTTCTTTCTCAAAAGGAACCTCTCTCGTGCCGAGACTCTCGTTTTCCAGATTGTTCGCAATGGTAAGAATCTCGCTCTGCCCTTCCGGATAGTTGTCGATGACAAGTTTGATCGGGTCGAGCGCCGCCATAACACGCGGTCTTTTCAGCTTCAAATCCTCCCTGATACAATACTCCAGCATGGAATATTCCGCAGAGGAATTGGCCTTTGAAACACCGCATAAATCTACAAAAAGCCTGATGGACTCCGGCGTAAATCCCCTTCTTCTAAGCGCCGCAATGGATACCAGCCGGGGGTCGTCCCAACCATCCACAATGCCCTCTTCCACCAGTTTCTTAATATATCTCTTGCCGGTAACGACATTTGTCAGATACATTTTGGCAAATTCAATCTGTTTGGGGGGATGCGGATACTCCAGCTCTTCTACAACCCAGTTGTAAAGAGGTCTGTGATCCTCGAATTCCAATGTGCAGATAGAATGCGTAATACCTTCTATCGCGTCTTCAATCGGATGTGCAAAATCATACATCGGATAAATACACCATTTATCGCCCGTGTTATGGTGGGATAAATGTGCCACGCGGTACAGGATCGGGTCTCTCATATTGATATTGGGAGATGACATATCAATCTTGGCACGGAGCGTTTTCTCCCCGTCCGCGTATTTTCCGTTCTTCATCTCTTCAAATAAGACCAGATTTTCCTCTATGCTCCTGTTGCGGTTCGGGTCCTCTTTCCCCGGCTCGGTCAACGTTCCCCGATATTCCCGCATCTCCTCCGCAGTCAGTTCGGACACATAAGCCTTACCCTTTTTGATCAGTTTGACAGCGCATTCGTACATCTCATCAAAATAATTGGATGCAAAGAACAGTCTGTTCTCGTAGTCCGCGCCAAGCCACTCCACATCGGCCTTAATGGACTCAACGAACTCATTTTTTTCTTTCGTCGGATTCGTATCATCAAAACGCATATTAAATTTTCCATGATACTTTTCCGCCAGACCATAATTCAAAAGGATGCTCTTTGCATGGCCAATATGAAGATATCCATTTGGCTCGGGCGGGAATCTCGTATGCACGGTATCGTACACACCCTCAGCCAAATCCTTCTCTATAATCTGCTCTATAAAATTCCTGGAAACGACTTCCATCTGCTGCCTCCTCCGACATTATCTATTCCGTCAATACTACTATATTATCATAGACGAGCCAAAATAGAAAGAAAAAATTTGTATTCTATCAGGAAAATCGCAGCAGTCCAATCATCGGGCCCCGGCAGCGTACAGTTCCTGCTTTTTTTCATAGGTTTTAAAGAAAATATCTCTCTCCACAATGTAAATATCGTGCCGGTCATCACAACGTACCGCCAGATAATCTCCCGGCCTTCCCAACGTATATTTTTCTCTGTCCCACGCGGTAAAAACTTTGACCCTTCCGGTCAACTCTCTGGCATGGATATGTGTCTCTCCATTGGCAATGCAGACCTTCGCATAATCGGAAAGGGGCAGCACCGAGCCGTCCTTTCTATTGTGTACCATCGGCTGATAAACAATTTTTAACGCACAGTCAGCCATATGGTAGGGTTCTCCCGTCAACTCATAGTTTTTCTCAAAATTACTTTTTTTATTCGGATAGACCTCGCCTTTGACTCCGATCATAATGACCAGTTCCGGCTCCACCGTCATATCTACATCGCCCTCCAATGTCCGAATCGTAATCGGCGTGCCTGCCGGCAGGACCTCCTCTGCAAGCACATAACCGATCGGCATTCTCTTTTTCACATAAGATTCCATCCCCGAAATATCAATCTCGCACTCTCTGGCATCGATGATCTGCGTGTTGTCAAAATAGTCGTTCAGCCGCTCACTGAAAAATGCTTCCGAATGCAGCGTCGGGTAAACCTCCTCATAACGCAGCTTACTGATAAAACCGCCCGCTTTCTCATGGTGGCCGCCTCCCGAACCAACGCCTTCCGCCAAAAAAGCGGCGAGTTCATTCGCCTGCACCTCCCTGATGCAGCTTCTGACCGAAAATTTATAGCCGTCTACTCCCTCATTATAGACAACGCAGGTATATACTTCCGCCACCTGCAGCAGAAAATCGCTGATCAGGCCCAGAATATTCGGATCGCAGGGCTGTGATTTGATGATGGCATAGCCATAGTCATCGTTATAAATATGCCGTATCAACGCAACGCCGGCAATTTCCAACTCACGCAGCGACAGATTGGAATTGCGGAACAATTTAATCAGGGACTTCTCGCAGGGAAGCGCTTCCCTCATATCCATGTCAAGCGGGTTATAAATCTCCGAAAACTGATTGGTATCCGAATAAAGACCATAATAAAGCGCTGTTCCAAGCTTTAAATCTAAAATATCAAACTGTTCTTTCCGCAGCATATCCCAGACAAGCGTCGAACAGCTTCCCAGTTCCGGATTAATTTCGCTCATCTCCATATCCATGGCTTCTATCTGATGATGATCGATGACCGCTATATGCTCCGCAGGAATCTTCGCGACATTCCCCGCCCCATACTGACAATCCACCGTGAGCAGCAGACCGGGCAGCCTGTATCCCGACATATCTCCGATCAATTCTTCCGGCTTCGCCACATATTCCACGGGGATCTCCAAATGTTTCAACATCAGACACAGATTGGGCTTCTGAATCTCGTTGCGCCCGGAATAGATGAGCCGGACATCCTTTCCGGCCTCTCTGAAATAAGTATACAGCGCATAGCCGGAAGCGAGTGCATCCGCGTCCGGATTGTCATGACACTGGATTGTAATAGGGTTGTAAATTGTTAAATCTGAAAGTTTCATTAAAATACCTCACAATACAAAATCAAAAAAAAATTCCAAAAACTAACATCATCAGCGTCAAAAACATCAGGTACGCTTTCAGAATATTCCACATCTTTTCCCTCTTTTTACGCTGCCCCTGTTCTTTCACCTGTTTTCCGATATTGGTATAATGGGCGGCATCGATTTTTCCCGCAGCGTATCCGATCGCGTCTTCCAGGCTGTTCCACTCTTCCCATAAGGAAGCTCCGGCTTCCAGTTGTCTCTCCTCGTCATATTTTTGAATTCTGACGATTTGTTTCCGCAAATAGCGGTATAAATCCGCCGGAATCCGTTTTCCCTGAAAGCAATCCCCGAACGCATACAGAAATTCGTCGCTGCAAAGCAGCGGAAAAATATGCTCCTGTTCCAGAAGGATACTCCATGTTTTCTGAGAAAACATCTCTTTTTCCAGTAAATCTGTCATAATTTTAATAAACCGTCTAATTTTCTCATCCTGTGCTTCTTTTTCCTGCTGCAGCCTCTGTTCCAACTGCCCGGAAGCGATCTCATTGACCCTTTCAAAAAGGGCATTCATTTCTTCCTGCTCATTCTGCACCTGCCGGTTCTGCGTCATTTCCGGCGGAGCATCCGCCGGCTTATCCACTGCCTTTTCCAGCACAACCTCGTCTGCGTCATCCTTTGCCTTGTCCAAAGAGGGCACCTTCGGCGCCGTATAAGATTCACGCGGCGAAATATCATGCCCCGCCAAATGAAGCGCCGCTTCATAAGCATCGTGGATTTCCTTCCACTTTTCCGGCTGTTCCTCCGGATGATATTTTTTCACCAGCCGCGCATAGGCTTTCCTGATTGCCTTTTTATTATCCGTAGGCTCTATTTCCAATATTTGAAATGCATCAGTCCTGTCTATCATCATTATCCCATTCCCGGAAAAGGCCTTCTATTTCCTTTTCCTCCTCATCATCCTGATACCAGCTGCCATCCTGCAGCATTTCCTCGTTAAATCCCGTATAACAATTCAAAATACCTTCCACATAGGCGAGAAAGACCGTCGTATATTTTCTGACCTTGGGCAGGTGATAAGCATCATGTGCCATTACATGCTGAAAATACTGTAATCTTTTGACGATATCACTTCGCAGTTCTTCCTGTGCGCACTGCACGAAAAGCCGCTGCCCCCATTCCAGCACATACCTGTTTTCCTCGTTTTCTTCCGGGTTCACTTTCAGCTTTTCAAATTCTTTCAGTTTCCCGGCAATCTCTTCTTCCGTCATTTCCAATTCCTTATGCACGATGATAATATGCTTTTTTTCCTCCGTCACTGGAACCCTGCCCTCTACTTCCAGAACGCCGTTAATATCATAGGTAAAGCGGATAAAGCACTGTACCTCTCCCCTCGGAAGCGGCGGAACCCGGAACAGGATTTCTCCCAAAACGATATTATCTTTCACATACATCGACTCTCCCTGATAAATTCTGAATTCCATCTCCGTCTGATAATCCGACGCAGTCACATACATTTCCTCCCGGCTTACCGGCAGCGGGCTGTTCCTTTCAATCACAAAAGACATCAGCGGCTTATCCCTGTTCTGATGATTCATGACTCCCACGCCGAGCGAAAACGGGCAGATATCCGTCAGCAGCATATCCTTCACGTCCTCGTTCCGCTCCTTGATGCCCGCATAGACGCCGCAGCCATAAGCGACCATATGGTCCGGTTCCCTGACTTCAATGTCTTTTCGTTTCAGCAGATATTCCAAATACTGCTGTACTACCCGCATTTTACAGGAACCTCCCACGAGCACGATTTGACTAATTTGGTCAACCGAAGTCTGTGCATCCGTCAGCACACGGCGGACCGGCTTGCCAAGTCTGTCGAACAGGGAAGCGCAGATTCTGACGAGTCCTTTCCTCGTAATTTCAATCTTTCTATTAATTTCACGACAATTCACAAACATCTCTGCCGCCGCATGCTCTGTCAGATCCCGCTTGCACTGTTCTGCGCTTTTCTGAATGATTTCTCGTATTTCCGGCTGCTCCGCCTCTTTTTCCAGCTTCAGTGTCCGGATAAAATAATCGGCGAGCAGTTCGTCAAAATCCCGGCCGCCGAGTTTGTTGTCGCCGCTGACCGCCAGTATTTCAATCACGTTGTCAAAACATTCCACCAGGGAAACATCCAGCGTTCCGCCGCCAAAGTCGAATACGAGCAGCGCGGTATCCTCTTCCCTGTCCAGATTCTGACAGGCGAGCGCCGCCGCAGAAGGCTCATTGATAATACGTTCCACTTTTAATCCCGCAATGATGCCGGCACGTTTTGTCGCATTGCGCGCCATATCGTTAAAATAAGCCGGCACGCTGATAACGGCCTCCTCGACCTTTTCTCCCAGATACCGTTCCGCATCTTCTCTGAGCTTTTTTAAAACAAAAGCGGACAATTCCTCCGGCCGGTAAGCTCTGCCGCCAAGCCTGCACTCCCTTGCCGTACCCATGTACCGCTTGAATCCGCCGACGGTATCTCCTGGATGCGAAATCAGCCTTTCCTTTGCCGCCTTTCCGACATAAATGCTTCCGTCCTCTCCCACACTCACCACACTCGGCGTCAGATATTCCCCGAACGCATTCGGTACCAGCACACTTTTTCCATCCTGCCACACCGCGGTAAGACTATTCGTCGTTCCTAAATCAATTCCTATGATCCTGGACATTGCTCCTCCTATTATTCCTCATTCCTCTCCTCATCCACAGCCCATGGTGAAGAAAGTCTGCTCTGCGATTCTCGACCCACGAAGAATCGCACAGGCGATTCTTCTGCGCGAGATAGATTTGCTCTGCAAATCGTAGAACTTCTTGACGTCTCGTCCAATGGCGAGACGTCTTTAGAAGTTCTTCTCGCGCTTTTGAAATCCGTGCACCCAATCAGAAAACAGATAATAAACCAGATAAATCACCGAACTGATACTCCAAGTCAGCGGATACGCCCAGAAGACATATCTGATTTCTCCGAACAGTTTCATGACGATGATAATATAGGTAATCCGCACCCCGCACCAGACGATCAGCATAATGAGCATCGGCACAAATGCCTTTCCTGCGCCGCGGCAGACCGCCGCCACCGAGTGGGAAAAAGCAAGCAGAAAATAGAAAAGTGCGACAGTGCGTGCCTGCATCACTCCATATTCGACCACGCCCGGCGTATTATCGAACAGACCGACGAGCTGCGGCGCAAAAATATAATAAATCAACCCGATGGTTTCCGCCATCATGACAGTAACAAGAATTGAAAAGCGTGCACCCTTTTTCGCCCGTTCATACTGCCTCGCGCCCAGATTCTGGCTGATAAAAGTCGTCGCCGCCATATTAAAACTGTTTACCGGCAGGAACACAAAACCTTCTATTTTGGCATGAACGCCATACCCGGCCATCGCCAGCCTGCCAAACGAATTAATCTGCGACTGTACGATAACATTCGCAAAAGCGATAACGGAATTCTGTACCCCCGAAGGCAGCCCATAGCTGACGATTTCGAGTAAAATATCTTTATGAAAGCGAATCCTTCGCAGTTCCACCGTAAAAATATTGCCCTTGCGCAGCAGATAGACCATACAGAGCGCTACGCTGGCGGCCTGGGATATGACCGTCGCCAGCGCCGCCGCCCAGACGCCCCAATGAAAGCCGCCGATGAAAAGCAGATCCAGTAAAATATTGACGAGCGAAGAAAAAATCAGATAATACAGCGGCCGCTTACTGTTGCCGACCGCATTCATAATGCTGCAGCAGACATTATAAAGAACGACGGCCAGCGCGCCGAGAAAATAATATCGGAAATATTCCACCGCCTCCGGCATGACTTCCGGATCCGTCTGCATCCAGACAAGAAAAGTCGGCGTAAACGCGACGCCGATAATCGTTAAAAGCAGACCGCAAACAATGCCGAACGCCATCATCGTATGAACGGAACGGGACACCTGCCCATCATCTTTTGCCCCGAAATACCGGGAAATAACCACGCCGCCGCCCATTCCCATGCCCATGAAAAAGCTGACCATCAAAAAAATCAGATTTCCCGATGAAGTGACCGCCGCCAGCGCATTCGTCCCAAGGTATCTGCCCACAATAAAAGCGTCCGCCGTATTGTACAGCTGCTGGAACACCTGACTTAAAAAAATAGGCATCGTAAAACTGATCATCAGGGAATAGGGATTCCCCGATGTCATGTTCAGTACATGGGATGTGTTTTTATCTTCTGTTTTCTTTATCGATATCATAGCTGACTCCTGGAATATTTCTGTCAAAAAATTTATGCTAAAAACTTTCTTACTATATAATGTATTCTTTTTTCAGCGGTAAATCAATTCCGTTTTTGCACAAGCCGATAAAAAAAATGAAATTTTGCAATTTTTTCCCCTTCTCAAATGTCTAATAGATAAAATGTCCACCAGATCGGACATGAGCAGAACGACGAAAGGAGAGAGAACAGGTGGAGCTTCTTGTAAAAAAAGCAAAAAGAGGTGATGCCGAGGCCTTTATAACACTGATGGAAGAAAATAAGCAGAGCATGTACAAAGTCGCCAGAGGTTTTCTTCACAACCCGGAGGATGTGGCGGATGCGATGGCTGAAACGGTCCTGAACTGTTATGAAAAAATCGGCACCCTGCGGCAAAACGCCTATTTCAAAACATGGATGGTGCGAATTCTGATCAATAACTGTAAAAATATTCTTCAAAAACAGAATCGGCATATCCCAACGGAGGATATCCCGGAACCGGAATGCACAGAAAGCGACGGAATACAGGAATTCCAGGAACTGATCGAACCGCTCAAAGAACAAGACCGCAGCATTTTTACTTTATATTATGTCTATGGAATGAAAGTAAAGGAAATCGCAGCCTATATGGAGATGAAGGAGAATACAGTAGCGACCCGCCTCAAACGCGGACGCGAAGCATTGCGCGATGAAATGACGGTTCAACAGAAAAAAGGAGGGCGCCTATGAAAAAAAATATGGAAGAAAAACTTCCTCAGATTGTAGAGGACAGATTACAGGAAGCCTATGAACAGATTCGGAAAAGGGAAATCAAACAAATGAAAAACAGAAAAAGAACATATCATAACTGGATGAGCGCCGCGGCAGTCCTTATCCTGATCATCGCAGTACCCTCTGTCGTCTATGCGGCAGTCGTCTATTTCCAGAAAACCGCGCATCGGAATGCGGACGAACTGACTTATGAATTTACGCTGAACTATGAACTCGTCCCGGGCGAATACCAGGTGACATCCTCCTATATACCGGAAGGGCTCAAAGATGCAGGCGACGGAAAGTATCTTTCCATAGATAACAGCGATAAAGGCTGGATCACTGTCATGCCCGTCTACACAACGGCAGAACTTGAAAAAATAAACGGAGAACTTACCGTGACCGACATCGAAAACATAGAACACACTATGTTAAGCGGTATGGACGCCGATGTCATTACTTTTCAGGAGGCACAGAAATACCAATCTCCCACTTATCTTTTCCTTTTTAACGAGAATGACGGTTATGTACTGCATATCATAGCGGACTGCACGATAGATCAGAAAGAACTTCTTAAATTCGCGGACAGTCTGACGGTAACGCGGGTCGGTGACGGGCACTATGAGGCCGAAGAGGAAAAAGCGCTCCGGGAACAGGCAGAAAAAAATGCAGACCTCGCTGCACTGGAAAGCCAGAAGAACTGGGATGCCCTCGTGAAACTCGGCATACCGGAAGACAAAATCTTTCAGATCGGTGAAGAATTATACAACAGGGATAACGCATACAGCTATACAGTCACGGATTATGAGTTTCTGAACAGTATCGCGGGATTTGACGAAGAAGATTTCTTCGACTACTCAAGATTTGACGGCTGGCTGAATGCCGATAAGACGCTGCGCCCTTATACAAGAATACACTATGGCAAAGGCGGCCAACTTTTGGAAGAAACACAGACCGAACAGGAAGTTCTTCGGGTGAACATTAAAGTTCACTGCTATACCGGCTGCAGCGTACCTGTGAATTTTACACTGGCGTATGTTGCCAAAAATCAGGATAACGCATACACATGGGCGGAAGATTACTATACTCCGGTTCCGGAAGAGAATTACTTTTTGCAGATAGATGATTCGGCAGTTTATTTTGACAAAGCCGTCAATACAAGCCCTGCCATACGAAGTTCCTTCTTCTTCCGCGAAATGCAGAGCGGTGAAGAACTGGAATATACGCTTCTCTTCGTCATAGACAAAGACCGGAAAAATGATTTCCTGCTCTACCCGACAGGCAGCAATAACAGCATATGGCAGACGGAAAGCGAAACCGCAAAAGAAATCCGGGCGGAACTGGACGGCTATATCCGTCTGCAATAAAACATCTTGAAAAACGCCTTTCTTTCTTATATAATTTTAATAGACAATTCATTAACGCCCCAATATATTATATAAGCAAAGGAGAATTCACTATGAGATTAGTTACCCGTTCCGATTTTGACGGTCTGGCATGCGGCGCCCTGTTAAAAGAAATCGGCCTGATTGACAGCTGGAAATTTGCCCATCCCAAGGATTTGCAGGATGGTCTTGTAGAAATTACGGAAAACGATGTACTCGCCAACGTGCCTTTTGTGGAAGGCTGCGGCCTGTGGTTCGACCATCATTCCAGCGAGCATGAGCGCAACGAGCTTGCCGGAAAATATAAGGGCGAAAGCCGTATCACTCCTTCCTGTGCCCGCATTATTTATGAATACTACGGCGGAAAAGAGCGTTTTTCCCACTTTGACGATATGATGGAAGCTGTTGACAAAGTCGATTCCGGCAACCTGACCATCGATGAGATCCAAAATCCGACCGGATGGATTCTGGTAGGCTTTCTGATGGATCCGAGAACGGGTCTCGGCAGATGGCGCAACTTCACCATCTCCAACTATCAATTAATGGAAAAGCTGATGGAATGCTGCCGCACCATGAGCACAGAGGAAATTCTCGCACTGTCGGACGTTAAAGAGCGCATAGACGTTTACCATGAACAGGATGCCAAATTCAAAGAAATGGTGAAAGCACATACCCGTGTGGAAAAAGATGTCATCATTTCCGACCTGCGCGGCGTCGATCCGATTTATTCGGGTAATCGTTTCCTGATTTACAGTATGTACCCGGAACAGAACATTTCCGTATGGATTGTAAACGGAAAGGGCGGTCTCGGCTGTTCCGCTGCTGTCGGATACAGTATTTTGAACAGAACTTCCAATGTCAACGTCGGAAGCCTGATGTTAAAATACGGCGGCGGCGGTCATAAAGCGGTAGGAACCTGCCAGTTCAACGACGAGGAAATGGATGCGAAACTGGCCAGCCTGCTCGATGAAATCATTAACTATAAAGAAAATTGATCAGGTACCTGATCTTCAATGAAAATCATAAAGCCGGTACGGCGTTCCCCAAATCTTTTTGCGGATTTGGGATGGCCGTACCGGCTGTTTTGTTTCCCTGATCAATAATCTTTTCTCTGAAATATGCCGACCGTAAGCGGGTAAGACAAAACAAATGTCAATATGCCGCAGGTCAGTATCATACAGCCGCCTTCTGCAAGTACTCTAATAATGATACTTCCCTCTCTTCCCAATCACAAACAGCACCGTCACCCCTACCGCCAGCACTTCCGCCGCGATTATCGAACACCATATGCCGTCAATCTGCCAGAAAAGCGGAAAAATCAGCACTGACAGACACTGGAACACCAACGTACGCAGAAACGAGATGACCGCAGACACAATACCATCGCCGAGTGCCGTAAAAAAGGACGAACCGAAAATAGCAAATCCCGAGAACAGAAAAGAAAACGAAAAAAACCGAAAGGCCCGCATCGTCAGTTCCAGAAGTTCTGCATCATAGCCGACGAACAGCCGGGAAAGCGATCCGGCAAACAACTGTCCCGAAACAAACATCAAGACGGCAAATGCACCGACCAGTATAACGCTCTTCTTTAGCAGCCCCTTCAGTTCCTCATGATTCTGCGCTCCGTAATGATATCCGATGACCGGAGCCGTACCGACAGAATAGCCGATAAAGACCGCCTGAAAAATCATTCCCACATACATCAGCACGCCATATGCGGCGACACCGTCCTCTCCCGCATATTTCATGAGCTGCACGTTATAAAGCATACTGACAAGGGACATGGAAATGTTGCTCATCAACTCGGAAGAGCCGTTCACGCAGATTTTTCCCAGCGCCTTTTTATCAAATCCGCATTTCACAAGCCGCAGAGGACTGTCATTTTTCCGTCCGAAATAAATAAGCGGCACAACACCGCCCACTAACTGGCTCAAAGAAGTCGCGGCAGCCGCTCCTTCCAGTCCCCAGCGAAAACCGGCTACAAACAGTGCATCCAGAAAAATATTGGTAATGCCCGCCGCTACCGTCACATACAGTCCGAGTTTCGGTTTTCCGGCCGTCGCAAACAGACATTGAAATTCATACTGCAAAACATAGAACGGTATCGCAAGCAATATAATCCTGCCGTAAATAATACAATTTTCCAAAAGTTCCCCTTCTGCTCCCATCAATAATGCCACGGGCCGCAGAAAAAGGAAGCCGAGCACGGCGAACAGAACACCGCAGACTGTCGATACATAGACGACCAGTGAAAACAATTCATTCGCCTTTTTTGTTCTGCCCTCTCCCATCGCAATCGCGATCAGGGCGCCGCCGCCCGTTCCGAACATAAAACCGATACAGCCAAGTATCATCAAAAGCGGCATGATAAAATTGACCGCCGCAAAAGGCGTTTTCCCCGCATAATTCGATACAAAGAATCCATCTACCACGCCGTAGATCGATGTAAATACGAGCATGATAATAGAAGGAAATGTAAAGCGCAGTAAGCGCCGGTAATTGAAATGGTCTGATAACTGAATCATTGCTCATCCTCCCTGTTTAAAAACTTTTTGCCTTATCCTGAAGAGAACGCAGAAAACGTTCCGTCAGCTCCAGATACTTCTGCATATCCTCCTGCGGCCAGGAAGCGAAAATCTCATTCTCTGCCTGAATAATGCGCTTCGCCGTCCGCTCCGCCAACTGCTTTCCGGCTTCTGTCAGACAGACGTTCTTGTTCTTTGCTCCAGCCGGTTCCAGATAAAGAATATCTTCCGCTTCCAGCTTACGCAGCGCCGAGTTGACCGTCTGCTTGCTGAGTCCGGAATGACGGCAGATAATCTGGAGCGGGCAGCTCTCACCATGATCACAGATCGTATAGAGGACTTTCATTGCGCTGTCAGACAGTCCAAATTTCCACGCGATCTCATGATATACCGCCTCTGTTTCACCAAGCAGATAATTACATCTCTTCATCACTTGTGAAACATCATAAGCCGCCTCATATTTCGTTGTTCGGGATTTATCCATAAAAATCTCCATTCCGCCGCCTTTGGCTGGCGGCACAAATAGCAATGAAAGTTCTACTTTCTTTCACACTATATCTCCTTATCAGTGAATACGTTTATAAACACTTTTGGTACGAAATCATACCAAAAGTGTCCTGCATGAAATTTTAGTACGATTTCATACTATTGTCAACAAGAATTTTACATAAAGAGTATGAACTTCAGAAAGTTAAAACCTAAAATAAACAGAGTGTAAAGTCTTTCATCATTCAAAAGATTTTACACTCTGTCTATTTCATTTATTCAACCGCTTACTACTCCTGCTCTTTCGGAAATTCCTACACCCTGATTTCCTCTCCCAGCTTAAAAGAATAAATAATCTTCTCAGAAGTGCGCAGCCCTTCTCCGCTCCGCCCATATCCGGAAAGCTGTTCCAACGCCTCCGCATAATAATCGAGCTGCGTCTGATACCGTCTGACCAGCTCTCCGGCATTGTCCACCGCGTCCGTCTTATAGTCCACGACCACATAGCTTCCTTTCTCTTCAAAGAAAACATCGATAATTCCCTGGATGAGGACCGTCTCTTCTTTCGGAAAACTTTCATTCAAACGCTCCGCCGAAAGACCGAGCACAAAAGGCTGCTCCTTGTACAGCTTTCCGGCGCAGGCTGCCGCCGCCATACGTTTTGCCACATTGCTTCCTAGAAAAGCCGCGATTTTGGACACGGAAACCACATCGTAATAGACCTGCGGCAATTTCCCTTCTGTCCGCATCCGCTCCAGTTCTCTGCGCACCAACGCTTCCAGTTCTTCCCCTTCGCTGCGCTTTCCTGATTCCGGTCCTTCACTTCCTGCCCTTTGTTCTCCACCTCCGCTCTCAAGATTATCCATTTCGGTCAATAATTTGAAGTCGAACAATTCCATCACTTTATGAAAAGCGCTTCCCCTATCGGAGCCGCTGACAGTCTCGTCTTGCTTCAGGAACTTAGGCAGATAGGGAATGACCTGTTCCTCTTCATAAAGAGGGAAGGAAAAGTCCGTTTCTTCCTGCATTCCGGCCTTTTTCAATTCCGACACGGTTGTCTTTGTGTATAATTCTTTTAAATTTTTATAAGGATACTCATAAGCAAATTTCTCCGACATGACCGTCAATAAACGCTTATCAATCCGGTCAACCGCTTCAGCCGCATCAAATAACAATAATTTTCTTCTGTCGTTCTCTCTTTCGATAATTTCCCTGACGTTTGCTTCCAGCGTATCCTCCCACCGCACGATGGATACCCGGAAGTTCATATCCTCCCGGTAAAAAGGATTCTGACGCTCCGGCTCAATGCCGCAAAACCGCCATACATCATCAAAACACTGATTCCTCACCGCCGCATAAAGCAGTACATCCAGAAAGCTGCCCATCCGAAGCAGCGTGTCATAGGGGAAACACTTTTCCCTCATCCATTGCAGCGCCGCCAAAGACAGTATCTTCTTTTCCGGCTGCTTCAAAGACCCTGTTAAAAACAGCTTTTCTTTTGCCCTGGTCATCGCAACATACAGAATACGAAGTTCTTCCGCAAGATTATCCTTCCGCAGTCTGGCCGCGATAAAATTCCTTCTCAGATTCCGGCTGCTTACCCGCAGCCCGGGATTCACATAATCCACGCCGATTCCCTGTTCCACATCCATGACCAGATGCCCGTTCATATCCCGGTTATTGAAGCTTTTGGCAAGTCCTGCCACAAAACAGACCGGAAATTCCAGGCCCTTACTCTTATGAATGCTCATGATCCGCACGACATCGGCATTTTCATCCTGTAGATTGGCCTCGCCATAGTCCACGTCATATTTTTCAAGTTGTTCGATATAACGCAGAAAATGATACAGTCCGTAGTAACTCGTCTTTTCATAATCCGCCGCCTTCACGAGCAGCATTTCCGTATTGGCGCGTCTCCTGCTGCCGCCCGGCTTCGCCAGGACATAGGGCAGATAAGCGTATTCACGGATGATCGTCTGCAACAGTTCATGCACGGGCATATAAACCGTCATTTCCCGATACCGTCCGAGTTTCTCCAGAAACTCCCGCAGCCTGCACCGAAGTGTATCCGCCTGCTCCGCTTCCGACGGTTCTGCTTCCGCCGCTTCTGCCTCCGACTGTTCCGCTTCCGGCCCGCCGTCGGACATTCCCTGTCGATCTTCCGCATATGCTTTGACCGCATCGTAAAGATACCGCTTCTTCGGACAAGCCGCCTTTACCGCAGCAATCTCTTCTTCCGAAAAACCGCCGAAAAAAGAATGCAATACCCCGTAAAACGGAATATCCTGCAGCGGATTATCCAGTATCTGCAAGAAATGCAGAAGGTCCTGTATTTCCGTAGAGGCGAAATAACCCGTTTTAGAAGCCACATGGGCGGGAATCCCTTCTTCTTCCAATATCTCTTTGAATTCCTCATCCCAGCCTGAAGTCGTCCGCAGCAGAATCACAATGTCTTTATAGGAAGCTTTCCGCAGCTTTCCCGTCTCTTTATCCGTCACCGGAAAAGAAGTGACGAGTTCCTTGATCTTCCTCGCAATCCCATAGGCTTCCCGCTGTTTTGCACTGACAGGCCGCCCGCTGGCCCTGTCAGCCTTTGATGCCGTTTCTTTCCGATTTCTGTCTGCCTCAGAAACACCCTCATCCTCCGTAAACAACAGCAGTTCCGTATCATTTCCAGCATCAAGAAACGCTTCCACATCATTTCCGGCATCGGGAAGCTCCACCGCATCAAAGGCATCCGGATAGACCGCTCCCGGATACAGGGCAGCCTTTTCATCGTAAACGATTCCGCCGAGCTCCTTTCGCATCACCTGTGCAAAAACCGCATTCGCGGCGGTCAGCACCTGTTTCCTGCTCCGGAAATTCTTATGCAGGTCGATGCGCAGCGTATCTCCGCCGTCCGCTTCCTGATAAGTATGATATTTTTCCATAAAAAGTTCGGGCCTTGCCAGACGGAATTTATAAATACTCTGTTTGACATCCCCCACCATGAACCGGTTAAAGTTCCCTTCCGCTTCGCCGGAAATGGCGGACAATAAATATTCCTGTACCAGATTGCTGTCCTGGTACTCGTCAATCAGAATCTCCGTGAAATGGCTCCGGTACTCCAATGCCGTCTCCGTCGCCTCCACGCCGCCGTTTTCTCCCCGCCGCAGCAGAATTGACAGGGCAAAATGCTCGATATCGTCAAAGTCCAGAATATTCTTTTCCCGCTTCGTCCGGGCGAAAGTTTCCTGAAAGAGAAGCGCCAAATCTACCAGCGCACAGACCGCTTTCCCGCACACTGCCATCTGCTTCACGATTTCCTCCGAAGAAGCGGCAAAATAGTTTTTCTGCATCGCCTGCAGCTGTTCTTTGACCTCCGTGCGGATGGTTTTGACCAGTTCCCGCTTCATCGCAGAAACAGTCTCATCCTTTTTCGCGGAAAGTCTGCCGAAAGTAAGGTTCAAAAAGCGCAGATAGCGCGCTTCATAGCTTTGCGCTGCGAGCAGGCTCTCGAGCTGTTCTTTTTCCTGTTCGAGCAATTCCCCATACATATACGGGCCATCCGGCATTTCGCTCAAAGCGGTGCATTGACCAATTCGGTCTATCATCCCCTGCAGCAATAACGCCGTCTCTTCCATCAGGCTCTTCATCCATTCCAGTTCCATCAGCGCAGACTCCGCACTTTCCTGACCTCCGCCTTCTGCCTCAGAGACCGTACTTTCCCGACCGCCGGCCTCTGTCTCAGAGACCGTACTTTCCCGACCGCCGGCCTCTGTCTCCGGCACAACATAATCCTGCTTCCGCGCAAGAAGCCACTCCTCCGGGAAGGGATTGCTCATTGCGAAATCATACAGCTTCAAAACCGCCTCTTCCACCGCGCTGTCCCTGCTGCCGGTGCTGAAATATTCCATACACTCCAGAAAAGAAGCTTCCCCTTTCTGATAGCACTGCTCCAGCACCTCGCTCAGCACGTCCTTTTGCAAAAGCTTCAGTTCTCCCTCGTCTGCAATCCGAAAACCGGGGTCAAGGCCGATCGTATGAAAATGATTACGGATAACAAACAGACAGAAACTGTCAATCGTCGTAATCTGCGCATTGTGCAGCAATGTCGCCTGCTTCTGTAAATGCTCGTTTTCCGGCTCTCGGGCAAGTTTTTCGCCAATCGCATTGCTGATCCGTTCCCGCATTTCTGCCGCCGCCGCATTGGTAAAAGTCACGACGAGAAGCCTGTCGATATCCACCGGATGCCCCCCGTCGCTGACCATTTTTACGATCCGCTCGACTAACACCGCCGTTTTACCGGAACCCGCCGCCGCCGATACCAGTAAATTACAGCCATGTGTATCGATTACTTTCTGCTGTTCCGTCGTATATGAAACGCTCATCTTTATAACCATGCTCCTTTCCCAGCCTGCGATGATTCTACCGCCTCAGAGGCCTTTTCACCATTTTCGGGCATCCTCAGTCCATTTCATTCGGACCGCTCAGAGTTCATTTTTCTGACTGCCTCTTCCGGCGACAAATTCTCCAACTGCCGCATCTCATACCCGGCAATCTCCGTGTCATAGCCGCAGATACTCCGGTATGCGCAATAAGTACAGGAACTGTTTCCATTCTGCTCACAGGGATTGACCGAAATGTTTCCCTGCAGGATTCCGGTTCCCAGTTCTTTGATCTTATGATTTACATAATCCGATACCACGGCCATATTCTCTTCGCTTATGACACTGGAGTAAGCGGAAAAGGAACCGTCTTTTTTCCGCTCGATTGGAAGAATATCCGACTTTCCCGTAAACTCCCCGTCCAGCAGTCTGACAGCTCTGTCATCGCTGTTGACTATACCGGTTGCTTTCAACTCCTGTAAAATTTTCCGGTTTAACTGCTCCGGCGTTAATCCCTGCCCGTCTTCGATCATCGGATCCGCGATATGATAATACAACATCGCTGCAGGCACGATTTTTTTCTCAGGATGCTTCTTCTGCTCCATCTCCACCGCCGCATTCATATAGACCACGAGCTGTAACTGCAATCCGTAGTACAAAGCCGCAAGATCGAACTTCCGGCTGCCCGATTTATAATCGATGACCTTCACATAAACGGTATCCTCTTCTTCACAGGTATCAATCCGGTCAATCCTGCCCCGCAGCTTCATCTTTTCCTGCCCGGTCAACGCGATATTGACCGCGTCCAGATTCTCCAGCATGGAAAATGACATCTCGAAATGCTCCGGTAAAAAGGAGCCCTTTTTCAACTGCACCTGCAAAGTCCGTATCGTCCGGCTCAGGATTCTCCGAATACGTTTCAGAAGATACTGGTTCCTGGCGCTGCTGTACAGGATTGTCTCGCCGTAATTTACGGCATAGGCCTCGATTGCCTCATCCAGCAGCTTCTCCCCTTCCTCTTTCGAAAAGTCGAACCATGTATGATGATGTTCCGCCAGTTTATCCGCAAAAATTGCCAGAACGCCATGGAAAACATTTCCCATGTCCACATCCTCGAACTCATATTCCCCGCGCTCTTTCAGGGACAGGCCATACTGCAAAAAGTGCGCATAGGCGCAGGCTGCATACTTTTCCAGACGGCTGACGCTGTTCTGCAGAACAGTGCCGTAAAGCGCTGTCGTCACCTGTTTGGAAAGCGGACTCTCCCGATAATAATAAAACGCCGTATCGACTAACTCTCCTATCTGCTCCCGCCATTCCGGGTTCTTCTCATAACTTTGGAAAAAGGTAAATAACTTCCGCTCATCTTCCTCTTCCAGCCTGCCCGCAGCATACTCCCGCAGCAAGTCCGTAAAGAAAAGAATGCCGTCCGCCCCGTTCGACAGTTGTTCCTCCATCGGAAGAAGCTCCGGGCTTTTGACGGCAAGCGCCGGGAAAAGCTTCAGCATGGTATCAATTAAATAAGCAGGCCGCCTGCTCTTTCCGTCGCTGCCGACCTTCGCATAAGACAAATACAGCTGTTCCGAAGGCTTCGTCATATTCAGATACAAATACAGTCGCTGGATATACATCTGCTGCCTCGGCGTCGGCGCAAGCTCCCAGCCGGACTCCTGTAAAAACTCCCGGTCAATATCCGAAATGATTCCTCCTCCGCCGCTTCCTTTCGGTATGTTTCCGTCATTGATGCCAAGAAAAAAGAGCACCTTTACCTGTTTCAGACGGGTTCTCTCAATATCGCCTATCACAATCCTGTCAACGTTCTGCGGGATTGTTCCAACCGTAATTTCAGCAAAACCGGAATCCAGAATTTCGGCAAACTCCTGAAACGTCATTTTTTCCTCTTTTAATAGTCCCTCAATCTGGTCCAGCAGGTCGATGACCAGCCCGTAAATCTGTCCATATTCCTTCGCTTTCGCCAGCTCCCCTTCCCGTTTGAACTTCGCCTCATAACGGGCGAGCTTCTGCTGAAGTTCATTCTGCACCAGAAAACCATACAGCGCGCGGACGAGTTCTCCCGCCGTCTGACAGGGCTGCAGTAACATGACAAGCTGCTCCATCAGCTTTTCCCGCATTTCATTATATAATGCAAGCTGCGCAACGCCCTCTTCCCCGTCCTCTTCCTTATAGACAAACAGGCTGCTCCACCGCTTCCTGCCACGGATACCGAATCTGCGGATATAATTTTCCAGCCTGTCGATATCTTCTCTTTCAAAACCGCACAGCCCCGTCCGAAGATAATGGAACACCGCTTCCCTGCTGAAATCCTGTAATACGATCTGCAGAGCGCTGCGGATATACTCCGTAAAAGGATTGAACAAAATCCCCCGCGTCTGGTCCATATAAATCGGAATGCCAAATTTGGCAAATTCTTCTTCGATATCGTTCCCGTAAGTTTCCATGCTGCCCGTTACGACCGCAATATCCCGATAATGCAGACCTTTCCCACCGTTAAGCAGCCTGTAAATCTCAATGCAGGTCTGCCGGACTTCTTCTTTCGGCGTGGATGCCTCCATTAAATGAATCCTTTCGGTCTCTTCTTCATAAGGTACCACCGGATAACGGAACAAATGCTGCTCCAAATGCGCCAGCTCCGGGTTATCCCTGAATCTTGGAAGCCGCTCTACGCCTTTACGGTCAGGCATTCCCCCGCAGGGCATTTCCGCATTTTGTCTTTCGCCATCCGCCATCTCATGACCGGACCGGCCGCTGCATAATACTTCGGGCAGCATCGGAATACCCGCCTCTTCTCCCAGCCTTTTTAAATCCGCCACCGTTTTTTTACTGAGGTGAAAAAGCTTCTGCTCCCCGTCCATTTGATAGGGATTTTCCGCCGTATCTATCGTGACCGTAACAATGACTTTACTGGTCAACCGTAAAAGTTCCTGTATCACACGATACTGTATCGGCGTAAAGCCGGTAAAACCATCGAAAGCGATCACGCAGCCCTTGATGATTTCAGACTTAGGAAGCGCTTCCCGCAGCCGGTCCAGCGTTTCCTCCGTCGTAATAAATTTTTCCTGAATATAGGATAAAAAGCTCTCATACAGCACCTGCAGGTCCTTCAGCTTATAATACAGCGCGCCCCGCTTTCTGGCATACTCCGCCAACTGTGAAAGTTCCTTCGTGCCGATGCCGTACTGCATGAACTCCGAAATCGCCGATTTCACCTCGTGAATATAGCCGATCTTATGCAGATGCTTTCCGATGACGGATAACTTCTGCTGTTCCGTTTCCGCTATTTTCCGTAAGATCAGACTCTTTCCCGTATCGTCGAGCACCGGCATGTCCTCATATCCTACCTCTTCCAGAATCCGGTGCGTCAGCCGGCCGAAACTCAGAACGTCGATGTTCATAATGCCCCGGTTCGGATGCTCCAGGACCAGATCCATCTGCGTCTGCATCGTAAACTGGTCCGGCACGATCAGAAGAAAATTGCGCTTCGGCTCCCGACGGGATGCCTCAATGATATCCTCATGAAGTTTTCTGCTCTTTCCGGCTCCCGAACCGCCGAAATAAAATTGTAAGGCCATATGCTGATTCCTTTCCTGATTTCACTCTCCCAAACAGATAATTGCGAAACTATGTTTTCGAAGACTGCCGTTGTACGAAATAGGCAATCACCGCAGAGCACGCTTTCGCTGCACTGTCGCTCGCAACGGTGCATAAGACGCCAAAATACGGCGTCTAAACACCGGCGGCGACATAGCACCCTGCTTGTGATTTGTCGATTCCGTACAACTGCTTTCCTGAAAGAATGCGTTTCGCAATTACCTATTTCACTCTCCCAAAGATAGCTCGTCACAGGGATTCCTCTTCACACTTTAGAAGCTGCGCCCGCTTCGCCATCACAAGCGCCAGAATATCCTTTGCCTGCTTATCGTTCTTATGAAGAATGCACTGCCTGATTCCTGTAAACTGCCGCTCGAACATCTCCAGTCCCAGTTCCTGCACGCGTCCCTGCATCCGCTGAATCGTCATCGCCGCCACCTGCCAGTTCTTATGGTTAATGGCCTGCCCGAGTTTCATGAAATCATAACTTTTCAGAAATTCCAGCCTTGCCGTATCGTTTTCATTCATCTTTATAATCCCTTTTCCCTTTTATCTCTTCCTTCACACTAACCGCCATGATTCCGCTTTGCGGAATCTCAAATCAGTCGGGAGAATGCCGCCTCCTGGCGGCACAAATCATCAATGGGAAGAACGCCGTATTTCAGGCGTTCTTTCTCACACTACCATGATGAGCGTCCCGGCTCCGATCAGCAGACATCCAACGGCCGATCTTACCGTAAATTTTTCGTGCAGAAAAACAAATGCCAGCACAAGTGTGATGACAACACTCATTTTATCGATCGGAACAACCTTAGACGCCTCTCCCATTTGGAGCGCCTTATAATAGCACAGCCACGACGCGCCGGTCGCCATTCCCGACAAAATGAGGAACAGCCAGCTTTTCCTGCTGATTTCTCCGATTCCGCCCTGCACATTCGTCAAAAAGACCATCCCCCACGCCATGATGAGCACAACGACCGTCCGAATTGCCGTCGCCAGATTGGAATTCACGCCGTCGATTCCCACTTTTGCCAGAATAGAAGTCAGTGCAGCAAATACGGATGATAAAATCGCGAATAAAAGCCACATATCCGATAGCCCCCTCTAAAATTTCATTCGCTCCGGATGCCGTTTCATCCAGAAAAATGCTATGATGCAGACGAATACAGACAACAGCGAACCGGCCGGCGCCGCAATCCCCATCGGAACAAGCGAATCCGTAAAATAGACTGCCGCGACATAGGCTAACGGAATCCGGGCACATACGATGGAAATCGAATTGTGGATGAAAGAAATCATGGAAAAACCGTATGCACAAAAATAACCGCTGAAACAGAAATGCACGCCCGCAAAGACGCAGTCCCATACATAGCCGCGCATATACTGTCCGCCAAGCCGGATTACCTCTTCACTGTCCGCAAAAAGCCCAACCGCACCTTCCGCCGCAAACTGCATGAACACCGAGGCAAACACCCCAAAGACTACCGCAATCATCGTCGCGTACCGCAAAGTCGCTTTGGCACGCTCGTGCTTTCCCGCACCGATATTCTGGGCAGAAAGCGCCGATACGGTCGAGAGCATGGAAGAGGGAATCAGGAAAAGGATGCCGATCAGCTTTTCCACAATCCCCACCGCCGCCGCATCGTTTAACCCTCTGCGGTTCGCAAAGACCGTGATAACGATAAAAGCAATCTGGATAAAGCCATCCTGTATGGCAACCGGCACGCCCACCTTTAAAATCCCGCCGAGAATCCTCTTTTCCGGCCTGAAATCTTTCCTGCAAAGTCCCGGAATCATTTTCCGTTTCCGAATCACTACAAAAGAAACGAGCACACTGATGGTCTGCGACAAGGTCGTACCAAGCGCCGCCCCCGCCGTTCCAAGTCCGAGCAGCCCGATAAAAATATAATCCAATACAATGTTGCAGACACAAGCCACCGCAATAAAATACATGGGACTTTTGGAATCCCCCATGCCGCGGAAAACGGAGCTGATAATATTATAAGCAGTTATAAAAGGTATGCCGATAAAACAGATCGTCAGATAATGAATTAGCCCGTCCACAGCCTCCGCCGGTGTCGACATGACCGCTGTAATCGGCCTTACCGCAGCTAACAGCAGGAGCGTGCACACAACGGACAAAGACAAAAAAAGCGTCGCCGTATTTCCAACCGCCAGATTAATCTTTTTCTTTTCTTTTGCCCCGACAGCACGTCCGATCATGACCGTAGAGCCCATCGCCAGTCCGACGATCATGACCGTCAGCATGTGCATGACCTGGCTTCCGATAGAGACTGCCGTCGTGCTCTCCACTCCGTTATACTGCCCGATGATGAACAAATCCGCCATGCCATAAAGCGTCTGCAAAAAATACGAAAGCAAATAAGGCAGCGAAAAATACAGAATCGTCTTAAACACGCTGCCCGTCGTCAAATCCCGTTCCATTTCCGTTTTATCCTCCAAGTTCTCCCCCCCAGCCTCCATGATTCCGCTCCGCGGAACCTCAAAATCTCAAGACAAACAAGTTTGTCAGGGAGAATGCCGCTTTTTAGGCATTCTCCAGCGTGAGAAAGATTTGCCTTCGGCAAATCGTAGAACTTCCAAGTCAGCTATGCTGACTTTGCGAAACAGCCAAGCCTGAGTATCAGGCTTTTGCTGTATGAGCTCTAGAAGTTCTTCTCACGCTAGCCTTTCAGTCCCCGCGCCTGCCTGTCCATATCTTCCACAACGATATCATAAATTTCTCCCAACGATGCGCAGTATTCCAATACCTGCCACGGCTCATTCGTATGAAAATGAATTTTGATCAGCTCTTCATCGCCGACCGCCAGCAGACAGTCCCCCTTAAAATGCTCCGTAATATATTCACTGATGACATCCTCATCCAAATCTTCTCCTTCAATTAATAACTGCGTATCATACCGATATTCCAACATAACTTTTCCCTCCAAATTTTCCTAACGTGTAGCAATGCCTTCCCTCAACCGTACAGGCAATCCACTCCCACGGAGAATCGCATCGCGATTCTCCTGTGTGAGAAAGGTTCCGCCCTGCGGAACCGTAGAGCTTCTTCGCGAAACGCTCATTGGCGTGAGCGTTAGAAGTTCTTCTCACACTTGGCACGTTGAGCAATAATAAACCGAACCGCCAAGATAAGCCTCTTTCGTTACCGCGCCGCCGCAGACCGGGCAGCCCGCCGCACAGGCATTTTTGGACATTTTTGTCACATATCTTCCCGGATTTCCGAAAAGGTCTTTCTCCGTATCGCGCCCGCCCTGTTCAGTCATTTCCCGCAAAACAGAAATCACAGCCTGATACAGACCGTTCCATTCTTCCTCCTTCAGCGTTTCCACTTTCCGTTTCGGATGAATCCGCGCTTCAAACAGAATATCCTGAAGCACACCGTTGCCGATTCCCGGAAAGCGCTGCTTCGTTGCAAGAAACGCCTTCGCACTGAGCCGGCCGCTTTCCTCCTTTTTCCGCCTGTAAAAAAATTCTTCAAATTCCGGCGCAAAAGGTGAAACAGCCTGTCTGCTCTTCTCATAATATTCATTATCATAAGTTCCATCATGCAGATAAATGCCGCCGTACATGGCCACCGTAAAAACAAGCGCAGTGCCATCCGTAAAAGTTATCACCAACTGATAATTTTTCGGTGCTTTTTCGACGGATACAAGCCGCATGTTCACGCCATCATTGATGCAGAGCCTGTTTGGGCCCGCATTTTCCCCGGTCTCCGCTTCGCCGAAAAGAAGTTCCGCAAAAATACCAAAGCCCTCCGCTCCGGTTACTTTCTTCCCTGTCAGCACTGCATGATAGGATTCCGGCTCCCCGTTATACCAACAGAATTTATGCGCTTTCGAGGGCGGCAGGACTTTATCGACCGTTTTCCCGACGAGGTTCTTTCGCAATTCGGCAGTTCTTGCCAATACTTCCGGTAATTCGAGCATGAGTAATCCTCCTGTTCCTTTGTGTTTTCTCTCGTTCCTACATTATATTATAATATTACAGCTTTAACGATGTATAGTCAGAAAAGGGGCCTGCTCCCGGATTCGTTCCCCACGCCTTTCCAAAATAATCCGTATCCATTACGATTGGCGTACCGTCCGGATTTTCAAATTTCTGCTCCGGTTCAAATGCCATTCCCAAAACATCCGTTGTGACCACCTGATTTTTTATTTCAGGCATAAACGCATACAGATTCGTTTTCAGGAAAAAGCTCCCGCCCTCTTCTTCCAGCGCGATGGTTATCTCATGGCCTTCATCCACAAAAGCTTTTTCTTTTGACATAGGCTTTGCTCCGTTAAAATAAGCATTGCCCTCTGCCCAGACCGGAAGCGGGTTATAATACCGGTCGCTCGGCGCTGAGCCCATGCCGCAGTATCCTTCAAACTGCTCCTGATATTCCGCAATAGAAGGATACCCTTCATAAGGAATCGTGCCCGTGATCAGATTGTCATCCGTCCACTCATTCCTCTCCATTCCCTCTGCCCTTTTTTTCAGGGCCGGGCGGATTTTTTTCTGGACAAAGATATTATTATAAAACCGCATATCGCCATGCAATATCGTCATAAATCCGGCGATCTCCGTCCGATGGGGAATATGATACGGTGTATACCGCGGCGCCGGTTTCGTGATCGTGCCGTTATTTACCCCGCGTCCTACCGCCGTAAAAGAGCCGGCAATGAGATTATGCACTACGGCGGCTCCCTGTGTTGCGAGTTTGAGAGAACAGTCTGACAGCAGCAGATTATGATCTATCAGCGTCGGCCCGTGGGATACTTCTATAAAAATATCTTCGCCGATAACATGGTCTTTCGTGAAATCATCGCCATTTGGCAGACAATTATTGAAAAACAGATTCCGCGTCACTCTGGTTCCCTGTGCCTGCCAGTCAAGCCATAAACCGCGGGTACAATTATAAATATGATTGTGCCGGATAATCACATCAATGGCCGCGTGCATTTTAATTCCGCCAATCTCGGCGCCGCACAGATTCTGTTTGTTATTGATATGATGAATCCGGTTATCTTCGATGACCGAAAATACACCTCCCAAGTGGCCGACAATCCCGGTCTGCCCACAGTCATGAATATCGCATCTTCTGACGATATGAGATCCGATGCGCTCTTTGCTCCATCCTTCCAATTGTGCCAGACAGATACATTCCCGTTCCGTCTGCGTTCCGTCCTTGTATTTTAATTTCGACCATTTATTATCATTTTCAGCCTGCAGATACTTCCCGAGAGAAATGCCGGAACACTTGGATTCGTAAATTTCGCAGTCTTCAATGATCCAGCCTTTTGACCAGTGAGGGCCTATCATTCCTTCCTGATAGGCGGTCGGCGGAGCCCACTGCGTTGCAGCCTGTCTCACCGTAAAACCGGCCAGCGTAATATATCCGACGCCTTCCTTTTCCGGATAAAAACAGTTCTTTCTGGCACTGATCTCCACATTCTCTTCATTGGGATTTTTTCCCTGGAAATTAGCATATAATATCGTTTCGTCTTTTTCCTTATCCTGTTCGGTGTACCATGTATAAACGGAAAATTCCGGTTCCCATGATGTCCTGCTCTTTTCAGGGTGCAGAACGTGCTCCATGGACGTCACTTCATACATGGATTTTTCATTCAGATAAACGTCCCCTGTATGAGCAATCATCGTTGCGACAAACCAGTCCCCATAAATCAATGTTGTATAAGGATTGTAATCTCCGAATACCGCATTGGGAATCCTTGCCCTCCATACGCTGCCTTCATAAGCCTCCCAGTTCTTTACCGGTTCTGCACCCGTAATGACCGCAGCCTTCTCCACCTCGGAACGATAAATGATTCTGGCATCCTCTCTTCCCCCATTTACAGGGCTGACTGCCTCCCGATAAATCCCCGGTGCAACAATGACCTCGTCGCCCGGCTCTGCGCACGAAGCCGCCTCCTGTATCCTCCTGAACGGACATTCTCTGCTCCCGTCACCCTTCTGCGCTGCATTTACATCTATATAATATTTCATCCGCATCCCCTCCACCCGTCATCCTTTATAAAAAGTATACTGCCATTTTACCAAAATGCAAAGCGTTTTCTCCCCTCCCGCAGTCTGTGAAACGTTTGCAGTCTACAAAATGTTTGTAGTCTACAAAATGTTTGTAGTCTACAAAGCACTTGCGGTCCGCAAAATGCTTGCGGTCCGCATGGTATTCGATTATAATCGGGGTGTAACATCCGATTCGGAACCACAGGGAACTGAATGGATAGGTGATTGCGAAACGCATGATTTCAAGAAAACAGTTGTGCAGAATAGACAAATCGCAAGCAGGGCGCTGTGTCGCCGCCGGTGCTTGGACGCCGTATTCTGGCGTCTTATGCACCGCTGCGAGCGACAGTGCAGCGAAAGCGTGCCCTGCGGTGATTGTCTATTTTGTACAACGGGAGCCTTCGAAAACATCGTTTCGCAATTACCTAGAACTGAATGGGAAAAGAAAGGAGACGCAGCTCATGAACAAAACATGGTGGAAGGAAGCGGTCATTTATCAGATTTACCCCCGCAGCTTTATGGACAGTAACGGAGACGGCATCGGCGATTTGAAAGGAGTTACCGACAGGCTGGATTATCTGAAGTATCTTGGCATCGACGTGATCTGGATGTCCCCCGTCTACAAATCCCCAAACGACGACAACGGCTATGATATCAGCGATTATCAGGATATCATGGAAGAATTCGGCACGATGGCGGATTTTGATGAACTGCTGGCAAAAGCTCATGAAAAAGGAATCAAGATTGTCATGGACCTCGTGGTAAACCATACCTCCGACGAACATCAATGGTTCATAAAAAGTAAAAGTTCCAAAAATAACGAATACCGCGATTATTATATCTGGCGCGAAGGAAAAGCTGACGGAACACCGCCCAATAACTGGGGTTCCTGCTTCGGCGGCTCCGCATGGGAATATGACGAAACGACCGATATGTATTATTTACATCTTTTTTCCAGAAAGCAGCCTGATCTGAACTGGGATAATCCTGAAGTTAGGAGTAATGTTTTTAATATGATGACATGGTGGTGTGAAAAGGGCATCGATGGCTTCCGCATGGATGTCATCAGCATGATCTCCAAAACAGCCGAAATGCCTGATGGAAAAGTAAACGGTCTGTATGGAGATTACGGTCCTTACTGCGTGCACGGCCCAAATGTACACAAATATCTTCAGGAAATGAATGAAAAAGTTCTGTCAAAATATGATATCATGACAGTCGGTGAGACTGCCGGCGTAACAACGGAACTAGCAAAGCAGTATGCCGGAGAAGATACAAACGAACTGAACATGGTCTTTCAGTTTGAACATGTGGAAGGCGACGGAAAATACGGAAAATGGACCGATGAACAGCTGCCCCTTACCAGATTGAAAAGCACGCTCTCCCGCTGGCAGACCGAATTATACGGTAAGGCGTGGAACAGCCTTTTCTGGAACAACCATGATCAGCCGCGGGCCGTTTCCCGTTTTGGCGATGACAGACCGCAGTACCGGGAAGTCTCCGCCAAAATGCTGGCCACCTGTCTGCATATGATGCAGGGCTCTCCGTATATTTATCAGGGTGAAGAACTGGGCATGACCAACTATCCCTTTCATGGCCCGGAAGAATTCCGCGATATCGAAAGTATCAACGCCTATAAGGAATGGTGCGAAAGCGGCCGCGTTCCGCATGAGACCTTCTGGCCCTGTATCACCTTCAAAAGCCGTGACAACGCCAGAACGCCGATGCAGTGGGATGACTCGGCGCAGGCCGGATTTACGACGGGTACCCCCTGGATTGCCGTAAACCCGAATTACCGGGAAATCAACGCCAAAGCGGAAACGGCCGACCCAGCTTCCGTTTTCCATTATTATAAAAAGCTGATCGCCCTGCGGAAACAGAATCCCATTATGGTATATGGAAACTACGAACTTCTTCTGGAAGACAGTGAAGAACTGTTCGCCTACACCAGAACCCTTGAACAGGAAAAACTGCTTGTCGTCTGCAATTTTACCGACAAAAAGACCGTATTCACCATCCCCGCCGAGTTCGTCGGGATGCCCTGTCTCATCTCCAATCTGGACAATCGCTATGACAAACAGGACATCGCCCTCGAACCATACGAGGCCTTTGTATTACGGAAGAAATAGGGACTATTCTGCCTGAAATAACGGTGTGGACAAATACCGGTCGCCCGAATCAGGCAGCAGGGCCACGATGACCTTTCCTTTGTTTTCAGGACGCTTTGCAAGCTGTGTCGCCGCATACAGCGCCGCGCCGGAAGAAATGCCGACGAGCACGCCTTCTCTGACCGCAATCTCTCTTCCGGCTGTAAAAGCGTCTTCATTGGATACTTTGATAATTTCATCATACACATTCGTATCCAGCACTTCCGGCACAAATCCTGCCCCGATTCCCTGTATCTTATGCGCTCCGGGTGTGCCGCCCGAAAGAACGGGACTGCTTTCCGGTTCTACCGCAACCACCTTGACATTCGGATTTTTCTCTTTTAAATAAGTACCCACACCGGTAATCGTACCGCCCGTACCGACGCCTGCGACAAAAATATCCACCTTGCCATCCGTATCTTCCCATATTTCCGGTCCCGTTGCCGCTTTGTGCACTTCAGGATTGGCCGGATTAACAAACTGCCCCAGAATGATAGAGCCTGGTGTAGAAGCCTGCAGCTCTTCTGCCTTGGCGATTGCACCTTTCATGCCTTTTGCTCCGTCCGTCAATACCAATTTGGCACCATAGGCCTGCAGCAGCTTTCTTCTTTCTACGCTCATCGTCTCCGGAAGCGTCAGGATTGCCTGATAACCTTTCGCCGCCGCTACTGCCGCAAGGCCGATGCCCGTATTCCCGGAAGTCGGCTCGATGATCGTTGCACCCGGCTTCAAAATACCCTTCTTTTCCGCGTCCTCGATCATGTTCAGAGCAATTCTGTCCTTTACGGAACCTGCCGGGTTCAGATATTCCAGTTTTACAAGGATTGTCGCATCTTCGACCTGATTCGCCTTTTCATAATTAACAGCTTCCAGTAAGGGTGTCTTTCCGATCAACTCTACCGCACTCTTTTTAATATTGGCCATAATAATTTCCTCCTCATTTTGCCGCTCTAGTATTCCATACTTTTTTGCTAGGTTTTATATGAATTGATAATACAACGATTGGGAAGATATGTCAATACAAAAATTTTACTTTCTGCTTTGCATTTTTTCCTTTTCAAGCGTTCTTACCGTCTCCACAGACAGGCCGGAAATACTGGCGATTTCTTCTATAGAATAGGTTCCTGCTGACAGCATACGAACAACAGTCTCTTTTATTCCTTCTTTTATTCCTTCCTTTTTCCCAGCCTCGACACCTGCGTTATACTCATCTTTTCGCATTAATGCGAGTTCTTTTTCTTCATCATATTCAAATATACTCATATGGATCGCCTCCGCCCGGTTTTTCCGTAAAAAATCCGTCAATATATTTTCATTGATACATTCATCAACTGCCCGTTCAACGGCTGTTTCCAGCGTCATGTCCGGCTGTCTGGCGTAACTGCGCACACGCTCCACATACTGCATATACTCTTTCAGCGTACGGCAGCTTTCTAACAGCTTCCGGTTATTGCCTGTATTCAGGTTGAGCATTGTCACCCTTAATTCCAAAGCCGGCTCTTTTTCTTCTATATAATAGGCATCTGAAAGTTTTAAATATACGGTTTCCGGTATATGATCTGCACCATTATAAAATGTAATAAACCTGGGCGCCGGTATTTTTACAACGGAAGATACATAGACAGAGCGGCCTTCTACTAATTTCTGATACTCTCTCGAAACATAGAACAAATCTCGTAACGGCATATTCGGATTATAGGTGGACTGATGCTCGTACAGATGCAAGTGAAAATCTATCAAAAATGCCAAATCGTTCTTGACATTCATATACACGGCATTTTCCAATGTGACAATCTGTAAATCTTCTTCCTTCTGATAATCGGAATTGTTCACGGCATTGTATAGAGACAGCAGTTCCCTTTTCTCCCGGAAGATCATACGGAACATCGTATCCTTATATTCCCGGTTCGCAGTTACAAACGTTTCCTTTTTCTTCATCTGACCTCCTTCGCAGGAAGTCCCTGTTTCCGAAACCTCCTGCTTTAAAATATAATTGGGATTAAAAGCATAGATTTCTGAAAAACAGAACAAAAGAGCTTACTTTGAAAAATAGAAATAGATATGCTTTTATGATAGTATAACATACTATATAATGGTATTCAACACATTTATAAACAAATTGTCGAATCTTTTGTCGAACCTGTATTCTGCGTTTAACAAAAACGGCGCTGTCCCTCTTCCATATAGGGCAGCACCGTTGTTTTTCGCATTTTTATAAACACGCTTTGATCTTTTCGATCATCTCCGCATACTCGCTCTCGCTCAGATACTTTTTATCTGGATTCATCTGGAACGTACCGCCCCACTCGTCCTGATCTTTATACTTCGGTACAAGGTGCATATGCAGATGACATCCGGTATCGCCATATGCGCCATAATTCAGCTTATCCGGTGAAAAAGCCTTATGGATGGCTTTCGCCGCTTTTGTGACATCCGCCATAAAACGGTTTCTTTCCTCTTCACTGATATCTACGATTTCACTGACATGGTCTTTGTATGCCACGATACATCTTCCCGGTTTGCTCTGCTCCTTGAACAAAATCAGCTGGCTCACATCAAGATCACAGATCTTGATACCGAACTTCGCCAAAAATTCTCCACCCTGACAATAACCGCAAGTACTATTATCCATCATCCTTATCCTCCATTCCCGCCCATCCTATCGATTTCGGAACAGGCACCTTCATCGAACGGGTTCGACTCCCGTCTATATTTATTGTACCATATCCATAGAAGCAACGAAACCCCGTCATTTCATCAAGAACTGTGCCGCAATTCCTGTGACGCAAGCCGCCGGGCCTGCATGCCGCCGGTTTACCTGCGTGACGCTGGTTTACCTGCGTCTATTATACCACAATGAATGTCTGATTGACAGTAGGATTGGAAAATTTCAGCACCCTTATTTCAACTTCCAGATATCCCTGTTGTATTCCTCGATAGTTCTGTCGGATGAGAAAAATCCAGCCTTCGCAATGTTGACGAGCATCATCTTCCGCCACTTGCTCTGATCTTCATAATCAGCCATCATTCTATCTTTCGTCGCAATATAGTCTTCCAGATCTAACAGCGTCATAAACCAGTCTTTGTTCAGCAGTTCCTTATGAAGTCTTTCAAGATTTTTCTTATGGCCGACCTTCAACGCCTCTTTGCTGATAATAAAATCAACCGCCGCCTTGATGACCGGGCTCTTCTCGTAATAATCTTTGGAAACATAATCCGCCTTCTCGTAGTGCTCGATGACCGTCTCTGATTTTTCTCCGAAAATATAGATATTATCGTCTCCTACGAGCTCGTGAATCTCTACGTTTGCGCCATCGGAAGTACCGAGCGTTACCGCACCATTCAACATAAATTTCATATTGCCCGTTCCGGAAGCTTCTTTGGAAGCCAAGGAAATCTGCTCGGAGATATCGCATGCGGGAATCATCTTTTCTGCATAGGATACGTTGTAATTCTCCACCATGAGCACCGTCATATAGGGGCTTACCTCCGGGTCATTGTTGATGATTTCCTGCAAAACCAGCAGAAGGTGAATGATATCCTGTGCGATCACATATGCGGGTGCCGCTTTGGCACCGAAAATAAAGGTCATCGGTCTTGCCGGCTTCTTGCCTGCCTTGATCTCCAGATATTTATGGATGATGTAAAGCGCGTTCATCTGCTGGCGCTTATACTCATGCAGTCTCTTGGACTGAATATCGAAAATGGAATCCGGGTTCAGCGTAACGCCCTCCACTTCCTTCACATAGGCAGCTAAATCTTTCTTGCGGTTCATCTTGATCTCCGCAATTCTGTCAAGCACCTTCTCATCATCCCGGAACTCCAGCAGTTTTTCCAACTTATTCGCATCTTTCTTATAGCCGTCGCCAATCGTTTCGGAAAGGAATCCCGCCAGTTCCCGGTTACAGGAAAGCAGCCATCTTCTGAATGTGATGCCGTTTGTCTTGTTGTTGAATTTTTCAGGATACAGTTTGTAAAAAGCGTTTAACTCCGTATTTTTCAAGATATCCGTATGAATCGCCGCTACGCCGTTAACGGAAAATCCGTAATGGATATCGATATGCGCCATATGCACTCTCTTTTCCTTATCGATGATCTGCACTTTCGGGTCTTTGTATTTCGCTGCGACTCTCTTATCCAGCTCTTTGATGATCGGCACCAGCTGGGGAACAACTTTTTCCAGATATTCCAAAGGCCATTTTTCCAACGCTTCCGCAAGAATTGTGTGATTGGTATAGGCACAGGTCTTGCTGACAACCTCAATCGCCTCGTCCATCGTAAACGCTTTTTCATCTACCAGGATCCGAATCAGCTCCGGGATGACCATCGTCGGATGGGTATCATTAATCTGAATCACTGCATGGTCGTACATTCTGCGCAGGTCGTATTTTTTCTCTTTTAACTCCCGCAAAATGAGCTGCGCCGCATTGCTCACCATAAAGTACTGCTGATAGATACGCAGCAGGTTGCCCGCCTTGTCGGAATCATCAGGATATAAGAACAGCGTCAGGTTCTTCTCGATGTCTTCTTTATCGAAATCAATGCCTTTTTTAACAATGCTCTCATCTACCGTCTCCACATCGAACAGGCGCAGTTTATTGACTCCATTGTCATAACCTACCACATCAATATCATACAGTCTGGAAGTCACCTTCTTATCGCCAAAGTTCACGTCAAACGTCACATCCGTTTTGGTCAGCCAGGAATGTTCTTCAATCCAGTCATTTTTCTCCGCGTTCTGCAATTTATCCTGAAATACCTGCTTGAAAAGACCGAAATGATAATTCAGGCCGATTCCTTCCCCCGGCAGCCCCAATGTTGCAATAGAATCGAGAAAACAAGCTGCCAGACGGCCAAGGCCGCCATTGCCCAGTGACGGTTCCGGCTCTACTTCCTCGATTGCGCTCAGACTTTTACCATTCTTACGAAGAATATCATTCAGTCTGTCATAGATTCCGAGATTGATCAGGTTATTGGATAATAATTTCCCAATCAGAAATTCGGCGGAAATATAGTAAACCTTTTTTTCACCTTCAATCGTCTCGGAAACCTGCATCAGCTTTTTGGATAAAAGGAGCAGCGCATAGTACAATTCCTCATTGCTGCATGATGCGATGTCCTTCACATACATACTCTTTATCTGCTCTTCCAGCTCTTTTTCCAGGTTCATCACCAACACATCTCTTGTCAAGTTGCTTGCATGTGCCATAAAAATACCTCCTGCATTTCCTGCTTATAAATTTTTATTAGTATTAACATATTTACAGCGCCTTATCATTCGGCGCATTTTGTACACTTTCATTTTATAACATCCAGATACTGCATCCGGATCAGTTCATAATCCATCAGGATTTCCTCTCCGGTTCCGCCCTCCAATAGCCTTTTGAGTTCCGTCACTGCTCTTGCGGCAATTCCGGTAAAGTTCTGTCTGACCGTGTTCATCTGTTTGCCCGCATAGCCCATCAGCGTAATGCCGTCAAAACCGCAGACCGGACGGAAAATGTCCATCTCTATCAGCGCTTTCATCGCACCGATCGCCATCAGGTCGGAAGCACAGACAACGACATCCTTCTTTCTGGCATAACGGAACGTATGCTTTCGAGCCTCCAGTTCGGAAAAATCGCCATTTCGTACGAGCAGAGGCAGTTCCAGTTCTTCCGCCAGCTTCTGAATGCCCTTCAGCCGTTCCTGCGCCGCATAACTGTTTTTCCTGCCGGCAAGATAGAGGATGCTCTTTGCCTTATTTTCTTCTATCGTTTTCCGGGCCACCTCGTACTGCGCCGCGGCCTGATCGATCGAGATACAGGATGTATGCTCGTTGACGAGCGGCGCCTCTACGGTCACGATTTTAAAAATCCCGGAAGCGATCAGACTATGCAGCACTTTATCATCCCTTGCCAGCCCGAAAATGATCAGTCCGGTAATACTCTGGGAATGAAGATAGCGGACAATTTCCTCCATTGTCATTTTTCTGATCATGGAAAAGAAAACCGTAATAACATCCAGATTCAGCTCTACCGCCTGCTGAATCGCCCCGGTCAGAGACTGCATATTGATCTCATCCACCGTCTGTTTCGCGTTATCGAGATTTAAAAGAATCGCCACCCGGCCGGACTGCTTGGAAGAAAGGGCGGCCGCCACAGAATTTGGAACAAAATTCAGTTCTTCTACCGCTTCATTCACTTTTTTCTTCGTCTCATCGCTGACATTCGGATAATCATTCAATACTTTTGATACGGTGGAAATTGCCACACCGGCCCGCTTTGCCACATCTCTAATCGATACCATTTTTCCTCTTATTCTGCCGCTTTCGCGGCCTGCCCATCCGGAGCGAATACTCGGAGAAGGTTTCGCGGAAATCGTTTTCCGGAAATCGTTTTCCATAAACATAATATACCCGTTTCCAGGATTTGTAAACTATTATTTTCAGAAAAAAAGAAAATATCGTATGCTTAGAAAATATAATACGGTCTTTTTGAGATATCAGACAATACGAAACAGCACTGCCGTCCACGCTATTTTATAAGCATAACGGTCGAAATTCGATTCAACCACAGCAATGTATTATTTTCATACGATTTACGCCAAAATCCGTACCAATGGTAAAAAAATATTTTGACTTCTTTTACTATTGGTATGTTCATTTGCCCTGAACCTTTATCGCCACGATGCGGACGGGGCAGAGAAATACCTTGGCCGGGCCTTTGCCGCCTTCGAAAATAGGGAGTAAATTATTTCAAAAAGATACTTGCTTTTATAATGAAATGAGCAAGTATCTTTTTTGTAAGCCTTAAATTTATGACATTGGTTATAAGTTTCCTGTTTTTTGCGCCCGTTTTTGTCAAATGCTGTTATGAAAACACGAAAAGAAATCACAGAAATCCCTCCACATAATACTGCGCCTGCGCATTCCACAACACGCTATACTTTCCATCCCCATCGGCCAGCAATACCTCATGGCTGCCCTGCTGTACAATATGCCCTTCATGAAAGACAAGGATTTCGTCGCAGAAACGGCAGGAAGAAAGCCGGTGACTGATATAAATAGCCGTCCTGTCCCCTACAATCTCATTAAATCTTGTATAAATCTCATACTCCGCCACCGGGTCGAGCGCCGCGGTGGGCTCATCCAGAATGATAAAAGGCGCATCGTGATACAAGCTCCGGGCAATGGCAATCTTCTGCGCCTCTCCGCCGGATACCTGTACGCCCTCTTCTTCCAGAGCCTTATAAAGAATCGTATCAAGCCCCTTTGGCTGCGCGGCGAGCCACGCCGAGAGCCCAGCCTTCTGAAGGCACTGTACGGCCTTTTCCCAGTCATAGCGCTCCGTACCTTCCCGTCCGCTTACCGCCGGTGCTTTCCAACGCTCCTGTCCGCTTCCTACCGGCACTTTCCAGCTTTCCTGTCTGCTTTCCGCCAACGTTTCCCTTCCTTTTTTCCGACTCGGCGCAGAAAGACTCGGAGCAGAAAGCGTTTCCTGTCCGCTTCCGGCGGCAACATTCTCCCCAAGGCTCATGGAAAGCAGCTGGAAATCCTGAAACACCACAGAAAACACTTTCAGGTACTCCAGATAATTATATTTGCGGATGTCGATGCCGTTTAGCAGAATTTCTCCCTCCGTCGGGTCGTAAAGGCGGCATAGCAGCTTGATAAAAGTGGTCTTGCCGGAACCGTTCTGTCCCACCACCGCTATCCGTTCTCCCACTTTAAATTTCAGAGAGATATTTTTCAGAACATAACTTTCCGTATTGGGATACCGAAAGCTCACGTTCCGAAACTCTATTTCGTATTTGTTGTCGGAACGCTTTTCCACCGTCAAAGACCCCTGATACATCTCGTTGGGAATATCCAGAAAGGCAAATATCTTTTTCAGGGTGTCGCTGTTGACCTTCATTTCCCCCAGTGCCTTTAACATTCCGGAGAGCCCTTTGGAAAAGGCCATGATCGCGCCGATATACTGCGTTACGGAACCAACCCCGAAAGCGCCGCCCCAGGCTTTCAGGCACACAAACAGGTAAACCACCCATGTAAAGCTTCTGGAAACAGCGATTGACAGCGCAAAAAGACCACCCATTCTTCCCCGGGCATCCCGTTCCATCGTACGAAGAACACCGGTCTGAGGGTCCAGTATCTCCTTCATCCGATTGACACCGAATACATCCTGCCTGTACATCCGCATATCCAGCGCTCTTTTTTCATCCTGAAATATCTCCACGCAGAAAAAATAAATCCGGTTTCCGAACTTCATGGTCTCATCATGGTCCAGCACACACATCTCCCCTTTGGTTGCCAGATAAGGTGAAAGCACCGTGATCACGAGCATTACAAGGAGCAACAGCAGGATACAGAGCGGATTGTTCAACAGCGTAAGCCATCCCGCCTCCTGCCGGACCGGCAGCCGGAAAAGAGAAACTGTAAGCGCCGCAGCGCCGAGCATCCGGAACAGCTCTTCCATCAGGCTTTCAAAATGTCGGTATATCTTGTCAATTCCCCAACCGCTCCAGCGCTCTCTCTGTAGAATCTGACTCAACAGATTATGCGTGGCTACATCATCTGCCGCCGCAAAATCCATGTCCAGCATTTTCCGGGAAAGTATCTCCTCTCCGCGATAATGAAGCGTGGCTCTGAGCGCTTCCTTCCATCGAAAAGCCAGCGCTTTCAAAAAATAAGCCGCCGCATCGAAAGAAAGCAGAAGAATGATCCATTTGGCCAATTTCTCCGGCATTCTCGTTCCGGCAAGCTCGTCCAAAAGCCGGGCGGAAAAATAAAGCGTCAGATAGGGAATCAGCGCAGCGATTATCGAATGAAGACCGGAGGACACAAATAGCATGGGGCATTCCCGGCACCAGAGACAGAGCGCCCTCTTATTCAGCATGTATACTTCTTTCCACGAAATTTTTTCTCGAGATGAATTTTTTTGAGAAGATTTTTCCCGGGATAATTTATCGCTATTTTCCTTCATGTTCCTGTGCTCCTTTTCCCGCCAGTCCATCTGCGTAATATTTGCTCTGTATCTCAAAAAGCTCTGCATAGGTCTTTTTCCGCGCAAGCAATTCTTCGTGGGTTCCCTCCTCCGCGATTTTTCCATCCTCTAACAAAATAATGCGGTCACAGAAACGGGTGGAAGCCAGCCTGTGGGAAATGAACACGGATGACTTGCCCCTTGCCAGTTCCTGATATTTCTGATAAATATCGCTCTCCGCAATGGCATCCAGCGCCGCAGTGGGCTCATCCAGTATCATGACCGGACTGTCCTTATACAAAAGCCGCGCCATCATCAGCCGCTGCAGTTCCCCGCCGGAAAACTCGACCGCATCCTCATACACTTCCTTTACCAGATGGGTATGATACCCCGCAGGCAGCTCTTCCATCTTCTTCCCAAGGCCAACCTTCCCGATGCAGTCCCGCACTCTGTCCATATTCATTTTCTGGTCAAAAGATGCTACATTCTCCGCCACCTCCCCCGCCAGCAGAGAAAAGTCCTGGAACACCGCCGCAAAAAGCCGGTAATAATCTCTGCGGTCATATTCCTTAATATTTACCCCATTTAACAGCACTTCTCCCTCGTCGGGGTCATAAAAGCCGCACAGAAGCTTGATGAGTGTCGTCTTTCCCGCGCCGTTTGCTCCAACCACCGCCAGCTTTTCACCGGGATGAAGGATGAGATTCAAATGGGAAAAGATCTCCCGCTCCGAGCCCGGATAACGAAAAGTCACATCCCTAAGTTCAATGGTATAGGAAGCTTCCTTATCCGCCGTCAGTGCTTTTCCACCCTCAAAAAGAAACGGCTCCTCATAATCCGCAAGTTCCCGGATGCCGGAAATCTCAATGCTCTGCTTATGCAAGGTAGAAAAACTCTGCATGATACCACCAATCCATGTGGTAAAACCGCTGACCGCCGTAAAATAAAGCAAGAATTCCGAAGCGCTCAAATTTCCCTGAAGCGTCAGATAAATCAGCCAGGCATAGGCTGCCCCGTTTCTTAGAAAAGAAAGGACAATATCCGTAAAGTCCGCCATCAGGTAGATTCGCTCCCGCCGCAGGTAAAAATCCTGCAGCATTCTGATACATTTGTCCATCAGTTCTCCCAGCCATTCTCCCATACCGAAGATACGGACATCCTTTGCCAGCAGGCGGTCTCTCGTTTTTCCCCGGAAATAGAAAAAACGGTTCTTGATATCGGCCTCCTCCTGCCTGTGCCGATAGCCCCAGCCGTTCAGATAACTGTTGACCAGATAACCGGCCGCGGCCAATACGACGGTCACGGCCACGATTACCAGATCCACATGTGTCAGAAGGTACAAATAAATCGCAAATCCCAGAAGATTCTGCATGATTTTGGCAAAGGTATTCCAGATGTCCTCCGTCGGTGATATATTGCCATGAGAAGCATCCATTGACTTCGCATAAGAACGGATAAAATCCTGACTCTCCCTCACCGGATAGGAGCAGCTTCCCGTCTTTTTCCATATTTTACAGTTAATCAGCATGCGCACTGGCGTTCTGGCAAACATCTGATTTTTTTCCAGATAACCGGAAAGCGCATACACCGCCATGATTCCCAGCGCAAAGAAACTGATGATGCCAAGAAGTTCTCCCAGCGCATCATGCCGTTCCAGACTCCCCAAAATGGCCGGCGTCACATATAGTTCCAGCAGTGAACCCGCCACAACGAACAGAGCCTGCAGGAGCGTCAGCACGAGCACCCTCGGCCTTATTTCCAGCGCTGCCTTTATCATGAACAGAGAATTGCTCAACATCCCGTATTTTGCGGTGGTTTTTGTTTTTTTGAGTTTTTTGGATTTCATCTTTATGACCATGCCTTTTTCAACCTGCGAACTTTGGGCCGCAGGCTCAAATTCGCGATTGAAAAATCTCTGATTTTTCAATCTATGTTAGCACAAAAATCCCCCAGCGATACATTCCGGGGACGAAATGCCTCGTTGGGGGGATGAAATTTACTATACTTCCAGATATGCTCTCAGGCGGCATCATCAACAATTCATGCAGAATGGCCGCCAGGACATTCTGCAGTGTGAGAAAGATTTGCCTTCGGCAAATCGTAGAACTTCTTGTCGAAGCACCCATTGGTGCAAGCCTTAGAAGTTCTTCTCACACTTTCCCTGCGGCAGTAAAATCTCTGTCGTAAACGCCCCGTCCTCACTGTTCCTGCTGATGTAACCCTGATATCTGTCTATAATGGTGTCGATGCGCACCAGCCCGTAACCGTGTCCCGCGCCTTTCGTGGAGGCAAAACGCCCGTTTACCTTCTTCTGCTTTTTCAAAGCGGTGCTGTTGGTAAAAGAAAGATAGAGCTGCGTATTTTTCATCTCCATATACACCCGTATCAGCCGCTCTTCTTCCGGGAGCACCATACACGCCTCAATCGCATTGTCAAAAAGATTGCCGATGATGATGCACAGGTCTATCTCCGCAGTCGAAAGCACTACCGGAACATGTGCATCCGCCGTCACCCGAATGCCCTTTGATCTGGCAAGAGAAATCTTGCTATTCAAAATAACATCCGTCATTTTATTCCCTGTTCTTAACGCCAGGTCCACCGTGTTCAAATCTGCTTCCAACGCGTCCAGATAGCGGGAAGCCGCCTCCATATCGCCCATCGCCAGATAACTTTTTAATACCTGAATATGATTCCGGTAGTCATGGCGCCATCCCCGCATTTGGCGGTACATATTCTCAACCTCCGCATAATGCGTGGCAAGAAGCTCGCTCTGACATGCCGCAATCTGTTTGTTGATCTTTTTTTCACGGAAAGATAGTTTCAATGGCATTTCTCTGTTCCTCATAGCATTCCCATATGGCAAAGAAATCTTTGCCGCCTGGTTCGTAATCATCATAGAAGAAGTCCCCAATGCTCAACATGCTTCACATATTCATCCGGGGATACCCGGCCTTCCTTTCAAACCATCCTACTCCACCAATATTTCCAGAATTTTCGCTTCCGAATACCACAAAGAAGGTTCCACACATTTTGTCCTGTCAATCAGTGCATCAATGCAAGCCTCGAAAGCTGCCTCTGTTACCGGTTTCTCCTCCCAGAAATAATCATAGTATATATTCCCCTGCTCATCCGCATAATCAGAATACCATCCCGTTCCGATTTCCAAAAACTCTCCCTTTTCCAGCAGATAAATATTACACGGATAAAATCCCATTGCGCCATAGTCATTATACAGCAGCCCGCCGCGTTCGATATACCTCATTCCGCCTCTTTCACGATTCACGCATCTGACTTTTCCGTCATAAAAGGAAACGATGAGCTCTCCGCTTACCGCAACCCTTGTATCAATGCAAAGCTCCGGAACGTCATCGGCATCCACATAAAGGAGTGAATAGAGAAACCCAACATCGGGTTCCCATTCCGTAACATGGATTTTCAGGATAAAATCAATATATGCATCCTGCCACGTCGCAAAATCCTTTAATCGTCTGCCCGTCCATTCCAGTTCATTTTCTGACCGCATTGCGGCATATTCTTCCCGTTTTGTCAGATACTGCTCCCTGTCGATATCCCCGGAATCGTAAAAAAAATCTCCCTCGTCCAACTTTCCGTTCTTATTCTCGTCAGACCAGCATATGGAATCCTCTTTTTCCATGCTTCCGTCGGCGCTCATCGTACTGAATTCAATCCATTCAGAGCCGTATCCATCCGCATAATGTAGAATTCCGCATCGTCCATCCGCAAGGACCGGTTCATAGTTCCACCAGCCCTCCCAAATGACCCGGAGCGCTCCTTCCTGTACTTTTACTACATAATAGATTCTGCTATCCCTAATCTGCAGTTCCCCGCTGCCGTCTCCGTCAATATCCAGAAAACAGTATTCGATATCGTTATCCCAGAACAGTTCATCAATATAGACATGCTGTTCCTCCAGCTCCACCGTGATCTCACCGTTCAAAAAATCCTCATAAACGCCGGATGAACCATCCGGGGCATTCGCCAAATCTTTCGGATACCTTACAGGGTGTGTATCGTGGTCTCCACAATCAAATACGGATATTTCCCAGTCCACGTCTCCCGCAATCTCAAAATCATGCCGTTCTTCGGAATACAGATTGTAAATTTCAAAAATATTTTGACCGGCATCCTGCTTGTCATAATTCCAATAAAACAGATTGTCCGCATCTAAAAAATGAACGTGACAATCAAATCCGCCCAAAAAAGCCAAAAATATCTCTTCCGGCACTTCAAATGTCACCATTTCCCCGCTATTTACATCCACCCGGTCTATCTTTTCGCTTTTATCTTCCTGATAAAAAACTGCGAGATATATTGTGTCTCCTGTCTCTATCCACTTGAAATCATAGATATGTTCGGTTTCACGCTGATACAGAGTTCTCCCTTCTCCCGTCCGCAAAACAGCGCCGGTAATATCTCCCCAGTCCGCCTCTTCCGTTCCCGTCAAAAAAGCGTAGTTTTGTCCATCGGGCGCATATGCCGCCATGACAGGACCGGAAAATTCGAAATCACGCGCGCCGCACGCGCAGTCGCCCTCCGCAATGGCAATTTCATGACGAGCAAAAAAGGCCGGTTCCAACAGCTTCCGTTCTCCGCTTTCCAATTGATATTCATAAAGTCCCTCATCTGTACAGGCAAGCATCCTTAAGGCGTCTTCTGTCAAATCACATGTTTTAACTGTTTCAGGAGAAAAAGAATATAAATCTCCCATAAGCTGACAGAGGTCACAGAGTAGAGAAGTCTCCTGAAAATTCCTGTCCATAAAATACAACGCTCCATCCACTTCATAGACATAACCGCCGTCTATGGAATGCAGGCGCTTCATTCGGTATTCCTCCCACTCCTGCGGGTCCGACACACCCCGGCTTTTATCATCCTGCCGGAAAACCTCATGGGGTATATAATACGGAGCTTTCGCCAGGAAAAAAATCTTCTGCTGCCGATCTTCCTTCAAAAAATAACATTCACTGGTCAAAAGAAGGGTCTCCTCATCTACCCGGACACTGTTATAATCCCAATCATATCGCAATTCCCCTTCTTCACCGTTCAATTTCACGACCGGTTTTTCCAAAGATATCATTTCAGGAATCGCAATACAATCCCGTTCCTCCGTATTCTGCACTTCCAATTTCTGCTCTGTCGGCAGTTCTTCCGGCCATATCCCTTCCGCAGAAACGACGCCCTCTGCCACAGCGGTGCTGTCAACTGCGGCTGCATCCCTGCTGCCGGCAGCAAACTTTACACACAGCCCTAAAACAAGCATTCCGGCAATGGCTGAAATCATGATCGCTTTTTTCTTCATTCATTCCTCATCTCCCCTGCTTCACAGTATATCATTTTGAGCGCCCTAACTCCAATAACTTCAAATAATGAGGAATGTCTTCTTTTATGGGATGCAGCTTAAATGGTGCCCCGCAGCAGCCGCAATGCCATTTTTCTTCTTTTTCAAATTCATATTTTACCCCGTATCTGCAGGTTCCGTTCATACGGTTCTGACATCCGGCATCGCTGTGGCGGAATACCTCTACGATGCTTTCAGGACATTCCTTTGAATACGCCAGACATTTTTCCGCGTTTCGGATTCTCAATTCCAGATACAGATTTCCGGTATCGGAATTCAGCGCATAATCATATACGGACGATTTTCCGCAATAATACCGGACAGACGGACCTTCGTTAAAATCGCCTTTCTTCCTCGTGTATCCGCTCTCTGTCAATATTTTATCCAAAACGGATACCACTTCTCTGTCCGCCTCATCATGAATCTTATCCGCGACATAATCACAGCCTTCCGCCAGCGTGCATGTATGCAGATTTTCCGTTAATACTTTATAATTCCATCCGATAAATGCGTTGCCGAATGCTATCGAATTGGAATAATAATTTTTCACATCTTTCAGCTGTGTATTTTTTACCTTTTTCGCAACAGCAGACAGAACTTCAAGAATATTTCGATTATCCGGATAATCGATTTCCAGAAAATCTCCCGAAGATAAACTATACTTTTTAATTCCGTCGAACACAAAACCCTGGCCGCACAATGCTTCTAATAACAGATTGGTCTTTCCGGCCTTATTTATTTTCCTGACTTCCGCCGTATCTGCAATAAAGACATCTCCCTTAAAATCGCCGCAGGCAAACAGGCAGAGCATAAAATAAAACGGATTCCACGGCACTCGCCTTGCCTCTCTTGCCTGCTTTGAAAAATAATCATATTCATCGATTTTATATAATGGTAATCCGAACATTTGCGGAGAGTCCGCCATATCGGAATACATCCGATAGAACATCCCGCCGACTTCCCTGAATGCACTTTCAAACTCTTCATGGGAAAGCCGCTTCAAAAAATCAGGATGTATTTCCAGTTTATCCGGAATATCTACCAGTTCATTCCGGCGTATCAAAGCCCATTTACTCACAAGATAGTCATCTTTCATCGTACTGCACCGCCTCTCTGTAACACAGCCTCCGACTTATGAAATAATTTTAAAAATACTGTATCATCGCCCGGTTCATTTTCTCATAGAAATTCCGCGAAAGAGGAATCTCCTCTCCATCCTTTAAGACCACCTGCATTCTTGTTATTTTTTTCACAAAAAGCAAATTCACAATATATGACCGCCCTGTCCGGCAAAAACTCTCGTCCAGCTCTTCCTCCAGTTCGTTCAGCGTCTTCTTCACCGTATAGGCTTCCGCTCCGTGGACCGTCACATAGTTTCTCTGCACTTCCAAATAACGTATCTCATGAAAAGGAATCCGCACCACCGTTCCCGGCAAAGCCAGACAAAGTTCCTTCTCCTTCGATTTCAGCCGCTCCGCCGCACGGTCGAGCACCGCGAAGAGTTTTTCCGCCGTCACCGGCTTTAACAGGTAATGAAGCGCCTCCACGTCATAACCTTCCGCAATATATTCCATATAGCCCGTAATAAAAATGATCTGCACCGCGCGGTTTTCCTGACGGATTTTCCGCGCAAGCTCCAGACCGCTCATCTCTCCCATTTCGATATCCAGAAGCAAAAGGTCGAAATCCTTATCCTCTTCATACTGAAAAAGAAAGGCTTCCGCCGAAGAATAACGCTCTATTTTCAGGGCAGCCCGGGTACTCTCTGCCCACTTTTCCAAAAGGGACTGCAGATAAACGACATCTGCCTGTTCATCGTCACATATTGCCAGTCGGTACATGAAAAAGGCCTCCTTCTAACCTTTTTCATTCTATCATGGTCATCCGTTTCGTACAAGAATTCTTCGCGGCGATTCGTCTTTGCGCCATTCATTATCTGTCATTTGCATGCGGCAATCTGACCACAGCGGTCTCTACTTCCGCTTTTCTGTACATGGTTTCCTGACCACACAATGCAGGCGGAACCCTTTGCGCACTTCATACAGTTCCAGTTTCAGGCCGCCTGCATCGCAAAGCCGCTGTATCGCATCCTTTGAATAGACACGGACATCCCCTTTATTGAGGAACCGGTTGGCCGCCGGGATTTCGATATGATTGAAAAACCACATCAGTATCCTGCTGTTTGATGCCATATCCCTTAGAATCAGTCTCCCACCCGGCCGCAGGACTCTGTGCAGGCTTAGAAAGAACTTTTCGGGATTCGGATAATGATGAAAGCTCATGGAACAGGTGACAACATCGAAGCTGTTGTCTGCAAATGGAAGATTTTCGCAGTCACCTGCGACAAAACATATCCCCTCCATTCGCTTTTTCTTTGCGGTCTCTATCATTTTTTCCGAGAAGTCCACACCGGTATAATTTTTATCCGGATAGTCCCTCCTGAACATGCCAAGCATTGCCCCTGTGCCGCAGCCGGCATCCAGCAGGTCGGAAAACGGCTCTCTGACCGCCTCCGGCAGCACGTCGGGATAATCCCGATTTTGTCATTCGAAAGGGAGAAATGCACCATAAGCGCAGGTATCAGAACGTTATCTCGCTTTCCGCATATTTTTACGGAGAAAATACAACAGAGGCAGAAAAAAATACCGCACGAAAAATGATAAATGGAAATGCGGATAATTATGACGCACAGGTAAAAGAAATCCGTTTCTGTCATTCGCTCAAAGAATTGGAGGGCATCGCTTTATGAAGATTGCATTGTTAAACGGAAGCCCTAAGCCAAAAAACAGCTCCAGTGGAATCCTGCTGGCAGATTTGAAGCGCTGTCTTTCGGAACAGCCGGACATCATCGAGGCGGCACTGCATCATACCGCCGTTTCAGAAGAAACCTTATCGGAACTGCAAAATGCCGACGCATGGGTCATTTCATGCCCGCTCTATGTAGACGGCATCCCGGGACACCTGCTTTCCTGCCTCGCTGCGTTAGAGAAATACAACCGGGAAAAATCCAATCAGGAAAACGGAACATCGAAACAACGCCGCATACAAGTCTACGGCATCGTAAACTGCGGTTTTTATGAAGGGATTCAGGCGGAGACCGCACTGGAAATTCTGGAGAACTGGTGTGCCAAAGCCAATCTGATCTGGGGCAGCGGCATCGGTGTCGGCGGTGGAGGCGGCCTTGCCATGATGAGCAGTCCCAAACCGGGCACGGGTCCGAAAGCGCCCATTGACAAGGCGCTCCAGGCAATGGCCGTTAAAATTCTCCGACAGGAGGTACAGCCAAACTGTTATGTATCCGTTGCCTTTCCGCGTTTCCTGTATAAAATGGCGGCACAAGCTGGCTGGCGCCAGATGTTCCGGGCAAACGGGGGACGGGCGAAGGATTTGTAAAAAGCGCAGGCAAAACTGCTTTCAGAAAAACTTTTCTCGAAATATTGACATATTTCTAAATTACACATATAATACTAATAACAGGTAGATAACTACCTTATAAGTAGTTCGCTCCCGGCCATGCGAATCATAAATAGGCCGTGAAAACGTAGTTCGCTCCCGGCCATGCGAATCATAAATAGGCCGTGAATAAGTCTTTAAGCCTCTTGTGCAAAAGCAAGAGGCTTATCTATTACAGGAGATAATCTTAATGGAAATTCTGGCAGGCGGTCTTTACTTCATTTCAGATGCCTTTTTTCATAAAATTCAAGACCCCTATTTAAAAATAAATTATAAGGATACGAAACGTCCTCATTATTTTGCCTTCAATGACAGTAAGACCGGACTCTATTGGCTGGTTCCGTGCAGTTCAAAAATCGAAAAATTTGAACAATTAATCTGCCAAAAACAAGAACAGCATAAACCAACAGATAGCATTAAAATTGTCAAAATATTCAATACAAAGACTGTGTTACTCTTTCAAGATATGTTTCCTGTGACCGCCTCTTATATAAGCGATCAATATATCAAAGGCGGACAACCCGTGAAAATAGCTGATCCTAAGCTGATACATGAACTGGAAAAAACGGCTCGTAAAATCATCATTTTACTGCATAAGGGAATCCGCTTTACTCCAACACAGCCAGATGTTCTCAGAATTGAACAAATCATGCTGGAAGAAGAAAAAAGAATTCATCGTTACAGGGAATAGCCTAAAAAGTATGCATTCCTGCACCGACCATCTCCTCCCGCCCATCCGGCAGTATGATTTCTGCTGCTATATTTGCCGGAATGACGATTTCATAAGCAATACCGCTCTCCGTCTTTTTCCAACCGCTGATCACTTTTCCATACGGGCTCATATACTCCGCACGGACTTCCGTCAAACTTCCGCCCGGTTTCGGCATGATTCTCAGAAGGTTCTTTCCCGCCACACGGATACCGGCGGCCGTATCGAACAACCATTCGCACACCGCCCCCGGGGAATAATGGTTCTGGCTCAAATTCCCTTCCCAGTTTTCCCAGATCGTGGTCGCTCCATCCAATACTTCCCCGAGCCAGCCCGGTTTCTTTGTATTCTCCAGCATCCGATAGGCAGTTTCCTGCGCCCCCGCCTCCGTCAGCACCGGCAAGAGGAAAGGTGTGGACAAAAATCCTGTTCCCACGCAATAATTATAATTTTCCACCGCCTTTACCAGACGCCTCTGTGTCTTTTCTTTTTCTGCGCCCCGCAGCATTCCCAATGCCAGCGGGCGCACCAGTTTCGCCTGACGGTCCGTATCCAGTGTCCCGGACTTCACAAACAGATGCTCGTAAGCCCGTCTTGCGCCATCCGCATATTTTTGGCACTTTTTCTGATAATCGTTTTCGTTCAGCAGTCCTGCAATTTCCGAAAGCGTTGTCATTGCAAGGTGCAGGTATGCCGTACATTCTTCCGGGTGCTTTGCCTGCGCACCATAAACTTTATCCCTGAATTTCTCCGGTTCCAGCCATTCTCCGAGGTGTACTCCCTTTTCATAAGTATATTCGTTATAGGGATTCTCTTTTGCCGCTTTATTACCGCTCATTCCCAAATGAGCCATCAGATAGTCGCCGTATTTTTTCATCATCGGCCAGCAGTTTTTCAGCAGTTCCAAATCGTCATACCGTTTATAATAGCGATACGGAATCAAATAGACTGCATCCGCCCAGCCTACGGATGTGCCCGTGGATTTATACATCATTTCCACACCCTGATACGGAATGACCGCCGGAAGCAGACCGTTATCATACTGGCTGTCCTCCATATCCCGCAGCCATTTACGGAAAAATGCCGCCGTATCCATCAGATACGCACCCGTATGGAAAAAAATCTGTGCATCGCCGGTCCATCCAAGGCGTTCTCTGGTAGGGCAGTCCGTAGGCAGGTCAAGAAAATTGCTTTTCATGCTCCATCTTGTATTCTCCACCAGCCGGTTGATCCGCTCATCCGAGCAGGCAAAACTGCCTGTCTGTTCCATATCCGAATAGACTGCAATGGCGGTAAAATTCTCCGGTTTTATCTCCGGATTCCCTTCTATCTGCACATAGCGAAATCCAAATACTGCAAAAGCGGTCTTATAGTAATCCTCTTTACCGCTTGCATAGAACAGGATTTCCTGCTTCGGCGTGCATACAGTATCACCTTTTAGTTCTCTGCCAAGGAGTTTTGTCACCAAATTCAACTGGTTCCAGCCCTTTACCGGCTTTGTCTCCTGAATGCCGGACAGATCAACATGACCGTTCTTATCCAGCAATTCTCCGCAAACCAGACGCAGCTGCTCTCCTTTTTTCCCCTTTACGCTAAATTCCAGATACCCCGCGATATTCTGTCCGAAATCCAGTATCCTGGCGCCGCTTTCGCTTCTTAGGAGCACCGGCTTAAAACGCTCTTTTTCCCGTACCGGAACATTGTCGGAAGCCGCCAGAAGCGGCCCCTTTTTCCCAACCCGGTAATCGCCTGTTATATCGCTGTTCTTTATGACGCCAGCCTTTTTGCCATAAGACGGTGTATAAGAAGCATCATATACCTCACCGTCTTTCAGATCGGCAAAACGAATCGGTCCGTCATTGCTCCAGCTCCAGCTTTCATCTGTTACGACCTTCTGCATGTTTCCACCCGCATCTGTCAGTTCCAGCTGTGCCAGTATACTGGTCTGCACACCGAACACATTCGTCACACCGTAGGCTGCCACGCTACCGCGGAACCATCCGTCCGCAAGGCGCAGTTCAATCAGGTGTTCTCCGGTGTGTTTTTCCGGTGAAGCAAGCAGGGCAGTCACATCATATGCCTGGTATTGGATGCGCTTCCGGTAATCCGTCATCCCCGGCGCCAGAATAAAGTCTTCCAGACGCTTTCCGTCAATCCACACGTCATAGACGCCTCTTGCCGTGGCATAAAGACGCGCTTTTGCCAGATTCTCCGGAATCCGGAACCGTCTGCAGAAGCAGTCCGCCGGATACCGCTCTTTCCGAGACAGATGATAGTCTCCGCCAATCCATTTGGCACTCCAGTCAGAAGGTTTTAACAGCCCCATCTCAAATCTGCTTTCCGAGATTTCTCCTGCCCTGTCCTCTTCATCCCACAGGCAGACCGTCCATGAAACGATGTCACGGCTGTTCAATTCTTTCCCTTGATAGCGGATATGCGTCATCGCGTCGGAATTTACTTTTCCGCTGTCCCAGACAACTTCTGTTCCCCGTTTTGCAATGATCTGATACGCACTCTGCCGGATGCCGCCTTCGCAGTTCCAGAAAAAACGCGGACTGCGGATACCAAGTCCCATCGGCTCTGTCAAGTATTCTGTTCTTAAACGGACTGCTTTCATCGTAAAAATCTCCTTTTATCCACAAAAGTTACTGTTCATTCAGCTTTTGAATCAGTTCCCGCAGCTCCTGTTTCTTTTCCTCCGGCAGGAACATCTCAAAAACGCCGAGCGACTGCGCCATCAGTACATCCAGCCCGGCGCCGCTCCGGTGACCCATGCTGCCTGCCATCGCGTTGATCATATCGAGGGAAACACCGTCTGGCACCTGATCTAACATCGCCATTGCTTCCTGCGGAATATATCCGTTCGCCGCCATTCCTTTTATCATAAAGATAATGTTCTCATCCAGAAAAGCACGGGCTTTCTTACTTTTGGCAAATTCTCCGATTGCCATCTGCGGACTGTATCCGCCTAACGGCGGAACCGGCTCCGCCTCGATGAATATTCCCTTTGTAAGTACAATGTCCCGCGCATTTTCTCCAATCTGAACTGCATATTTTCCCTGTTCCGTTCTCCAGTTATGCACCACCGTATTCCAATGCTGAAATGCCCTCGGTTCCAGCACGAATATCACTTCTTTCGTCTCATCGGGCTGCAGCTCTATCTTGTCAAATGCTTTTAACTCCCGTACCGGACGGACTGCCTCTGCCTTTTCCGGCGCCACATAAAGCTGAATCACCGCCTTTCCCGTGACAGAACCCGTATTCGTAACCTGCACGGAAACCTTGACGCTTTCGCTCTCATCCAGCTTTTCTTTCTCGACGGATAAATCATGATAAGTAAAAGCCGTATAACTCAGCCCATATCCGAACGGGAAACGTACCGGCATCTTTTTGCTTTCATAATAGCGATAACCGATAAACAATCCTTCCTGATAGGATACCACGCCGTTCTCACCGCCAAAATACAGATAAGAAGGATTGTCTTCCAGACGGAAGGGAAAACTTTCTGCGAGATGTCCCGACGGATTTACTTCGCCGTACAGAATATTAAGCAGCGCCTCACCCACCGCCTGCCCCGCAAGGTATGCTTCGATGATGCCTTTCGGCAGATCTGCCCACGGCATCTCCACTGGCGCGCCATTATGCAGGACGACGACTGTATTGGAATTGACCCCGCAGATTTCTTCAATCAGCCTGAGATGTCCTTCCGGCATCCGCATATCCTTTCGGTCGTAGCCTTCCGATTCGAGGATGTCTGTCAGGCCAACACACAAAACAACTTTGTCCGCAGCTTTTGCCAGTTCCGCCGCCTCGCTTAACAGCGTTTCGTCGGTTTTTCCGTCATCCCCGCATCCTTTTGCCCAGAGAATCTGCAGACCTTTTTTCTTTGCCGCATCTGGCACATTGCTGATCTTAAAGCAGGTAATATGGCTGGAACCACCGCCCTGAAAGCGGGGTTTTCCCGCAAAAGGACCGATAAATGCGACTTTTTCTGACTTTTTCAGCGGCAGAATGCCGTCATCGTTCTTCAAAAGCACCATGGATTCCGCGGCAATCCTGCGTGCCAGTTCATGGTCATTTTCATAGGCAAATGCGGCATCTTTTTTCCGGTTTTCCTGCGCCCGGAATGCCAGCGTCAGAAGATTCTCACAGGCTTTGTTCAGGACTTCCTCAGAAAGCCGTCCTTCCTGTACCGCTTTTACGATTTCTTCGTCTGTATTTTCCGCCGGCATCGTCAGGTCACACCCGGCCTCCAACGCACCTGCCCGGTCATGGACCGCGCCCCAGTCACTCATGACCAGTCCTTCAAATCCCCATTCATCCCGCAATATTTCGGTCAGATATTTTTTGTTTTCGCTCATATGCGTACCAGCGATTTTGTTATAGGATGCCATGATTGTCCAAGGTTTTGCCTTCTTTACCACACGCTCAAAAGCCGGCATATAGATTTCCCGCATCGTCCGTTCATCCATTTCGGAAGAAGAATCCATACGGCGGTGCTCCTGATTATTGGCCAGATAATGTTTCAGACTGGCGCCCACCCCCTGGCTCTGCACCCCTTCCACGAAGGCGGCACCCATCTCTCCTGCCAGATACGGGTCCTCTGAAAAATATTCAAAATTCCGCCCGCATAAGGGACTGCGCTTCATGTTGACGCCCGGCCCCAATAAAACATCCACACCGAGCGCCTGGCTTTCCCGTCCCAGCGCCTTGCCCATTTCGCGAATCAACGCTCTGTCAAAACTCGCCGCCGACAAACAGGCCGCCGGAAAGCAGACTGTTTTTGCACTGCGCTCTTCCGCAAGGGAATTTTCCTCTCCCGCTTGTGTTCGCAGCCCATGCGGGCCGTCGCTGGTGCGAACGGAAGGGATTCCCAGCCTTTCTATTTCCTTTGTGAACCAGTTATCGCGCCCGCTGGTAAGGCCTGCCTTTTCCTCCAGTGTCATCTGTGAAATGATATCTCGAATCTGCTGCTTATCCATCCGACAGCCTCCTTTATCCTTTTTCATCATTATTTGAAATTCTTCATCTTTTTTTCTTCGCCGCTTTTGCCTCAGCCTTTGCCTTTTTTTCCTCTAATGCGTCCTGATATTTCTTTTCCTCTTCCTCGAAATTCAGGCCCTTCTTCTCACATTTTGCTTTCAGCTCTTCCACACGCTTTTCTTCCGCCCTGCGCTCCAGTTCTTCCTGTTCCAGCGCAGCCTTTTCTTCCGGAGAAATATAGACCTCACCGCGCGCTTCGGCCTCCGCTTTATGCCGCGCCGTGATATCCGCGGAGATCTGCTTCATCTTTCCTTCCAGATTATAAAAGGACATGAGCAGCGCTCCGAGCAGATACCCCACCATCGGAGTTCCCACAAAACACCATGCGAAGAAGGTCTGCATAGCTGCCGGCTGGCTGATCACCTCTGCTGTAGAAGAGGGGGAAATATAGCCGAACGCATTGATGCCGCCCAAAATGATCGTCTGCCCCAAACCGGCTGTCACCGTAACAATAATCGAATAAATAGATGCCGAAAATCCATCCGCACGGAAAGAGTTCTTCCATTCAATATGATCTAATGCCTCTCCCAAAAGCGCCATGATCGCATAGGTAGGCAATGCTCCGATGGACTTAATGAACAGGCCGGCAAGAACAATCCCCAGATTATTCGGATTCAAAAGCACGATTAAGCATCCGACTGCACCGATGACAAAACCGATCTGCGTTACCCATCTCTTTCCAAACTTCTTTACAAGCGGCCATAATATCACAATCCCCAATCCCAAAGGCGCCTGACCGATGGCGTTTACGATTACCTGCACCCCTGTACCGCCATCCACGGAATCGCTGACCACCCAATTACAGAAATACAGCATACTGTTGGTCGATAAAATATTAAAAATATTGTAAATCAACATGAATCCCATAACGGTAAGCCAATAGCGGTCCGTCAGGCACGCTTTGAGCTGTTTTCCCATGGGAACAAGTTCCATGTGGTTTTCGCCTTCCTCGGAAATACTCTCCTCCGTTACACGTTCTTTCGTGAAATAGTATTCGAGCAGGGTCGCCGGAATTGCCAGAATAGAAATGATGCTCATCATGGAAATCCACGTTCCCTGTGCATTGGAACCTACGCCGAATGCCCGTATCATGACAGGAAGAATAATCGTTACAAGAAGCCCGGGCAGCATATTCATGCCAAAACTGGTCATCATGGCAAGACCGTCTCTTTGCTTTGTGTTTCTGGTAGACAGCGGCACCATCAGATTGTGGCTCATATTATAGATGGTAAATGCAAAAGCAAAGAACAGGTTATAGCTGATGATAATCCATACAATCTGTACATTGTAGGGCGCTTTTGGAACCATGTAGAGCAGACATCCCGAAATGGTCATACAGACACCTGCGATCAACACCCACGGTCTTGCCTTTCCCTGCCTTGTGCGTGTCTTATCAATGATTCGGCCCATAATAACATTCGTAATGGCATCGAACACTTTTGAAAAAATAGGCATCATCGTCAGAAAAATACCGCCGATCCCCAATACATCCGTATAAAACTGCGTCAGATAGGAACCTGCTGCCGCATAATACACCATATATACAAAGCACGGTCCCAAAAAGTACCCAAACCACATCTCGCTTTTCTGCGTATTGGCAGATGTAATTCTGGAATCAAATATGTTCTTTGAAAAAATTCCGGCCAAAATTCCCTGTTTATTCTGTTTCATCAAAAGCTCCTCCTCTTATCCCTCGCAGATAATCTCTACGGTAACTGCTTTTACCCCATCGCCCTGAATGGAGATCGTTACTGTTCCTGCTTTTCCTGCACGGACGACGGCCTGTGCCCGTCCGTAATAGGTCGTATATTTCCCGCTTTCAAACCGTTCCTCCGTCCGCGGATTGGCGCTGCCAAAACCAAGCAGTTCACCGCCTTCTGCAGCGGCCGTAAGTGTCGTGTCCGCATTTGCTTCCACGATGCCGTCTGCATCTGTCAGCCTGATATCCAGATAAATCAATTCTCCCGGCTTCACGGCTTTTTTATCCGTAACTGCCCGAATCTGCAGCGGCCCGGCTGCGGAAACCAGCGTACTTTCCCCCCGCATCCGCCCTGACGCATCGTAGGCTTCCGCCTTTAATTCACCGGACCGGTATCTGGTCTTGTAGACTGCTTTACAGTCTTTCACTTTCTTTTTCCCGAGGCTCTTTCCATTCAGAAAAAGCTCTACCACCGGCTGTCCGCTATACACCTCCACAACCGCCCTGTTCCCGTCACAACCGCGATAGCTCCAGCCGGGCAGGGCATTCGTGCCCCGCCAGACCATCTTCGCAGGCTTTATGCCCGGATGATTCACCGGCTGTACGGCAATGGCCGGCCGAGCGTCTAACATCCCCCATGCCGCCTGTGCAAGATACAGCTCCCCATTCGGATTGCCGAGAATATCAAGCGCCCCACAATCCGCAAGAAGCCACGGATACGGCTTATTGAAACCTTTTCCGTCCGGTGTATATGCCCACGCCCCGAGTCCCGCTTCGCCCAGATAATCCCATGCAGTCCACATAAAATCACCGATCAGATACGGATATGCTTTGACCATTTTCCAGTTCTTTGCGATATCCTGCGGAAATGTTTCACTTCCCACGATGACTCTCTGCGGATGCGCCTCTGCTTCTAACGGATAACGGCCGGAAGCATAATTATAGCCGGCAATATCCAACAGTTCCAGGGCCGGCGCAGTTGCCATATCCGCCTTTTTGGAATTGGCCGAACGGTTCATTCCGGTGCCTACCATATTCGTAATCATATTGAACACCGTGCTGTTCATTCCGCTTATTGCCTTGTCGTTATCGTTCTTACGGCCGCCCTCCTCGTTATAGATTCCCTTACCCTTTTTCGCCGAAGCAATGATCATCAGGTTAAAGCCGCCGGTAACGGCACGGTTTAAGTCCTCCGCATGAAGATATTCCACCATTTCCCGAATGACCGCAAGACCTTCTTCCTCTGCCGGTTCCGATACTTCATTGCCAATGGAATACATGAGCACACTGGGATGATTGAAATCCCTTGCGACCAGGGCTTTCAGGTCGTATTGATAATTTTCACGCCAATCGGAAGCATAATCGAATCTGCTCTTATGACGAAACCACATATCCCAAGTCTCATCCATCACATACATTCCGTAGCGGTCACACGCTTCCAACAGCGCGGCCGATGCCGGATTATGGGAAATACGCAGCGCGTTGAACCCGGACTCTTTTAAGATACGGACTCTGCGCTCCTCACTTTCCGCATACGCTGCCGCACCGAGAATACCGTTATCATGATGGATGCAGCCGCCACGAAGAAGCGTATTTTTTCCATTGATTTTCAATCCCTGACTGCTCCACTCCACTTTTCGGATTCCGAATGTCGTCTCTGCCGTATCCATAACTGTCCCTTCTTTCGAAAGCCGGACACGACAGCGATAAAGATTTGGCGCTTCTTCGCTCCACAAGGCGGCATTCGGAATTTCCATTTCCTGCTTCCCGCCTGTGCCGGATGCCGCTGTTCTTCCGTCTTTATCCAATATTTCCACCTCGACATCACCGCCGCTATGCCTTACCTCTACGAGAATGCGCGCCGGCTCACAGGACAGCGTCGAAACACGGATACCCTCCGGCTCAATGCACTCCTTTGCTCCACTCCACAACCATACCGGCCGGTAGATGCCGCCGCCGGAATACCAGCGGCTGTCCGGCTGCCGGCTGGCATCCGCCACGACCCGAATCGTATTTTTACCGCCATATTGCAGCAGACCGTCCGCACAGACAAAAAAAGGAATATATCCGTATGCGGCGCCGCCCGCTTCTTTTTCGTTCAAAAATACTCTGGCATTTCTGTAAACTCCCTCGAACTGAAAGAGGATATGCTGCCCTTCCCAATCTTCCGGCGCTTCAAATTCCTTCTCATAAGTATAAACATCTCCATGGAAAAAGGCCCCAGCACTGCCACTCGGTGCATCGGGTGTGCGCGCTTCTTCCAACATGGCATCATGGGGGAGCATTACCGTCCGCCTGCCCTCTCTGCCCGCTTTATAAAATGACCAGCCCTCGTTGAATGACTGTCTTAACATAATCAGAGCCTCCTTTAAAATAATATTTGATAATACTATTCTAAAGGAGGCTCCCTCGCATCAATTATCGTTTATGTGCTCTTTTTGTCGTTTATGTTACCAAGTTAATGCTGCTACGTTTCTATTTCAAATTTTTCAAAGTCAAAGGCGCCATTCCCTTCATAACGGAAGAACAGGGGATGAACGCCCGCCTTTATTTTAAACGGAGCTCTGAAAAAAGCAAAAGTATCTGCCGGACGAACGGAAATTCTCGCAGCCGGCTCTTCATTCAAAGCCGTTGACACCAAAATCGTTCCCACCGCCGTACCGCGCACACTTACCGCAATGACATTCTCCGCACCCGTAAACCGGAAGTATTTAAAGCCCGCCCATGCACCGTCGGTCATATTCGCAATATACTGGTCGCCGTCCTGCTCCCTGTCCGTTCCGCTCTGGGTAAAATACGGATGAATTCCCTTTTTGTCCTTTTCTCTTGTCCTTATATAGGCAAATGTTCCTTCCTTACTGCTCAGATTGCAGGCGATTCTCGCCTCATAGATGCCCGTTCCCGAAAGCGGCCCGTCATTTAAACCGCAGCTTGTCTGCTCTGCCTGCAAAACAGAACCGTCCGGCAGGAAAGTAATCTTTTCCGCACAGCCCTGTCTTGCACACTTCTGCCGATTCGTCTGTCTGTGATAGAAAATATACCACTGTCCGTTTATTTCTGCCATGCCGCCGTGCGTATTGCCCGTATAATTATTGGCGGTCTGATTTCCCCGATAACCAATATCTCCAATACTGATCAGCGTTCCGCCATACCGAAAACCGCCGTCCGGCCTCTTACTTACGGCATAGCAGAGCTCGTGGCTCAATTCGGAAGAATAGACCAGATAATAAGTATCTCCGATTTTACGGATACTGCTCGCCTCAAAAAATCCATGTCCTTCAAAACCGGTTCCGCTCGTCATCGCCGGACCGGGCAGAACCATGACCGGTTCCCCCTTCATGGTAATCATATCTTTATCGAGCCGGATACAGTAACCGGCATCGATTTTCAATCCGCGCAGATTCATGACCAGTTTCATCCATCCCGGAAGCGGTGCAAAGCCTGTATACATATAAACGCTTCCGTCATCGTCAACGAGCACGCCCGGATCGAACAGGTTCACCTCTCCCTTTTTCTCTCCGTACGGCGTACCGTCCGGCCTTTGTATATAACCGTAAAATTCATATTTTCCCGCAGGCGTATCACACACGGCAACGGAAGTTACCGTCAGACGGTGAAATTCGTAATACAGATAATACCGGCCGTCTGTTCCCTGTACCACATCCGGCGCGCACATGTGCATATCTCCCTTTCCGTTTTTCGCATCCTGGCCTGCACGGTAAATGACGCCTTCATACCGCCAATCGGTCAGGTCACTGACCGGAGCCGACCAGCATACATAATCATTTACGCAGAAATCCGGCCCGTCGAACCGATCGTGGCTTCCGTACACATATACCCTTTCTCCGAATACTCTCGGTTCACCGTCGGGAACGTATTCGAAGCTTGGCAGATATGGATTATATGCTTGTTTTGACATCAATAGAGCCTCCTTTAAAACGACTAAATTTCCGTTCCATGGAAATCAATGATCTGGTTTTCTCTTCTGTATTCTCCCGGCGTCATCCCATATTGCTTCCGGAAACGTTCCGTAAAATAACTTTGCGACGGAAAACACAGATATTCGGCTATCGTACCAATCTGCTCTTTTGAAAACCGCAGCATATTCGCCGCTGCTTCCAGACGTGTCTGCAATACATAATCCTGAAGCGTGATGCCCGCCTGTTCCGAGAAATGCCGGGAAAGATAGGAACGGCTGACTCCCAGTTCCGCCGCCATCTGGCTGATGCTGAACTTTGTTGTACGGTGCCTTGCAATATAGTCCTTACACTGTTCGATATAATTCTCTTTTTTATTCCGCTCTTTGGCCAGCCGTACCTGTTCGCTGAAATCCTGTTCTACCATCAGGCAGATGTTCAAAAGTTCCATCACATCCGTACATTCCGAAACTTTCTGGTAATACATATCGCTCAGCGTATAGGCATCAAACGTATTCATACCTCCCCGCATGGCCGCCCGGGAAGCCAGACAAATCTGTGAGATTGCCATATATTCATACTGCTTGAACGAATTATTCCGTGCCAGTTTTCCAATGCGCTCCATTTTCTGCATATTTTCCGCATTAATCTGTACCTTCTGCTCCTGCAGCGCGCCATTCTCAATCCGTGCCAGCCACTCCTTCTCATTCCGATAAGAAAATCTGCGGTTCTCCTCCGAATCCTGCTGAAGCTGGTAAAAGCTGTGTTCCCTATCCGGTATTTTCTCTAACTCCTTATTTTCCCGCATCAGTTCTTTTTCCGAAACCATCCGCCCTGTCACCATATAATAGACCATTGACAGACATGCCAGCGCGCGTGTCGGGAGCAGATACGGAATCCGGTAGTTCTGTTCCGTAATCCCATGCCGCCTGCGATAGGTATGATATTGGGAAAAAGTCAGCTTCTCTGCAGCAATCGGCCCGATCAGATACATCCGCTCTTCTTCGTCCAAAAAGGCCATGTAATAAATCATGTCCTCCTCCATAGCAACGACAGGCAGGCTGCCTGCCCGGCATTTCTCATATAATTCTTTGATCAGACCGGCATCCGGCGATACCGAAAGAACCTTTTCCTCATCGTCTGCGGTCATCGCCAGAATAACGCCGTCAACGTTGCAGACACATCCCTGTATCTGCCATGCCCGGTGAATCCGTTCTAACATAAATTTCATTCTTTCCTGCTGTATCATTGCTTCTTTCTCCTGAAACACTCAAATGCGCCACTCATCCCGCCAGCGCAGTACAGGTTTTTCCCCTTCCCATTCAATCGGGAGCCAGACATAGTTCGATTTCCATGTATTCTCACTGTGCTTCTGCTCTACCCCGGGAAGCGGACAATCTTCCAAAGCTTCCCGATTCGGTATATAATCTTTAAAATGCCGTTCCATTCCCGCTAAAATCTGTTTTGTCATTTTGGGGACCCACCACTGCGGCATCCAACGGTCGGCACAGGCAATCAGTTTATCCGTTCCCGGAATCCGGAGCACACAGGTAATCTGCGAATTAAATGTCGTATTCGTCTTATCCCCGATACATGGGTCTCCCAAATCGCGGTATTCCCCATGATAATCGTCAAATACGCATACCCTGCTCTGATTCGGATAATACCCGCTGGTGCCGCTTGTGAACAGATACTTTTTCCCATGATATTCAAAAAAAGCCGGCGCCTCTCTCGTATAGGGCGGAAACAGATTTTCATAATGTGTGGAATACTCCCCGGACACCCCGGTATAATCCTCTGTTAGTGTCGCGCAGATCAATTCAAAATGCGGCCTTTCATAAAAAATATATGCCTTTTTCGTCTCTTTGTCCACATGCAGCGCAAAATCACCGCTGTCCATGTGAAGAGGTTTATACATCCTGTGGACCATCCGGTAAGGTCCCATAAAAGTATCCGCTTCCATGATCGTCATGAACTGACTGACCTCTCCCGCCATGATTTTCAGCCATGCCACATATTTTCCGGTCTTTTCGCAATATATGATATGCGGTCTGTCCATGCAGTACGTCGGATGCAGCGGACTTTGCAGATTCTCCGGCTCCGGCGGTATGATAAGTCCCCTGTCCTCCCAGTTATATAAGTCCTTTGACACATAGCAGCGCACGCCCCAGTGCCACACATATCCGCCCTTTTTCGTCCGCTCCTTGTTCTCACCGTACCAATAATACAAGCACTCTTCCTCATGATAGAATACCGAAAAACCATGCGCCTGTATGCGTTTTCCATTCGTATCCTTCCATACTTTTCCCGGTTTTATGCTATTGTACATCATTATCCTCCCTTCGCGGAATATACCGCTCTTTTATCGACATAAACTGCAGCAGCGCAATGACCGGATACGCTGCTGCCTGAACACCGATCACACAAAAGATGATGAAATTCTGCACCGCCGCATTCTGTACCGGAATAAACGCCTCTGTCGGAGCCTGATAACCCAGCCGTGAAATCCCATAATTGAAAATGCAAAGCGCAATACCGCCCATCAAAGTCGTGATGCAGTTCATCACCGAGGACGAAAAACCATCGCAGCGTTTTCCACTGACATGTTCCACCTCATCCAGCGCATCCCCAAGCATACTGGAAATCATGAAAGTGGAAGGAATCAATCCAATCGTCCTCACCACCTGTCCTGCCAATACCAGCACCAGATTTCCGGGATTCGCCAGACAGATCATAACACCCGCAAAAGCCAGCAGAAAACCGCCTGTCATCGCCCTTTCCTTACCAAGCTTATTGCAGACCGGGCGGCACAGCACAATTCCAATTCCCAGCGGTGCCTGCCCGAGTGCGTAAAAAAGCGCCTGCGTATATCCGTCATTATAACTTCCAAGCACCCAGTTGCAATAATAGAAAGTGCCGGCACTGAACATCGCATTTACAGTCTGGAGCAGAATCAGATAGAGCATCAGAATGACCCACTTACGGCTCATCCTGCAACACCGGAACTGCTCTCTTAAAGAAACTTTTTTACTTTCCGTCTTTTCCTGCATTCTGCTTTGTTCCGTTACCCGTTCTCTCGTAAAAAAATATTCCAGCAGGATCATTGGCAAAGCCGCAGCAGCCACACCCAGCATGACACTCACCCACAACTTTCTGTTGACGCCGATCAGGGGCACCACAATGCAGGGAAACAGAATCGCAATCAGAGAACCGGCCGCCATATTCGGCGTATTGGTAATGAGCGACAGTTTACTTCTCTCCTCCTCACAATGGGTAGAAAGGGGCACCATCAGCGTATGCGCCGTGCTATACATCGTATATGCCACAGCATAGAACACGGTATAGCTGACGAAAATCCACAGTGCGGTCAGATTATCATTTCCTCCCGGCACTACGAAAAGCAATATCATGCAGATTGTCAGAAGAGGCGCTGAAAACAGAATCCATGGCCTTGCTTTTCCCTGCCTGGAGCGCGTTCTGTCCACTATGATTCCCATGCAAATGAATGTCAGCACATCCAGCGCCTTTGCCGCAACAGGAAAAACACTGATAAACAAACCGCCCCAGATACCACTGATATCCAGCACATCCGTATAATACACATTCAAATAATTTGACAGGATGGAATTCATCAGAATTACGCTGACAGGCCCTAAAAAAAACCCCAGCCACTTTTCCTTTTTCTCCACCTTCTCCGATTTTATCCGGGTATCAAACAGTTTTGCCGATAGCATTTCCAACAGCTCCTTTTAAATCAACACTTGTTTTGTTTATCTGTGTTTATTATAATGGGATAAAAGAAGAAAGTCAGCCATCATTTTCAAGGCATGTGTCGTTTTAATAAAAAAAGGAGCTCTTATGAATACGAAAAATAACCAGCGTTATCAGGAGACTGAAAAACTGATTCAGAATACCCTTCTTTCTTTAGCACAGGATAAAGATATCCATAAAGTGACCGTACGGGCTATCTGCGAAGCCGCCCATATCAACCGCTCTTCTTTCTATCTGCACTATCTGGATATTCATGACCTGATTTATAAAATGGGATTGGAAATGATGAATGATGTCGGGGCAATGATGAGACGTTCCGGCAGCGCCATTGATTTTTTTCTTGTGCCCGACAACATGGTTCAGATGATTGCCTATGTCAAAGAACATCATACTTTTTTTGATATTTACTTAACGCACTATACGGCGGCGGCGGGAGAAAACTTCTCTCTATTATGGGAAAGCGCCGCCAGACCTTATATGCAGAAGCACTACGGCTCCATCAGCGAAGAAGAGATGTGGTACCATTTTTCCTTTTTCAAAGCCGGGTTCATCTCCGTCCTCAGTGAGTGGATTCACCGCGGCTGCCTGGAAACGCCGGAAAAACTGGCCGAAATCATTTTGCGGAACCTTCCTCTTTGAACACCGTTTGAGCAATTTCGGGACATGGATGTCCCGAAAAGCCCGGTTCGAGCCTGGATGTCAGCCCAGTGTATCCCTCCCATACACCTCAATCTGGCTCAGCGCCGGAAACGGCGACGGGTCATCCGCTTTGATCAACTGTCCGAGCCGCACCCACCGTATTTTCTTCGGTTCAAAAGTCAGCACATGGGGAAGGCTGCTCTTTTCCAGCTCCCAGACGATTTCCGACTGGTCGGAGAAAGTCAGCGTTACCTGCTTCCACCAGTTATCATGCGGAAAATCGGAGCGCGTATACAGCACCACCTTGTCGGCTTCCACTTCCCTTCCGAAGTCCACCGTCATTTCCGCGTCGTCCTGCATATTGATGCCCCACGATTCATAAGGCCATTCCCCATGGGAACGGTTCTCGCACACGCCGTCGATCGCATTTCTGGCCGCGAATACCGACTCACCCCTTGTCTCCACATTGGCAGCAGCGTGCGGAAAGCAGTTTGTATCGCCGTGCTGGTCACATACGTTCAGCGCCAGATTCCGATAAGCATGTATCTCCTCTTCCCTCGCCACCCTTGCATACAGATAATGCCTGTTGCCGGCAAAAACCTTAGGCGAATAGCAGATGCGCTTCTCACCGAAAGGAACCGCATAGGAAACATTGTCCGTAATATAGCAGAAAGCCGCTCCCATCGCATCGTCCACCTGCAAAAAGACATGAATATTCTTTTCCGAGGTCTCCAGAACGATTCTGTCTCCCTCCTGATATTCTGCGGTGCATACGAGGCTCACATAATCTTCGCCGCTGCTCACGCAGATTGTTTTTCCGTTTTTATCCAAAACCTTCAATGCCAGTACTGCCATTTGAATAACCTTTCCTTTCCCTCAACTTACGATATTTTCTCGTCCTACCGTCTCATTTACGCTTTGACTATTGTAGTCAATTCATTTTCCCCCTGATGTATCGGATAATGAACGGCCGGAATCCTCGTCATCGGGTGCAAAAGATTGGTGTTAGGGTCCGCCTGAATGATGATGCCCTTACCCTCTGCGTATTCCGTTTCGACGCTGCATCCGCTGTAATGATTCTCTACCCGCGCCATTTTTCCGTCCTTTATCTGCTTTTCTCCCGCCACATCGACTTCCACCGCAAAACCGCAGTCGTAGGCATCGCATTCCCTGTCGCTCGTAATGACATGTTTTCGGATATGTCCGTCTTTGGTCGGAATGATATAGGATTCCACCTGAATGCCCTCATAGGGTATCCAGCGGGAATATACCTCCGTTTCCGAAACACGGAACTCCTCACAGATACGCCGCACATAGACATAGCCGTTGATATAAAAAGCGAGCATCGAATCCGGAGCCGTCTCATGCACTTCCCATGTGGATTTCGCTACACTGAACGCAAATTCCGTATCATATGCAAATTTTCCATACTTGGACGGTATCTGCCCATGCCCCGCCGGGCTGTATTTGCCGGGTACGAAAGCCGTCACATGATCTTTGTATCTGTGAATCAGCATATCCGCATAAGGCAGCGCCTTCTGTTCCTCCAAAGCCGGAAGCGGTTTTATCTCCGCTTTCCAGAAAGGATGGTCATCGGGCAGCATCAGAACGGCAAACGTCTTTAACGCCCAATACGGAGAGCCCGGCCCGTTGTACCGCTCACCCATGACCAGATTGGGATATCCGTATCCGATAGTCAGAACATCGTTTTTATCAAAAATCGGCCGCTTCATCCAGTCACAGAAATGCCTGACGATAAGTCCTTTCATCACCCCGACGTCGAAAGGCTCTATCCCCGCCATCAGACAGGCCGAAAAAAAGCTCACCTGGGAAAAACGGTACGTCAGCGAACGTCCAAAAGGCAGCGCCCTTCCTTTTTCATCGAACCAATATATGAACTGCTGTGCAAAAAGCATGGCACGTTCTTTATAAAGTCTGCATCTTTCCGGGTCCTCCTCTTCCATGACCGTCGCATAGAATAAGCTGTAAAAATGGATGGCAAACGATACATAGTAATCCTTCTGCCCGGAATCGCCGTCCTGATACCAGCCGTCTCCCAGATAAAAGGAATTCGCCCCGTCCAGATATTTTTCCAGTTTTTCGGCATCATACTTCCTGCCCCGCTTCTTTAGCGCGATGTTGACGAGCACCGCAAAAAGCACCCAGTTGCAGACAGGCAGTTCATACTGGTTGATGCCGTAAAGCCACGCCGCCAGATTGTCTTTCTCTTTGTCGCTCAAAGGCTCCCACACTTTATCCGGCGCCAGAATCAGGCCATAGGCCATCGCCGCCATCTCGACGAAGCGCTGGTCAAAAGCATGAAAACCGCCCCAGTATTCCTCATTTTCCTCGTCTGTTCCGGCCGTCAGCCCTTTTCTGTAAACTTCTTCAAATTCCGCATCGTTTCCGCCGCCCGCCCAGAACGGCACAAGCCCCCACAATACCCGCGAAAAAGCTTCCAGCCGAATCGTCCTCTGTTCATAAGTCGTCGCCGTAACACCCAGCACGATGCCGGCCTTTTCCTTCGTATAATAAGGCAGCAGCGGCCTGATGATTTCCATCAAAAGCTCCCTGAAATCTTCCTTACTGCTCAATTTCCCTTCCCAATCCGTTCTCATGTTCAACCTCCCTCTCTAAGTCCGCCTCAGTCCATACGGCATCCTCTCAACCCGGCAGAATCGCCCTAAACCCGTTCATCCTCTCAACCCGACAGAATCACTCTCAACCCATACATTCTCCTCAACCCGACAGGATCGCCCTCAGGCGATTCTGTCAGGCGAAAAAGATTTGCCCCGCAAATTGTAGATTTTCTAAGTCTGCGTTTTTAGCAGACTTAGAAAATCTTTTCGCCTTCTACCAGTACAGGTTCCAATCCTTCCGCAGTCTCGTCAGCGCCTCCATATAGAAATAATCCCCCCAGGAATTACATTCGTCAACACCGTAATGATTACAGGTGTTATATGGTGAATGATTGGAGTATGTACTGTGCAGCACAAGCCCGTTGGATTTAGCCTGGTCTTTGACCGCATAGTTATCATACAGGGATTTCATCATCTGCTTCGCATACTTCCGGTAGATTTCCGCTTCTTCCGGCTCCAAAGACTTGATCATCTCCAGCATACCGCAGGCCGCGATCGACGCCGAAGAAGAATCCCGCGGCTGATCGTCTCCATCCGTAAATTCCAAATCCCAGAAAGGCACCATGTCTTTTGGCAGATGTTCCAGATAATACTGCGCTACATTTTTGAAAATATCGATATATTCTTTCCGCTTCGTATACTTATAGGCGAGCGCCGCGCCGTAAATCCCCCACGCCTGTCCTCTTGCCCAGGCGGAGCCGTCGCGGTATCCCTGACAGGTCGCGCCGTGGTCCGGTTCCCCAGTCTCCATATTGAAGAAAAAGGTATGCCAGGTGGAATAATCTTCCCGTATTACGTTCTTAATCGCCGTATGAATATGTTTTTCCGCAATATTCCGGTATTTGTCGTCTCCTGTCTCCTCCGATGCCCAGTACAGCAAAGGCAGATTCAGCAGGCAGTCGATGATCAGCCTGTAATTTTCCGGCGCATCCATCGGCCCCCATGCCTGAATGAATTCCCCGACAGGATGATACCGCGTGATCAGCTGGTCGGCCGCCTTGATGGCAGCCTCTTTTCCCTTCTCACTTCCTGTCAGCTTATAAGCCGCCACACAGGAAGGAGAATAGAGGAATCCCATGTCATGATGGTCTACCTCAATTTTATGGTCAATTCTATGTAAAAAGCTTTCTACCTGTACTTCTGCCGCCTGTTTCAGTACGTCCGCGTCCGGCAGTTTCTTCTCCTTCGCATATTCATAAGCAAGCCATATTTCCCCGGTCCAGAAGCCCGTTGTCCAGTAGTTATTTTCGATCGGATGATAAAATCCGTCCTCGCTGTATGCCTTCTGGAACTTATCAGTAAACTCCGGCAGATTCCGAACGACCTGCTTTTCGGAAAAGTCGAGGGCCGCGTTGATCTCTTCCGGAGAGATGACCGGGCTTTCTTCAAATAATATTTTCATGTGTTTCCTCCGTTCTGCCGCATTTTGAAGACGGCTGATCATTGCAATTTCCAGTGCTTTAAACTAACAGGGCGAGAAAGGCTCGCAACGCGAGCCGTAGAAGTTCTTGACGCTCCGCCCATTGGCAGAACGTCTTTAGAACTTCTTCCCGCCCTATCCTTTGAGACCCGTAGAAGCCACCCCTTCCACAAAGTACTTCTGCAGACACAGGAACACAATGATGACCGGTATCAAAGAAAGCACCGAGCCTGCCATGATCAGTCCGTACTCGGAAGAATACTGTCCGATGAACATTTTCAATCCCAGCTGAATCGTCTTTTTGCTTTCGGTCTTCAAATAAATGAGTGGTCCTAAATAGTCATTCCAGGTACTGACGAATGTAAAGATTGTCAGCGTGGATAATGCCGGCTTGGAAAGCGGCAGCATGATCTTAGCGTAAATCTTATATTCGCTCATGCCGTCAATTCGCGCGGCCTCACACAATTCACTCGGAATGCCTTCATAGAACTGTTTCATCATGAACACACCGAAGGCAGAGAACGCCTGAAGGCAGATCATCGCGAGCAGTTTATCATTTAAGCCCATCGCACGCATCATAATGAACTGCGGAACCATGTACACCTGCCAGGGCATTGCAATTGTTGCAATATACGCCAGAAACAGGGTATTTTTATGTTTGAACTCCAGTTTTGCAAAAGAATAAGCTGCAAAACTCGATGTCAGAAGCTGCAAAAGTGTCACGACAATTGTCAAAAATACCGTATTTTCCACAAACTTCAGCATCGGAATTTTTGTCCATATTTTGATATAATTATCCCATTTGGGAACTTCCGGAATCCACACAAAGGGATTCATTTGGAATACTTCTCTGTCCGATTTGATTGAGGCAGACAGCATCCATAAAAAGGGAATTATCATAACTATTGTTATTAATATTAAAATAGCATACAATATTATTTTCCCAATCAATGCGTTTCTGCTTTTTGAACTATATTTTTTCTTTTCTGTCTTTTCGCTCATCCCGACTCTCCTTTCTCCTACATTTTACGCATCCAGAGTTTTCTCATATCTGAACTGAATCAACGTAACAACAAGCACTATCAGGAACAATACCATTGCAATTGCGCTGGAATATCCCAAATCCCAATAGTTGAACGCATTCTGATAAATGTAGTATACAAGAACGGTCGCCGATGTACTGAGCTTACCGTCGCCGCCTCCCGCGAGCATAACTGCGATGTCATATACTTTGAAGCAATTGATCGTCAGCATGACAACGACAAAAAAGGTCGTGGAACGGAGCTGCGGCCATGTTATGTATTTGAATTTCTGCCATGTATTCGCACCGTCAAGGCTTCCGGCCTCATACAATTCCGCCGAAATTCCCTGTAAGCCCGCCAGATAGATTACCATATAATAACCCATGTATTTCCATACACTGAACAGAATCAATGTGACCAATACCAGATTCCCGCTGAACCACTTCGGCAGATTTTCCTGCGCGACACCGAATACCGTCAGAAGCAGATAGTTCACCGGCCCTTTTGACGGGTGGAAGATCATGCTCCAGACTGCCGTAATCGCTACAAGAGAAGCTACATAAGGGAAAAAAGCCACCGTCCGGAAAAATCCTCTCGCCCTGACTTTCTGGTTCAGCACGATAGCAAGCGCCAGAGAAGCGATCATCGTCAGCGGTACGGTACCGATAACATAGATGATTGTATTTTTTAACGCCGCTACAAAAAACGTATCCGAAGGAAGCTTTATGAAATTTTTAAGACCTACAAAAGTAATTGCATTACTGCCATCCCAATCCATGAAGGCAAGTAAAAAGGCAAATACAATCGGAATCAGCGTAAATACAGCGAATCCAATGAAATTCGGCGCGATAAAAGAATACGCTATGAGGTCCCGCTTCGCTTCCCTGCTTATGATCCTGTTATTTCTGATCGCGGTTATCTTCCTCTGTTTTTTCTCTCTTTCTGCAATGAGTTTTCTTTTTTTCTTAATATCTGTCTCTTCCCGAATCTTCTGCATCAAGACAGCAGATTCCTGTTCCAGCTTTTCTACCTGAGCTGCTTTTTTTTCATCCATGCTATAAACCCCCGCCCTTTCCGCTGATAGCTAGGGCTGGTTATTACACCAGCCCCATCTGTCATCTTATGGATTTTCAAACAGTATCCTACTGTCCCAAAACTTTTCCTACTTCTTCATTCATCTTCGCAATACCTTCATCAATAGTCATTTCCTGATTCATGATGGATTTATGATAGGTATCGAGAATATCGTTAATTTCAGATACGTTCTCAGCGTAAGGAACTTCCAGATACAGATTGGAAACGTTCAGCGCTTCCTTGCTTTCAGCATCTGTCGGGAATCCTTCCATGCCGGCGATGATGCCGGAAATTTCATCGTTCATGAGTGCCGGGAAGTTACCTGTTTCAGCCATAACTTTTGCACCTTCTGCGCCGGATACCCACTCTACGAACTTGAATGCTTCGTCTTTGTTATCGGATACGCTCGTTACGGAAAGTCCTGTGATCGTACCGAGTGTGGAACCAGCTTCTACACCATCAGCATGAGGATATTTTACCATGCCCCAGTTGCCGCAGAGAGATGCATCATATTCGCCGCTCGCGATATTGGAAATCAGTGTGGAGATGAACCAGGAACCCATATTCATCATCGCTACATCACCGCCGGAGAATGCTGCTGAATAATGCAGACCTTCTGCACTCAGGTCAGCATAATTTCTACAAATCTGGTCAGCTTCCTGATTTAATACCATTTCATAATAAGGTTTGAAATAATCATACTCGCCATCCAGAATGGAGTGCTGTCCATCCAATACACCGAACAGCTGTACCGCACTTCTCCATGTATGGTAATGCGTACCATAAATCTGAGAACCGAAAGTCGGGTCAGCAACCTGTCTTGCCAATGCGTCATATTCTTCAAAAGTCATATCGTTTGTCGGATATGCAACGCCTGCAGCATCAAAAATGTCTTTGTTATAGAAAACTACCCAGAAGTCATTTCTGAAAGGAAGTTCGTAAAGACTTCCGTTTACAGTAATCTGCGCATCCACGCCGCCGTACTGGCTCAAATCGATTCCTGCTGCAGAAATATAACTGTCAAGGGGCTCCAGTGTGTTCTTTGATACCAGTGTCGCATATCCTGGAACATCTTTAATCGTAACAACGTCGAAATCGGAACCGCTTCCGGATAATTCTGTTGCAAGAACTGTCATGTAATCAGCGGAACCCAGGTCTACCATTTCAAGTGTCACATTCGGATTTGCTGCCTCATAAGCGTCTTTTAATGCCTGCCAGTAAGGTGTCGTATCCTTATCCCAGATTGCCCACTTCAGGGTAACTGCCTCGCCAGCGTCCGTACCTGCATCAGCCGCAGGTTCTGCTGCCGCATCAGCCGGAGCTGTATCTGTCTGTGCGTTATCAGCCGGTGCCGTATCCGCTGTCTGTGTTGTGTCGGCTGCGTTGTCCGCTGCCGGTGCCGTATCGCCGTTAGAGCCGCATCCTGCAAGCAGACCTGCCAGCATGGTCGCTGTAAGCAATACACTTATTACTTTTTTCTTCATCTGTTATATCCTCCCTTTTAAAAGTTTGATAGAAATCGCGGCGATAAGGACCGCCTTAGATTACTATGTCATTCAGTATAATGTCTTTTTTTTACAATGAACATAGAATTTATTTTGATTTCCTTCACAATTTATTCAATATTTATTCCATTTATATTCAACTTTTTATGCTTTTTTCCCAAAAAATATATTTTTTTTGAAAAAGATGTACTATTTATTCCACTTTTTCTCCCTCCTGATATTTACTTTCCCCAAATCATCCACATATGATAAAATTAGAGAAAAGGGAATAAAGATTTTCTAAGGCTTGAAAGAACGACGCCTAAGAAAATCTAAGTTATCCCCGAAAGAATATTTCTGGTGAGACATTCTTCCTGAAGTGGAGAACTTTATGAAAAAGCTTACTGCAATAAAGAACAAACTGCATAGATGTTTCTGTACGATACGCGCGCGTATTTTATTATGTACGTTTTCTCTTATCGCTCTCATCTGCGTTATCATTACTTCGATCAGTTATTTTCTTGTTCTGGACAATCTGCGGCAGAATCTGATTCAGACATCGGAAACGCGGCTCTCTTTTCTATGCGAGTCCATCGATGCCAATGTGAGCAATGTAAACAGTTTCATCCGCGCATGCCAGATCAGTACAAAAGTCATTAATTTTACGAAAGAAAAAGAACCTTCCGACAATCAGGCAAAGCGTGAGGCGCATGATTTTGTCATGGAAAACTATACCGCCAATGCCGCCCTGCCTTCTCAGCTGATCCGTATGGTCATCATCGGCAAATCAAGGAAAGACATCGTACAGGTCGTGGAACCGCCCTATTCTTCCATTGCGATTTCCGCCGATGCCATCCGCTCTCTTCCTTATTTTGAAACGCTTCACGAGCATATGGAAGAAATCGCTACCGGCGTCTTGCCGGATTCCTTCTGCACGACTAAGGAAATACCGATGATACCTGTTCTCTATCCAATCGAACATCCTTATAAAGCGGAAGAAATCGGCTATATTTTTACGGAAATGTCAACCTCTGTCATTACTTCTCCCGTGCGGAATTATCTATCGGAAAGGGACAGCCGCTTTTTCTTCTATATGAATGGCCATTTATATCAATTCCAGAATGAAACTCTTGTTCCTTATGAAAATACTTTTGAAGTCGTGGATGACCAGTCAAACCTCGCACTGAATCCTGACACCCATATTCAGACGGTCCGCATTCGTAACGAACTGGACGAATTGGAAACCCTTACCATCATCACACGTCCTCTCGACACAAGAGGCTGGCATATTGTGGAATGTGTTGACGAATCCCAGCTTATTGAAGACGTATTCAGCGTCCTTTTTTCCATTGTGCTGATTACCATTGCCGCCGCAAGCTGCATCGGCGTTTTTCTGTCATGGTTTCTGTCCCGGACCGTCAATGTACCGGTCAAGCAGCTGCAGGCACGAATCCGGCGCATTGAAAACGGCGATTTTTCACGGGACCTTTCAACGGAATGGCCACATGAACTCGGCGATATCGGGAAAACCATCAACGACCTTTCGGAAAATGTACTGCTTTTGATGGAACAAAGGATTGAGGATGAACGACAGAAAAGAGAATATGAATACAAAATGCTGCAGAGCCAGATTAACCCACATTTTCTTTATAATACGTTAAATTCTATCAAATGGATGGCTACCATTCAGAATTCACCAGGCATCGCGGAGATGACAACGTCGCTCTCCCGTCTGCTCAAAGATATTTCCAAAGGTGCGACCAACCTCGTCACCATCAAGCACGAGCTGGACCTGATCAACGATTACTTTATCATTCAGCAGTACCGCTACGGCGGCACGATCACACTGACCTTCCATGTGGAGGACGAGGCGCTGCTTTCCTGCCAGATTCTGAAGTTCACCCTTCAGCCGCTCGTGGAAAATGCTATCTTCCACGGCATCGAACCCAAAGGAACGGCTGGAAGCATCGTTATCCATATTTATCAGGACGAAACCGGGGACATCCACATCGATGTGACCGATGACGGTGTCGGCATGGAGCCGGAGCTCACCGCCCGCCTGCTGCATATGGAAACGCCCGCTTCCTCTTCCTTCTTTAAGGAAATCGGCGTCAGCAACGTACACAAGCGATTACAATATGAATTCGGAGAACAGTATGGTCTTTCGATTCGGAGCAGAAAAGGAAGCTTTACAACCATATCCATCTTATTGCCTTTCAGAGAGGGGAAAACTTATGATAAAACTGATTATCGCTGACGATGAGCCGCTCGTTCAGGCCGGCATCAAATCCATGATCAATTGGGAAGAACACGGTATCAGCATCGTCGGGACCGCGTCAAACGGTGCAGCCGCTTATGAACTGATTCTGGAGCATTCGCCGGAAATTGCCATAACCGATATCAAAATGCCGGTGATGAGCGGTCTGGAACTTGTCAAAAAGTGCCGGGAAGAAGGGAGAAAACTTCCCCTTTTTATCATTTTGACCAGCTATGAAGAATTTAACTTCGTAAAAGAAGCGATTACCTATCAGGTCGTGGACTATCTGATCAAGCTGGAGTTGACGCCGGAGATACTTCTCGAGACAGTCCAAAAAGCGATTGAGCGCATTCCCGAACAGCAGGCCGCTACACAGCCGCCAGACAACATTTACCTCATCCGGGAACAGTTCTATACCCGCCTGATCTTCAATCTGTTCGAATCAGAAGAACAGTTCACGGCACAGGCACAGAACCTGAATATTGATTTTTCTTATGGCTCTTTTGCCGTAAGCTATGTAGAGATCAAGAGTGAAAAACTGACACAAATGTCAAACAGCAAACAGCTCAACCTCTACACGAGCAGTCTTCAAATGGTGAGCGAACTGATCTCCAGATATATTCCCTGTCATGTCCTTTCTCTAGACATGCGGCATTTCTGCATCATTTTCTTCTTAAAAGATGAGATGGAGAAGGATTATAAAAATCTGATCCGTAATACGCTGCGGCAGGTATCTGTCATGTTATTCAATTATTACAGTGCGAACATTCACGCCAGTATCGGTTCCCCTGTAAATTCCCCGCTGCAGATGTCTTCTTCCTATCAGGATGCCAGGCAGACCTTTGCACGGGTAAACGAGGAAACGCCCATTCTTTTTCTGGAGGATATCGCGGAGGATGAACCGTTAAAAAATGTATTCAACATCTCTCTTTTTAAGGAAGACATTCTGAAAGCCTATGCGGAGTATGATGAAAAGGCGCTTTATGATACCTTTACTTCTATCATAGAGCTGTTCGACAACCAGAAAGCGCACTATGTACAGGCGCTGGATGCCGCCAGCAATATTCTGTATCTTTCCCTTTCCCTTCTCGGAAATGGAGAGCAGCTCGTATCAGACATTTTCCGGGAAAAAAGCAACGGCTACCGTTCCCTGTATGAACTGACCAATACCGAACAGATTCTGGAATGGATGAAATTACTGCGCGACGGCCTGTGCCGAAGCTTTACCATGCACAACAAAGATTACAAAAACCACATTGTCATCAATGTCAAGAAATACATTAATGAACATATTGAGGAAAAGCTTACTTTGAATAAAGTCGCCAGAGAATTTAATATCAGTCCGAATTATCTGAGCGTTCTTTTTTCCAAGAATAACGATATTGGCTTTTCCGATTATATCAACCAGAGCAAAATCGATGCCGCCAAAAAGATGATGACCGACGGTGATTACAAAATTTATGAAATTTCCGATAGACTGGGCTATGAGAGTGCTTTTTATTTTAGTCGTGTATTTAAAAAGGTGACAGGTTTATCTCCGAGGGGCTATATGAATCAGAATCCGCAATAAAAGAGTGACAGTCAGGCAATTACGAAAAGTTAGGTAATTGCGAAAAGTGTGCGAAAGGAGAAACATCATTATGTTCTATGAAATTGCCGTAAATTATCCGGAGTCTTTCCGGCCCCTTACCCTCTATCCACCGATTACGGACAGAGCAGCATGGGAAGGATTGGATGAGGAATGGAAAAAAGAGACGCTGGCGCTCGGCGAAAGCTATCTGCACTTTGCCTTTCCGCCGCTGACCGCGACCGATTTTATGGATTTTACGAGGACCGGCAACCGGGTCCGTTATGAAAATAAATGCTTTTCCAAACGGCACGTCCTAAACGCGCTGGTCCTGGCGGAGTGTGTGGAAGACAAAGGACGTTTTCTTGACGATATCATCAACGGCATTTTCTCCATCTGCGAGGAAAGCGCCTGGCAGCTTCCGCCCCATAACAGCTACATAAGGGACACGCCGCAGCTCCTTTTACCCGACAGCACGGCGCCCGTTCTGGACCTGTTCGCCTGTGAGAGCGGCGCCATTCTTGCCACCGCCGGTTATCTTCTGGAAAGCAGGCTCGATCTGATCAGCCCCTTTATCACCAAACGAATCCGGCATGAGCTGGAACAGCGGATTTTTGCACCTTATCTGGATTCCCATTTCTGGTGGATGGGCAACGGAAAAGAACCGATGAACAACTGGACGATCTGGTGCACGCAGAATGTGCTTTTATCTGTCTTTTTATTAAAAAAAAGTCCGCAGAAAAAGTCTTCTAAAAAGAACGGCATTTCAGAATCCGCCGTCCTTTGCAAAGCCTGCCGGAGCATAGACTATTTCCTTGCAGAATATGGGGAAGACGGCTGCTGCGATGAGGGCGCACAATACTACCGCCACGCTGGTCTTTGCCTGTTCAACGCAATGGAAATTCTGAATGCAGTAACGGATGGTGTCTTCTCGGAGCTGTACAAAGAACCGAAGATCCGGAACATTGCTTCCTATATTTATAATGTACATATCGACGGCAAATATTATGTAAACTTTGCTGACTGTTCGCCGGTCGCAGGACGTGCCGGCGCCCGTGAATTTCTCTTTGCTCTGCGAACAAACAATGCGGGGATGGCCGCTTTCGCCGCTTCCGATTTTCTCGCGGGAATGCCGGATACCCTTCTGCTTCCTGCTGAGAACAATCTCTACTACCGGCTGCAGAATGCCTTTACTGTCCGGGAGATCAGAAACTATGCTGCCGCCACATCGGATACTGCTGTAGCCGCAACAGCTGCTAAAGCCACAGCAGCTACAGAAACTAAAACAGCTGCAGACGCTGCAACTGCTGCGGAAGTGCCTGGTACTGTGCCCGGCCGCCCCGATATCTACTACCCAAGCGTCGGCATCTTCCTTGCGAGAGATGATTCCCTCTGTCTCGCGGTCAAAGCAGGTGATAACGGAGACAGCCATAACCACAATGACACCGGAAGCTTTACGATTTATAAAAACGGAAAACCGCTATTCATTGATGTGGGTGTCGAGAGTTACACAAAAAAAACCTTTTCTCCACAACGCTACGAAATCTGGACCATGCAGTCCGCTTATCACAATCTGCCAACGATAAACGGCCATATGCAGAGGGATGGCGTGTCCTACTGCGCAAGAGATGTCAGTTATCAATTACATGACGATATGTGTTATATTGATATGGATATTGCCGCCGCCTATCCCACAGAGACCGGACTAATTTCATATAAGCGAAATGCCGCCCTGGTCAAAGGACAGGAAATCGTTATCAAAGATACATTCCTCTTCCATGACGGCAGCATGAAAGAAAACCACAACACCGCAGACAATATAAATTCCGTTATCATGAGTCTGATGACTTACGAAAAACCTGTCATTGACAAAAATGCCTCCGGTCGTTCTGATTTCGCAGGACCGGATGAAATTCTTACATTCCGAATCGGTTCCACCGGCACCCTGCGCGTCAAAGGCGGCAGACTTTCACGGATAGAGACCATCCCGATCACCGATGCACGGCTTCAAACCGCATGGGAACACGAACTTTACCGGATTTTGCTCGATATTGCCGGAACGGAACTCGAAATGCGCATCTCATAACAGATAATAAGCAATCCCAATGGTTCCAATACCGGAATTACATGCAATGGAGACAGAAGTTCGCTGCATGATTACCCTCTCAAAGGGAATATAGCGCAATACCTCATGCCGGAGGGGAGTACAAAGAAAAATGGTGTACATAGAAAAACGACCACACATTACAGGTGGTCGTTCATCAGCGCTTCATTTTAGATATTTAACCTGTCTACTTGACAGGGGGCATACCACATTAATTCAGCCTTTTCATTTTATATAGTTCGGATTTCCAAAAGAACTTAGCCTTTGCGTACCAGATGACGTGGCAGGCCGTTCACATACAGCGGCTGTAACTCGCCCATGATCAGCGGTCTCGCATATTTCTCATAACCATCGTTCAGGCCCTTGCAGTCCTCCGTGATCCACTCGTCCGGAACTTTTCTTTCCACATTGGCAATCGCGTGAATATCATATGCACTCGTGCCGCACTGATAAGGTTCTTCACCGTTTCTGTCCAGAGTGATCATCATGCCTGTTTTGCCTTCTTCCGCCGCCTTGACCGCATCAAAGCCTACCTGGAATGCTTCGTTGATATCCGTCAAAGAAGCAAGATGCGTTGCCGCACGCTGTAAAGTGGAGAACTCAATTGCACGAGTCTTTAAACCGGTTTCTTCCGCCACTTTATTTGCCAGCATCACTGCCGTACCAGACATCTGCTTATGTCCGAAAGCATCGACTGCTACCTCTCTGCCAAGTTCGCATACATAACGTCCGTCCGCAATCTTTACGCCCTCCGATACCGCAATGACAACAGAAGATTTCTCTGCAGCAAGCTTCTTGATATCCTCCATGAACTTGTCCATATCAAATACCTTTTCCGGCAGATAAATAGCATCCGGACCACTGCAGTCATCGCCCTTTGACAATGCTGCCGCTGCTGTCAGCCAGCCTGCGTTACGTCCCATGATCTCTACGATACAGATTGTGGGCTTCTGTGCACCGAAAGATTCATTGTCGCGAATGATCTCTTTCATGCTGGTCGCAATATATTTTGCCGCGGAACCATAGCCCGGGCAATGGTCTGTGATTGGAAGGTCATTGTCAATCGTCTTGGGAACGCCCATGAAACGCTGCGGTTTGTTATGAGCAGCCGCATAGTCGGACAGCATCTTGACCGTATCCATCGAGTCGTTGCCGCCTGCATAGAAGAGGCATTCGATATCATGTTTCTCCATGATTTCAAAAATTTTCTCGTAAACATCTTCGTGTCCTTCAATCTTAGGCATCTTAAAACGACAGGAGCCTAAAAATGCAGAAGGAGTTCTCTTTAACAATTCGATACCGGTCTCATCATCGAGATATTCTCCCAAATCGATCATTCTATCCTGAAGAAAGCCCTCAATACCATGCACCATACCATAAATTTTCTTTACCCCAAGCTTCTTGGCAGCTGCATATACGCCTGCTACGGAAGAGTTGATAACAGCTGTGGGGCCGCCGGACTGACCAACAACAATATTTCCTTTCATCGTTACATCTCCTTTATATTCTTTGTTTTCTGCTCACGTCAGCCGAATGTAAACACCCGGACAAACTCTTAGAAATTATACCAGATATAACCAAAAACCGCAAGTGCTTCTAGCGCATCAGATAGAAGAAGTATCCCACATAGCAGGCCAGAAGAATCGCGCCGCCGTGGCGTTCAAGCTTCTGCTTCCGCAGCACGCACACCCATAACAGCACCGCCGTAGCAACACATACGATTGTATCGACCAGAAATGCAGATTGGTAAATAACAGGTGTGATAGTTGCGGCAATGCCGACAACAAACAGAATATTAAACAAATTGCTGCCTACGATGTTTCCGACCGCAATATCTGCCTTGCCTTTGATTGCCGCCGTAGCAGAAGTCACAAGTTCCGGAAGAGAAGTCCCGAATGCGACAATCGTCAAGCCGATAAGACGCTCACTCATACCGAAGATCCGGGCAAGCTCCGTTGCCGCATCGACCGTAATATCGCTCCCCCACACAATCATCACACCGCCGATCAAAATGAGCAGAATCAGTTTGAACATGCCGTCGCTTTTGTCCGCCTGTTCTTTTTCCTGTTCTTCCGCGACAGCCTGTCCTTTCCTGGCCATCCGCAAAAGATACAACAGATAGAGCACCATCCCCGCTAACAGGATAACACCGTCGATTCTTCCGATTGTTCCGTCAAAAAGTCCCAGCGCCGCCAACAGTACCGTTGCACCGATGACCATCGGCAGTTCATATTTAATCGTAGATTTCTGCACTGCCAGGGGTGATATAACAGATGTTATTCCAAGAATCAGCAGAATATTCAGAATGTTGCTTCCCACCACATTACCAATCGTAATTTCAGCGCTGCCCTTCAATGCCGCAGAAGTACTGACCGCAGCTTCCGGAAGACTGGTTCCGATTGCAACAATCGTCAGGCCAATGACCAACTGCGGAATACCAAATTTTTCCGCGACCTTACTGGCACCTTCCACGAACCAATCTGCACCTTTTACCAACATGACAAAACCGATGACCAAAAATAACAACTGTACCGCAACATTCATCCTCTTTTCCTCCTTTTTTCGTCTTCCTTTTCACCATTAACTTTCATTACCAATCAAGGCAATTTTCCATTAAAACGTGTCCCGCCGGACACACCGCAAAAAAAGACTTTCAGCACTTCCGTGCTAAAAGTCTCGTACTCTCAAAAAATCTGAAAGATGCGTAAACATGGCCTTATGCCAGGGTATGTTGCTTACACATGATAACTACTCCCTCTTAACTTGCCACCAGATTATCATATCCGAAAATTCATGTCAATATGCCAATTTAAAAAAATGACTGCATTTTCTTTTTTTAACGGTTCTTTAACAAACAGTCTGTTCTGCCGCATCCGTCCTGTGCACCATCCGCCTGCTACTGTTTTTTCATATAATACAATACCAGGGTAGCACCATTCAGCATCTGGTAGGAACCGTCCGGCTGCTGCTCCAAAGAAACGAGATAATCATATTTGGGACTGCCTGTCTGTCCTTCTTTCCCATCCGCATATAACACTTCCGGGAACAAAACAAAATAAATACCTTCCCCTTCTGCAAAACCAACCGTCGTATTTTCCACATCACAGCCATAAGTGCCTCTGTGCATATTCTTTTCATCCTTGCTGCTGTCCATATACCATGCGTAAGTACCATCCTGTCCCATGACCAGATATCCCGCATCGCCCAAATCCCACTCGCCTGTCAAAAACTCTTTCGCTTTTTCTTCCGCAGCATCGTTATCCGGAACGCTCATAACAGCAGAATTCATAACCTTTAGCGCTTCATTTTTACCGGCATCATAAGCTTCCTTTTCGGCCGTATAAGAAACGGCATAAGCATAATAATTTTTGCCGTAAAAACGCTGTAAAACCACCGTTTCAATCCCGTCTTCTTCATAGCTGCAGCACCATTCATACCAGCTTTCACCCTGTACCTGTACCTCTGCCGGCGCTTCAATTTCCTTATAACCGGCAAAAGTCATATAAATCTGTTTCGCCGTATTGAGCATATCCAGCGGATGCTGATAATAAGATTCTCTGGAACAGGATACTCCCAACACAGAATCGTCCGCATCGCGGAAAACAAGGCTCGCATCCGTACTCTCCGCCTCCGCATAAGTCCAGACGGAATCATCATAGAGCAGGGACATAGCGCCCAGCCCCGCCTGTTTCAAGCTGTCCGGTTCTGCGGCATAAGTTCCCGTATCTTCCGCCGGACCGGCTTTCGTACTGCCGCATCCGGCCAGAAGCAATATGAGCATGCCGCATAGCAGCAGCTTTATCCCTCTTTTTGTCCTGCATTTTTCTAAACTGCTTTTTTTCATCATGATCTTATTCTGTCCTTTCTCATACCTGATCTGTCTTCCATTCCTGTTTCAATCATTTTCATAACCATACGCTTCTCTCAGCCTGCGACATTTTCCGACGCCTGACGGCGGCTCAAATCCAAACACAAATGAACCTTAACGTATCTTCGCAAGCGCTTCTTTCGAAAGCATCTTTCGGATATTGCATACAAAAAGCACCGTTGCCGTCGTTGCGGAAATCATATCCGAAACCGGCTCTGAATAATATACGCCCATGACACCGAAAAAGCGGGGCAGAATGATTGCAAGCGGTATCAACAGAATGATTTTTCGAAATACCGCAATGAAAAGGGATATCTTCGCCTGTCCAAGCGCAAGGAAAGTCGGTTGTATTCCGTTCTGCAGCCCGAAAATCGACATACCGAACATAAAGACCGGCATTGTCTTTCCTACTAACGCGATCAATTCGGTATCTTCCGTAAAGAAAGACGCATACCATTCCGGAAATGCAATTGTAGAAGCCGTAGAGAGCAGCATGAAAACAAAGCACGCCCCAATCATCCACCGATAAACTTCCTTCACTCTTTCAAAATTTCCAGCCCCGTAATTATAACTAATAACAGGTGATATCCCTTGTGTAAAACCTCCTATCGGTGCCGAAAAAATCTGCATAACACTCTGCATGATCGTCATGGAACCCACATATAAATCTCCGCCGTAAGTCTGTAAACCGTGATTCAACACAATGCTGATAAAGCTTTCCGTTGCCCGCATAATAAAAGGAGAGATTCCAAGCGAAAAAATGCTGAACAAAATTCCTTTCTCCAGTTTCATACAGCTTCGCCTGATTTTCAGAGAAGTTTTCTTTCCTGTCAAAAATCCAACTACCCAAAAGGCGCTGAGCGCCTGTGAGATAACAGTTGCTATTGCCGCACCTTTTACACCGAGGCCAAATGCAAAAATAAAAATCGGATCCAATATGATATTCGCAATCGCACCGATCAGTACCGAAAACATGGCAGTTCTTGACTGACTCTGACATATAATAAAAGAGTTCAATCCGAGCGCAAGCTCCACAAAAATCGTTCCAACTAGATAAATCGAAATATAATCAACCGCATACCCAATCGTTGTATCGCTCGCACCAAACATATATAACAGTGGTTTTTGAAAAGCATAGAAAAAGACCATCAGAACGACCGTACATATGATCAGAAAACTGACGCTGTTTCCCAGAATCTTTTCCGCATGCTCCCTGTCCTTTTTCCCGAGCCAGATTGCCGCAAGAGGCGCGGCACCGTTGCTGATAAACGCTGAAAAGGCTGAAATGAATACCGTAATGCAGAAAGTCACGCCTACACCGGTCAGTGCAGCTGCACCCACACCTTTCATATGGCCGATGTAAATGCGGTCTATAATACTGTATAAAATATTGATAAGCTGCGCCAGAATCGCCGGGAAAGCCATGCTGACCACCAGACTGCCAATAGATGACGACGCCATTCTTTCTTCTCTGGATAATCCCTCAGATGATTCCCGCAGCTGTTGTTTCCGATTGTCCTGTCCCATATTGTCCTGCTCCATTATAAAATCCTTTTTTCCCTGTTCTGTCATGATAGTCTCCCGGATTTTCATCCGATAATATTCGATGATATTCCAATCACAGAAAAAAGGCAACAATATTCACCATTATTTTTGATTAAAGTTAGATTTAATAATTTTATCATTATATCAGATCACTTCACCAGCAAAGCTTCCAGTTCCGCTGTCGCTCCACAGAATACATTCCTGTCAATGTATTGCTCTTCCCCGACATACCCGCTCATGACCGCAGTATCCGTGTACTGCCAGAATGTCCATTCACCTTTCATATGCCAGTCAGGCGGAAAATACACGTTGCGGATCCATAACGGATATTCTTTAAATCCACCTTTAATATATTGGTAGTAGACATTATATGTTGTATATATGATCGGTTTTGTATGATAATACTCTTCCAAAATGAGCAGCATCTCTCCAAGCTGTTCCGTGACATCTTCTTTTCCTGGCGGTTCATTCCACTTATCACCATAGAACTCTATATCAATTACTGGCGTTATTTTGCCAGTCAGATTTCCGACCGTTTCGATGAAAAGTGCCGCCTGTGAGCGTGCACCACTGTCGAAACTGAAAAAATGATATGCTCCAATCATCAAATCCGTCTGCTCAGCCGCCTGCCAGTTATCATAGAAACATTCATCCACATAGCCGCTGCCTTCGGTCGCTTTGATAAATGCAAAATCAATCCCCTGATCTTGTATCTGCGCCCAGTCAATCATGCCCTGATAATGGGATACATCGATACCCTGTACTTCATATTTTGAAACAGACCATGAATTAATCTGCCATTTTTTCGTCAGTATCATTCCTATCATCACCGCACAAACAACAATGACGCAGATAACAATCTTTAACCACTTTTTTTTCATTCTGATACCCCTGCTTTTTCTTTATCATATCGTCTTTTTCCTGTCAGACAAACCGCCGGGCATATCTATATGAAAAATGTAAAAACTACATAACTGAAAATGGTATGATCCATACCCGTTTAAATGCAAAAGAAATGCAGACTATGCCAGTCTTTGAAGAACTTCAGAATGCCTGGTGATCGTATGTTTCATGATATCGATATCGGACTGCATCTCGTCGATTTGGCCGGACGCCTTCTCATACCTTTTTGCTGCCGGAACATAATTCTCGGACAATAATTGAATCTGTGGAACGATGATGTTTTCCATTTCGAGCCTGGTAAGCCTGACCTGCGCGCCGAATGTATCAACCTTTTCGTCGAGTTCTGCTACTTTTGTGTCGAGTTCCGTGACTTTGGTGTCGAGTTCCGTGACTTTTTCATCGAGTTCGGCTACTTTTACTTTAAGTGCTCCGACTTCTGCCTCAAGCCTGTCTACTCTCACCTCAAGTCGGTCCATTCTCTCTTCAAGTCTGCCCACTCTTACTTCAAGACGTTCAATTCCTGACTTGATGTCACTGATACCCTCTTCCACTGGGCGCAGTTTGGCCGCAAGTTTCTCATCCAGTTTTACATCCAGCAGATAAGATATCGATAACAGATCTTCCTTCGTCAATGCCATAGGTGCCTCCTCCTTTCTTTGATAATTTATTGACATTATACAGTGTATCCCGAATAAAGTCAACCGCTATTTTCTTCTGATTTCCGAAAACTTCCAGAAACCGGGTTTTCAATTTCTCTGTAAAATGATATTATGATATCAGTAAGAAACAAACCGGTTTTTACAGGAGAATTTTTCACAAAAAGGGAGGTCAATTCATGACATCATATGATTATACATCGGCATACAAACAGGGGAGAAAAAGCTATCAGGCTGCCTTAACAAAAGGCGAATACCCCTATCTCCCGGTACTTGACGATATCTTATCTTATACGGAGATCGCATCAATCGATAATCTTGGCCTGATCGATATTCCGCTCTCTAAAATTATAGGAACCAAGACAGAGGGAAGGACCAATGCTTTTGCCAACAATTTTATGCCGCTTCTTCCGGATGACTCAGAGTTCGCCTTAAAGTGGGCATCCCTCTATGACCATCAGGTCAACGACGGTATCAGAGACCCTATCATCGCCTACGAATTCATGAATCAGTTCTATGTACAGGAAGGTAACAAGCGCGTCAGCGTTATGAAATATCTGAAGACATACAGTATTCCGGGTACCGTGACCCGTTTGGTCCCCCGGAAAACAGATGATAAGGAAAACCGTTTATACTATGAATTTCTGGATTTTTATGAGGTCTCACAAAGCTATGACGTCTGGTTTACCAAAGAGGGCAGCTATAAAAAATTATTGGACCTTATGGGACAAAAGGAAGATGAAGTATGGGACGACGACGACAAACTTACCTTTCATTCCGCCTGCTACTGCTTCTCGGAAGCCTTTCGGATGGCCCATGGGGAAAAGCTGGATCTTCCGGTCTCCGATGCGTTTCTGGTCTATGTGGAAATTTATGGTTATGAACAGGTAAAAAGCGAAACATCTCATGAAATGCTGCTGGCTCTGCAGAAAATGTGGACGGAGATCACTCTCGCCGATAAAGGAAATCAGGTAGAACTGATTCAGAATCCAGTGGAATCCAAATCTACACTGTTAAACCGACTGCTTTCCACCAGCACCGTTTCTCCCGAATCCTTGAAAATCGCATTTATCTATACCAAAACGACAGATACTTCCAGCTGGGCATACGCACATGAATTGGGAAGAATGTACATAGAACAGATTTATGAGGGAAGAATAAAAACACTGGCAATCGACAAAGCTGATAACGATGACGCAGTTGCCGATGCCATTGAGCAGGCAATCGAACAGGGCTGCAACCTAATCTTTACAACGGCAACACAGATGGCCAATCAGAGCGTCCGCTCCGCAATCCTGCATCCGAAAGTAAAGATTTATAACTGCTCCATCATGATGTCCTACTCATCCATCTGTACTTACTATGCAAGGATGTACGAATCGAAGTTCCTGATGGGTGCCATTGCAGCCGCCTTATCCAGAACTGACCGACTGGGCTATGTAGCAGATTATCCGATTTATGGAACGATGGCAAATATCAATGCTTTTGCGCTTGGCGCCAAAATGATCAATCCTTATGTGGAAATCTATCTGGAATGGTCCAAAATAAAAGGACAGAACGCACGAGAACGTCTCCAACAGGAAGGCATCGTTTTCATTTCCGATAACGATATGATCACGCCGGAGCATGCTTCCAGAGCTTACGGCCTTTATGCCAAAAAGGAAGACGGCACCCTCGACAATCTCGCGACTCCCATCTGGCACTGGGGAAAATTTTACGAGCAGATCATCAAAAATATCTGCAGCGGAAGTACCGAAGAAAACGCACAGAAAGGGAAAAAGGCAGTCAATTACTGGTGGGGCATGTCGGCGGATGTTATCGATGTAATCTGTTCCAAAACAATGCCTCATGGAACCTACCGGCTTATCGAGTTTCTGAAAAATTCTATCCGCGCCGGCGCTTTTCATCCTTTTGACGGACCGATTTACGCACAGGAAGGCGTCCTTCGATGCAAGGAAGGAGAAAGCCTGGAACCGGACGATATTATCACAATGGACTGGCTTGCAGAAAATGTGATGGGAAGAATTCCCGAATTGGAAGAACTTACGGAGGAAGCTCAGGCGCTTGTGCGGCTTCAGGGCATTAAAGTAGATGAAAACACAGATAAATGATACAATACAGACAAACGGTACTTCACGGAAAAACGAAGCTCCACAGGAGAATAACATCCTTCATATACTGGTGCTTGCCGACCATAAGTCAAAACTTCTATATGACTACTATGATCCGGAGCGCGTAAAAGACATCGACCTCATTATTTCATGCGGAGATCTCCCGCCGGAATACCTGTCCTTTTTTGTAACGCTCTGCAACGTACCGTTACTGTATGTGAGGGGAAACCACGACAAAAAATATGATGAAAAACCGCCGGAAGGATGTATCTGCATCGAAGACGACATATATGTCCATGAAGGAATCCGCATCATGGGACTCGGCGGTTCTATGGAATACATTCCGGGCGCCTCCGGCCAGTATACGGAACATCAGATGAAAAGACGGGTCAGCAGATTACGGTTCAAACTATGGAAGCACAAGGGCTTCGACATTCTTGTCACCCATGCGCCGGCCTATCATGTCAATGACATGGAAGACCTGCCCCACCGGGGTTTCTCCGTTTTCCGTACGCTGATGGAAAAATACGAGCCGAAATTTTTCTTCCACGGACACGTCCATGCCAACTATGGCAGGAATTTCAAAAGGACAGATACCTATGCGAAAACAACTGTTATTAATGCTTACGATTTTTATGTAGTAGAATATCCGCTCGGAGAACACCCTCTGGGAGAAACTTCCTGAAAAATCTGTATCATTTTGCCGAAAAATGCGATAAAATAAAGAAAAAAAACAGGAGGGGAAATCATTGAAAGTTATACTTATACCAACAACCATCATTGTCATTATACTGCTCCTATTCATCCTTTTTATGGCAATCGGCTATGTGAAAGCGCCGCCGGATATGGCATTCATTATTTCCGGTTTTAAGAAAAAATCAAAGATTGTCATCGGAAAGGCCAGCATTCGGATTCCGTTCTTTGAACGGCTGGATAAGCTGAATCTGCGGCTGATCCCCATCGACGTTAAGACAAGCAACGCCGTTCCGACAGCCGATTATATCAACATCAATGTAGATGCGACCGTCAATATCAAAATCAGCAACGACCCGGATAAACTCCGTCTCGCCGCAGAAAACTTCCTGAACAAAGATACCGCCTACATAGCAAGCGTCGCTCGCGAGGTTCTGGAAGGCAACGTGCGTGAGATTGTCGGCAAAATGCGATTGGAAGAAATGGTCTCCGACAGACAGAAATTTGCCAATCTGGTAAAGGAAAACGCAGAGCCCGACCTTGCGGCAATGGGACTCGATATCATCAGCTTCAATGTACAGAACTTCGTGGACGGAAACGATGTCATCGAAAACCTCGGTATCGACAATATCGTCAAGATCAAAAAGACTGCGGCAATTGCAAGGGCAGAGAGCGAAAGAGATATCAAAGTAGCACAGGCTGCTGCTGACAAAGAATCCAACGACGCGGCGGTCGCAGCACAGACAGAAATCGCCAAGAAACAGAACGAACTGGCCATCAAGAGATCGGAACTGCAGCAGGAATCCGACACGAAAAAAGCTATGGCCGATGCGGCTTATGAAATCCAGAAAGAAGAACAGCGTAAGACAATTGAAGTTACCACCGCCAATGCCGATATCGCAAGGCAGGAGCGGGAAATCGAGTTGAAACAGAAACAGGTCTCCGTAAAAGAACGGGCACTGGAAGCGGAAGTCAAGAAACAGGCCGAGGCCGACAAGTACGCAGCACAGCAGAAAGCGGATGCCGCACTTTACCAGCGCCAGAAAGAAGCGGAAGCCAAGCAGTTCGAAGCACAGCGTGAAGCGGAAGCCAGAAAAGCCCAGGCTGAAGCCGACCGCTTTTCCAAAGAACAGGAAGCAGAAGGTATCCGGGCTGTCGGCGAGGCGGAAGCATCCGCCATTCAGGCAAAAGGTATCGCAGAAGCGGAAGCAATGGAACGGAAAGCCGAGGCTTACGCCAAATACAATAAAGCGGCCGTAGCAGAAATGATGATCAAGGTACTGCCCGACATCGCGGCAAAGATTGCCGAGCCTCTGGGACAAATTGACAAGATTACGATTATCGGCGGCGACGGTGACGGAAACGGCATTAACCAGGTAGCCGGAAATGTGCCCGTCGTCATGGCAAAACTTTTTGAAAGCATGAAAGAAGCGACCGGCATCGACTTATCCGAAATCATCAAAGCCGACACCTACGACGCTAAAGTCAACCGAAACGTAAACGTCACCGGCCTTGACGATATAAATCTCGTCGTAAAAACAGAAGAAAGCAATAAATGACTATAGTTATTTATTTTTGATTATGCAGCTAGTTAGACGAACCAGGAAGAATGCCCCATAAATGGGGCATTCTTCATTCCCTTTCCCTAGGTAATATCCTTTCTACAATAGACCCATGCCGCCGCCGCATAAGAAGCAGCCAGCACTCCCAAGCCCACAACTGCCATAACGCCGTTTATCGCTCCGTCCGTAAAAATATCGGCCGCATTGGCATAATAAAACGGCGTGATATATTTCAAATCTTCAATCGCCGGTACAATCCGGCACATCATATCGGCGGCAAAAAGTACAAGCGTCAGGCCAAGCCCCGCTCCCATAATATTCTTTTTCACACAGGCTGAAAGAAAGAAGCAGACCGTCCCGACTTCAAGCTGCATCAGGAACGCCGCCAGGTGATAGAGCGCCATTTCTTTTCCTTCTACCGTCTCCCCCATCATGACAAAGCCTAAAACATAAAGAACAACACAACAGAGATTCAGCACAATGATATTGCTGACAAGCGCCAGATATTTTCCAAGTACGATGCGGCTCCTATCCAGGGGCAGCACGCACAAAAATTCCGCCGTATGGCCGCTCTCTTCTTTTGCCAGGAAACTCGTGCCCAGAATCGCCGCAAACATGGCTCCGCCAAGACTGTGCATCATGGCGATTTCAGTCGCATAATATCCTTTCAGCGTCGCAAGGCTCATTTTATCCATGCCCAGAGCTACAGACATAGCCCCCATATCGGAAAAGGAATCCGCAATTCCCTGAATGGAATCTTCCAGACTCGTATAGAGCAAAATACAGCCAAAGCAGATCAGCCCAACACTCAAAGTCCAAATCAGAAGGCTTTTTCGATTCATCCTCATTTCATGCTTATATAATATCATCCGTTATCCCTCCTTCTCCGTTTCTTTCTCATTAGACAATTGCGAAACACATTCTTTCTCATAATAATTCATAAAGATTTCCTCAAGACCCGGCTCTTCAATCGTAATATCCTCGATATTATGTCCGGCAAACCCCGCAAAGAGCTCATTCAGACTGCCCTGATACATAAAATCCTCTTCCGCACCGTCTCGTATCATACGAACATGCTTCGCATTGCTTTTGGTCAGGTTCTCCACCGTATCGCTGCAGATCAGCTCACCTCCCTTAATAATAGCGGCATGCCTGCAATACTTTTTGATTTCCGACAGGACATGGGAAGAAAGAAAACAGGTCGTGCCCTGCTCGTTATATTCCAGAATCAGTTTGAAAAACTCAGCCTGCATCAGCGGGTCGAGTCCGCTCGTCGGCTCATCAAAAATAAAAAGCGGCGGCTTATGCTGCATGGCGCAGACGATGCTGATCTTTTTTCGATTGCCCAAAGACAGCTCTTCAATCCTCTTTTCCGGTTCCACCAGGAGCCGCTCGCAGAGCATCGCCGCTTCTCTCCGGCAGTCCAGGCCCCGCATATCTGCAGCAAGGCGGATAACTTCCTTCGCCCTCATGGAAGGATAAAACATAGCCTCCGAAGGCATATAGCCAATCTTTCTCAAAACTTCTCTGCTGTTCTTCTCCACATCCATGCCAAAAATACGGATGCTTCCCTCCTGAAACCGAAGCAGTCCCAGCATACTGCGGATAGTCGTCGATTTCCCGGCGCCATTCGGACCAAGAAACCCATATATATCCCCTTTTTCCACACACAGGGACAAATTGTTAACGCCCCGCTTCTTTCCATACCGTTTCGTCAGGTTTTGAATGGTTATTGCATCTTTTGATTCTTTCCTTTCGGAGAATTTATTCATCCTTACACCCCTTCCTTTTCCCCGGACTGTCCTCTCCGGCTCTTAAACTGCTCCAGTTCCCGGTTCAGGCACACCGTATCGATATCGCGCTTGATCTTATGGACCAGGAACACACATATATAACAGAGTATCATATAGAAGAAAAAGCACAGCGTCGCCGTCTGATTCCTGTCGAACCAGTTCAGCCAATAACTGACGGCCGTATACACCGCCGCGCCAATAAACGACAATATTGTCACTTTCAGATCAAACTGCTCCGATTCATCGAAATTCCATAACAGATACACCTGTATATAATTCATGGCATAAACCACCAGAACCATTTCAGCCATCAGCGGAATGCTGGCATCGAGACTGCCCTGCACCATGCAGTATAAAAAATAAAAGAACAGGATGATGGAAAAATACAGGCAGACTTTTATTTCAATGCCGATTTCCAGCGATAAAAATTTTTTGAACTTCTCCATCATGCTTCCTCCCTCAAACGATTTCTCAATTCCCCCGCATAACGCCTGGAGATTACGATATGCTCTCCGTTATCCATTGTCGCGTCGATACGTTTCCCCGGCATACTTTTTAACCGCTCAATCCGGTAGATGTTGAGCATCATCGATTTGCTGCACCGGAAAAAACCTTCCTGCGCATAAAGCGCTTCCAGAAACGTCAACGTATGCGCCACTCTGTAAACTTCCTTCTTCGTATAAAAATAAGTGACACCATCTACACTCTCCAGATAAAGAATATCCTGAATGCTTATAAAGAACTCCTGGCCGCCTTTTGTCCCGGAAAGTTTCTCGCTCTGCCCTTCCAGATATTCGATGATGCGCTCCATCCGCTCCGTCATCCGGCGATACCGGATGATGACTTCCTCATTTCCCTTTTCAATCTGCTGTAATGTAACTTTCAAACAAATACCATACCTTTCCGCCGCCTGCCGCCCATACTGCCAAAATGCAGACTTACAGCCTCTGCGTTCCTGATTCCTTTATATAACTTTTCTCCCCAAAAAACAACCCTTCCACAGATAACCTGCACATTCTTCCCGATAACCTGCACCACTTTCATCCCGCCCTACCTCGATAACCTGCATTTTGCCTCTATCCCGCTTCAGTCCCTCACCAAAAAAGGAATACCCCTTTTACGAAAGTATTCCTCTCTTCATTATCCCACAACCAACCCCCATGATTCTGCTCTGCGGAATCTCAAAATCTCAAGACAAACAAGTTTGTCAGGGAGAATGCCTGTATTCCAGGCATTCTTCCGGGTGAAAAAGATTTGCTTAGCAAATCGTAGAACTTCTTGGCGTTTCACCCATTGGTGAAACGTCTTTAGAAGTTCTTTTCACCCTATTATTCGGCCATATAAATCGCTACCTGTCTCTCAATCTCGGAGAGCGCCTCATCCAGTGTCATTTCCCCCTGCATATACCTGGCGCCGCTCGTAAATACCGCGTCTTCCAACACACTGTCAGAAAAATAAGCCGTATTCACCGAAGCCAGTTCTTCTTTAAAGACCGCTATCTCCTCATCCGTCGGATAATAAATGATAAAATCAATATAGTGGCCATCATCTGACACCATCGTAAGATAACCAAATGCGCGGTCCTCTCCCATATACAGTTCATTCGGTGCCATCTGTATATCATACGCATCCTTGTTTACCGGCAGTCCGTAATAATTCGCCTGCATCTCGGCCGACAGGAAAAAGCGCATGAACTCTTTGGCATCCTCGGTCTGTGCGGACGTGGCGCTGATGCCAAGCAGCGTCTTTGGCAGAAAGAGTCCGCTGCATTCTCCCTGCATCGGCACTGCCCTGCTGTCCTCATATCCTTTCGTTTTTTCCACGGAAACGCTTTCCATATAGCCGTAAGCCGTATCCACCCAGCCGCTGATCAGATATTGGGAACCATCGATATACTCGAAGACATCGTTGGCCAAATCCCAATCCACGCGCATTCCTTCAGCGTTATACGTTCCTCTGTTTCCCTCTTCTGCATGGGCCTGAAGGATATCCTCCCGGATGCCGTCCATCTGGGCATCATAGATACGTTTGCTCTGCTCCAGAAATGCCTCGATTGATTCCCGGTTCAGAGAGCCGTTTTCCGAAATCCACAAGGGCGCGCTCGTCAGCGCAAACCGTTTCATCACCGTATCCGCATCGTATATGCCGATGATATCCGCTCCCGGATACTCCTTCCTGAGCGCTTCCACCCCTTCTCCGATGCCGGATAAATCCGTCATGCCCGATACACAGCTCTCTTTGCCGACCAGTCTCGGGACACCGAAGGTCGCAGGCGCCACATAAGTCTTTCCGTCCACCTTCAGCGCATCGATAACATTGTCAAAAAGCGGCTCCTGTGCGCTGTACTGCTCCAAATCATCAGTCACGTCGAGCAACAGTCCTTTGCTGACGTAAGAGGAAAAAGGCAGACCGTCCATCACGATCAAATCGGGGCCTTCTCCCGCCATTACTTCCGTATTCAGTTTTTTGATCGCGTCTTCCCTCGTCACCGAACCGCCTTCTTCCATACCGACTTCATAGGAAACGAAAGTATCCAGATGCTTTGTCTGATAGAGCGAGACCGCCTGCCGCAGATCATCATCCTCCTGCAGACTGTATACGGTCAGCACCTTCTCCGGCACCGCAGGCACATTCGGGTCGTAGGTAAAGCGCAGCAGCTTGCAGTTGGCAAAGAGCACAAGAAACACATCATCCTCTAACTGCATGGCATCGCATACATGATAAGAAGGATTGCTCAACATGGACAGATTGCCGTCCACGACCTGTTCCATCATATTACCGCCGATGACATGGCGGTGGATTCCCTTTTCACCGATTACATAGACCGTCTGCTCTTCTCCCGGTAAAAGACACATTGTACCGTAATCCGAACCGTTATAGTAGCGTTCCCCGTAGCTGTCGCTGACAAAATCCGTCAGCACGACATCTTCTATATAATCTCCGGCCTCCATATCATAGATGAGCGGCAGGTCAGCACCGCTTCCAAAATCATTATCCATAAAAAGCAGATTTTCCTGTTTCCGGAACCAATAAGCCCTTTCCTGCGCATCCAGCACCTTTTCGCCGCTGCCATCACGATATACTTCATAGATACTCATCCCATAAGTATTGACAAAAATACGATTATCTTCGCTCATGGACACATACCGGATCTTATTATCCTCTTCCGACAGTTCCAATTCCACCGGCACATGCGTCCCGTCCGGCAGTATCAGCTTCATGGCCGGCGTATAATCATTATCATTCGGTTCACCCGCATCATAAATCACACCGACCGTGCCGTCGGGTGACATCGCCATCTCTGAAATATATTTGCCCTGCGCCATCATTTCCGACAGCCAGTCCGGCTTTTCATTTTCCCATGTCAACCCCTCATCCTTTGATATAAAATAACCCGCATAGCTGTCCAGAATGACCAGATTTCCGTTTTCCTGTCTGCAGATGCCTCTCGGTGAAAACACGACGTCAGACAAGTCGATTTCTTCCTCCACATACCGCCCCATCGCCGTCTGCCCGTTTGTACTGCCGGAAGCGCCGTCCGGCGCCTCGTCCGTACTCATACCGTCACCCTGCGCACCTTCCCCGCCGCCGGCACAGCCCGTCAAAGCGACCGCCATCGACGCCGCAAGGATAAGGCTCCAAAGCCTGCTTTTCATTTTTCCTTTTGCCATATGTCAAAACCTCCCTGTTGCAATTTGCCGAAACCGCGCAGCCGCAGGGGAAGGGGCCGGGGGACGTGCAGTCCCTTTGGTGGCACGCTCTCGCTCCGCGAAAAGACGCAGCGGTACTAAGCTCAAAAGCGGCAAGCCGCATTTTCGCTAAGGACCGGCGCTTTTCAAGGGCCACCGCAGGGACTGCACGTCCCCCGGCCCCTTCCCCTGCGGCTGCGCGTTTTCGACTATCGATGTATAATAAATACCAAAAACTTCTCTAAACTTTCTCTAATAATTTTTAAGAATTTCTTAGAGGATTTTTCAAGAATCTTATGATAAAATCGTTGTAAAATAAAGATTAAATGGCAAGATCATTTGAAAGGATGCCCGCCTATGCGTATTTTACTCGCCGAAGATGACAAAGACTTAAATAAGGCGCTGACCTGGCAGCTGACCGCCCGGGGATATAATGTCGATTCCTGCGGCAATGGAGAAGAAGCGCTCTACTATGGGAAACAGAACATTTATGATATCATTCTGCTCGACCGGATGCTGCCCGACAGAGAAGGAACGGAAGTCATGACCGCGCTGCGTCAGCTATCCGTAAACACGCCGATCATCCTGATTACTGCCCTCGGCCTTTTGCAGGATAAGATCACAGGATTGGACCTCGGCGCGGATGATTACCTTGTCAAACCTTTTGATTTCGAAGAGCTGCTTGCCAGAATACGCTGTGTCACCAGGCGCTCCCTTTCCCTGAACGCCCAGCCCGAAGGCACCCTCACCTATCACGATATCACATGGTCTCCCCGCGAGATGTGTCTGACAGGGCCATCCGGCGACTGTTTATTGTCACGGCGCGAAGGCGACCTGTTGGAAAGTTTTCTTCATGCACCGGGACAGACCCTTGCCCGTGAAATGCTGCTGTTAAAAGTATGGGGGCCGGACAGTGAAGTGGAAAACGGAAATCTGGATAACTATATTCATTTTCTGCGCAGACGGCTCAAAGGAATCGGCTCCGCTTTACAGATCAAGACTGTCTGGGGTGTTGGATACGGACTTAATGCCCCTTTTCTCTGAAAGGATTTAAAAGATTTTTATGTTTCAGAAAGCACATTTTCTTTTTACCATCCTGTGTTCCGGCACAACAATCGCAATCATCATTCTGATATCGCTGCTTTATCTGCACGTTTCCGAAAGCAGCCTTTCCGAAAACCAGTTCCGCTCTTTTCAGAATGACGTCAGTACGATCGCTGCCAGCCTGGAAAACGCTTCCTCCATCTCCATACAGTGGCTGGAACGAATCGAAGCGCAAAACGGCTTTACCATCTATGTCATCGACAATGGCACGCCTTTTCTGTATAATTCTTTGCGCGATTCTCATGACCCATCCGGTCAACGTTTATTAAAGGAAAGTCTTGAAGCCTATCAATCTATGCTTCAATCCTCTCTGCCCGAAGCCGGCAATGCGGAAATGTACTCCATCACATTTGATAACGATCGTGATTATAATTATATTGTGACTGTGACCACCTCTTTTGCCTACTACGGTATCCGGCATCATGAATATCAGTTCCGCTCTGCCACCACAGGAAGTTCTTATTATGCCTCCATCATCGATATAGAAAAAGACTCCGCCCGGACGCAGATTGTCATTCTTAACGCTTTAACAGCACTGAATGCACAGATTTTTCGTCAACGGCTCCGTTTCCTGCTCATCGACCTGGCGGCAGCGGCCATGCTTCTTGCCTTTTCATTCTTCTTTACGGGCCGGATCCTGAAGCCGCTGCGCGATAATCAGGAAGCGCAGATGCAGTTCTTTGCCGCCGCTTCCCACGAACTGCGCACGCCGCTCTCCGTAATGCTTGCCAGCGCCGAATGCTGCGAGAAAGCCAATGCCGAAGAACAAAAAAGCTTTTTTAAGACAATCCGCAAAGAGGGACGGCAGATGAACAACCTTCTTAACGATATGCTGACGCTCGCCCATGCCGGTACGAATCGCTTTCCCATCGAAAAAGCTCCCGCCCAATTAGATACATTGTGCCTCAATGTCTATGAAGCCTTCGACTCCCTGTGCCGCAATAAAAAACTATCGTTATCGCTCGAACTGCCCGAAAATATACCGCCGCGCTGTTTCTGCGACTCGGAACGCATCGCCCAGACACTCTCCATTCTGCTCCACAATGCCGTCAGCTATACCCCGGAAGGCGGAAACATCACTTTGACGCTGAAATACCGTGAAAGCGCTTTTCAGCATTTTAACAACAATTGTTTTTTAATTATTGTCACAGATACCGGGAGCGGTATTTCCGACGCTGATAAAAAGCATATTTTCGAACGCTTCTATCGGACTGAAAAATCCCGAAGCGCAAAAGAGCACTTCGGGCTTGGCCTTTCAATCGCCTATGAGATTGTAAACGCACATCATGGCAGGATCACCGTTGAAGATAATCCCGGCGGCGGAAGCATCTTCACGATCATGCTGCCGGAATCATCAAAAGCGCAGGCCTGAATGCCCGCGCTCCGATCATGAATCCCATGCCATTTGAGTCCAATATCATTTGGAATCTCCGTCTTCTTTTGCCCGAAATTCTTTTGACAATAAGAAGAAGCCAAATACCACACCGTTCAAAAGCAATGTCTGCGGTACCATTGCCCATGTCACCTGCTGGTTTTCCAACACATCCATCGAATAATTATTGGCCATCACAGGCGCCAGATTATTATTCATAAAATGCAGGATGACCGGTACCCATATATTGTCAGTTTTCTGATAAGCCCAGGCAAAAAAGACGCCAAGCGTAACACATGTTATGATTTGTATCATTGTCATCGCAAATCCCATATCCGGCGTCGTATAGTAAAAAAAGTCCAGAAAAATATGCCATACTCCCCAGGACACGCCAAGAATCAGAATACCGGCCCGTATGCCGAAGCGCTTCTGCAGAATTGGCTGTAAGTAGTATCTCCATCCGTATTCTTCTCCAAAGAACGGCGCAAAAACCATCAGAAAATTAACCGGCATAAAAAGGATATAACTCCAGGTTGCCGGACTTTTCAAGACATCATACATCAGGTTCATCTGACCGCTGACCGCACAGGAAATGGCCGCCCGGCCAAAATAAAGCACAAAGAAAAGAAGAATGCAGAGCAGAGACATTTTTAAACGCTTCCATCCGAGTCCATAAACCGCTCTTCTTTTTTTTCCTGCAATCAACAAAGTAATCCAGCAAAGAATGCTTCCGCCAATCACCGCATACTGGGAAAGGATAGCCCACATGGAAATCTCCACCCCATTCAGGACCATGTTCTGGCCCGGCCTTACAATCGCTAATACCGAAATCAATATCATCAGCAATGTGATAAGCAGAAAGCACAGATAGAACCATCTTGGCAGCATGCCGTCTTCCCATTTCGTCAGCAGATAAGCTAACATTACGCCCGCCGCCGGATAGAACATCTGCGCATTTCCAAACGCACTCAAATCCGCTGATACCGTGGTCCCATACCATATCAGAATTCCCATCAGATAAGTCACTCCATAAGCCATGAGCAGAAAAATAATAAACTGTTTCTTTGTATTGTTCGTTTCCGTCATTTGTCAAAACCACCCTTCCTTTATTATTCCAGCCTTCCAGTCATGCCGACAACTTCGACATAAACAATCAGGAATTTTTCTTCCTATTATACCACTTCCCGCTTTTATCAGAACAGAATCTGCCCAGACGGTCATTTTACTGCCTGAACGGAAAGCACGTCTGAAACTTTCCTCATGTACGTTCTTCATGTACGCTTCATCTGGCACTTTCCTCATATACATTCTTTCCTTACGGAGGTTCTCTATACTTTCGGGTATTCAAAACTCTCAAGATAATTTCGCATCGCTCTGGAATAAGGACACCGTTCCCCGTTTTTCAGCACGATTTCTTTTGTTTTCCGCTCAATCCCTGCAATCTGGTCGGCCCGGACCAGATAGGCCCTGTGCACCCGGATAAAATGTGGTCCAAGACGCTCTTCCAGCTCCTGCATACTTCCGATAAAGTCAAGCCGCTCCTGCCTGGCATGGAGTTCAATCCTGTGGGTACGTTCAGAAGTCGCAAAATACAGAATTTCCTCCAGCGGAATATGCCGGATCACATCCAACGTTTTCACCGTAAAATATTCCTGCTGCCTTCCCTGTTCCCTGCTCACCCGCTCCGCAATCACGGTAAGACATCGGGAAAGTCCGGCATACATCTGCTCCGGCTCCTTCTTGCATATATAATCAAGCGCCTCGAGATGATAGCGGAACGTCTCAAAAGCCAGCTCCTGAAACGCCGTAACATAGATCAGAAATCCTCTCGCATCCTTTTTCCGGATTTCCTCACCAAGCCGAAAACCGTCCATAGACGCTCCTTTCAGCTCCACATCCAGAAAATAAATTCCCTGCCGCTGCGTATGCGCCAGATATTCTAAAAGTTCTTCCGGATTCCCGGTACACAGCGCGATTTCCATGTCAAATCCTTCGATCAATATCTGTTTTTCCAGCCAAAGCCGCTCCGCATTCCGAATCCGCTCATCATCCTCACATATAAAAATCGGCAGCATAGACTCCTCCTGTCATGACTCTTCTATTTTTATCTCCTGTACAAAACATCCGTCCTGTATCGCCGTAAAAGAAAACACAAAGTCATATTTATCCAATATTTCCCGGTAACTTTCCAACCCTGTCCCCCGGCCGCTCCCCTTCGTGGTATAACCCGGCTTTCCAAGACGCTGAAAATCCACCGTTCCGTACAGCGTATTCTCTATCCGGAAAGTCGTACAGCCGTTCTGGCTGCTGATCATCAGATAAATCCGCCCATCCTTTTTCCCACGCACCTCTTCCATCGCATTATCCATCAAAATGCCCAGACATCTACAGAGGTCGATGCTGCGCATCCGGGTATTCTCAAATGGAGATAACACCTCCAAAACACAGACAATTTCTTCCTGCTGCATTTCGATCAGTTTCTCCAGCAGAATGCTCTTTACCTCCATCACATGAATATTGCCAAGCTGAGTCATCAGTTTGATCTGGTCTCCCGCCTGCCTGTCAAAAGCGCCTGTCACTTCCTGAATAAAATCCTGAATGGCGGCCAAGTCGCCTGCTTTTGCCTGAAGATACATTCCCGCCATCATATTCTGGAAATCGTGACGGAACTTTCGCAGATCGGACTGTATCTGTTCCATTTTTTCAAGATAGATCGTCTGCTGCCGCAGGCTGGTCTGCTGCGCCATAATATACTGTTTCTGCTGCCAGTCCCGCCCCATATAAATGAAAATAATATGTACTACCAGAAGCATCGACAGTGGAAGCAGTATAAATGCCGCTTTTGGCCGCGCGCCGCTGATCGTTTTCTCAAATATAAGATAAATAACCGGATAAAACGCCAGCAGAAATACAATCCCCCTATGCTTCTCTTCCTGCTCCAGCCACTTCCTGTATATCTTTCCCATACCGCTCCTGTCGATTACCAGTCCGCAGAACAGAATACAGGCCGGACACACCACCGTCAGCCAGAATAGATAACTTCGGCGTTCTTCCGGAACTGCAAGGTCGTAAAAATCTTTTCCAAATATACATGTATACAGTTCCGCCAACAGCTTTCCATAACTACCCAGAATTTCGATCAGCATTATCTCAAGACAGCAATCCCACAAAGAAACCCGATACAGGAGCCACAGGAACAATACCTTACAGGCTAATATAAAATACAGCCACAATATAGCGCCAATACTGTATTTCCAACGCCATACACCCGTCAGATAGCAGACCGTTCCCGTAAAGGAAAGCAAAATCACTATACCGGTTCCAGCCAGAATGCAGACCACCGCATGTTTCATCCCACGACGCGGAATACGGCCAAACAGAAAACCGGATATCCAGATCAAAAAAATAATATCGATTGTCATACTCCATATATTGACGGCGGTGATCTGAAAGAAAGTCATTGCGTATTCCCCTCTCTATTCGGATTTTTCATTTCATGGAATGGCGCAGCGTGAAATACAGCACAAAATAAAAGAACCGCCCAAAATAAGCGATTCCCTACTGCGGATAACAGGACTTGAACAGGTTCAAGCCCTGCTTTTACGCAATCTCATTTTTACTGCGGATAACAGGACTTGAACCTGCACGGTCTCCCACCAGAACCTAAATCTGGCGCGTCTGCCAATTCCGCCATATCCGCCTGTCACGAACGGGGTTATTGAAAACCCCGTTATGTATCATAACATTCCGGCCTTTTTCTGTCAATCCTTGCGGCCGTTTTCACGACCACTCTTTCCCCTCACAATGTCGTCAACTTAAGCCGAAAATCCGCTAACTATAAATTTACGCGTATGAAAAAACCATTTGTTATTCCGTGA